>JBMNFV010000001.1:0-706112 GCA_050949505.1 Patescibacteria group bacterium | reverse complement strand
AATTAATCATTAAGTGTGTATGAATAAAATAAGAATAATTATTAGAGTGTTGTTGCTGGTGATGTTGGGCTATCTCTTGGGAGTCCTGACCTTTTATTTGCTCTTTAATGCTCAACAGGGAGCTGAGAGAGCAGAGACAAGTGATCCGGTAGCAGAGGAGACCTGGGAGACTGAGGGCTTAGCTTCAGGGCAGGAGGTAGATTTAGGCTTTGAGATTAGAAATCCTGAGAAAGTAGAATTAGAGACAACTATTGAGCCAGAAAGACTGAGAGAGATTAAGTTATATTATTATAACGAACAGCTAGATACAGATGAGACCGGTAATTTAATTTGTGGAGCAGGGGGAATAGTGCCGGTAACTAGGCAGATTCCTCTAACGATTAGTCCAATTAAAGATACTATTAATCTATTACTAGAAGGAGACCTAAGTGAGGCAGAAATAGCGGCTGGTTATAGTACCGAATATCCCTTAGCGGGCTTTTCTTTGAAGTTGGCAGTCTTAGATGAAGATGGCAATTTGACCTTAACCTTTGATGACCCCTCAGGACTAACTATTGGAGGTTCTTGCCGGGTAGGGTTATTGTGGCTACAAATTAGAAACACTGCCTTACAATTTCCTGAAGTAAGGGAAGTCTTCTTTCAGCCTGATACCCTATTTCAGCCCTAAGTGGTCACTTGATTTTTTATCACTTTTTTGTTATAATATTGGCTAGTTAGAGTTAATAAATTAAATAGATTAACTATTTTTATGCTTACCTATATTTTGTTTGTCATTGGGTTTATCCTCTTGATAAAAGGAGCGGACTTGCTAGTAGATGGAGCCGCTTCTTTTGCTGGTAAATTTAAGATTCCCACCTTAGTAATCGGTTTAACAATAGTCGCCTTTGGAACTTCTGCTCCAGAGCTAGTGGTTAATATTTTTGCTAGTATTTCTGGAAGTGCTGATATTGCGATTGGCAATATCTTAGGTAGCAATATTGCTAACATCTTATTGATCTTAGGAGTCTCTGCCTTAATCTTTCCACTTAAGGCTAAGAAAAGTACAATTAAAAAGGAAATTCCTTTTAGCTTATTAGCTATCTTGGTACTAGGCTTATTGGTTAATGATTTATTAATTGATAAAGTTGAATTATTAGCTGGTAGCAGTGGGCTGCTATCTAGAATTGATGGTTTAATTCTTCTAGCCTTCTTTATTATCTTCCTAGTCTATACCTTTGGAATTGCTAAGAACAAGCCGGAAGAGGTCAGTGAAGGAGAGGAGATTAAGGACCTGTCTTTAGCCAGGTCAATGGCCTATATAGGGATAGGAATTGCTGGCTTGATTTTTGGTGGCAAATGGATAGTTGATGGAGCGGTTAAGATCGCCGAACTATTTAATGCTAGCGAGGCTCTAATTGGTTTAACGATAGTGGCGATAGGAACCTCTTTGCCAGAGCTAGCTACTTCAGCGGTTGCCGCTTACAAAAAGCAAACTGATATTGCGATTGGTAATGCGGTCGGCTCTAATATTTTTAATCTCTTTTTTGTCCTAGGAATTAGTGCGACTATCAAGCCTTTACCGTTTAGTGCTAGTAATAATATAGATATAGGGATGATCGTTCTCTCTACCCTCCTTCTCTTATTAGCACTATTTATTGGCAAAAAGAGAGTGATCAAGCGTTGGCAGGGAGCAGTGATGGTCTTGTTGTATTTAGCCTATCTTACCTTTTTGATAATAGCGCGTTAATTAAAAAGTAGTTTGAACATTTAAAATTGAATAATAATGATGAAAAAACAAATTCTCTTAGTATTCTTCTGGGGGCTAATTATTTTTTTAGTTCGCCCAGAGTCATATCGAGTAGTTAAGCGATATGAGCGAGGAGAAGACTTAGTTTTTTCCTCAATTTATGAACAAAAACAGGAAATAGCTAAGCTTTGCTTAGTTAATCCTGACCCTTTCTATCTCTATTCAGTAGATAGTGATACTGACCTATTTCCTAGAATAGAAGATAGCCTAGAAATTTTAGCTGAACGTAAGCAGCGCGGAGAGCCCACCATATTAATTCTGGCTGACTTCTCAGAACAGGAAAAACATGGCCATAGCTTTAACTTTAAATATCTATTTAGATATTTAGTTTTAACAGCTTTTTCGCCTCCGTATTTACGACAGGTACAAATTTTAAACCCTAACAAGACTTCAGAGATGTTTTTTATTGAAACAAAGCTGAAGGGAAAAGCTCAGTATGGGGTGATTAAATTTAATGAACTTAAAGGGATAGGTGAGGCTAAGAAGCTAATTAAAGACATTGATCATTTTGAGGAGGTGTCTTTAGTGATCGCTATCTTAAATGACTATCCTATTAAGTTGATGATTAGGGAGGAGCAGGGGGAGGTAGTCTTGTATGAGTCCCATCCAGGACATCAAGAATTCACCGCCCTATTTGTTGCTAGTGAATAGTTAACCCGAAACAATAAGTTTCGGGTTTTTTGTAGCTGACGATAAATTTAGAATATGCTATAATGAAAACTGGCTAGAGATGGCCAGTTTTATAATTAAGAAATATCTAAGTTATGCTGAAAGGATTAATTGCCAACTTGCCAATGGCCTGGTCGGTGATAGCGCTGATAGTTTTATTTATCATTTTAGGAGTAGCGGCTGATAAGGTGATAGACCGAGTGAAGTCATTGTCAGTTAAGTTAGGCTTACCAGTATTTATTTTAGGCTTTATTTTAGGAATTTTGACCTCCTTTCCCGAGATGGCGGTAGCCATTAGTTCTATTAATAATAAGGCGCTAGATTTATCAATGGGAAATCTCTTGGGAGGAACGATAGTGATCTTATCCTTGATGCTAGGACTAAGTGTCTTAATTAATCGGAGTATAGATAATGATGGGGAGTATGGCTTCTTGGCTCTGGCCTTAGCCTATATGCTAATACCCGCTATTTTAGCCCTTAAAGGCGGATTAGGAATGCTTGATGGTCTAATTATTATTGCTTTGTTTGTTCTGCTGATGTGGCGCCTTTATCAGGGCTCCAGTCGGAGTGTTAAATTTAGACTAACTTCGCTAAAAGAAAGTAAGGCCATGAAAGAGTTGCTAATCGTGATAGTGGGAATGATCGTGGTAGTAGTAACCGCGGATGCGATAGTGGAGCTTACCCTTAATGCTTTAAGCAGTTACTCCGTGTCCCCTTATTTAATCGGTTTAATTTTCTTCCCCATAGGAACCAATTTGCCAGAGTTAACCGTGGCCTTCGCTTCCTTTAAAAAGAAGGCGGGGGAATTATCTTTTAGTAATTTATTAAGCTCAGCTTTGTTCAATTCCTTAATCTTAGGAATAGTGGCTTTTACTCAAACAGTTAAACTAGAGGTTACCGGTCCTCACTTAGTGACCCTGTTAACTATGTTAGTCTTGTTTTCCTTGGTGCTAATCTTCTACAAGAGTGGCAAGAGACTTAGTCGTTGGGAGGGAGCAATTTTGATTTTAGTTTATCTGATCTTTATCATCCTGCAAACTGGCTTCCTTTAAATAAATAATATATATGTCAATAAATAATGATCAGGCTTCTTTAGAGCTTCATCGTCAGCTTCAAGGGAAGTTGCTAGTTAAATCAAAGTCAGCCATCACTAGCCGGGAAGACTTAGCCTTAGTCTATACCCCGGGAGTAGCGGCAGTTAGCCGATTAATTGCAGCCGACAAGGAACAAGCGAGGCAGTATACTATTAAAGGTAATACGATAGCAGTGATTAGTGATGGTAGTGCTGTTTTGGGTTTAGGTAATATTGGCCCCGAGGGAGCGATGCCAGTAATGGAAGGAAAATGTGCCTTGTTTTCTGAGTTTGCGGGAGTTAATGCTTTTCCGCTTTGCTTAGCCACTCAAGACACTGAGGAGATAATTAAGACGGTTAAGTATTTAGCGCCTAGTTTTGGGGGGATTAATTTAGAAGACATCTCTGCTCCACGCTGCTTTGAAATTGAAGCTAGACTAAAAGAAGAGTTAGATATTCCCGTTATGCATGATGACCAACATGGAACGGCTACGGTAGTTTTAGCGGGATTAATAAATGCTTTGCGACTAAAAGACTTATCACCAGAATTAGCTAAAGTAGTTATCAGTGGCGCGGGTGCCGCTGGGCTGGCGATAGCGGAGTTGCTCTATAAATATGGTTTTAGACAGCTAATTATTAGTGATAGCCAAGGTGCTATTTACGAAGGACGAGCCGGCCTTAATCCTGCTAAGGAGCGTTTAGCTAAACTGAGCAATCCGGAAAAGTTAGCGGGACCTCTAGAGACGATTATTCAGGGAGCTCAAGTATTTATTGGCGTTTCAGTGCCTAAGGCTTTAAGTCCAGCGATGATTAAAACGATGGCCCCTAGGCCAATTATCTTCGCCCTAGCTAACCCTGAGCCAGAGATTATGCCCGAGCTAGCCCAGCAAGCTGGCGCCCTAATAGTGGCTACTGGTCGCAGTGACTACCCTAATCAGGTGAATAATGTTTTAGCGTTTCCAGGAATCTTTCGCGGGGCCTTAGATAATCAAGTAAAGCAGATTACCGATACCATGCTAATTAGAGCTGCAGAAAATATTGCCTCACTAGTGGTCGAACCCCGGGTAGATCAAATTTTGCCACCAGCCTTAGATAAGCAGGTGGCGGTAGTGGTCGCGCAAGCAATCAAAGATTAGGGAAAATAATTAATGATTATTAAACTAGACAAAAATCCTGTCTAGTTTTTTGTTAGGCAAGATAATGCTAAACTTTGCTCCGCCGGAAGGATTGTTAGCGACGGCAATTTTTCCAGAAAAGTCTCTTTCAATGATCTCCTTGCTCATGGCTAGACCAATGCCAGTCCCTCGGCCAACCCCGCCCTTAGTGCTAAACAGCGGTTTAAATAGTTTAGAAAAGTCCTTCGGATTTATTCCTGTTCCCCGATCAGAAATACTCAGAACAGACTGGCGCCGACTGACCCTTAGGGTAATAAAAACTTCTTTAGCGGCATTAGCTTCGCAGGCTTCAATAGCGTTAGCTAAAATATTGGTAAGCACTTGGCTAAATTTAAGAGGGTCACCCGTTAGTTGGTATTGCTTGTTTAGAATTAGCCTAAAAGACACTTGGGCCTGACGAGCCTTGTAGCCAAGCAGTTCTAAGCTTTCCAGCAAGAGGTCATTTAAGCAAAAACAACAGATACTAGACTCTTGGTTGAGCTGCCTTTTTAGGGAACCAATTAATCGCTCCGCCCGCTTAGCGGCAACTAGGGCTTGGTTTAGAAATTGCTTAGCCTGAGCAGCGGGAGCTGGCGCTTGATCATTGACTTGCTCTAGGTTAAGAGAAATAGCACTGAGCGGGTTAATTAGATCGTGGAAGATGCCCGATGATAGGCGCCCTAATTCAGCTAAACGGCACAACTTCTTGAGCTGCTCACTTTTTAGATCAAGCATTTCTTTGGTTTTTAGGTCCACTTCCGCTTCTAGAAAATTTCTCTCTTCAGTTAGTAGTCGTTCGCTAACTAAAGCCCGCCGAAGAGCTTGACTGGTTTCTCGACAAAACAGCCAAGCGACAGTAGCGATAATGGAGATTAGGGCACTATGAGTAACCGCGATGCTCACCGAGACAGGGTGCTGGTGCCAACTTGAATAGACAGAGATTAATCCCCAATTCTGAGCCCAACTAATTAAGATTAGGAGGCAGACAGTTATTAGAGTAGAGATAATAATTGCGGTTGAACCAAAAAAGATGCCACTGAGAATAATAATTAGAATACTTAAGATAAGTGCCGTGGGAAAGTCTGTTCCCCAGTTAATTAAATGATAAAGAGCAGGGAAAGAGAAAATGGTGATCATCAAGAAGGCAGTGGCTTGAAGATGTCCTTGGTGACTAAGCCAAAGAATTACTAGAAAGAATATTAAATAAGCTAAGGAGACCAAGAGCGGGGGACAGTGGCCGGGGCAATTAAAAATGAGACCACTTAACTGAAAGATAATTAAAAAGAATAGGGCGAGAATGGAAATTAGGGCAACTAGATTAACAATTAACTGTTGGCGTCTGAGAGCCTGACTGGAGCCATTGGGCAAAACTAATAACCAGAATAGATCGGAAAGTTTATTAAAAAAGATATTATTTTTCATAATAAAAAAATAAAACCCCTGCTACACAGAAGGTTGATTTTTATTTTATTAAAATTAAAATCTAATTAATTATTTTTCTAAATCTATCTTGTAACCGCGATTGCTAGCGGTATAGATCTGGGGTTGGCCACGGGAAGCTAATTTTTTCCTTAAGTTCATAATATGGACTTCTAGGGTATTAGAAAAAGGGTCTGCATTTTCATCCCAGACTTGATCAATTATTTTTTGACGAGGTAGATAGTGGCCTTTGTTTTTTAATAATAGCTCTAAAAGGGTGAACTCCTTAGTAGATAATTTAATTTTTTTATGTCCGCGCTTCACCAAGAAACGACTAGGGTCTAATTCTAAGTTGCCCAGCTTCATGACTTGCCCCTGAAGGGCTTGGGGACGCCTGAGTTGGGCTTTGATTCTAGCAATTAACTCTGAGGCAGAAAAAGGCTTGGATAGATAGTCGTCACTACCAAGGTCTAGGGCGGTAATTTTATCATTAAGTTCACTTAAGACCGTGAGCATAATAATGGGAGTGGCAATATTTTCGGCACGGAGTGTTTTAATAATCTCAAAACCACTTAAGCGAGGGAGGTTGCAATCTAAGATGATTAGTTCATAGCGATTGCTGCGAGCCATTTGCAAGCCCTCTAGGCCGTCAGTAGCGGCACTAACTTCAAAGCCGGCTTGATTTAAAGAAACAGTTAAAGAGAGAACAATATCTTGATCATCTTCAATGATGAGTAGGGCCATAGAAAATAATAAAAGATAAAATAAAAAATTTAACTAAACTAAGTTTATTATATCCTTAAAAAAATGAAAAAAATATAAAGAAATTAACTATCCTGGGGATAAGTTTTTTAGTTGCCAGAATGAGCAATTAGCGTTAAGATTGTTTATGTTGAGGTAAGATTATGTTTAAATTTAAAGCTAGAAAAATTAAAACTCAATTTTTAACCGATGAGCAGGCTGACCCGTTTTTAGTTAAGGAGGGCGGACAGTATGGGCACTTAAAAGACCCGGCCTATCAAGCTGATTGGGTAGAGCAATCTTTCCTATCAGATGAGGGCAACAAGGAAGCCCTTAGTCTGACCTTTAATTTTGCTAAATTAAAATATTTCTACCTAGTACTCATTATCGCTCTAGGAATTATTATCGGTCGCTCAGTTTGGTTGCAGGTAGTTAAAGGCGACTATTATCGCTTGTTAGCTGAGGGGAATCGTTTGCGTTCGGAAGTGATAGAGCCTAAAAGAGGGATTATTTACGATAAAGACCTGCGCCCTTTGGTAAGAAACAAAGCCAACTTTGTTCTTTATCTACGACCAATAGACTTGCCCCGTGAAGAGCTAGTTCGGGATGAGCTTTTAAGAGAAATCAGTGCGGTCATAGAAGGCCGGCTGGCAGACTCACCAGTTAATGAAGAATTAGTATTAGCAACTGAGACTGACTCAGCTCAGCACTTAAATATTATTAGCGACTCGCCTATTTTCTATCAAACTAAAGAATCTTTAGCCAAAGTGAAGCTAGGCTCTTTAGAGTCCTACCAGCCCCTGTTTGTGGCCGAGAACATAGAATATGAGCAAGCTATAGACATCATGCTCCACTTGCCGCAATGGCCAGGAGTATTCCTCTCTAGCAAGACTAAGCGAGAATATCTCCTGCCACTAGACTATCAGGATAATTTTTCGGTATTAGGAGAAAGTAGTCTAGCGCATCTTTTAGGCTATACTGGTAAAATTAATCAAACAGAATTAACAAGACTAGCTCCGAAGTATTCACCGATAGACTATCTGGGCAAAGCGGGGATAGAGAATTCCTGGGAGACTGAACTTAGGGGAGTGGTGGGAAACAAAAGCATTGAAGTTGATGCCTTAGGACGACAAAAGCGAGTGGTTAGTGAGCGGGGCGCAATTGATGGTGATAATTTGCAATTAACTTTGGATTTAGACTTACAATTAAAGAGTGAGGAGATCTTGCAAAGCTATTTAGATAGAAATCAACTTAGCCGAGGGGTAGTTATTATTATGAATCCTAATAATGGGGAAATTTTAAGCCTAGTCTCCTTGCCAGCCTATAATAATAATCTCTTTGCGCGGGGAATTAGCCAGACTGACTATAGCGCCCTATTGGCGGATAAAAACAAGCCACTACTTAACCGAGCGATTGGCGGGGAGTATCCATCAGGTTCAACTATTAAACCAATTTTTGCGGCTGGAGCCTTGGAGGAGGGCGTAATTAGTGCTAATACTAAAATAAATAGTGTGGGAGGAATTGGGATTAATGTTTGGTTCTTTCCTGACTGGAAGGCTGGTGGGCACGGACTAACTGATGTTCGCAAAGCGATTGCTGAGTCAGTAAATACCTTTTTCTATTATATCGGCGGCGGCTACCAGGACTTTGTTGGCCTGGGGATAGATCGTTTAGTTAAGTATGCTAAGCTCTTTGGTCTAGGAACAGCTAGCGGTCTGGACTTGCCGGGTGAGTTAAGTGGCTTAGTCCCCAGCAAGGAGTGGAAGGAAACGGTTAAGCAAGAGGCTTGGTATATTGGAGACACTTATCATGTATCTATTGGCCAGGGAGATGTTTTAACCACCCCCTTGCAAGTGCTTAACTATACCGCCGCCATTGCTAATGGGGGAACGCTTTATCAGCCCCGTTTAGTTAAGAATTTGCTCAGCCCGAGCAATGAGGTGGTCCAAGAGATTAAACCAACAGTGATAAGAAGTAATTTTATTTCCAGTGATAATTTAAAAATAGTTAGAGAGGGGATGCGCCAAACCATTACCGCCGGTAGCGCCCAGTCTCTAGGAAGCTTGCCCATTGCAGCTGCTGGAAAGACGGGAACAGCCCAGTGGTCTAGTCGCTATTCTCCCCATGCCTGGTTTATCGCTTTTGCTCCCTATGAGAAGCCAGAACTGGCCTTAGTGGTCTTAGTGGAAGAAGGGGTAGAAGGAAGCACCATGGCAGCGCCAATTGCCCGAGAAATCCTCGCTTGGTATTTTGATCCGAGCAGGCAGGCGGAGAATTAAGAAATTTAACTAATAATTATTATGCCTTTAAGCATTCATTTATCTTTGCATTTTATTTTGGCCGTGCTTAGTGGCGCCCTGGTCGGTTATTATTTTAAACGACTCTGGCTAGGGATAGCCTTAGGAATTATCGGCGGCTTTTTTATTGACCTGGACCATGTCTTAGAATACTGGTTAGTTTTTCCTGAAAAGTTTCAGCTCTTGTATTTCTTTCAAGGACGTCAGTTTCTCTATAGTGAAAAAGCCTATCTTTGGTTCCATGCTTGGGAGTATCTGCCCCTCTTAGGACTAGCCGCTTATCTGTTTAGAAAAAAAACTTTAGCTAAAGTAGCCTTAATTAGCCTCGCCTTCTCTGGGTCAGTACATCTTTTAACCGATAGTTTGATTAATCAGTTGCCATTAAAATACTATAGTTTAGGTTATCGGGCTAGTCAGGATTTTTCTATGAAGAAATTGAATACACCGGCAGTTTATGAGCTAAACATGAAAGTGAAGCAAAAATTAGGGATGTAGTTTTTTGGCTAATAATCAATATAAATAGCAATATTTAGCACTCTCTTGACTTGAGTGCTAATTTTGTTTATAATGAGACTATTAGTTTTATAACTTTATGATCTCTCCGCGTAAGCAGACAATTTTAGAAATTATTATCAAAGAGCATCTAGAAACCGCGGCGCCGGTTTCTTCAGGAGTGCTAGTTGATAAGTATTGCCTTAAGGTGTCTCCAGCGACGGTTAGAAATGAAATGATGGAGCTAGAAGAGGCGGGCTATATTTATCAACCCCATACCTCAGCCGGGCGTTTGCCAACTGAAATTGCCTATGAGCAATATTTAGAGAAAATAATTAATGAAGGAATTAAGGTTAAGCTATCCGACTCAGAATTAGCCCAGCTCAATCAAGTTTTTCAGGAAGATGAAAGTTCCTATCGGCAAACTGCTAAACTAATTTCTGAATTATCCAAGGGAGCAGTTTTTTGGGCCTTTCATAAGAATGATCTATATTATACTGGCTTAAGCAATCTTTTTTCACAAGCAGAATTTAGTCAAGCAAAAATGGTCTATGATGCCTCAGCCATTATTGACCGCTTAGAAGAAATTATTGACGAGGTCTTTGAAGATTTAGAGCTAGGAACACAAGTATTAATTGGTAGTCAGAATCCTTTTGGTAATTTTTTAAGCACGGTGCTCTTGAAGTATGAAAAGAATAAACAGCACGGGGTGATTGGTATTTTAGGGCCGATGCGGATGGACTATGATAAAAATATCGCTTTAATAGAGTTTTTAAATAATAAGTTTAAATAATCATTAACTATGTCAGAACTAAAAACAGGACGGTACCGTCATTTTAAAGGCAGGGAATATCGCCTGCTCAATTTAGCCAAGGGTTCAGACCAAAAACAAGACTTAGTTGTTTATCAGGACCTAAAAGATGAAAAAAAGATTTGGGTAAGAACTAAGGAAGAGTTTCTATCTCAAGTAGAGACCAAGTCTGGCGTTCAGCCCCGGTTTGAGTTTATTGAGGCCGAAACCGACTCTTGGGAGAATAAATATCTAAGAGCCCTAGCTGACTATCAGAATTTAGTAAAACAGCAAGTTAAGGAGAAAGAAAGTTTTATTAAATATGCCCTAGAAGATTTCTTGCAAGAAATTCTGCCCGTTTATGACCATTTAAAGATGTCAGTCGCTAATTTAAGTGAGGCGGAGCAGCGCAGCCCCTGGGTGCAAGGAGTTAACCTGGTATTAAAGCAATTTAAAGAGGTCTTAGCAGTTTATGGCGTTACGGAGATAAAAACTGTTGGTGAGAAATTTGATCATGACACTATGGAGGCAGTCGCGGGTACCGGCGATATTGTCCAAGTAGAAGTGAAACCAGGCTACAAATTGCAGGACCGAGTGATTAGACCAGCTAAGGTTAAGGTCGCTGATAAAAAATAATAAAAAATATTAATTAAGATTCTTTTTCCTACCACTAGTTAAGCTAGTTTAGGGAGAAGAATAGGTAAAAATCTATGTCATTAATTAAATGGACCCCAATTTTCCCTGACTTTGACGACCTGGATAAACTAATGGACTCCATGTTGCCAACAGTTAGAGGAAGTCAATTTGGCTTTACCCCAGCCCTAGATATGTATGAGGATAAGCATAACATCATTGTTGAAGTGCAGTTAGGGGGAATTAATCCTGAGCAGGTTAAGGTCTCAATTGAGAATAATGTGCTCGCGATTAAAGGCGAGAGTGAGAAAAAGAGCGAGGTGGATGATAAGAACTATTATCGTCAGGAGATTAGGCGAGGCTCATTTTATCGCTCCCTCCCTTTGCCCGCTAAGGTCAATGGTGATGAAGCCGAGGCAGTTAATGAGGAAGGAATTTTGAAAATTACCATTCCAAAATTAACCGCTAAACAGGCTAAAGTGATTAAAATAAAAAATAAGAAAAAATAATAATAAAAAAATATGTCAAAAATTTTAGGAATAGATTTGGGAACCACTAATTCCGCCATGGCGATCATGGAAGGTGGTCTACCCAAGATTATAGAGAATATTGAAGGAAACCGAACGACTCCCTCAATAGTGGCCGTCTCTAAAAACAACGAACGCTTAGTGGGTCAAGCCGCTAAGCGCCAATCGGTCATTAATCCTGAGAATACCGTGTATGCGGTTAAGCGCTTAATTGGTCGCCACTTTTCAGAAGAAGAGGTCCAAAAGGATGCTCGGACTGCCCCCTATAAAATAGTTCAATCAGGCGAAGGGGTGAAAGTTACCTTAGGCGATAAAGACTATAGTCCCCAGGAGATCTCGGCGATGATTTTAGCTAAATTAAAAGCTGATGCTGAGGCTAAGATTGGTGAGCCAATTACCAAGGCAATTATTACCGTCCCCGCCTATTTCAATGATTCGCAACGACAAGCCACTAAGGATGCCGGAGCGATTGCTGGTCTGGAAGTGGAGCGGATTATTAACGAACCAACCGCCGCCGCTCTCGCCTATGGCTTTGATAAAAAGAAGGGGCAGCAGGCAGTGGTTTACGATCTTGGAGGAGGGACTTTTGATGTTTCCGTCTTAGATATTTCTGCCGACACAGTGGAGGTTAAGGCTACTAACGGGAACACTCACTTAGGCGGAGAAGATTTTGATCAGAAGATTATTAACTGGATTATTGAGGAATTTAAAAAAGATCAGGGCATTGATTTGTCTAAAGATACCTTAGCCTTGCAGAGAATCAAGGAGTCAGCTGAGAAAGCAAAGATTGAACTATCAACTGCTCAGGAAACAGAGATTAATCAACCCTTTATCACTACCGATGAAAATGGACCTAAGCATTTGGTAATGAAAATGACTAGAGCTAAACTGGAGTCCTTGGTGGCTGATTTGGTGGACAAAACAATTGAGCCTTGTCGCCAAGCTCTAGATGATGCCGGCTTTAAGGTGGAAGATATTGAGGAAGTTATTTTAGTTGGCGGAATGACCAGAATGCCATTAGTGGTGCAGAAGGTTAAAGAGTTCTTCGGTAAAGAGCCTAACCTAACCGTTAATCCCGATGAAGTGGTGGCTACTGGAGCCGCTGTTCAGGCCGGAGTATTACAAGGAGATGTTAAGGATGTATTGTTGCTAGATGTCACTCCCTTAACTTTAGGAATAGAAACTTTGGGTGGAGTGGCGACTCCTTTGATTGAACGCAATACCACCATCCCCGCCTCTAAGTCACAAATTTTCTCCACGGCAGCCGATGGACAGACAGCAGTAGAAATTCATGTAGTTCAAGGTGAGCGGCCAATGGCTAGTGATAACAAAACTTTAGGCCACTTCACTTTAGACGGCATTCCCGCTGCTCCCCGAGGGGTGCCACAAGTAGAGGTTAAGTTTGACTTAGATGCTAATGGTATTTTGAATGTGTCGGCTACTGATAAGGCAACTAATAAGCAGCAAAAGATCACCATTACCGCTTCATCTGGCTTATCTGATGAGGAGATTGAGAAAATGAAAAAAGAGGCCGAGATTCATGCCACTGAGGATAAGCAAAAGAAAGAAGCGGCGGAGGTCAAGAATCAGGTTGATGCTGTGATTTTCACTATGGAAAAAATGCTTAAAGAGTCAGGCGACAAGATGAAGCCTGAGGATAAGCAGGAACTAGAAACCAAGACCGCTGAACTGAAAAAGATTCAGGCCGAAGGACAGACAGAGGAACTGAAGAAGAAAATGGAAGAAATTAATGAACTTGCTCAAAAGATTGGGGCAGCGATGTATCAGCAGCAAGCCACTCCAGAGGCTGAGGTCAAAGAAGAGCCCGCTAAAGAAGGAGAGCAGGTAGTTGAAGGCGAGGTTGAGGAAACTAATTCAGAAGAAGGACAAACAGGTCCAGAGACCGATAAGTAATTATTTATTCTTAACCCATTTCTGCTAAAGCAGGAATGGGTCGGAGAGTAAAAAATATGGACAAAGACTATTATCAAATTTTAGGAGTTAATAAAACCGCCTCCGCCGAAGAAATAAAAACGGCTTTTCGTAAGAAAGCTCATGAGCATCATCCCGATAAGGGGGGTGATCAGGAGAAGTTTAAGGAGCTTAATGAGGCTTATCAAGTTTTAGGCAATGCCGAAAAGAGGCAGCGCTATGACCAGTTTGGCTCAGCCGCCTTTAGTGGTGGCGGTGCAGGTGGTGGCTGGAGCGGCTTTAGTGGTCAAGGTTTTGGTAACTGGCAGGGAGGAATTAATGTTGATTTAGATGACCTTTTTGGAGGCTTTGGTGATATTTTTGGCTTTGGAGGACGCTCAGCAGAAGGTGGTCGCTCAACTAAGCGACGAGGACGAGATATAGAAATGATGTTAACCCTAGATTTCCAGGAAGCGGTATTTGGCGCCGAAAAAGAATTAGAGTTTTCTAAAAATGTTACCTGTGCTCATTGTCAGGGAGCGGGAGCAGAACCGAATACCAAGGTGGAGACTTGTGCTACTTGTCAGGGAACGGGTCAAGTGAGCAAACTGCAGCGAACTATTTTAGGTAATATTAAGTCCCAGTCAGTCTGCCCAACTTGTCAGGGTGAAGGGCAGACTTATGAACAGAAGTGTAAGCGTTGTGCGGGTCTAGGCATTACTCAAGATAAGGTTAAACTAAAGGTGAGAATCCCGGCCGGCATAGACACTGGAGAGTCAATTAGACTAAGTGGACAAGGTGAGGCGGGTATGAAAGGCGGAGCAGCAGGAGACTTATATCTCAGGATTAAGGTCAAGGCTGACCGACGATTTATTAGAGAAGGTTATAATATTCATACTGAACAAAAAATTAGTATTACTCAAGCAATTTTAGGCGACAAGATTGACCTAGAGACTATTCATGGTCAGGTGAAGTTAAAGATCCCTGCCGGAACTCAAGCAGAAACTGTTTTTAAGGTTAGGGGCAAGGGGATTTCTAAACTACACTCTAGTGACCAGGGAGACCATTATGTTAAGATTAAGGTGACAATTCCTAGTAAGTTAAATAAGAAACAACAACAACTACTTAAGGAATTAAATATTTAAGCCTGTAGATATTCCAATTATTTTACTTAATTTTAGCTAAAAACCATTTTTATTGATTATTGACTTCCTCTGATTATTTGATATAATAAAAACGCGTTAATTCGCGTTTTTTATATTTATGACCTTAATAGATACCCACGCTCATCTTGACTCCAGTGACTTCAAGGAGGATGCCGAAGAAGTGATCAGGCGAGCACTAGATAATAATGTTTGGATGATTTTAGTTGGTGCTGATTATAAAAGCTCTAATCGGAGCTTGAATTTGGCTAATAAATATCAAAAGGGAGTTTATGCGGCAGTGGGCTTACATCCCAATAATATTGCTAGACCAGAAACAGCTGATGAGTCAGGAGCTAGCTTGGTTCAAGAAAATTATCGTTTAGAAAACTTTGATTATGGTAGCTATGAAAAGCTAGCTAGCTTTGAAAAGGTGGTGGCAATTGGTGAGATTGGTTTAGACTATTATCATTTAAATCCTAAAGAAGATGTTAGAGCGATCAAGGAAAAGCAACAGGCAGTTTTTGTGGAGCAATTGCTACTAGCTCGGAGTCTAGATTTGCCGGTAATTATTCACTGCCGTCAAGCCCATGATGACTTAGTGGGGATATTGGAAGAGTTTAAGAAAGAGTATAGTGAGATAATTCCCCCTGATCGTCCCTGGGGAGTGATGCATTGTTTTTCAGGAGACGAAGATTTAGCTTGGCGCTATTTCAATTTAGGACTACTGATTTCATTTACTGGATTAATTACCTTTAGTCAGCAGTGGGATGAGTTAATTAGGAAGGTGCCTCTTGATAAGATAATGATAGAAACCGATACCCCCTTTATGACTCCCGAGCCTTACCGAGGCAAGCGCAATGAGCCATTGCTGGTTCAATATGTTGCTCAGCGGATAGCAGAGATCAAGAATCTGAGAATAGAGCGTATAGCGGAAGCGACCTTGGCTAATGCTAAGAAATTATTTAAACTTAATTAAAAGCCTAGTTATGGACAAGCGAGCCCTGAAAGAATTAATCATTGCTACCGCCACCTATAGTTTAGGTTCCATTTTAGGACCTTTGCTAATTTTAGGAGGCAGCGGCTTTATTATTGACCGTCTTTACCAAACTTCCCCCTGGGGAATATTGGGAGGAGTTTTAATTGCTTTTATCACCACTAATATTTTATTATTTAAAAAGCTAGGCAGAATTAATCGGCTAATAGAGGCTAATCAGAAGCCAACTAAGTCGTCAGCTGACTCTCAACAAGCTAAATAGTTTATGAGTTTAAATATTTCTCTATCACCAGAAATACTTTTTTATATTGGCTCTTGGCCAATTTCTAATACCTTCTTTTGGTTAATTATTTCTTCAATGCTACTAATTATTGGGGTAATAATTTTTAATAGTCTTCTAAAGCTTAAGCCCGGTAAATTACAAAGTGCCGTAGAGATGTTAATTGAGGGGGCGTTTGCTTTTATGATTTCCATTACGGGCGATGAAAAGAAGGCCAAAAGAGCTTTTCCCTTAATCTTTACCATGTTCTTTTTTGTTTTGTTTTGCAATCTACTAACCTTTATCCCCGGGCAAGCAGCGATTACCCTAAAAACTGCCGGGGGAGTAGTGCCCTTGTTTAGAGCAATCATGGCTGACTATGGCTTAGTTTTTCTGATGACAATTATTGGGGTGATTATAATGCAGTTAGTCGCTATTGTGACCGTCGGCCCCTGGCGTTATCTAGGCAAGTTTTTTAATTTCACCAACCCGTTGAAGTTCTTTTTAGGACTAATGGATCTAATTGGCGAATTGGCTAAAGTGGTCTCGCTCTCTTTCCGATTATTTGGTAATATGTTTGCGGGTGAAGTTTTAGGAGCAGTGATGTTATTTCTCGCTCCGTTTATTGTCCCTCTCCCCTTTAGTTTTCTAGGCATTTTAACCGCAGTAGTTCAGCCCTTTGTTTTCTCAGTACTAACCTTAGTCTTTATCTCGATGGCCTCAGAAACAGAAGCCGCCGAGGTCGCCTAAGTTATAATTTTAATTTATTTATTAACTAATTTTAAGAAAAATATGGACATGGAAGCAGCTAAATATATCGGTGCCGGACTAGCCATCGGACTAGGAGCAATTGGCCCCGCCATTGGTGAGGGGATTGCCGCCTCAAAGGCCTTAGAGGCGATTGGGCGTAATCCCGAAGCTAGTGGTAAAATTTCTCCCTTGATGTTTGTGGCCATGGCAATTACGGAGTCAACCGGTATTTATGCCCTAGTGGTCGCTTTGATTATTCTCTTTGCCTAGAAGGCAAATAAATCCGCCTAGGCAGGCGGACTAATTTGTTTTTTAGCTACTATATTATTATGGAACTTATCAACGCCTTAGGTTTAGATTGGAGAATCCTAATAGCGCAATTAGTTAACTTTGCGATCTTGATTTTTGTTTTATGGCGCTTTGCCTATCAGCCCGTGTTTAAGATTTTAGAAGAGAGACGACTAAAGGTAGTCAAAAGTTTAGCGGATAGCGATTTAGCTAGTCAGGCAAAACAAGAGGCAATTAAAGAGCGGGAGGCAATTATTGCCACTGCTCGCCAAGAAGCCAATTTAATTATTACCGAGTCACGAGAGAAGGCAGAATTGAAATATCAAGAGATTGTAGACTCAAGCCAGGAGAAGGTTCGGCAAGTTATTGCCGAAGAAAAAGAAAGAATTGCTCACGATAAGCAATTAGCGCTGGAGGCGGTCAAAAAACAAACTGCCGAGCTAGTGGGTTTAGCCCTGGAGAAGGTCTTAGGAGAGGCAATGGATGCTAAAAAAGATCAGGCGGTAATAGAGCGAGTGATTAAGGGATTATAGTATGCGTATTAGCAATCAACAATATGCCCAAGCCTTACTAGAGCTAGTAACCAATTGTCCTCAGAAAGAAGCGCAGCAGAATCTTCAGGCCTTTGTTAATTATGTGGCTACCCGACATGACCAATATCGCTGGTCTAAAATTTTAACAGAGTTTAAGCGACTTTATCTCAAGCAAACAGGCCTATTAGAAGTGGAAATTATCAGTGCGACTAAATTGCCTGCTAAGACAATCAGGCAGCTAAGTGATTATGTACTTGGTCTAGCTCAAGCCCCCGAGTCGGCAGTTAAGACGAGTCTAGATGAGCAGTTGCTGGGCGGGGTGATAATTAAATATGGAGATCAGATTTTTGATGCCAGTCTAAGGACTAGACTTAGTCGTTTGCAAGAGAAAATAACTAGCTAATTATTTTGAAATAAAATACTTTTAAAAACAAAACTATGATTAACGAAACTAAGGACTTTATTGTAGAGGAGATAAAAAAACAAATTAGCGCCTATACCCCCAAAGAGGAGCAGCAAGTATTTGGTCGGGTAATTGAAATTGGCGATGGCATTGCCACAGTGTCTGGTTTGTCAGCAGTGATGATGTCAGAGATGTTAGAATTTAAAACGGCCAGTGGCTCAGTGTTTGGGGTCGCCCTAAATCTTAACGAAGGCAGTGTCGGGGCAATTATTTTAGGAGAGGCAAAATTAATCACCGAGGGAGATGAGGTCTTGGCGACTAAGAAGATTTTAGAGGTGCCAGTCGGGGAGAGTCTAATTGGCCGAGTGGTTAACCCGCTGGGAGAACCAGTTGATGGCCAGGGAGAAATTAAGGCTAAGAAATATTATCCAATTGAGAAAATAGCTTCAGGGGTAATTAGCCGTGAGCCAGTTAAGGAGCCAGTTAAGACGGGTATTAAGGCTATTGACGCGATGATTCCCATTGGCCGAGGACAACGAGAATTAATTATTGGTGATCGTCAAATAGGAAAGACGGCCATTGCTATTGATACAATTATTAATCAGCAAGGCGAGAATATGAAGTGTATTTATGTAGCGATTGGTCAAAAAGAGTCTAAGGTGGCTAGCCTAGTGGCTAAGCTGAAAGAGACCGGAGCGATGAAATATACCACCGTCGTTCTAGCGGGAGCAAGTGACCCCGCCTCCTTGCTGTATATCTCTCCTTATGCTGGTACCGCTATGGCAGAATATTTTCTAGACCAGGGAGAGGATGTTCTAATTGTTTATGATGACTTATCCAAGCACGCAGTTAGTTATCGGGAGATATCACTACTATTAAAGCGACCCCCAGGGCGAGAGGCTTATCCGGGAGATGTTTTTTATCTCCATTCTCGGCTGCTGGAAAGGTCTTGTAAGTTGAGTCAGAAGTATGGTGGCGGGTCAATTACCTCGTTGCCAATTATTGAAACTCAGGCGGGTGATGTTTCTGCTTATATCCCCACCAATGTTATTTCTATCACCGACGGACAAATCTATTTAGAGTCAGACCTGTTCTATCAGGGTAATCGCCCGGCTATCAGTGTAGGTATCTCGGTGTCCCGAGTGGGTTCTTCAGCTCAAATCAAGGCGATGAAGCAAGTGGCCGGCAAGATCAAGCTAGAAGCTGCTCAGTACCGAGAGTTAGCGGCCTTTGCTCAATTTGGTTCAGACCTAGATGAAGAGACTAAAAAGAAATTAAAGCGAGGGGAGCGATTATTTGAAATATTTAAGCAAGACCAATATTCTCCAGTAGCGGTAGAGGAGCAGGTCTTAATCTATTACGCTTTTTCTCAAGGGCATTTTGATCAGGTTCCTGTTGCCCAGGTCTCTCAATTTGAAAGAGACCTCATTGTCTATGTTCGTAACAATAACCAAGCGGCGCTAAATGAAATTAAAACTAAAGGAGAGTTAAGCCCCAAGATGGAAGCGACCTTAGAAGAGTTAATTAATAATTTTAAAAGCTCATTAGATTATTTATCAGCCTAATCCTCAATTAAACCATGTCTCAAGCTAAGGAAATAAAAAAGAGAATTAAATCCATTTCTAGCACTAAAAAGATTACGAAAGCGATGGAAATGGTGGCAGCCGCTAAGATGCGTCGTGCGGTTGAAGCGGTTATAAAAACCCGAGCCTATGCTAAGATCGGCTGGGGAGTGGCAATTAATATAGCGGAAGCAGTTGGTTCAGATAAATTAATTCATCCCCTGTTAGAAAAAAAGACTAAAACCGAGAAGGTAGTTATCGTGCTGATTGCCTCTAATCGTGGTCTATGTGGAGGCTTTAATACCGCAGTAGTTAACAAGGCGGTGCAGTCTATCAAAACTCACAATGACCTGCCGACCGACTTTATCTTAGTGGGCAAAAGAGGCGACTTAGTGAGACGACGTTTTGCCTATCCAGTGATTGCCGAGTTTCCTAAAAATGATTTAAAGCCTAGCGCTGTCGAAGTCTCGCCGATTGCGAAAATTATCATTGATGACTATTTGGCTGGCAAGTATGATAAAGTCCTCATTGCTTATACAGACTTTATCAACCCTAGTCAGCAAGTCCCGAGAGTTAGACAATTACTACCAATTGAATTAGAGGGAACGGATAAGTATTTAGCGGGAGCTGAGGGTGGTCGGGTGCAGGAAACTGAGGCTGATCGATTAAAGCGCCGGGCCAAGAAAAATCATAGCTTTATTTACGAACCTAATGATAGTGAGGTGTTAGACTATTTGTTGCCCCGACTGATAGAACTGCAGCTCTATCAAGGGCTGTTAGAATCTAATGCTGCTGAGCATAGCGCTAGAATGAGTGCGATGAGTCAGGCCTCTAGAGCGGCGGAAGATATTATTGACGAGCTAACTCGCTTTTATAATAAAGCTAGACAGGCCCTCATCACGGCGGAGATTGCGGAAATTTCCTCAGGGGCGAGCAGTGTTCAAAATTAATTGTTAATTAGAATAAGACGAAATTTATCTATATGAAAAAAGAAACTAATCATCAAGGTCAGATAATTCAGGTCATTGGCGCCGTCGTTGACGTCTCTTTTCCTGAAGCTTTGCCAAAAATCCACACGGCTCTGGAGGTGGAGGTTAAGACTGGTAAGCTAATTTTAGAGGTCCAGCAACATTTAGGCTTTCAGGCGGTTAGAGCCATAGCGATGGGTAGCACGGATGGCTTGAAGCGAGGTGATCAAGTGTTGTCTTTAAATCAAGGAATCACCGTCCCAGTAGGGAAAAGCACCCTGGGAAGAATCCTTAATGTATTAGGAGAGCCAATAGACGAGCAGGGAAAGATTAAGGGGGAGGCGCAGTATGAGATTCATCGTCCCGCCCCAGCCTTTGCGGATCAGTCTACTAAGACTGAAATTTTAGAAACGGGCATTAAGGTAATTGATTTAATTTGCCCGATTGCTAAAGGCGGAAAGGTAGGACTATTTGGTGGAGCAGGGGTAGGCAAGACGGTGATCATTCAAGAGTTGATTAATAATGTTGCTAAAGCGCATGGCGGCTATTCAGTCTTTGCGGGAGTAGGGGAACGAACCAGGGAGGGCAATGACCTTTATCACGAGATGAAAGAGGCGGGGGTTCTGGACAAGGTGTCTATGGTTTTTGGACAAATGAACGAACCACCAGGTTGTCGGGCCCGAGTAGCCTTAACGGGTCTATCGGTGGCTGAATATTTTCGTGATGAGCAACAGCAAGACGTACTATTCTTCATTGATAACATTTTCCGTTTTACTCAAGCTGGCTCAGAATTATCAACTCTGCTGGGACGCTTGCCAAGCGCAGTTGGCTATCAGCCCACCCTGGCAACAGAGATGGGAGAACTACAAGAAAGAATTACCTCCACTAAGAATGGGTCTATTACCTCCATTCAAGCTGTTTACGTTCCTGCTGATGACTTAACCGACCCCGCACCCGCTACGACCTTTGGTCATTTAGACTCAACAGTGGTCTTGTCTCGTTCCTTAGCGGAATTAGGAATTTATCCAGCCGTAGACCCCTTAGAGTCTTCATCAATGATTTTAGACCCTCAGATAGTGGGGCAAGAGCATTATGAAGTCGCTCGGGGAGTACAAAAAATCTTACAGCGCTATCAAGAGCTACAAGACATTATTGCTATTTTAGGTATGGAAGAGTTGGCTGATGAGGATAAGGTCATTGTTTCCCGAGCTAGGAAAATTCAACGATTCCTATCGCAACCCTTTTCCGTAGCAGAGACCTTTACCGGTCGGCCTGGTGCTTATGTGAAATTAGCCGATACCATTGCCGGCTTTAAGCAGATTTTAGCCGGAGACTATGATACAGTTAGCGAATCGGAGTTTTATCTTAAAGGGGTGATTAGTGAAATTAAGCTACCTCAAGTTGAGCAATAATTATGTCTAAAGCCAAGATCATAGACTTTGAAGTCGTTACCCCAGAAAAAGTAGTCCTTAAGCGAGAAATAGCTCAAGTAACGCTGATGACTACCAGTGGAGAGATTACCGTTTTAGCCAACCATTTGCCATTAGTAACAGTGCTAAAGCCAGGGGTGATGGAAATTAAGCTAGCGAGTGGAGAGCTAGAAATTGTTTCTATTTCCGGAGGTTTTATGGAGGTCATGAAAGACCGCGTGGTCATTTTAGCGGACACTGCTGAGCGGGCTAGTGACTTAGATGAGGAGAGAATAAAGGCGGCTAAACTTAAGGCGGAGAATCGCAAAAAAGAAGCGCAAAGCTTAGATGAGGTTCAATTTGCTAACATTGCGGCGCAGCTAGAGAAAGAATTAGCTAGGCTAAAAGCCTTAAATCGCTGGCGACACTTACGAGGCTCAGATAGAAAAAACTTGTAGAACTTAAAGAAAGATCACTCCAAGGATAATGAGGCCTAAAATAAGGCGATACCAAGCAAAGATCTTAAAGTCGTTTTGCTTAATATATTTAAGAAAAAACTTGATTCCTAGCAGGGCGGTAATAAAGGCGACAATAAAACCGATTAGCCAGAGAGGCAAATTAAAGCCACTTAAAACTTCAGGATTCTTATATAAATCATAAACAGTAGCGGCTAAAATAGTGGGGATGGCTAGCAAGAAAGAAAATTCCACGACAGTTTGGCGCTTGATTCCCTGAGCCAGTCCGCCAATAATAGTTGCTCCAGAGCGAGAGACTCCAGGAATGACTGCCAGAGCTTGGACTAGACCGAGGATAAAGGCTTGAGGGTAGCTGATTGTTTCTAAGGAGTCAGCTAGCTGAGACTCAGGACCCTCTTCAGTCTTTAGATATTTACGACTAGCCATTTTTTCGAAATAGAAAATAAGGAGACCACCAACAATTAAAGAAACGGCAATGACTAATAAACTATCCATTAAGATAGTTTTTATTATTTTATAAAAAATAAAGCCAATTAGAGCAGTGGGGATGAAGGCGGTGATAATTTTCTTAATAATTTTAAAATTACCAATCACTCGGCGCCAATATAAAATTAGCACGGCTAAAATAGCCCCTACCTGAATAGAGATAATAAAGGTATTTAAAAAATTATCATCGGGAAGTCTAAGAGCTTTAGCTCCGAGAATGAGGTGAGCTGTTGAGGAGATCGGTAAAAACTCAGTTAAACCCTCAATCAAGCCCAGAATTAAAGACTGAATAATGGTCATAGTTAGCTATTTAATAGTTGATATTAGTAGTTTAGCCTAATTAGTTAAATAAATAAACTTTCTTTGATAAGTTAGCTCTTTTTGCTATACTATAAGTAATTATTATTTAATTAATTATTAGGATCATGGCTAAAACAATAAACAAACAAACTAGGACTAAGAGTCAGTCGTCGTCAGCTAAACCAGTGGTAGTAGCGGTGTCTGGCTATTTTAATCCGCTTCATGTGGGACACTTAGAAATGATTGAAAAAGCTAAGAAATTAGGAGATAAATTAGTGGTGATAGTTAATAGTGACAGACAGGTAAAAATAAAAGGGAGTGTTCCGTTTATGAGTCAAGCTGACCGAGTCAAGATTATTGGCGCCCTAAGAGATGTTGATGAAGTTTTCTTATCAATAGACACTGACCACACGGTTTGTCGTTCCTTGGCTAAGGTAAAGCCGAATATTTTTGCTAATGGCGGCGATCGTAAAAGTCTTAATGATGTTCCGGAGTATGCTATTTGCCAAGAGCTAGGAATTACCATGGTAGATGGCTTGGGCAAAAAGATTAGGGCTAGCTCTAAAATGATCGCTCAGGCAGCCGCAGCTAAAAATAAATAAAGATTAATATGAAAACCAGAAAAATATTAATTTGGGGAGCCTGGCTAATATTAGCTTGTCTGCTAGTTAGCTTGCTAATGCCTCGGCCAGTAAAGAGCTTAGTGAGGATGATTATCCCTAGAAAGCCAGCGCCACCTGCGGAGATAGTTTATGCGCCCGAGATAGAGATTAGGCTAATTGAGGGTTGGTCTTTACGAGATGTAGCGCAATACCTAGAACTACAAGGCTTGTTTTCTCAAGAGGAGTTTTATCAGTTTACGGGAGAGCCCCTGCAAAACAGGATAGTTGAAGAGGGGGATGAGGATTGGCTCCTAGGTTTTGATTTTTTTCAAGATTTACCAAAGTCAGTTAATTTAGAGGGCTTTATTTTCCCCGATACCTATCGGGTCTTTGCTAGCTCTTCCCCTCAAGAAGTCTTGACTCGGATCTTAAAAAACTTTGATCAAAAGCTTAGCCCAGAGATGAGGCAAGCGATTAAAGATCAGGGGAGAAGTCTATATGAAGTAATCTCCCTAGCTTCAATGGTAGAAAAAGAGGCTCCAATCAATTATCGTACTGGCGACAACCAAGACGCCCGATTAATTGCCGGAGTCTTTATGAACCGATTGCGGATTGGTCAGGGGCTACAATCTGATGCCACCCTATCTTATCTATTTAATGACACTAAGCCAGCTCATAGTGGAGCTGAGTTGGAAATAGACTCTGCCTATAATACCTATAAGTATCGTGGCCTCCCTCCGGGACCGATAGCTAATCCAGGGCTAGTCGCGATAGAGGCGGCTATTTGGCCAGCGAAGACCGATTATTTCTATTTCCTCACCCCGAGCGATCAGGCCATAGTGGTTTACGCTAAAACCTATGAAGAACACTTAGCTAATAAGCGGAAATATTTAAAATAAATATTTAATTTATGTTTGACCGGCCAGATCAAAATCAAGAGACCGCCACTGATTCAAGTTCAGTGGGTCATGCTTATCAACAAACTGAACGCCGACGATTAATAAAAATAATTTTATTACTTAGTGGGGTGGTAGTTTTAGTGATACTGGGCTTTATTATCGCCCGTAATCTAATCACTACCAAATTAGAGGCTCCCAGCGAAGAGACCGAAGTACCAGCAGTGATTATAGAGGAGGACCAAGAGCTTATTACCCCCAGTTTACCAGAACTAGAAGAATTAACTGCGGAGACTCAGGCGCTAGATTTAAGTCAGGTGTCAGTGGAATATTTATCATTTGCTGACTTTTATCAGCCAGCCACCTTGCCGAAATTAACTGGCCAGCTAGACTACGACTTGCCGTTAAATGTTAAAATGGAGGCCATTAATTATTACGCTGTTTCTCGTAAGCTGGACCTAGACCCAGTAGTTGAAGAGCTCAATGAGGCTGGCTGGGCGAAGCTTGATAACCCTTGGGCGGCCACCACTAATAGTTTTTCTGAAGTTTATCAGGAATTAGCGAATAATAATATTCCCATCCTATTAACCGCTGACTTTATCACTGACTATTATCAGGGACAGATTAAGAAGTTGTATAAAGATATTGAAGCTAGTATTTTCTATAATAATCTTTGGATAATTAATAAGGAGCTATATCTCAAAGCTAAGAATCGTTATGAAAATCGCTTAGCAGCGGTGGGTAATATTAATGACCCAATCTTAGAAGCGGCCCGAATGCAGGCTTCCTATTTCGCCATTGCTTTAAATTTGTTAAAACCTCAAGAGGGGCAGGTTAGTACAGAGACCGCTAGTATTCAAAACCAAGACCGATTCTCCCAGCTAGAAGCTAATCGGTTTTATTTCCTAACACCACCATACTTAAGTGAGGGAGTGAAAAAAGAAGAAGCCCTAATTAGAGCAGCTAAGGAAAAAACTAAGTCCCCTAATCTGCTATACCTGAAAGACTATCAAGAATTCATTGTTCCTGCTGAGTATCAGGCTAGCGCTAGACTAACTAATCTATACTTAACCATGCGCTGGCTTAACTCAGTTTTTCCTTTAGAATATCAAAGTGAGGCTTGTCCAGATTGCTTGTTAGACAAAGAAGATTGGCGCTTATCAATGTTAGCCGCTAATTTTACGGCTGCTGATTTTTCCGCTTCAGGAGAACTCAAGACGCGTTGGGCGCGAATTTACAAAATTATGTCTTTCTTTAATCCCACCCGAGAAGATCTTAACTATGTGCTTTATCGCGATAACTTCAAAGAACTATTTGGCAGTGAGGCTACAGTTGAGAAAACCTTAGGCAGTTCAGAGGAGGCGGATCACAATCTATTAGCCTTACAGGCTCAGTTGAATAAGCTGGAGTTTCCCGAGTTTTTAGGAGGGATTAATCAGGATCACCCCAGCCTAAGAAGTCAGCGAGGCTTTAAAGTCTTGTCATTGGCCTTCTCCCCTAATGAATATATCTTTAGTCAATTAAGCTATCCCTTGGTAGGAGCTAGTCAGTTGGCAGAGGTAGATCGTAGTAGTCAGACGGCCTGCTTAATAGAAAAAACTAATTATCGCTGTGCCGGGGCAGCCTTAGATGTGGTCAATTTAATTAGTCCTAGTAGTCAGGCTTTAGCGGGGACGGAAATAAGCTATGCTAATTACCAGAGTCAAGTTCAGGCCCTAAGAGCCGCCCTCACTAGTCAGTTAACTTGGCAAACTAATAACTATTGGTCCACCCTTAAATATTTAGCTAACTATCTAGAGCCCAGTCAGGCAGTTTTGACGGCCTTTAAAACCCCCACTTGGTTAGCACGAGGGCAGCAACTAGCAGTTTCTGCTTGGCTTAACAATCAATTACCCTTAGGTAAAATAACTGCTTATGCTCCTAGTCAAGATAGCTTAAATTTAGGCGAGTTTGATAAGTATGCGGAGTATTCATATATTGAACCAAATCTAGCCCTAATTACAGACCTGATCGCTAATAGTCTAATGATAGAGAAAATGTTAACGGCTCTACAAATAGACCGTGAAGATCCAGGGCTTTTAATGTCTAGTCAAAATCTAACCAAAGACCTGCAGTTTATTGAAGGAATAATGACTAAAGAATTATCTGGCCAGAAGCTAAGTGACCAAGATAATGAAGATATTATGGCCTTGGCCAAGAAGCTAAAAATAACTAGTGGTTCAGGTAAAAAAGAGATTACCATTAACTTCCCCCTAACCAAAAAGACTCTTAGAGTCTCCTTGGGTAATTTACAATTACTAGCCCTCGTGCACGAGGAAGAGTCCGGTCCAGTTATTTCCGTTGGGCCAGTGTGGCAATATCAAGAGAGATATTAATTAATAGACGAAAATAAAGACCTCATCAGCAATGCTCCAAAATCGTTTAGCCTGAAGTTTAGCTTCACTAATTAGCAGTTCACTCTGATGCCAATATTTATTAATCACTAAATAGACTTCGGCAAGGGCTAGGTCATTTTTAAGCTCAGCCAGCTTTGTTTGGCTGAGCTCTTGATAAACTAGGTCTAGATAATATTTGTAAAGAGGGCCGCCAGTGGGGATGGGGTAGTAGAAAGTTTCTCCCCAGGGAGCGGTTAAATAATGACTAAAGCCGAATTCCTTAAGAGCCATGGCGCTCACCTGTTGATTAGCTAAAACTACATAAGGAGCCGTCGCTTCTTGATTAATCAAGCGAACGGCCTGCTGGTCTGCCCAACTAGAACTATAACCGCGAGAGTTGAAGTAGTCGTCAAATCGGGGATAGGAAAGATAGAGGCTAAGTAGGAGAATAATTAAACCAGCACCGGCAAAGCAGTAGCGAGCTGGTCTAGGGGTAGCTAAAATTCGGTCAATTAAAGAAGTGAAACTAATTAGCAGCAAGGGAAGAAGAAAGATTAGGGCAGTTATTAAAATACGGCTAGGAAAATTAGCTTGCTCGTAGTCAATTACATTTTGAAAGACAATTAAATTACTTAAAAAATAACCGCTTAGCAGGGAGGCGGGCATCAGCCAGGTGCCGGGAGGTAATTTAAATTTACTACGACGCCAAATTAGGTAGGCGCTAATTAGTAATAAGCTAAGCCAGAGCAGGTAATTATGGCTAGCAAAATAAGCTAAATTAAGACTAGCACTTTCTTGTCCCGCCCAGCTAAATTGATTAAAAAAGGAGGCTAGCGATTGACCAAGAGTAGCAAGATTGAATTCTAAGCGTAATTTGTTCTGCCCAGAGAAGAGTAGGGCCAAAGGTAGAATTAGGGCATTAGCGATAAATAATAAGGGCTTAGCCCACTGGTTAATGGCTCTAGATTTAGTAGAGACTATTAAAATTAAGGTCCAACCCAGAGCTGGCAGTCCAGCTAAGGGGTGAACAGCGGTAGTGGCTAAGGAGAGTACTAGAGGCCAACCCCAGCCTCGCTTGCTTAGTCCAATTAGAACAGTGAGAATTAGTAGTAGATAGCCCAGGCTTTGAGGGGTGCTGATGATAAAAGGGGCGTAGCCAAGAGCAAGAATCATTAAGGCACTTAAGTAATGAGCTCTTGGCTGTTTAGAGCTTATTTGATTAGTAGTTAAGAACTTAATAATTGCCCAGGGCAAGAAAATAGCAGCTAAGATAGTAATTAAGTATTTATTTAACCAAACAATACTTAGACCAGTTAGCCGGTGCAAGACGATAATTAAACTATAATCGCCTAGATAATAAGCGGGCTTGGGCCAAATTGCTCCCGCTTCGGCAATCACTTTTAAGGTAGCTTCGTGAATAAAGGGATCAAAGCCATAAGATATTTGATAGACCACTAAGGCCACCCCGAAACTTAGGAAATAATGTAGGGTTAGTAGCAGGGTTTTAGGGAGTGATTTTAGAGTGGCTTGGTTAAGGAGGTATAATAATAAGCCGCCACTAAGAGCATAAAGCAAGAAAAAGGGCCAAGTAACTAGTTCCCAGGGAGAGATAATCGCCTGAGCAGTACTTTGAGAGAATAGATAGGCAAAGCTAGTTAAGTAAAGAAGTAAATAGCCACTTAAGCAAAACTTAGTAGTTAAGGTTAGAGACGGGCAGGCCAGGGGACTCGCTTTAGTTAGTAGGCGAGGAGCCAACAGTCGCCAGGCCAGTAAACTTAATAAGACGGTGGCAAGAACACCAGCACCACTAAGATTAAAAAAATAATAAATACCAGCACCGCAGATAATAATTAAGCTAATTAGCAATAGACTGCTTTCCGCAATAGAATAAGAGAAAATTTTTTTCCAATTAAGTAATTTTTTCATAATTTAATAATAGCAAATTCTTGCTAAAAATGGTAATTTTCGGTACTATAAAGGGGATGAAAATATTTAGTCAGAAAATTATTAACCCCCTTATTTTAGTCGGTTTAGCGCTAATTTTTTTTATTGGCACCGCTAGTTTTAACTATCTCACTCAAGAGTCAGACTATGTTAAATGGGGCTCTCCGGATGAGACGGCTAATTATTATTTTAGCAAGAAGCTGGCTGAGGAGGGGGAATTATTATACTTTGAGCCAGCAACGCAGCTAAGTGAAGACTTAGTGATGCCCCGAAGTATGCGGACTGATGCCGGGTTAGTTAAGCCGGTAAGCTTTTTGGGCATTATTTTAACTTACGGCTTCTTGGGTTCAATTTTTGGTAGTCAGGTTATTCCTTTTTTAACTCCCGCCTTAGCTTCGTTGGGAATAATCTTTTTCTATCTATTAGTTAAAAGAGTATTTAGAAGCAAGCGGTTAGCCTTAATCTCAGCTAGCCTGCTAGCTACTTTCCCCGTATATATCTATTACACTGTTCGCAGCTTGTTTCATAACGTGCTCTTTATTGTCTGGTTGTTAATAGGCGCCTATTTAATCAGCTTGGCTCTAGGAGGCAAGCGACGGCAGTCAGTTTGGTGGGAACTGAAGAACAAGTTTTTATCTTTTAAGATAAATAAGCCGCGCTTAAAAAAGTTGCTGGCCGCTTTCTTTGGAGGAGTCTTTATCGGTCTGGCAATTATCACTAGAACCTCAGAACTAATTTGGTTAGCTCCCGCGGGGCTAATCTTATGGCTATTTTATGCTAAACGCTTTGGGCTTAGTCGGCTATTACTCTTCTTAGCGGGATTGTTTTTGGCCTTTATCCCAATGCTGTATTGGAATAGCGTTCTTTATGACGGCGCTTGGCGAGGAGGTTATAATGAAATGAATAATTCTTTAGCGGAATTAAGTGCGGCGACTGGTGATACGCTGATTAGGCCGTTAGCTAGTCAATTGGCGGACTATAAGCAGTTGGCGAAAACGGTGTTTAACAATGTTTTCTATTTTGGCTTTGACAAAGAGCAGTCTATTTTAATGTTTGAGCGCTATTTAGTAAATATGTTCCCCTGGTTAGTGGGACTAGCCTATTTGGGGATAGTGATACTATTGGCCCAAAATTTAAAAAAGTGGCAGAAAAAATACCTGGCCTATCTTTTATTTTTAGGAGCGGTAGGAGGGATCCTGGTGTTCTATTACGGCTCTTGGCTCTTTAATGATAACCCTAATCCTAAAAGCTTTACGATTGGCAATTCCTATACCCGCTATTGGCTCCCCATTTATCTCCTGCTGATCCCCTTAGCAGCCTTGAGTATTGAGAGATTTTCCGCTAGTTTGTTCTCTTTAGGGAAAAGGATTAAGCCGCGACTAACTAATATTTTAGTTGCTGGCTCCCAAGCAGCCATAGTTCTAACTATCGCTGCGGTCAATCTTAACTTTGTATTATTTGGCTCAGAAGAAGGCTTAGTATATGCCTATCACAATAGTCTAGCGGAACAAGCGCTTACTAGAAAGGTGTTTGCCCTAACCGATGAGCGGGGGGTAATTATCACTCAATATTATGACAAGTTTTTCTTTCCCGAAAGAAAGATTATTATGGGAACTATTCCTAATGAGCAAATTTTACGAGCCGCCCAGGGATTAGTGAGAGAATATCCAGTTTATTATTATAATTTCTATTTAGACGAAGCGGCAGTTGACTACTTAAATGAGCGTAAATTGCCAGATTATAATTTACAAATAAAATTAATTAGCAAAACTAATCCTCAGTTTGGTTTGTATCAATTAAGCAATTTGGAAAGCGAAGGGTTAGAACTAGAAGGGGAGTTAGTGGAAGAGGGTAAATAAAAAGAGCTTTCGCCGCGCTCTTTGTGAAATAATTATAAAAATTATTTAATCGCGGCAAAAGCTCCGAAAGATGGGGCCAAACTAAATCTGTCTAATCTTTATTTTTTATGCCCCTTTGTCGGAGTCTAACAATACGCCTATTGTCAGGGTCTCCTTTAAGATAATGATCTGCTCTTTTGTTTTTACCCTACTCACCAAACGAGCAGAACATTATCTTTATTATTAAAAGAACTAAGTTAATTGTAGGAATAATTAGTATTTATGTCAACTAAATCTCAGAAAACTAAGGTAGTGGTAATTCTGGGCCCCACTGCTTCAGGAAAAACCGCCCTAGCCACTAAATTGGCCTACCATTATCAGGGAGAGATCATATCGGCTGATAGTCGCCAGGTTTATCAGGGCCTAGATATAGGTAGTGGGAAAGATTTGGCGGAGTATGAGGTGGCTGGTCAAAGCATCCCCTATCACTTAATAGATGTTATCTCTCCGCAAGAACAATATAGTGTCGCTGACTATCAAGCGGCAGCCCTTAAAGCCTTGGCGGAGATAAAAGACAGAAACAAGCTGCCTATTATAGTAGGTGGCTCGGGACTATATCTACAAGCAGTTTTAGATAATTTTCAATTAACAACGGTTAAGCCAGATTTAGCTAAACGAGCTCAGCGGGAAGCATTGGGAGCCGCAGAATTATGGCAAAAGATTTTTAAATTGCAGCCAGAGTTTGCTAAAAATATTAATGACAGTGACCGAAAAAATCCCCGACGGCTGGCCCGGTATTTAGAAATTGTAACTAGTGGACAAATGATTAAAAAGCCGTCGGTTAATCCAGACTTAGACTTCTTGCTTCTTGGCCTAGAAGTTAGTGATGAGGAGATGCGTCACCGCATTAGTCAGCGCCTGCTAGATCGCTTAAATAATCAAAATTTAGTAGGAGAGGTGGAGAAGTTAGTGGCCAATGGTTTAAGTTGGCAAAGATTAAATTCTCTAGGATTAGAGTATCGCTATTTAGCTTGGTATCTTCAAGGCAAGCTAGACTATGAGGAAATGATAGAACAGCTAACTACCGCCTCTTATCGCTTCGCTAAACGACAAAAAACTTGGTTTAGGCGACTAGAAAAAGAAGGGAAGCAGATTCACTGGATTAAAGATTTAACGGCCGCTAAAGAGATAATTGACCACTGGTTAGAATGACTGTAAATTTTGTAAATAAAAAAACTCTCCGTAGAGAGTTTATTTTTATTTCTGCCTCTTTAGGCATTCCCAACAGAGTTTTCTGGTGGGAGAGACTCTAATCATTTCAGTCTCAATTTCTCCTTGGCAGGAGAGACAGACTAGATAGACTCCGTTTTCAATGCGGAGCAGAGAAATTTCTATCTCCCTTAACCTGCTAGCTATCCTTTGGAGTTTATACTCCCAAGAATAGTCTATCTCATCCCAAGCAGCCGCTTCTCGGCCGTCTAAGATAAGGGTCCGCTCTGCCAGCAAGGCGGAGGCCATTTCTTCTAGCCTTGCTTTTTGACTGACTACGAATTCAACTTTTTCCATTCTGTTCATTTTTTTCACTTCTTCCGTTCTCTTTTCCATTTCTACTATTTTTTATGTTAATATTGGGCTCATTTTTTACAAGCCAGAATTGTTAATGATCTAATTAGGATTAAACATTATGGCAAATAATAAGGAAAAAATCAAGCCAAAAATAGGTAATAAGCGGAAGTGTTATGGTATTTGAATAAATTTCCTTTTTTGTCTAAAAAACGTTATAATATTTATATAATTTAAAGTAAGGTAATTATCTTATGAAAAAAGTTAAAAAAGTTACAATTTTCATTATTAGCTTAGCAGTAGTGATTGGAATAGTTAGCTTATCATTATGGCAAGTTAATTTATACAAGGAGCGACGAGCACAAAAATTAGCAGAAGAGAATTTGGCTAATCAGAAGACTAAAACTCCCGCTGACGAGTGGGAAGAGTTAATAGAGTCAATGACTCCTGGCCCAGAGGCTCCTCAGATAAACGAAGAGGAGCTAGAAGAGCTGACAAAACTAATGACTCCTGAAAATGTTGGAATTAACGAAATGGATCAAGAAGAATATGATGGATTAATTGAATTAATGACTCCTAACTCAAACGCTCCTAGAACAAGCGAGGGAGAATTGGATGAATTAGCAGAGCCGATGATATCTGAAGATGTTGAAATTAACGAAGCAGCTCAAGAAGAATTTAATGAACCAGTCAAATTAAGGGTTATCGGAGAATAGCTAGCTATTTTATTGCTCTTTTACCTTTCTTAATTTGAGAGTGTTTTTAGAATATTGACTTTTCTCTAATATTATGATATAATAACTACAGTTGATCTAAGATTAACTAAGCAATTTAACAACTGAATAATAACAAAAAAATATACTGAAAATGAAGACAAAACTTATTTTTGCCGTTTGGCTAGCGATAGTTAGCTTGGCAGCAGTGTCTTGTTATCCGGAGATAGAAATAACTATCCCAAAGGTAACAATTATTGATTACGCTGATATCACCGATACTAGTGTAATAGTTAGAGGGAAGATAATCTCTGACGGTGGTTCTCCTGTTACAGAAATTAAAGCCATTGTGCAACCAGGAAATCTAGCATTTACTTCTTCGCAAACAATTTCTCAAGGAGAATTTGTTATAGAAATAAATAATTTAGAGCCTAGCACTGAGTATCAGGTTAGTGTTTATGCTACTAATATAGCTGGTAGCAGTCTAAGTGAGGTAGCTTCTATTACTACAGCGGACAAACCAAGCGACCCCAATGATCCAGTAGATCCCAATGCTAATGCTTTTAGAATTCCTGGGGTTTATATGATGGAAGTAGCAGTAGATAATGAAGGAAGTGTTTATGCAACTGGCGGTTATTCGGGTCCAGGCGGATTATCTGACGGTGTTATTGTTAAATTTTCTTCGGAAGGAAAATTACTCTGGCGTCATGATATTACAGGCGATGGAGGTGATAGCTATGCTAGTAATTTAGTAATTGACAATAATCGCGGAGTAGTTCTTGCTTATAGCACCAGGAATGGGAGGTTCGATATTGGTGATGGTGACCTATATTTAGACTCATATAATCTTAATGATGGCTCTTTAAACTGGAGTAAATTACAAGGCGGAGCAGTTTCTCGATCGATGCTAGATAGTGAGGGTAATTTAATTTCCTCTCGTGGTAATAGTGGTATTTTCAAAATTAGCCCACAAGGTGAAGTAATGGAAAGATATACTGGTCAGTACAGTGGCTGGGTAGATTTATTCGGTGACTACCTTATTGCTTCATTGGATTTTAGAAGAGATGGTCAACGTGTTGTCGGTGTAGCTAAGTTTAGTGGATTTTTTCAAGAAAAGATTTGGGAGTTTAGTGGACCGGCTATGGATATGGGAGTTACTGCCATGGGAGTAGTAGGATTGGCTAAAGATTCGTTAATTATTGTTACTAGCATGACTACTATTCCGCTTAACGAACCAGGCTGGGCCTATCGAGCTTATGTGACTGCTTATCGAGAGCGAGCTGACAAGACTTTAAGTTTAGTGTGGGAATATGAATACATTGCAACTAGCGCAATAGTAATCACCATTGAAGATAACCTACTGGTTTGTCCAGTTGGCGGTGAGTCATATATGCAGATAATTGACCAGCAAGGTATGGTTATCTGGGAATATAATGACGGGCAAGGTGTTCGCCAAGCAGCCTATCATGACGGGATAATCTATTTTACTGACGAGAAAGGTAATTTAAGATTTATCTCAGCTCAATAATCAATTAGCCTTAGTTTACAAAAAACTAAGGCTTTTTAAATAGGAAGATTAGCGACCCAAAGTAATGGTGATTGGTTGTCTAAAATATTTAATATAAATCTTGGTTTTCTTAGTAGCATAATCTTAAATTTACAATGTTCAAGCCAGGGAACATAATTGACAGTTAGTTAATTGTAATTTAATCTCTTTGAGGTCATTTTTATCATTAATTCTAGAGTCAATAAACCTCATTAATGCCTCTAGTTGGTCTCTTCTTTTTATCTTTCTAGTAGTAGCTAATCTTTTGCTCTGTTTCTCAAGATACTCTTGCCAACGTTCAGTGATCGCTAAGGCCGCTTGAGGGTCTTTTTTCCAAAGTTGATAGAAAGCGATAGGGGTTAGTTGGCCTAGAGCCTGATGAGGCTTTAAGTAATTATAGACGTACTCCCATTTCTTTAAAGCACTTGCTTGCTCTTTGAAGCTATTATATAAATTAGCTCTTTTATAGAATTCTAGCTCATCGCTTAAATGAGATCGCTCCACCCGAGGATTATCAGTGGGAGTAGCGCTATTAGAGAAGAGTTTAAAGATATTGCACTCTACCATATTCTAGTTATTGTCAACTGTATCATGGGCAAGTGCATACAATTGACGATAGGGAAAGAGAATGTTAATGTATAGTTAGATGTTTATTAATTATTATTAAAAATATGAAAAATGTTTTTTCTAGCCAGAAAGCTAATTTTTTAATAATTTTCCTTAGTGCTTTTTTTGTTACAATCCTAGGAATGTATGTCTATACTATTTCAGCTAGCCGATACTCTAGAAGTGTGCTAGATGATAAGCTAGAGGTTATGTCTTATGGGGCGTTTGGCGGAGGAGTGACTACTGGTTATGACTTAAGCTCTGCTCAAGTAGGGTTAGCGGTTTTAAATGGCAAGGTTGGTATTGGTACGAGTAACCCCACATCGTTACTCACAGTTAATGGGGATTTGGAGGTAAAAGGTTGGTCAGAAACTGGACCACTTATAGTTAATGATCTTCTGAGTGTAAGAGGGGTGTTTTCAACTTCCTTAGATTGTCCTTTGTACTCAGGGAGTACCTTGCCTGTATATGGACGCATTAGTTTTTCAGATAAGGATTTAGTTAGGTATAGTGGAATGGTTCCTATCTCAGGAGTATATATTGATGAGACATCAACTAATAGTGATGAAAGGTTATTTTGGTTTAGTTGTAATAAAGGCGGTAATAGCTATCCTACTCCTGTAGATGTTTTAGGCTTTTCAAATGTTAGAATAGTGGATGGTCATCTTGAAGATTCGTTATTTTTTCCCAGTCAAGTATTTTCTCCATCTGGGATAAGTTATGCTAATGTACATCCTGTAATTCCCATTGGCCCCATATTACTTGATATCCTTGATAAAAATTATAGTTATCCTATCTATAATGATACCTCTTCTAGATATGCGTTCTGTGAAGAGTTGGGCTTAACTTATAGTAATCATGTTGTAGCTTACGGTAATTCTACATCTTGTCGCAAGTTTAATAGCTCAACTAATCGTTGGGAACCTATTACTAGTTCGAGTTATATCTATTCTATTGATTGCGCAAGGCCATAATTTACAAATGTTTTATAGAAAATTTTCCCGCCAAGTTTTTTCCGAGGACGAGAGTTAATTAAGAATTCGATATTTTTAATCTGCTGATCAGATACAGTTTTAAAGTCAGTCCCTTTGGGAAGGAAACGTTTAATTAAGCCATTTAGATTTTCATTAGATCCTCTTTTTTTAAGAATGGTAAGCATGAGCAAAATAGCAGTTAATTCCTAATTCTTTTTCTAGTTCTAAATAACCAAGATTCTCGCTCCCTCTATCTCTAGTTAATGCTTTCCGATACTCTTAGGGAATTCTTGTAAGATATTTAATTATCGCTTGATTAGCTTTAGAGATAGTTTTATCATGAACTTTTTCAATACGATAACTAGCTTGGACTCTTCTTTTCTTCCGTCTAGCTAGACATAGCCTTAGATCTTCACCGCCTGGTTTAATCTGGCCATTACCATTTTGATAAACTTGAGCATAGGTATATTGATAAATAGCTTCATAAGATATTTTAGTACCAACTAGCTCTATCGCTTTAGCAGCTATTTGTTTTGGTGATCGAGCTAATTTAAGATGTTTAATTATATAATCTCTTAAGTGATCATTTGTTATTAACCTTCTTTCACCTCAATAAGACTTCTGTTTAGTAGCTCGCTTATAAGTTGTTCTAGGAATTATGCTTTTATTTTTATTAAAAAATCGTTCTCTATAAATTAGAACGATTTTTTTGTAAGCTAGATTTAAGGCTTAATGATTTAAAAAGATAGCCTAGGCTAATTATCATGCTTTGAGTTAATAGCGTTGAGGTTGGGGTAGGGGTATTTAAGGAGTAGCTTTCTTAGTTTGACATACTTATCCTTTTTAAAGTTATCTAATTAGCTCTTTTCGTTTTTCCAAGCGGAGAGAATCTCTTCAATAGTCTTTGGATTGGCTCGGCCACTGGTCTTGGCCATCACTTGGCCAATGAAGAACTTTATTAAACTATCTTTACCACTAGCTAGTTCTTTGGCTTGTTTGGGGAAGGACCTAATGACCTCTAAAGTTATCTTCTCTAGTTCTGGGCGATCGTCAATAGGCTTAAGTCCCATTTCTTCCATAAGATTGCTAGGGTCGCCACCGTTCTGATACATCTCAGTTAAGAGGCGTTGGCCAGCACTAGAATTGATTTTTCCTTGATAAACTAAACAGACTAATTCTGCAAAGTTTTCAGCATCTAGCCTAAGGTCAGCAATGGTTTCATTATTATCACGTAATCGCTTTAGCAGCTCGTTGATAATCCAATTGCCGCCAGTGGTGGCTAAGCGCTTTTGTTGACGAGCCACTTGGTCGCCATTAGCCTCTAGCCAGGCCTCTAATTCGGAGAAAACCTGTTCAGTCCAATCAGCCAAAGCTTTATCAGCAACCAGTATTCCTGCCATGTCTGAATCTAATTTATATTGCCGCTTAAAGCGCTCTTCTTTAGCAGCAGGCAGTTCAGGCAGCAGGCGACTTAGTTTTTCAATTAGATCTTCTTGAATATTAAGGGGGGGAATGTCGGGTTCGGGGAAATAGCGGTAGTCAGCGGCGCTTTCTTTTAAGCGCTGGCTAATGGTGATATTTTGTTCTTCATTCCAACCACGAGTTTCAGCGAGGATTTTCTCGCCATGATTAAGGGCTTCAGTTTGACGTTGAATTTCGTAGTTAATAGCTCGTTCTAAAGACCGAAAAGAGTTGATGTTTTTTAATTCCACCTTGTTGTTTAAAGGCTCCTTGGTTAAGGATGCGATTTTTCCTTCTCGGTATTCCCAAGTCTTTGGTGTCTGTAAGCTAATGTTAGCCTCACAACGCATTTCTCCCTTTTCCATATTAGCATCACTTACCTTTAAATAGCGGAGCAGACGTTGAAAAGCGAGACAAAATTCCTTAGCTTCTGCAGCCGAAGTGATTAGTGGTTCGGTTACTAATTCAATTAGCGGAGCCCCAGCTCGGTTAAAGTCTATTAAAGTTTCTTCACTATCAGCTAGATGAGAAGACTTGCCCGTGTCTTCTTCTAAATGGAGGCGAGTGATCGGGATAGCTCGGTTATTTACCAAGAGAAACCCGCCCGTGCTAATGGGTTCGTCGTATTGAGAGATTTGATAGCCTTTAGGAAGGTCAGGATAGAAATAGTTTTTTCGATCAAATTTAGTTTGACGATTAATTTTAGCTTGTAAGGCTAGACTAGTGAAGAGGGCGAAGTTAAGGGCCTCTCTATTAGGAACAGGCAGGGTGCCGGGGTGACCAAGACAAATGGGACAGACATTGGTATTGGGGGGAGAGAGAAAGGATTCATTGCGACAAGAGCAGAACATTTTGCTATTAGTTTTAAGTTCGGTATGGATTTCCAAGCCGATAATAATGTCGTAGTTCATAAGTTTAAAAATTACCAGTACTACCAAAGCCGGCTTCGGCTCGGGAAGTTGAGTCATTAATATTTTCTTCTTGAAGCTTAAGGGTGGTTAATGGTTGAATAATTAGTTGGGCGATTTTTTGTCCAGGGGAGAAGTTAACAACATCTTCACTAAGGTTCTTGATAATTACTTTTAACTCACCGCGATAGTTAGCGTCAATCACACCCCCCATAGTCTTTATTCCTTGTTGAGCGAGACCACTTTTGTCCCAAATTAAGCCCACCTGTCCAGGGGGAAGGGCAATTTTTAGACCAGTGGCAATAGTGGCTTGACTATAGGGAGGGAGGGAGTAGTAGTCTAGGGAGTAGAGATCAAAGCCGGCATCTTCAGAGTGGGCTCGGCTAGGCAACTTAGCGCGAGGGTCTAGTTTCTCTACCCTTAATTTTAATTCAGGAGTGGAGGAGTTTAGATTATGACTAGTAGGAGTCTCCTTGGCTGGGCTAAAGTATTGATCACGATGCTTGTTTAAATGAGCATTACTACCCAAGAGGTCACCAATGGCTTGAAATGATTTTGTGTCCTTGACCTTGACGGGGTCAGTGGTGGTAGCAAGAGCTTTTTTAACTACCAACCAAACGAGCCAAGCAATTTCTTCTCGTTTTAAGATTTTTCCTTCTCGGGAGCAGCTAATTAGTTTAAATTCGGGATAGGTCTCGGCAATTTCTAGATAGACTTGCTCCGCTTTTTTTAAGTGGTCTAAATTGTTCTCATGAATATCTTGATTACTGCCAGACCAATCTTGTCGGGCACGGTCCTTGGCCAATTGTTGGGCTAGCTCCGCCTCTAGGTGAAGAATGATAGTTAGGTCAGGTTGAGGGATGTTAAATAGTTGATACTCTAGTTCAGTTAACCAATTGAAATAGGCGCGCCGGGCTAGACGGTTAGCTATCTTTCCTCCTTGATGACCCATATTGGCGCTGGTGTAGCGATTAGCCAGAACTATCTTTCCTGAGTTTAGCCAGTCTCTAATCTGACTACTAGCATCAAAGCGATCAACGGCGTAGAAAATAGAGGCCTGATAGGGAGTGACTTCCTCGGCGGTACCGTATTTGCCTGATAGGTATTCCTCTACCAAGCCAGCCGACTTTTGATTATATTGAGGAAAGTCAGCAATTTTTACCTCATAACCAGCTTCAATTAGCTTAGTTTCTAGAAGCTTTAGTTGGGTAGTTTTACCACTACCATCGGTTCCATCAATGACTATTAATTTTCCAGAATAATTAGACATAGCTTGATTTTAACTTATTCATTAATTCATCAATCTGGCTATAAAGGTCAGCTAGAGAGCCATTGTTGTTTAAACGGTTAGGAGCGGTAGAGATTAGCTGAGCAATCTCTCTTTCGGTTTCTTGTTGACTATCTGCTAAAAAATCTTCATAGGACTTGCCAAAGTCATCAGCGTTTTCCTGTCTTTGTTTTAAGCGCTCGTAGCGGATATTTAAGTCAGTTTCTACTCCGACCAAGACAAAATTGGGGAGCTGTTTAAGATAGACTAGGTCAGCTTCCCGTCTTATGCCATCAACCACGATTAGGGGTGACTGGTTTAACTTAACTTCTTCTGCAATTACTTTAGCTAAGAGGTCTTCACCGAAGCTTTGTCGCAGAGAAGTGGAAAGGCTTTGCAGGTTTTCTCGGGTGGTGGGTAGAGTTAATCTTTTTAAAACATCACGTAAGCTGGCCGAGAAATGATGACTACTAGCAGCGTAGTGCTCAATCAGGTATTTTTTAACAACCTCTTTACCACTAGCAATTTCTCCGGTGAGACCAATAATTAGTTGAGACATATAGTTATTTAATTACTTGATAATGAAGTTTAATAGTATTTTCATTTAACTTCTGACAAGCTAAAAGCTTTAGCTCTTTTTCCTGCTCTAGTTTAAACAAATCTAGACCTTGGCCAAATAGTTTTGGTTCAATAGTGATTATCAATTCGTCAATGAGGTTATGCTCTAAAAACAAAGAGTTAAGAAAGGTGCCTCCGCCTAACAAAACTTGGGTAAAGCCTTGCTGACTTAGGATTGCTAAGGCTTCTTCAGGCGGACCAGAGAAGTATTGAACTAAGGGATCAGAGGAGTGGGGGGGATTTTCTGAGAAAACAAAGTTGAGGCGATTTGGCAGAGGAGCGGGGAAGGTTTTAAAGGTATTTTCTCCCATCATCACTACCCCGCATTCCTTAGAAAGCTTAGCAAATAGTTGCTTGTCTTCGCGACTAGTCCAGTTGGTAAATTCAGAGTGGTGCTTGGCGATATGGCCATCAACACTTATCGCCATCATCATAATTACTTTAGGAGTCATAAGTTTAAGATTAAATAGCAATTGGCGCCTTAATGGCCGGTTCGGGATGATAGTCCTCTAACTGAAAGTCTTCATAGCGGAAGGCAAAAATATCTTTAACCGCCGGATTTAGCTTCATGGTAGGTAATTTCTTCGGTTGACGCTTTAATTGCAGGGCGACTTGCTCTAGGTGATTGTTGTAGATATGAAGGTCGCCACAGGTATGGATAAACTCGCCTAAACGCAGATCACATACTTGCGCCAGCATCATGGTTAGCAGGGCATAGGAAGCAATATTAAAAGGAACGCCTAAGAAAATATCAGCACTGCGTTGGTAGAGCTGACAAGATAGCCGATTTTGCTGGTCAACATAAAATTGGAAAATAGTATGACAAGGAGGTGGGGCCGTTTTTTGTCCAGCAATTAAATTACTTAAGTCGGCCACATTCCAACCACTAACAATGATGCGACGGGAGGTGGGGTTTTCCTTTAAGGTCTTAACCACCTCAGCTATTTGATTGATCACTTGGCCATCTTTTCCTTCCCAAGCAGTCCATTGTTTGCCGTAAATAGGGCCCAGGTCGCCATGTTCATCGGCCCACTCGTCCCAAATATGAACACCGTGATCGTTTAAATACTTAATATTAGTGTCACCTTTGAGAAACCATAATAATTCGTGAATAATTCCTTTTAGGAAAACTTTTTTAGTGGTCAGCAGAGGAAAACCCTGATTGAGGTCATAGCGAACCTGACGACCAAAGACGCTAATAGTCCCGGTGCCAGTTCGGTCGTCTTTGCCTTGACCATTATTTAAAACGTCGGCTAATAAGTCTAGATAGGGCTTCATATAATTATTGATCTTGATAAGCCAAAGAGGCTTCGTTTAATAAGTTAAAGTCTAGGCCAGCTTCTTTAAAAATTTCCTTGCTCCGCTTGCTAGCATGATAGTCTTGAGAACAAACCACGCGCTTAACCCCAGCATTGATAATCATTTTAGCGCAAGTATAACAGGGAGCCATTTTAACATAAAGAGTGGAGTTGTTTAAGGAGATTCCTTGGCGAGCAGCCTCACAAATGGCGTTTTGTTCAGCGTGAACAGTGCGGATACAATGACGAGTCTGAGAGTTGTCTGGGTGAGTGACGGTATGCATTTCATGGCCAATTTCATCACAGTGAGGGAGACCAGTGGGAGAGCCGGCGTAACCGGTGGCAATAATCCGATTATCTCTAGCAATCACACAACCGACCCGACCTCGGTCACAGGTTCCCCGACTGCCAATCAGTTCCATGATGTTAATAAAATACTCGTCCCAAGTGGGGCGTTGGTAGTGGTTAGACATAAAATATTTTTAACTTATTAGTATATATAGTTTAGTATATTTTGACAAGAAGATAAAGATTGACAAAAATAGTGATTTCTCGTCAAGACTTTAAAAAAGCTAGGAAAAATGCTAAACTATAGTTAGCTTAGCTCTCTGAAAATTAAGTAATTTTGTTTATGCTAGAAAAATACAAGGATAAGTTGTCCTACAACCGAGAAGTCTGGTTTAAAGTTAAGGTTAGCCCAGGGGCCAAACAAACAGCTCTTAACGGAAAAATGGCCAATGGGGTTATTAAAATATCCCTAGCAGCTAAGCCAGACAAGGGTCTGGCTAACCGAGAATTAATTAATTTTTTAGCTAGTGAATTAGGGATTAGGAAATATCAGGTACAAATTATTAGTGGGCTAACTAGTGCTAATAAAAAAATTAAAATTACTCGTTAGATTTCAGTTTAATTAACCGTTAATATTAGTATGGACTTATCAGTGATCATTGTCTCCTGGAACGTCAAGGATAAATTAAGAGCAAATTTAAACGCCCTGTTAAACTCATCGGGCGATTTTAATCTAGAGATAATCGTGATTGATAATCATTCTCAAGATGGTAGCCCGGCGATGCTGAGGCAAGAGTTTCCGCAAATTAAGCTAATTAGTAATCAGACTAATCGGGGCTTTGCGGCGGCTAATAATCAGGGAATTAAGATAGCTCAGGGTAGATTCATTCTATTGCTTAATCCAGATATGAAACTGGAGCCAAGTACTTTGAATAATTTATTAACTTGGGCACAGGCTAATCCTCAGGCGACAGTTAGTTCAGGCAAGCTGCTTACTGAGTCAGGGGAGTTAATTAGACACGTGAGACGGTTTCCGACAGTGCTTGATCAGTTGGCAATTATTTTTAAGCTGCCCCACTTATTTCCTAGCATTAATCGTCGCTATCTCGCTCAAGACTTTGACTATAGTCAAGCGGCTGCCGTAGACTCAGTGAGAGGAGCCTTCTTTTTAATCAATCAAGCCGCTTATCAGAAGATTAGCGGTCAGGCTAAACCCTATTTAGACGAACGTTACTTCATTTGGTTTGAGGAGGTTGATTTCTGCCAAGCAGTTTATCGCCAGGGGGGAGAAGTTTGGTATACACCAGTAGCCGTCGCGGTAGACTATGTGGGACAAAGTTTTAAGCAAGTTAAGCGCCCCACAACCCAGCGCTACTTTAGTCAGTCAATGATTAGTTATTTTGCGAAGTGGCGATCACCCTGGGAAACTTGTTTGCTCAAGGTTAGTTGGCGCTTAGTATTATTATTTTTACCAAAGAATAAATAGATGGGTATGAATAAACGGGTAGGAATAATCCTCATTAATTATCAGGACTACGCTCAGCGGTTTTTAGCTAATTGTCGGGATTCTTTGCGTCAGCAAACCTATCCAGCGGAGCTAAGCTCAGTGATTATTATTGACAATGCCTCCAGTCCCGCTACTCAAGAATATTTACAAAATAATTATCCAGAAGCGACTATTCTCCCTCGTTCGGATGGGAATTATGCGGCCGCTAATAATTTAGGAATAAAGACGGCCCTAGCGCAGGGTTGCGATTATGTGGTGAACTTAAATATGGATACCAGGTTAAGCAGAGAGTGGCTGCAGGAACTAGTTAAAGCGCTGGACCTTAATCCTCAGGCCGGCCTAGCTCAGTCCCTAATCTTGCTTAACCAGCCAGGAGTGGACTTAGACTCGGCAGTTGATGTCGCTGCTTTAAAAATAAATAGCTTAGGTAATTTGGTTCACTTCTTAGGCTTTGGCTATACCTCCCATCACGGAGAGCAGTTATCAGCGGTAAAAGAAGTAGTAGGCTACCCCTTAATTACTGGCTATGCCAGTGGTTGTTCAGTTATTGTCAGGCGAGAGGTTTTAGAAAAATTATCTCAACTGAATCAGGGGCAATATTACAATGAAGAATACTTCATGTATCATGATGACTTAGAGCTCAGTTTAAAGGCTAAGTTAATGGGTTATGAAATAGTGTTAGCCCCACGCTCGCGCTTGTTTCATAAGTATGAATTTGCCCGAAGTACCAAGATGATTTATTATATGGAACGTAATCGCTATTTATTCTTGGCCACTTTCTATCCCCCCATCCTCTTGGCCTTAATAGCGCTACCAGCGCTAGTGATGGAACTGGGTTTATTAGGCTATTCACTGCTAGGTGGTTGGGCTAAGGAGAGGGTGAAAATGTATCGCTATTTTTTTAAAGCTAGTACTTACCAGCAAATTAACAGGGAGCGAGCTTATTTAAAAAAAATATCACAGCGCCCCCTGGCGGAGCTGGCTAAAGATTTTACGGGGCGTCTAGACTACCAAGAGATCAATAATCCAGTGCTCACTTGGCTGGTTAATCCGCTCCTAAATACCTATTGGCGGATAGTTAAGCAATTAGTTTAATATGGATTTATCAATTATCATTGTTAATTACAAAAGTCAGGCCAAACTTAAAACCTGCCTAGAGTCTATTAAACAGGCGGACTGGTCAGGAATTACTGGTGAAGTGTTAGTGGTAGAAAATAGTTCTGGCGAAGATTTAGGTCCCTTAATTACCGAGGAGTCTTGGCGGCTAATTGAGAGCGAGAAAAACCTAGGCATGGGTGGGGGGAATAATTTAGGCTTGCAGCAAGCTCAAGGAGAGTATGTCTTCATTTTAAACCCAGACACTTTCCTTAACCCCGGAGCAATCAAGGTCCTCCTTAACTATTTACGAGCTAATCCTCAGGTGGGTCTAGTTGGCCCAAGACTGCTTAACCCAGACCAGTCTCTCCAGTATTCCTGTGCTCGGTTTCCTAAGTTTTTTATCCCTCTCTTAAGAAGAACGCCCCTGGGAAAATATTTTCCCCGCCTGCAAAAATCTTTCCTGATGCAAGACTTTGATCATCAAAGTGCTAGGCCAGTGGACTGGTTAATGGGTTCAGCCCTAATGTTTAAGAAAGAAATTAAGTTAGAGACTGGGGAAATTTGGTCGCCCCAATTTGATGAGCGCTTTTTTATGTATTTTGAAGATATAGACCTTAGCCGTCAGTTTTGGCAGCAGGGCCTTAAGGTAGTTTATCAGCCCGCTGCGGTCTTGATTCATGACCACGCCCGAGAGAGCGCTAAATATCCCTGGTATCAAGCCGTCTTCAGGGATAGTTTAGCTAGAGAGCACATTAAATCCTGGCTAAAGTATTCTTGGAAGTGGCGTTTTAAAACAACTAAAACAAAGATTAATTAACTTTAAAATTATGAAAATAAAAAAAGCAATTTTTCCCGTAGCCGGCTTTGGCACCCGATTTTTGCCAGCGACTAAGGCGCAGCCTAAGGAAATGTTAACCGTAGTAGATAAGCCAGTTATACAATATTTAGTGGAGCAAGCGGTAGCGGCAGGCATTGAAGAAATTATTTTTGTCACGGGTCGGGGTAAGCGAGCGATAGAGGACCACTTTGATTATTCTTTTGAGCTAGAAAAAACGCTAGTGGAGAAGAATAAGCTAGACCTAGTGGAAAAGGTGAGAGAGATAGAAAGTCTAGCGAAGTTTTCCTATGTGCGCCAACCCATCCCGCTAGGTGATGGTCAGGCGGTCCTTTGTGCCGCGCATTTAATTAAAGACCAGGAGCCAGTCCTAGTGATGTTCGGTGATACTTTATATGATGCTCAGGTGTCACCAGTTAAACAAGTCATTGAGGCCTATGAACAATATGGCGAAACGATGATCGGATTATCGGAAGTTGCTCCTCAGGAAGTTAGTCAATTTGGCGTGATTGGCGGCACAGAGCTAAAGGAAGGGGTTTATAAAATTGAGCAGTTTATTGAAAAGCCAGCCGTAGAGGCAGCGCCGTCTAATTTAGTTCAAGTGGGAATAAATGTCATTACCCCAGAAGTGCTAGAAACTCTTAAAACTATTAAGATGGGCAAGTCAGGGGAAATTAGGTTAGCGGATGCTTATGACAAACTACTAGAGTCAGGCAAAACTCTGTATGGCAAAAAGTTAGAGGGAGAATGGCTAGATACGGGTAATAAGTTTAACTTTATTAAAGCCACCTTAAAGCTCGGCTTAAAACATCCGGAAGTTAAGGCTGATCTACAAAAGCTAATTAATGAGCTGGCGGAGAAGTAGGGGTAATGGTTTTGCTTTTAAATTGGTAATTAAAAAAACAAACCAGCTAAGTTAGTTGGTTTGTTTTTAATTAAGAACTAAAGGCTAATCTTGTAGACTCCCGCTTGCTCGTCTAGGTTAGCCCAGAAATAAATTAATTTCTGTTTAGCTAAAAGTAGTGGTGAGGCAATTTCTTGAGCAGTGAGTAGGGTGGTAATTTGATTATTTTTGAAATTATAAATATTTAAAGACTGTTTGTTGTTGAAAATAAAGTAATGACCACTAGAATGCCAAATCAGGGAGTCAATAGCAGTGCTTAGACGAGTAATGAGCTGGCGATCTTGACTAGAAATGTCCAAGAGACTAATTTCATAGCCATCAGTATAAAGCAATAGGTTGCTATTAACAAAGTCCCAAGCCTTAATTTGATTAATCACTACGGGACTAGCTTGAAAGTTATTAGAATTAAAGAGCAGGAGACTTTGGTTAAGCTCATCGTAAAGGGCTAAATAATAGGGATTAGCTACAAAGCGATAATGAGCGTTTTTAGGCAAAAGCCAGTCGCCCAGGCTTTCATAAGTTTTTAAAGATAGTACTCGCAACTTTAAATCTTCCTCGGCTACGATTACCATTAATTTATCAGCCTGAGGTAGGTAGTCAAGATATTTTTCGCCACTAGCAATTACCTCAGAGCTAGCCTGACTAAGTGAAAAGCGGTTAATTGTTAAATTATGTCGGTAATAGAGATAATTACTAGCCTCATCATAATGCCAGTCAGTGCCCGGGCCAATGACTTCTAGATAGTTAAGGTCAGCTGCTTCTTTGGGGTCAATAACTAATCCAGATTTAAATAGCTTGTTAGTCCTAAGCCACTGAGCAGGATAAGTTGAGGAAGGGTTGGGGTTCTCAGGCGTTTCTCTAAAGGGAGCCGACTGGTAACTAGGAGGGAAAGCAGTTTCTAGCAGGGGCGTGAAGTCCCTAGAGTCTAGAGTTTTTAAATCAATAATCAAGTTACCCGCTTGAGAGTAGAGATACTTAGAGTCAGGGCTAAGCAGCAGGCTGGTTTTAGTAGCCTCAGGAGCAACTAAGAGCGGAGCGCTTTGCTTAAAGAGGGTAATGTTTTCTACAAAACTAGTCTCTCCAGGATAAATAGTTACCCGCTGTTCATAGGGCCAATAGTCAGGGAGGGCTACCTCTAGAACATATTCATCGGGGATAAGATTCTTTATTTTCCCCGGAGTGGTAATATAATTTTTGTCCCAAGGGTTAAGGGAAAACAGTTTCTGCTCTTTATTATTCAAAAATATCTGAGCTCGCCCGGGCTTGCTAGAAACAGCTAAGGTGCCAGTTTTTACCAAGAGGCGATTAAACTGCAGTGGCCAGGTGAGGTGAAATTTATAGCCAGAAGCAAATAAAGAAGTAACTAGACTTAGGGCTATAAATAGAATAATAAAAATAATCAGTAGGCTATCACGAACTCGTTTAGACATAAGGGGTAAATTTTAGGACTAATTAATCTACTCGGCTAATTAGCGCGCCTAGACCGCGTAAGCGTTCATCTAGCTTTTCATAACCACGATCAATTTGATAGATATTATCTATCTCCGTTTCTCCTTCGGCAATTAGGGCGGCGATCACTAGAGCAATTCCTGCTCTAATATCAGGGCTAATTAATTTTTTAGCGACTAAACGACTAGGACCAGTTACTACCACTCGGTGAGGGTCACACATGGTTAAATTAGCGCCCATTTGGGAGAGCATATCCGTCCAGAGCAGGCGGCGGTCATAGATAGTCTCTTGAATTAATGAGGTTCCTTGAGCTTGGGTCATTAGCACTACAAAGGGGGATTGTAAATCGGTTGAATAGCCGGGGTATTCATGAGTCTTAAGATTAGTAGGTTTGATCTGGCCAGATTTTTTAATAATCAAATAGTCAGCACCAGCCTCGTAATTAACGCCAATCTTATCAAAAATAGCAAGCAAGCTTAAAACATGCTCAGGATTACAGTTAGTAATTTTAATTTCCGAACCAGTAGCAGCGGCCATTAGGGCAAAGGAACCGGTTTCAATTCGGTCAGGGATTATTTCCCCTATACCCGCTCCCAGCTCCTTAACTCCGTCAATAATAATTGTGGGGGTTCCGGCCCCACTAATTTTAGCTCCTTGGGCATTTAAATAGTCAGCTAAGGCAACTACTTCAGGTTCTAGGGCACAATTCTTCAAAACTGTCCGACCCTCAGCTAAACAGGCGGTCATCATAAGACTTTGGGTGCCAGTTACTGCGACGGTGGTAAAAAAGAAATTGCCACCAACTAATTTTTTAGCACTAATTTCGTAGTAGCGCTCTTTGACGACTACCTTAGCGCCTAGAGCTTTAAAGCCTTCTAAAAACAAATCAATGGGACGGCTAGCAGTGCCAATCACGCAACCGCCAGGATGCGGAAACTTCACTTTTCCCAAGCGAGCCAAAATGGGCCCAACAAACATAACCGAGGTACGGAATTTATCAGCCAACTTAAAGTTTAATTCATTTTTAGATAAGTTGGCCGTATTGATTTTTAGCTCTTCGTCACTGATACTAACCGTTGCTCCTAGGTCTTGTAATAGGTCTAATGATTTAGTTACCCCATCAATTAGCGGTACATTTCTTAGAGTCATTGTTTTGGTAGACAAGAGGGCCGCGGGAATCATAATTTGAGCGTTGTTTTTAGCGCCCTTAACGGCAATTTCTCCTGATAATTTTTGTCCGCCAGTGATAATAAATTTAGCCATAAGAGTTATTGATTAAAGTAATATTAAAAAATAGTGATAATAATTATTAAGACTTTCTCAGTGAATTTACTATAACCTATTTATTGACAATTTTCAAATATTTGCTATTATGGAGGGGAGTTAAGAATAAGCCTATAAATTATTAATAATATGAGTAAATTTGCTGTAATAAAAACTGGTGGTAAGCAGTACAAGGTTGCCGTTGGCGAAACGCTTCAAGTGGAGAAATTAGACCAGGAAGTGGGAGCTAAAGTTAAGTTAGAAACGCTGTTAATTGCTGATGGCGATAATTTAGAGTTAGGTCAACCATCACTAGGAGAAAAAGTGGAGGCAGAAATATTAACCACTGCCAAAGGGGATAAGGTTACGGTGGTGAAGTATAAGAACAAGATCAGATATAAGCGAACCTTAGGCCACCGTCAAATAAAAACAACTATTAAAATCACGGCGATTGCTTAAGGGTAATTAGCAATCTAAGTAGTCGGTAGATATTATAAATAGTTAAAAATTAGTAGTAGTTAAACAAAGCTCCGCCCTCAGGGCGGAGTTTTTGTTATTATTACTATTTAACTATTAAACCTATTCTCCTTCTTTCTTTCTCTGTCTGTCTGCTAGCTAAGCTCATTCCGATTCTTTAGGGCGCTAGCTAGAGTATGCTCATCAGCGTACTCTAGGTCTGAGCCAGCGGGCAAACCTTTAGCCAGGCGAGTAATTTTTAAGCGACCACGCAGCAGTTTATTCAAATACAAAGCAGTGGCCTCACCCTCTAAATTAAAGTTGAAGGCTAAGATTAGCTCTTTAATAGACTCAGCCTTAATTTTCTTAAGCAGGGCAGTTATATTCAAATCATTGGGGCCAATTTCTAAAATAGTATTAATTAGTCCTCCTAAAACAAAGTAGCGGCCAGAGTATTGTTTAGTCGCTTCTAGGCTTAAGAGGTCTTGAGTATTTTCTACCACACAAAGAACCTCTGATTGACGTTGAGGGTCACGGCAAATAGAACAAGGATTTTCTTCGGCAATCATTAGGCAGCGATCACAACGAGTGGTATTAGCTAGCAAAGAGCTAATGGCGGTGGCTAGTTCAGTTAACTGGCTAGGGGATTGCTGGAGTAAATAAAAAACATAGCGTTCGGCTGTTTTAGGGCCAACGCTAGGTAGTTTAGATAGCTGATTAATTAAGTTTTCAATTGCTTGCGGATAGCGCATAGAGTTTAGCTAAGGCCAGGAATACCGCCCATCGCTTGGAGCTTCTTAGCCATTAAGCGCTGGGTCTTTTTGATCGCTTCATTTAAGCAACGCTTAAGAGTGTCGGCTTGCTCTTTAGCAGACAAGGATTCATTAAGAGTTAACTCTATAATCTCTAAATTGCCATTTAAGGACACCTTAACGCCATTTCTTTCTTCAGTAATAGTCTCTTGGGCTAGGGAGTCTTGCATAGTCTTAGCTTGACTGCGTAAATCTTTAAATTGTTTGAGTTTGTTAAACATAGATTTGTATTTAGATTAGATTAATAATATTTAAAATTCCGGCTCCAACCTTTCGGCCCCCTTGCTCAGACTCTTGAAATTAACAGAAGTTTCATCAAAAAAGAGATTGACGGTTCCAGTGGGGCCATTGCGGTGCTTGGCAATATGAATTTCAGCCTTATGACGTTCATCACTAGGTAGGTCAGCAGCTTGAAAATTACGATCAGCGGCTTTGCGGTAGATAAACATTACAATATCAGCATCTTGTTCAATAGAGCCAGAGTCACGCAAGTGAGAGAGCTTAGGAATGGCGGGACTAGTCGCCTCAACAGCCCGAGATAATTGAGCGAGAGCTAAAATAGGAATATTTAATTCTCGGGCAATGGATTTAAGACCACGACTAATTTCAGCAATTTCCTGAACGCGATTATCACCATACTTACCCCGACCTTCCATTAACTGTAGGTAGTCAATGATAATTAATCCTAAGCCTTTTTCCATTTGTAGGCGCCGCGCTTTAGCCCTAATTTCCATAATTGATAGGGTGCCGGAGTCATCAATATAGATAGGCGCTTCAGCTAATTTACCCATCGCTTCTCCAATTTTAGCAAAGTCATTGCTATCATCTTTATCCGATAAATTGCCAGTTCTCATTTTCCATAAACTAACATTAGCTTGCGCACAAAGCAGGCGATCTACTAATTGTTCTTTGCTCATTTCCAAAGAAAAGATGCCAACCCCTTCTTTGCTTTTTATCGCCGCCTGTCTAGCAATGTCTAGGGCTAAAGAAGTTTTTCCAACAGAAGGGCGAGCCGCTAAAATGATTAGGTCCGACTTTTGTAGTCCAGCCAACAAGTTATCTAGGTCAGGGAAGCCTGTAGGCAGGCCACGCAGCTTACCGCTTTGCTTATGAAGTTCGTCAATACGATCAAAGGCGGAGGTGAGCAGGGTATCAATGGGGGTAAAGGCATTTTTAAGGTATTTACGGGATACTCCAAAAACTTTCTTTTCAGTTTCATCTAAGATTTCGTCAATAGCTCGCTCTTCATTAAAGCTTAGAGAAGAAATTTCAGCCGCGGCTTGTTGTAGGCGCCTGAGAGTGGCTTTGCGCTGAATGATATTAGCATATTGAACAATATTGCCAGAAGTTGCCACGGTGTTAGATAGTTTAGCTAAATAGGCGCGGCCACCAACAGTGGCTAATTGTTTCTTTTCTTCTAAGCGAGTAGTTAGAGTGATAATATCAATTGATTCTTGACTAGCGTAAAGCCCTTTAATTGTTTCAAAGATTAGCCGGTGAGCCTCTTTATAGAAATCTTGAGGTAGTAAATTATCCGCTACCCTAATAATTGCATCCTTATCTATCAATAAGGCGCCGAGTACCGACTCTTCCGCCTCTAAGCTATGAGGAGGAATTTTTTCTAAAATCTTTTCATCAGTCATATATAAATATTTTAGAAAATTAATAAAACTTAAATTATTTTAGCTTAAATTTTGGGACTTTTCAAGTCAAAGTTATTAGCAACTTATCCCCGATTTATCCCGAGATAGTAAAAAGACTTTAATTAGAAGAAATAATTAAAGTCCGAATAAAGAGGGTCTTCACGATACTACTTGAGCTTACTTTATCAAAAATTCTCGAGAATACAAAAAATAGGCTTGGTTTTGCAAAGAAATTTTCTGAGCTGGAGTGTATTTGCGGGGCTGTTTTTTATTGACATATTTTACTCATTTGCCATACTAGACTTGTCACTATGAAAGAGAACCTCGTGTAGATACGTCTGCACCGGGGTCTTTTTCTTTTTGGGTAGAAAATTTGTGATAATGGTCACTCAAGAAAGTAATATCTTTTGCTTTATTACGAAGTAGAAATAGTTTGCTCGAAAATGAGAATAAAGCCTGCTTCTTGCAAGTGTTGGTAAAAGCTGGTTCTATCGGGAATAAGTCCGATGAAGAGAAAAACATTTTTTGGGCTATACTTTTGACGAAGCCAACCACGAAACTTTTTGTAATCAATGTTGAGGCCTAGTCAAATTCCTTCTGCAAGCAGCTAAGTTTTAACTTTGAAAAGGAGTCAGCTAATTCTTTTCCAAATTTTCACTCTAAGCTTATATAAGCTGTCTTAATGTTTTACAAGCCTTATTGGTGTCTCGCACGCGTATTTGGCTTGTCTAGTTTTTTTTGGAGCCGACTGTCGGATTCGAACCGACGACCTGCTGTTTACAAAACAGCTGCTCTGGCCAGCTGAGCTAAGTCGGCTAATAATTGAAAACCGCTTAGAGCGGTTTTTTTAGTGCGCCGTGTAGGGCTCGAACCTACGACCGTCTCCTTAAAAGGGAGCTGCTCTGCCAACTGAGCTAACAGCGCGAGAACATTTAGATAATAACAAAAGTTTTTTTATTTGACAAGAGGCTAGAGCTTAATTATTAAATTATAGTTAATAATTAGTCAGTAGTCTTATTAATCTGAATTAGATTAATTAGGATGCTAAGTTTGTTAGCTATAGTATTTCTAGATTGTTCACCTGAGGACATTATCACATTGGTAGGACATTATTTTTTTAGCCCTTGACCTAGAAGCTATTTAATGATATAAAACAGAGTTATTATTCCGCTAAAGTAATAGGGGGGATAATTAGAATAGTACATTAACAATTAAATAATAAAAATATGGAAAAAAAGTTTTTAAACAAAAACCAAATATGGTTTTTGTCCATCGCAATTACGATAGTAATGGCGATGATCTATTTAGTGGTTAATCTGATCAAGATACACCAAGGAGTAGAGTTTTCTGCCAGTGGGATCTCTCGCTGGTGGGATATCCCCGCTATGGGGGTGGCAGTGTTCTTGGTCCTGTCCCTCAATAAGCAGCGCCATGTGTGGTTCCTGCTTATATTAGGGCTAGCTGGAATAGGGGTCTTTATATTTTTTTATCTATTTAGGCTCTTGCATCCAATTGTAGGCTATGTCTATTTAGGGTTAGTAGCCCTTGCCGGGCTAGAGGCCTCAAAAGGAGAGGATATCGGCAGAATAGTATCCTTCATCTTTCTGGGCCTAACCTTAGGATTCGGTCTTGTCTATGGGGCAGGACTGACTATCACTTTCTTTTTATTGCTCCTGTTGACTGTCGCCATTAGGGTGCTGGCTAGCTCAGTTACTTGGCGCAGGTTAGCCGAAAGGATCAAGAGAAGAAAAAGAGAGAGGGGAGTAGTCGCCAAACTGGCCTCTTATCCAGAATGGATTCCGGGCTACGATGTGGTGAGAGATAGAAGCTTCCCGGATACCATTACGTTTAGTCCGGGCAACTATCAGGTATATTACCCGGAGCCAAAAGGAGAGACCGGGAGCATCTTTATTTCCCAGTCTGACATCCAAAGGCGCGCCATTAGTGCGAGGCTACTGGACTGGCTGCTAGTTAATCAGGAATATATTCCTGAGAAGTGGCAGGGGATACACCTAGTATTTTGGGGCACCATCTATCAAAAAGATGGCCTCAGATATGTTAGGACCCTGTCCTGGAATAAAGAGAGAGGGGAGTTTTACTCCCAAATGAGAGAGTTAAATAGGCTGTTTACTGAGCGCTATCCAGCGCTTCTAAGAAAACACCTAGGAGAATAGTTAACTGCCCGAGTTTTTAAACTCGGGCTTTTTATTTAGGTTGTTTTGTCTTAAAAGTATTGGTATAATAGAGAAATGAAAATAGTTAACTTAAGTGAAGATAAAACAAAGCTAAAGATTCTTAACCAGTCTATAGATAGTGAACTCTTGCAGTCTAGCTATTGGCAAGAATTAGTTAAGAGTGATGGTGAGGAGGGGGAGATTTGGGGACTACTGGCAGGAGAAGCTATTGTTGCCTCAGCTTTAATTATCAAGAAGCAAATAATTTCTAAGTTTCACTACTATTACTTACCCCGCGGCCCTTGGGGGGCACCAGACAAGGTGGTGAAACTGCTGACTGAATTAGATCGCTTGAAATCTTCAGCAATTTTTTGGCGCTTAGAGCCAGTTAGCCAGACTATCATAGAGGCCTTAAGGTCAGCTAAGAACTTTAAATATTTAATTAAAACTATTGATTGGCAGCCAAGCCAGACCTGGCTGCTAGATCTAAGAAAAAGTGAGGCCGAACTCTTAGCAGGAATGCATTCAAAAACAAGGTACAATCTTCGCTTAGCTAAAAGAAAAGGAGTGGTAGTAACTGAGGGTACGGAAGCGGATTTAGACGAGTTTTGGCGACTGCTAAAGGCCACTGGTGGGCGAGATGGTTTTCGTCTACATCCCAAGACTCATTATCAAAACCTTTTAAAACTAGAACCACTTAAATTGTTTATAGCTAGGCATCAGGGGCAGGCGATTGCCGGCGGACTATTTTCCTTCTTTGGTGAGCGGGTGACCTACCTACATGGCGCCTCTGACTATCAGGCCAGGTCGCTAATGGCCCCTCAATTATTACAATGGAGCGTAATTTTAAAGGCGCAAAAATTAAATCAAGAACGACAAAATACTGACAATCAACTTTTTAAAGACTATGATTTTTATGGGATAGATAAGCAGCGCTGGCCAGGAGTAACTCGCTTCAAGCTAGGCTTTGGTGGACGAGCAAGGAATTATCCAGGCACTTATGATCTGAGTAATAAGTATTTAAGTTATCAGGTCTATAAATTATTTAGACAGTTAAGACGATTATTCTAAAACAATGATAATAGTTAGAAACACTACCCGTCAGACAGTTAATTTGACTCAGCTACAAAAGTTGGGGCAGGCTTGGCTAGGGGAGCAGGGCTTAGAGAATCAAGAAGTTTCTTTAGTGCTAGTGGGAGCGAGACGAATGCGACGGCTTAACCGAGAATTTAGAGGAATAGATCGGGCAACTGATATTTTATCTTTTCCTGCTAGTGCGCAAGTACCTCAGAATCAGTTACTGGGTGAGATAGTCATTAATTTAGTCGCCGTTGCTAAGCCTAACAACTATTTAACAGTTTTTGGTAAGCGGCGTTCAGCTACAGATATTTTAGAATTTCTTTTGATTCACGGACTACTTCATTTAATTGGTTATCAAGATGATACAGAGGCCGGGCGTCAAGCAATGCTTAAACGGGGAGCAGAATTTCTCGCCCGGTTTTATAATCAGTCAGTCAATGATATAATTAAAGATAGTGATTAGTTGGGTAAATAGTTATGAATAGTTTAGGAGTGATAAAATTTAGACGAAGAGTGCTCACGATTAGTATTTGGCTAGGGGGAATTAGTTTAGCACTGCTTATTTTCTTTTCCCCTCAGTTAGGGCAAGCGGCCGCTACCTCAACGGTCAGAGGGATGGCTTGGTGGGGAGAAAATGGTTTCCTGTATTTCAATTGCCTAGATGAAACTTCTGGAGGAAATTTAGATGTGGAGGGCAATATGAATTACCCCCCCGGTTTTGAATTTTTTGCCCCTCCTTGCTCTCGCGGCATTTACGGAGTCACTATTGATGCTAACAATAATTTTAGAGGTCAGGCCTGGAATGAGAAGTTGGGTAGGGTGTCTTTCTCAGGAACCTCTACACCCCCTAATTATGACTTTGCTAGTAATTGTGAGCAGACCTGTGATGGTGGTAATGAGTGTTGGGCCTGCTTTAATGAAGCCCAAAAGAAAATTTATGGTTGGGCTCAAGTAGATGAGCAGAGTGGCAGTGACCGCTGGATACGTTTAGATAGTGACTTTCCGATCGTTGAAAACAAGGTGCCAGTGAGACTGCAAACTTGTGCGGAGGATATTGAGGGGTATAAATTATATACTAGCCTGTATCCCAATAACACTTCCCCTAGCTCTAATGTCCTTCCCGGAGACTTCTTTGGCACCGCTAGTAGTCCCTTAGGAGACCTGTATTTTAATTGTGAAACTGAGGCGGGAGAGGATAAATGTACCGAGCGAGCTAATTACCGAGTCTTTATTAGCACTTTAGCGATTGGCAGCTTATCAGCCCCTAACTTTAGCTATTCTGATGCCTGTAGTGGTAATAGTAGTGGACTGGGAGGAACTTTGAATTGGTGTGTCAAGAGTGGTCTCCGGCAAGTAGATGGGCAATCAAGTGGCGGACAAGCTGGTTATCAAATAATTATTAACGAAGTAGACTTAGGCCCTAGTCCAAACTTAGATGAAATTAACGAAGCAGACTTAACTTGTTTTGTGAAAGGTAGATACAACCCAAACAACCAATACGTAATTCATAGCGATAATAATTGTTTGAGCAAGTTAAACTATAACACCAACTACTATTGGTGGATTAGACTCTATTATCAGTCCGGGGAGTTAACTGACTGGTATCAGTATTATGGCAATACTGAAAGTGATACTGATGAAGACCCGGATAACAATCCTAAAACCTTCACCACCTTTAAGCATAAATTCCCTAGCCCCTATTTCAGCTACTCGCCTACTGAAGTAATCACTGGCGAAGATATAGAGTTTTTTAGCTTTGATGAGTCTGATGAGACTAAACAATCATACTACTATAAGCTAGTTAATGGGCAAAATGAGAAGCGCTCTTGTCAGGATGGTAGCTGTATTTACGCTTGGTGGGCGGAGGCTAACCAAGGGGAAAAGGGAAGCGTAATAATCACTGACCCTACCGCGGCCACTACCACCATGGCCTTTAATACCACTGGCTCAGCGAAGGTGGAGCTAAGAGTAGAAGATAGTGATAAATATTTTTGTTCTATAAGCAAAGAGATAAATAATATAAATTATGACTTGCCAATTTGGCGTGAAGTTAGGGCGCCATAAAAACTTAAAGGCCGGCTTTACCTTGACCGAAATGCTCACTAGCATTTTTGTGATAGTGATGATTACCACTATATTTATCGCTAATTATCAGCGAGGGAATAGGAGCATGGATTTAAATACAACGGCGCAGAAAATGGTAGCGGATATTCGCAGTGCTCAGAATGATACTTTAGGCTTAGTTAAGTATGGGGATAGTTTTCCTCCAGGCGGTTGGGCGGTAAACTTTGATATTAATGCCGCCCGAAATAATCAATATATTATCTTTGCTGACTTAGATGAGCCCCAGACCTTAGATGCCAATGGTGATTATTTGCCAGCTAGTGAACATTTTGGAGAGTTAAATGCCGGTGAAGCCGATGTGTCTAGGGGGGCAAGAATCATTGCTTTCCCTAAAAATATTATTATTAAAGAGATCTTAGCCCTGAGTGGGGGCTGGGGACCAGTGGCGGAGTTAGTAAATATTAACTTCGTTCCTCCAGACCCGCAGACAATTATCAATGACAGTTACCGGCAGAATGAATACCAAGCAGTGAAAATTATTATTCAAGATACCAATACTCAAGAAACTAAAACAGTGTTTGTTAACTTCTTGGGGCTAATTGAATTATGTGAAGATTGTTAAGACTATGACTAAGTTTAAGTCCTTAAAATTACAAGCCGGCTTTTCAATAATTGAGATTATTACCATTCTGTTTATTATCTCGGTAGCCTTAACGGGCATGATCACCTTAATCACTCAAAGTGTTAAAGGGGAGGCTGAAAACAAGAATACCTTAATTGCCTATCAGTTAGCGCAAGAGGGAATAGAGTTGGTTAGGGGAATTAGGGATAATAATTGGCGCCAGGGGCAAGACTGGAACGAAGGCCTAGCTCCAGGAGACTATTATCTTGATATACAAAATACTAATTATCAGCTAGAGGCAGCTCGGGATATTCCTGAATATGGCCGTTTGGGTAGAAGTATGTCCGGCTTCTACGTTAGTGCTCCTGAGAGCAAACTAGGCGAAGGGGAGTTTGCAAGGATTATTAAAATTACTTCTAGCGAAGAAGAACCATATAAAATAGGCATTCGTTCCTCAGTCTATTGGCGTACAGGGAGGACTTATAAAATATACTTTATTGACACCGACCTTTATGATTGGCTCTAATAAACAACACCAGAGAAAAATAGCTAGCAATTTACCGGGATTTACCCTAGTGGAGTTATTGGTATCAGTCTCGCTGTTTGCTTTTATCATTCTGTCAGTTACGGGCTTGTTTAAGCTATCTATAGACTCCCAGCGACAATCTTTAGCTAACCAAAATATTCAAGATAGCTTAAAATATTTCTTTGAAATGACCTCTAAGGAGATGAGAATGGCTAAGACTAATGAGGGAGATTGCTCAGGCATTCCTAATCAAGAAATATTTTTCTTAACCAATGTTGGTAATAATCAAGAGTTAAGGTTTAAGAACTATTACGACCAATGTGTTAGCTATTATCTAGTTAACGAAGGAGAGATTACCCGCTTCTACATTAGACGAGAAACACCACTAGAAGGGGGAGGAATGTTAATGGTAGAAGGCAGTCTTTCTCCTCAGAAAATAGATATTAAGGAACTTAAGTTTTTAATTAAAAAAGGAGATAATATCCAGCCGATAGTAACAATGATGATAAGGGCCGTGGCTAGTGATAGCAATAAGGAGGTGGAGGAGCTGACCCTACAAACTAGTGTGGCCTCCAGGTATTATAAAAATATCTCTAATTAATTGAGCTAGACTTATGAAGAAGAAACAGTTAGTAACTGGCAGTGCTTTAATTCTCACTATTTTTATCCTAGCGGGGATGATGATTATTGCTTTTTCAGGTTCTTACATAGTTCTAGTTTCCTTGCGCTCTTCACAAGTTCAGTCACAATCCATTAAAGCCTATTTCGCAGCGGAGACTGGTGCGGAGCAGCTGCTGTATGAGTTGCGACAAAATGATTGGGATATTGGTAGTCACTACCCTCCAGAGACGGGGGTATTTACAGGAGATCTAAAGTCTGGACCGAGTTATCAGGTAAATTATATAAACTTTGGTCCAATTATCTTTAACTCAGTAGGGGAGTATCAGAATACTAAACGAAATGTAGAGATTAGATTAAATAAATTATAGTTAAATATTAAGAAAACTATTGGCAGGGAAGTTCAAAAATGATACAATGAGAGATGTAAATAAGAAAAATTTAAAGAGTCTAATGATTCTTAATCAAAGAGGGAAAAATAAGCTTACTCCTAGCGTTATCGTATTTAATTGCGCGGTTTTTTTGTTACTAGCAATAGTTTTCCCTAAGGCAGCTTTAGCTCAAGAAATCCCAACCCAGGCAAGTTTTCCTCCACATGAACCAGAGGCTTATCAAAAGCTAATTAATGCTACCTTAACTAGCTTTGAGTGGAACAACCTATTAAGTGACTTTGTTAATACCTGGCAACCTACCTACATGACCGGCCCCTTAGGGATCGGCACCACCAATGCTCCTAGTGACAGCGGGCCTAAGTTAACTCTTTTTGGAGCTAACAACACTCTAAGATTTTCTTATGATAGTAGCAATTACGCAGATATTTCGGCAGGGATAGATGGTAGGCTTCAATTGTCTCCAAAAAATGGCAGACTGTATTTAGTTGGTCCAGGTATAAGCAATAGTTTATTTATTTATGATTATAGTGAAACAAGCCAAGGGATTTATTATTATTCTGCTCTATCAGCTCAAGATTTGTATTTAAACTATCCTAGTAAAAGCGTAAGAATAGGTAGTAGTGGAATTAGTTGGTTGGCAGGAGGAGATCTTTACCTAGGAGCTACTTCATCGCCAACATCTACTAGGCTCTATGTGGAAGAAGAAGCCTCTGATCGACCAGCTATTAGCACCGGCTTTAGGCAAGTAGCGGTCTATACAGGACCCTCTCTATGGTATCATCTAACTAACAAAGAATATGTGGACAATAACTTTGCTGCTAAGGGAAGTGGTTGGGAGTTAGGTGGAAATACTTTAGTTGCAAAAGGCCTACTAGGTTCTTTAAATAATCAAGACATCGGCCTTATCGCCAGTGGAACAGAAAGGCTGACTATTAAGGCAGATACAGGTAATATTGGGATCGGCACCACCAATCCTCAACAGCAATTACAGTTAACTGGTAGTCTTCGTTTACCAGTGACTACTAGCACTACTACGGGAGTGATTTATAAAGATGGCAGTCCCTTTATTCATGACTTTAAGCCATCGGGACGTGATGGTTATAATGTTTTTGTGGGCATGAATTCAGGTAATTTTACCATGAGAGGTAGTAGTAGTACTCACGGATCATACAATACTGCAGTTGGTGCCAACACTTTAACCTCAATAACTGAAGGAAGGTATAATACGGCGATAGGTTATTTAGCATTAACTAATTTAACCACTGGACTGCAGAGCACAGCAGTAGGTAGCAGAGCATTGCAATCCAATACCTCGGGTTATAAAAATCAAGCCTTTGGGGACCTTGCTTTGAGCAGTAATGAAACAGGCTATCAAAACGTTGCCATTGGAGGGTCTTCGTTGGGTGATAATATAGATGGAAATGATAATTCAGCACTTGGTCATGGTGCTTTAGTTAGTCATAAAACAGGTAATTCTAATACAGGAGTAGGAGTCTATTCTCTATATTATCAAACTTCAGGAACGGGAAATGTGGGAATAGGCTTGCATGCAGGCAGTAGGTTGGCAGATAACAAAGCTACCAGAACAGCCGGTAATTATGGAGTGTATATAGGAGCTAATTCTAAAGCCTCGGCAGATAGAACTAATAATGAAATAGTGATTGGCTATAATGCGATAGGAGCAGGGTCAAATACGGTAGTATTAGGAAGTGATAGTATTACTAAAACAATCTTAAAAGGGAATATAGGAATAGGTACAACTAGTCCTCAAGCTGCCCTAGATGTTGATGGATTAATTAAAATGCGAAATTACACCTTTACTCAACCTGAGGATGTAGTTAATAAGGGGTATGTAGATGGCATTGTCCTCCCCACAGCTACTTCTACAGTTGGTACTCAATCAGGATTTTGGACTTTAGGTAATAATAATAATATTTATAATAATAATACATTAGGTAATGTGGGGATAGGGACGAGTGATCCTAATTCTAAATTAGTAGTTAGCAATGGAACAGGGGAGCTAAGATTTGGAGGAAGTAATGGCAGGACAATATCTGCTTATACTGGCAGTGCCTTAGCTAATATAGATTATCATGCTGTAGCCACTTATTTTAACAGTCATTTTATTTTAGCCAGTAAGAAAGAAATTCAAATGTACGATTATGGCGGAGGAAGATCGGGTTATGGAAGAATTCATATTCCTAGTTCAGAAAACTTAACCTTCTTTCTTGACGGTGCTAATAGAATGGTCATTGCTCCAGGGGGAAATGTGGGAATAGGGACAGTCAGTCCCTCAACAATGCTACATGTAGTTGGTACTGGCGGGCAAAGTACCATCGATGCAGGAGGGGGTTATGTGTCTAACATGGCGATAGTTCCTACTGACAGAGATCAGGCAGTATCTTTTGGATTTTTGGAAGATAATTATAGTGCCACCTCAACCCAGTATTGGAGGTTAAATGGAAATAATGTTTACGTGGCAGATAACTCTTGGAATGTTGGCATAGGGACGACTAATGCTAATGGCGCTAGGCTTAATGTGGATGGAAGTGTTTTGGCTCTAGATTATATTTTTAGAAATAATCCCAATATAAAGATAACAGAAAATTACGGACTAAGACTCAGTGGCGATAGCACTCATCCTGTACAATCCCCAACAGCCTCTATGTTAATTGGCTATGGGGCATCTGGAGGCAATTACGGAACTAACAATTTGTTGGTGGCTGGAAGTTTAGGAGTGGGAGTAACTTCTCCAAGAGGGAAGCTAGATGTTACTGGAGCAGTAGACTTAGGAGGAGACACAGGTAATGTTACTGCTGTACTTGGAAGTGGATATAATCATTATACTTATTTTGGAGGCACTAAAGCAGGAAGAATACGAGGCTCTAATGAAGGTTATTTAGTCTTAGAAGCTTATCCTACTGGAACTAATGCTACCATCAATTTTTACACAAATAATTCTAGTAGGATGAAAATTGGTTATGATGGAAATATTGGTATAGGAATATTCAGCCCGCAATATAAATTAGATGTTAATGGATCGGCTAGGTTCAATAATACGGTTATAGTAGCTACTCCCACAGCTGATGATCATGCAGCTACTAAAGCATATGTTGATGCTGCCATTCTGCCTACCTCCACTCCTTATGTTGGCGAGCAATTAGGCTTCTGGACAGGGGGGAGTAATAATAGTATTTATAATGCTAATGTGGGTAATGTTGGAATTGGAATAGGAGCAATTGACCCAGTGAGCCAATTGTCTGTTTATGGAGACACTGGCAATTTACTTACAATCAGAAACTCAGCATCTAATAGTTACACAGCAATGGCGTTTAGAGATAATAGAGATAATAACTCTTATAAATTCCAAGTAGGTGTCTATGGCTCGAGTTATGCTAGTCCCAATACAAGTAATGCCTTTTTATATAATACTGCTGGCGGTGGAATAGGTTTTTATGCTGGCACAGGAAACCCAGCCAACGATTTAAGATTATTGCTAACTAAAGGGGGAAATGTGGGGATAGGGACAGCTAGTCCCTCAACAATGTTACATGTAGTTGGCACTGGCGGACAAAATACTATTAATGCTGGAAAAGGATTTATCGGAGGATTAGATCTTACTCCCACTGAACCAGATCAAGCGGTGCCGTTAGGATATTTGCAAAATAATTACAGTGCTACTTCAACTCAGTATTGGAATAAGAGTGGTAGCAATGTTTATGTGGCAGATAGTGACTGGAAGATAGGCATAGGAACCACAGTGCCCAGCGCTATGTTAACCGTCGCCTCATCTTCTTCTATCCCAGCTTTAAAGTTAAATGGAAGCGGAACTTATGGGTCAGGATTTTTGGCCACAATAGGGAATTACGGAACCCTCTCTCAAGCTAGTTCGGGAAATAATTTTATCACCTGGGGGGCATATAATTCTGGATCAACTTGGGTGCGTTCTTATGGCGGCAACATCTCGGGTCTAGTTAATATATCTATTGGAAACGGAGATATGCTCTCTATTCAAACTGACCACCGAGCTAGTCCAGATAGCCCAGTGTTTTCAGATGTTTTAAAAATAAAAGGGCGCAGTGTTAGCATAGCTACATCTACTACAGAGTCTACAGTTTCATTGCTAGTTGATGGAGCAGGATATTTCTCTAATGTTGTTACAGTAGGAACCCCAACCGCTTCCGGACATGCGGCCACTAAAGCATATGTTGATGCTGCCATTCTACCTACCTCCACTCCTTATGTTGGCGAACAATTAGGGTTTTGGGTGGGAGGGAGTAATAATAGTATTTATAATGCCAACTTAGGCAATGTCGGTATCGGCACCACTAATCCTCAACAGCAATTACAGTTAACAGGTAGTCTTCGTTTACCAGTGACTACTAGCGCTACTACGGGAGTGATTTATAAAGATGGCAGTCCCTTTATTCATGACTTTAAGCCATCGGGACGTGATGGTTATAATGTTTTTGTGGGTATGAATTCAGGCAATTTTACCATGAGAGGTAGTAGCAGTGATCATGGATCGTATAATGTAGCAGTAGGAGCTAATACTCTAAGCTCATTAACTTCTGGAAGGAAAAATGTTGCGGTAGGTAATCAAGCTCTTGAGAGTAATACGGAGGGACAACTTAATACAGGAGTGGGCCACCTAGCTTTACAAGTTAATACCACGGGTTATAATAACCAAGCCTTTGGATATGGTGCTTTGTTCAGAAATGCAACAGGAAGCACAAATGTGGCAATTGGAGGATTAGCACTTGGAAACAATATCTCAGGAAGTGGAAACTCAGCTTTAGGACACGGAGCAGTAAGTGAAAATAAAACAGGCAGTAGCAATACCGGAGTAGGGGCCTATTCTTTATTGTATCAAGTTTCAGGCTCAGGGAACGTAGGGGTAGGTACGAATGCTGGTAGCAAGTTAGCTGACGATATTACTAAAAGAACAACTGGTAATTATGGAGTGTATATAGGGGCTAATACTAAGTCTTTAGCTAATGGCGCTAGTAATGAAATAGTGATTGGTTATAACGCAATTGGCAATGGTAGTAGTACCGCTACTTTCGGTAATAGTTTTATGAAATACCACTTCTTCCCAGCAGGTGATGTCTATATCGGCACCACTACACTAATCGGGACTTCCTCTAAGTTAGTAGTTTGGGACTATGAGTCTAACAAGAACATGTTAACTTTTGCAGGAACTGGCCACGTTAGAGGATTAGATCAGACCCCATTCGGAGATGACTATGCGGTGCCTTTGGGATATTTAAAGAATACTGTACTTCCAGGGCTTACTTGGCTAACTAATGGAAACTACTTAAATGCTAAACGAGTATTAGGGTCTACAAATAGTGAAGATATTGGCTTTATTACTAGCGGAACAGAAAGGATGACGATCACTGCTAGTGGCAACATCGGCATCGGCACCACTAACCCTCAGGCTAAGCTACAAGTTGAAGGAGGTCTAGTTCTTAAGACTACCTATGTTAATAATGCTAATTACACTGCTAAGGCAGATGACTATATTATCGCTTATTCAGCTATCAATGCTCATCGCACTGTTTATTTACCAGATAGTCTTTGTCAAACAGGTCGTTTCTTCGTAATTATGGATCAGAGCGGTAGCTCTACCCCAGCAACTACTATTACTATCCAGCCAAGTACAAGTGGTTCAACACCGTCATCAAATTATAAGATTATTGGCAGAGACAACTTTGTAATCTCTAATCCCTATAACGCTGTTTATGTCTTCTGTGGTCAAAATCAGTGGTTCTTGCTATAATTAAACTAACAATAAGTTAAATAAATTATTATTAATATTAAGTTAAATATATGAATAAGAATATTAAAATAGGCTTGATAGTTTTAGCGAGCCTGATTCTCCTCGCTTTGATTATTGTCGCCTTAACGGGCAAAGAGGGAGCAGTGGTTCTTAAGCCAGGCGGAACTAAGGTTCCAGAGGAGATGAAGGAAACTCAATCTCCAGAAGGAGCCCAGGAAACCCAGAAGATTATTGATGAGATTATTGATAGCAAAGGTGGCAGCGAAGATGGGGTAGTGGAGATTAGTATTCCTAGTGGAGAAATTGGTGAAGACGGAGAAGAGATTACTAAGAGTATTAAGGCGGTAGAAGTGGCAGCTGGTAATAATCTTATTGATGTTAATACTGGGGAAGTAATTAGACGAGATGGTACTAAGGTGGATAATGCTGCCGCTCCAGCTAGCCAGGGAGCTCCTAGTCAATCATATCCAATGGAAAATGCTGACTCTTTACCTAGTTCAGCAGTTAAGCTAGAGGTAACTAGCACTAGCTTCTCACCCAATACCTTTACGGTAGAGCGTGGACAAGCAGTGATTATTGCGGTAACTAATGTTAATGAAAGTACTTTCTCAGAAATCTTCCGCTTTGACGATCCTTCATTAAGCGGTATCGTGATTGGCTTAGCTAAGGGAGAGACAAAGTCAGTAACCTTTAATGCTCCAACTCAAGCCGGGGAATACACTTTCTATTCTTCCATGTTTGATCACCGAGAACTAGGCGCTGAGGGAGTGATGATTGTCAGATAAATAGACAAGATAATTATTATTAATAGTTAATCATATTAAACCTTTTAACTATTACAAACTACTATGGGGAATAGTCCCCTTGTTAGGCCTAATCTTAATTAGCCAAGTTCAAGCCGCCTATATCACTCAACCAGACCAGCTCTGGACTGTGCTAAATAATTCCATTGTCCCAGTTAACACTGATTGGAAGCTAGGGGTGGGGACGAGTAATCCGGGATCAAGGTTAACAATTAGAGGGGTTGGTGCGTCAAATACCCCACTAACCCTTTTGCAGGTTTTTAACGATATTCCTTATGCAACTGGAAATGGAGTAGGGGCTGCTAGGGCAGAAATAGGGCATAGTAGGATGCAGGGATATATTGAGGCAGGATCTTTTAATGAAACTAATTCGGATGAGGGATATTTATCATTGGGAATTTTAAAACCAAGCAACTTAGTTACCGAAATGATTAGGATGAATCACTCGGGAGTAGGCATTGGAGTTACTAATCCAAGTACCGTTTTGGACATAAAACACAATCTCAAGATTACTGAAGGAGGGACAATTTATAATAATAATAATGCTCGCTGGCTAGACCTTTCTGGAGTCCAGGCAGACTCTTTGTTGGTAGCCAACAACCTACACTCCACTGCCGGAGTTTTGAAGACGGATGGGACGGGAGAGAATATAATAACTGGATCACTATCGATTGACGGAGGTCTTAAGCGAGTTACTGGAGGTGGTTCAGGAGCTAATCTGATTACTATTTCTGCAGAGTCCTGGAGGAGCACAACAACTATGTGGAAGAGGAAGAGTGGAACTGAAAATAGTAAGCCTACAGTAGTTGACCCTGTTAATAGCGCGAAAATCCCTACAGGGAAAGCTCATCAATTTATTTATTCTGGATCTTCTACTGGAGGAGTGTGGTACTATTTAGATCAGTTAATAGCAATCAATCCTGGTACCACTTATTATGGACGGATTTGGGCAGCGAGGACTCAAGGGTCAGGGACTTTTTATGCTGGCTATAGAGCTTATGATAAAAATATGAATGCCTTGTCAGGTAATACAGGGACGAATGGATATTTTATAGCTGGCGGCAAAAATCCGGATAGTAATGGCACTTGGTATTATGGGAAAATTCAAGGAGAAGGAACTTCACTGACTCAATTTCCTGTTGGAACAAGATACATTCAACCCTTGATTATTACTAACTATGGTTTTAATGCTTCTAGTGTTAACGGAATAATGCAAGTAGGAGGCTTTGAGATTAGTGACCGACCTTTTGAAAGAGAGGATGGTTCCTATGAAATTGTTACACAAGGAAGTAGTAACTTGTTTATTAAAGGTGGGAGTGGGACAGATAAAGGGCACATTGGTATCGGTACTACTAATCCAGGAGCAAAGTTAGATGTGGCTGGTTCTTTTCGAGCTAACTCAGCTACCATTTCTTTGTTGGGTGGTGGCGGTAATAAAATGGTAATGGTTGATAGTTCGGGTAATCTTTATTCTACTACTAAATTAGAAATTCAAGGAGATATAGCGATGGCAAATTGGAGAATAGGAGGGGGAAAGGATTTTGGGGGCTCTGGTAATTCAGCTAGTGCGTATTTGCAATTGTACAATGGCAGCACTGGCCTTACCACTCTTAATAATCAAAGCTACGGCATAGATTTACAGACAGCAACAACCAGTCGATTGTTTATTAAAAATAATGGAAATATCGGCATAGGTACAACTGACCCAAACGCAAAGTTAGATGTGGCTGGTTCTTTTCGAGCTAACTCAGCTACCATTTCTTTGTTGGGTGGTGGTGGTAATAAAATAGTAATGACTGACAATTTGGGCAATCTTTATTCCACGTCATCATCAATAGCAACAGGTCTACCTACCCCTACTACCAGTGGATCTACATTAAGATCAAATGGCTCAGCTTGGATAGCTGATACTACGCTTTATAATAATGGAGCCAACATAGGAATAGGGACAAGTAACCCTAGAAGTATTTTTGATGTTGGTGGTTATTATTCTGTCCATAAAATATCAACTTCTACAAGTTGGACAGGTAGTCCTACTACTAACTTCCTTCCATTGGGACGGTTTGCTCCTAGTAGTAGTATAAAGGTTACTATAGGTATGGGGGGCAATAGCTTGGGCGGCTCTGGTTTAGAATATTTAATTACTAGAGGATACGATAAAATCCCTAGAGTGTATTATTTCGGATCAAACGGTTTTAGGGTGCTCCCTCGAGGATTAGATGAGTATGTAGAGTTCTATTACAAGCCTATAAATGAAAGGAATTTCGATTTAGGAATAAATTTTTCAGGAGGTAGCTCCGATTCGAGCAGGAGCATAGACGTAACTATGAGTGTTGTTGGGAGTGCAGATTTTTCTTCGGCAGATACGCAAATAAATAATTACACAAAAATATCTACCTATCAATATATCTACAATGGGTTCGAGGGAAATGTTGGTATCGGCACCACTGCTCCCAAGGGACAGCTACATCTGTACTCTTCGTCAGTAACTACGCCCAATGTTAATGCGGATGATTTAGTGATAGAAGGCTCGAGTAGTAGAGGGTTAAGTATTTTAAGCAGCAGTATTGGATATATTCTTTTTGGAGGAGGCTCGTCATCTAGTAATGCGGGGCAAATAGCTTATGACACCACTAATAAGAATATTCAACTTAGATATGATGTAAAACCGGGGATTACAGTTAATAGTAGTAATTATGTAGGAATTGGCACCACTAATCCCACCACCACTTTAGTAGTGAACGGTGGGACAGGAAATGTGATAGATGTAAAAGGGGGACTGATTTCAGGATTAAATATTACTCCATATAATCCTGACCATGCTGTGTCTTTAGATTTCTTACAAAAGAATTATCGATCTTTAATTCATCCTAATATAATGGATGGAAGATATTCATCTTTTGAAAACTTTCCTTTGGGAGAAAGTCTTTGTAATCCAAATACCCCAGATGGCAGTGGTAGAGGTGAGGTTAGTGATGACTATTCTCTTGATGGTAGCTATTCTTATAAATTAACTGGAAACCATACTGATGGATATTGTATTCCAGATGCTAATTTATCTATTAATGTTAAACCTAATACTAAATACATCTTCTCATATTATGCTTATCGACCTAGCGGCAATAAAGCTAGTGCGCAAATGTATACTAGGGAAAATGGTTCAGCCCTTACTCATCGAGGATGTACAATAAACAAAGATACTCTCGGAACTGGCAAATGGGTCCGTTGCTCAACTGTATTTACCACAGCCCCTGACACCACCTTGCTTACATTAGTAAGAATGGACATAGACTCTGATGGCTCTACTTCTGAAACTATTTATTTTGATGCTATTCAAATAGAAGAAGCTGCTGAAATTTCCACTATTCCTTCTGCTTATAGGGCGCCATCTTTTAGTCTTACAGCCTCAAAGATATATATTAAAGATCTTGATATTGGAAATAAACTCACCGTTGGTACCATTGACCCTCTGTATCAGATTAGGGGGGTTAACTACTCTACCTTTGCTTCAGCGTTGGTGGGAGGGGTGACGGAAGAGATTGTGGGGAGGATTAAATTGGCGGAGCGGGTAGGGAATGAGTATCAGGCAGTGATAGACTTCTCTAAGGAGGCGGAAGGGAGTGACTTGTGGGTTTGGTATCAGGTGGTAGATTTCAATAGAAATAATGTGGAGGTGATTATGACTCCTTACGGTAAACTAGCTAACACCTATTATTATATAGATGGACAAAAGTTAATCTTGCGAGCTGATCAGTCAGTGGAGGTTAGTTATCGATTTACCGCTAAACGATTTGATTGGCGCAATTGGCCCACTAAGGCTCAAGACCAACAGGAGAGGCCTAGCTTTATTATTAACTAAGCAATAATTTTAAACTAATTAATAATTAAGATAAAGATAGTCTATTTCTTAGAATAGCTAGATTTATCCCTAAATATTATGGAAAATGAAGAAAAGATGGCTAATAATGCCAAAAAACCTAATAGCAAAATCTTGCTAATTTTAGGAATAGCGATCATTGTTATCTTAGTAGTGATTGCTCTAGTTGTTAACAAGTCAGAGGAAACTTCTTCTCAAGTTCCTGGCGGTACGGAGACTGAGACTGAAGAAGTCGTAGGTCCAGAGGGCTTAGAAGACTTTGAACCAATGGAAATGACTGAGACGGAGTCAGGGCAATTAATCCCTGAAGGTTCTCGGGTAGAGATAGATGGAGCTAATCCGATTATTGAAAATACTGTAGTTACCTTAACTGGTGAGGCCACCAAGAATGATGTGGTCCCAATGTCCCCTGAGGCTCCTCAGCAGACTGGGCCAATAAGTAGAGATGAGTTGCCAGGTTCAGTGATTAAAGTTGAGGCCAGTGCTTCAGGATTCTCTCCTAGTTCCTTTACCGTTAAGGCGGGAGCGCCAGTGACTATGGCTATTTCCTCAGTGGATAACATTACCCACGTGTTTATGTTTGATGACCCACAGTTAATGGCGGTGGCAATTGGGGTTGGCCCTAATGAGACTCGGGCGATTACCTTTAATGCTCCTAGCGAGAAGGGAGAATATTCTTTCCGCTGTGATGTTCCCGGACACTCAGGTCGGGGGGAAATTGGCAGCATGATTGTTGAATAATAGTAGTTAAGCCAAAGGGGCGCCGCCAAGAGGCCGCGCCCTTTTTACTAATTATGACTAAAGCTAAAGTGACAAAAAAGAATAGGCAGCTAACGGTTGACCTCTATATTATAGTTCTCGGAGTATTATTACTATTTATCAGCACGCTAACGATAGTTAATCTGATTAGCACTATAAAGCTACGACAGCAAACTGATTATATTATCCAAGAAGTATTAAAAGAGAGGGGTGAAGAGATAGGAATGATAAAGAACTCTCCTTTAGTGGTCAATGCTCAGGGCAAGGTAATTTCTTTGGCCACCAACAGTGAGACTAATAGTCAGTCAGTTACTTTATCTAAAGCTCCAGAGTCAGCTGAGAGACCAGAGGTAGAGATAGTGAGTGGTGAGGAATATCAATTCATTCCTCCGGAGATAGACTATGAGGCTAAAGTCTTAGATCCAGAAACTCTCTCCGGCACTCCACCTAGCTATAGTGGCAAGGTCTATAATAATATTGCGGTAGATAATTTTTCTAATCGGTTATTTTATGACCAAACTATCACTAATTTGTATTATGATGGCCTAGTCTCTGCTCTAAGCTTTCCGCCACTTTATAGTCTTAATCAAGTGGGAGATTGCTTTACCCCCTATTGTGGGCTAGATCAAGTAGAATCGGAAACTTGTTTAGCGGAAAATTGTCTCCGAGTGAGCGAAGGCCAGTTAATTTATAATAATCGCTTAGTAGCTTTACCCTCAGAGTTAATGACGGAGGAGATTAGAAACCTATCAGTCACTCCGTTAACTAGTAAATGGTTAGTAGTGTTTATCGTTGCTGAAGGAGAGGAGGAGCGACTCCTCCCCTATTTCTTTAGTCAAGGTAAGTTTTTAGAAATAGTTATTAAAAGTGAAGCCTTAAAGTCTAAAACTACCTACAGTCGTCCTCTTGGGACAGTGACCGCTGCCGGAGAGGATGATAATTTTCTTATTATCTATACTGGCTATGAATCTTTGGCATTATTGTATCAGCAAGGAGTCTGGCAAGATGTTTCTGATAATTTGGGGCTAAGGGTGATGAAAGGAGGTTTCCCGGGAAGACTAATTAAGGATGGGGTTGGGGTAGGGAGCACTTGGTATTTATGTAGTAATGATCCTAAGAAGCCTAAGCTAGTTAAGTTATGGCAAAATGGTACTAAGCAAATACAAGGCTCTATAGATTTAAGTTATATTTTACCAACCGGCGCCACCTATTGCTCCTTAGAGTCTCCCGGGGTGCTAATGATTGCTAGTGAGCAGGAGCTATATCGCTTCCAAGACCTAGGCTTTGATAATCAATCTAGTAAAGTTTATCAGAGTAATAATTTTAATTCTTTTGTGGGAAAGAAATTGTTAAATTTTCAATTTAATACTCAACTTCAAGCCCCAGAGAATGCTTATCAAGTTCTCTATTCTACCGATAGCCAATCTTGGCAGAAGCTAACTAATTGGCGAGTAGACCTAGAGCCACAAGGTGAGCAACTTATTTTTAAAATTAACTTTATAACTGGTTCGGCTAACTATTCTCCTTGGTTAAAGAGAATAGGGGTCATCTATTATCAAGCGGTTGATTAGCTAGGCAGGAGTTTAAAAAAATGGTATAATAGCCATGTTAGATTAATTATTATCAATTGATTGTTTCATTATGAAAAAATCAACCTTTATTAATTCATTATTAGCGCTAGCAATAATTATTGGTGGCGTAGTTTTAGCAACCAGTCAAACGCAAGCACTGGAGATTGAGATTGGCGACACCAAGGATGTTTTTATATCAACTAGACTAAGAGTAGATAACTTAGATTGTGATGAAGGCGAGGTGATTATTGTGGGAAATGGAGGATTCTTAGAGTGTGGTAGCGCAGGAGGAACAGGAGGCACAGGGATCGCTAATTATACCGCTCGCTGGACTGGAGCTAGTACTCTGGGCACAGGAGTGTTATATGATAATGGGACTAGAGTGGGTATCGGCACCACCAATCCTCAACAGCAATTACAGTTAACTGGTAGTCTTCGTTTACCAGTGACTACTAGCACTACTACGGGAGTGATTTATAAAGATGGCATTCCCTTTATTCATGATTTTAAACCAGCAGGACGTGATGGTTACAATGTCTTTATAGGCATGAATTCAGGTAATTTTACCATGAGAGGTAGTAGTAGTGCTCACGGATCATACAATATAGCTGTTGGTGCCAATACTTTAACCTCAATAACTGAAGGAAGATTCAATACAGCAATGGGATACTTAGCATTGACTAAGTTGACCACTGGATATCTAAATACAGCAATTGGAAGCGAGGCGTTAGCATCTACTACCTCGGGTTTTAAAAATCTAGCTTTTGGAAATGTTGCTTTGCGCAGTAATGAAACAGGCTATCAAAACGTTGCCATTGGAGGGTCTTCGTTGGGTAATAATATAGATGGAAATGATAATTCAGCACTTGGTCATGGTGCTTTAGTTAGTCATAAAACAGGTAATTCTAATACAGGAGTAGGAGTCTATTCTCTATATTATCAAACTTCAGGAACGGGAAATGTGGGAATAGGCTTGCATGCAGGCAGTAGGTTGGCAGATAACAAAGCGACTAGAACAACTGGTAATTATGGAGTGTATATAGGGGCTAATTCTAAAGCCTCGGCAGATGGAACTAATAATGAAATTGTGATTGGCTATAATGCTATAGGCAAAGGCTCAAGTACTGTAGTTTTAGGAAATGACAACATAACCAATACTTATCTTAAGGGACAAGTACATGTAGATACTCCATTAACTTCTAGTAGTGCAGTTACTAAAAGTTATGTAGATGGCATAGCTAATGCATTAGCACCCACCACTCCTGCTTCTCCTTGGTATGTGGGAGGGAATAATATAACTGGCGGCGGTAAAGGAATGTTTGGGTCTAGTAATAACTATGATATAGGAATAAAGACTAATAATATAGAAAGGATGACTATTTTAGCGAGTAATGGTAATGTGGGAATAGGAACGAGTAATCCAGGCATTAATAAATTAAATGTTGTTGGTGGTCCAGTCTTATTAGGAGGGTCTGTTTTTAGTGGACCAACTTCAACTTCAATATTAAGAATAGCCAGTCAAGGAACGCCAGGAACAGTTCGTCCTTATATAGAATTAATGGGAGTAACTGCAGCTGACACCACTAATGAAAATGGAGGAGCGACTATTAAGTTTAGGACTAGCACTAGCGTTGGCTATGGTCCAGAGATAGGAGGAATAAGAAGAAGTGGAGGGGCAGGAGATATGATATTTAGAACAGGAGGTAGTAATGTCCAAGAAAGAATGAGAATATTGGATAATGGCAATGTCGGTATTGGTACTACTAATCCTCTTGATAAGTTGCATGTAGTAGGGACTATAAGGACTAATTTGACTTGCACCGCATCAGGGAGCGCTTTGAAAACGGATTCTACGGGTAGAATATATTGCGGAGCAGTAGATGAGGTAGACGCGGCTATCTTTTTAAGATCGAGAGATACCAGAAGTGTTAATGATAGCCCTAATGCTTATCCTGCGGTTGTTAAATTTGATTTTAAATCAAATGGCACTAATGGACTATATGATGGAGGAAGCTACAATGGGGTGATGACTTGGAAGAGCTATGGTAACACTACAGACTTTTCTGGAGGACCAGTGATGCAACTATCTTATACTAGTAATGGCAACTTATGGACTAGGCTTTCAACCGGAGCAACTACTTGGGGAACTTGGAGGAAAGTATTAGTTGAAAATAATAGTGGGCGAGTTGGTATTGGTACTACTAATCCTGGGGCTAAGCTAGAGATAAATAATACTAGTGGGCCAGCAGACATAACGCTTATACATCAAACTAGTGGGAATTATAGACGTTGGAGAATAGAGAGTGGCAATACTTATGCAGTAGACGCCTTTTCTATAAAGGATACATCAGGAGGCACCTTTCCCAGTATTCCAGAGTTTATGATTACAAGGTCTGATGGCAATGGAACAGGGAGAGTTGGTATTGGGACTAACAGTCCTCAGTACAAGCTAGACATCAATGGTCAGGCGAGGTCTTTAGGATTCGTTTATAATTCGGATATTAGGTTAAAGAAAGATGTTCGGACGATCAGTGGAGCCTTGGATAAGGTCTTGGCTTTGCGAGGAGTTAACTTCACCTGGAAAGAGAATGGGAAGCCTAGTGTTGGTCTCATTGCTCAAGAAGTAGAAAAGATTTTCCCTGAGTTAGTCTCTGGTGACGATGAGAAGGGGGTACAGTATGGTAACTTAGTGGCGCCTTTAATAGAAGCTGTGAAGGAACAGCAGAAAATAATTAATAATTTAGAGGCTAGACTAAGCATTTTAGAGATTAAGAATAAGTCTAAGTAGAGAATTATTGACCCTAGTTTCTAATATTGCTATAATTAGCCTTAGTTAAACATTTAATAAATAAAAGTTAGTTATTAAATCTTATGAATAAGTCAGCTGTTAATTTAATTATTTGGATAGTAGCTGGTGTTTTAGTCGCGACACTATTTATCTATTCATTTTTTTCTTTGCAACGACTAGATAAGAATATTATAGAGTTGCAACAAACTACCTACAATAATTCAGCTCAAGTGAGCGCAATTGTAGAGTTCCTTAATTCACTTCAAATCCAAGCCAATGAATAAGCTAATTAAAAAAACAACTAATAAAAAACCTATGAAAAAAGATTTCGTTTTTCCCTTTGTTGTGGGAATTATCGCAGGAGTTTTAATTATGGTCTTTCTGAACTTTAGTGTTCGGATGAATAATGCTACTAATGCTTTAGTTCAATTACAGCAGGCCACGGTTCAGAACTCCAACACTCTTAATGATGTAGTTAATTTCTTGAACCAAGCGGCTCCCGAAGCCACTCCTGAGGCTCAGTAATTAGCAGTATTAAGTTTTAAAAGCTCGTCTTGCTCTTTATGACAAGGCGAGTTTTTTTTGCTATAATATAGTCATTATGACTAAAAAAGAAGCCCAACAAAGAATAGATAAATTACGACAAGAGATTGATAAGCATCGCTATAATTATCATGTCCTAGATCAGGAAAGCCTTTCACCAGCCGCCCTAGATAGTTTAAAAAATGAACTATTTAGTCTAGAGAATGAGTATCCAGAGTTAATTAGCCCTGACTCACCCACTCAACGAGTAGCTGGTCAAGTGAGTCAACAGTTTGGCAAGCTCACTCATACCATCCCGATGATCTCCTTGTTTGATGCTTTTAGTGAGGCAGACATGCTGGCCTGGGAGGAGCGTAATTTAAACTATTTAAAGCGATCTTTCCCTAAAGAATATTACACCGAACTTAAATTAGATGGCCTAGCAATTAGTTTGCGATATGAGCAGGGTCAGCTAGTTAGTGGGGCCACTCGGGGTGATGGACAAACTGGAGAGAATGTCACCCAAAATGTTAGGACTATAGATAGCATTCCTTTAAAATTACGATTACCACAATTAAAAGAGTTGCTTAAATTAGGCCTTACCCAGGAAGCTAGTCAAAGATTGATTCAGATAATCGGGACGGATAGTCTAGAGATTAGAGGCGAGGCGGTGATGAGCAAGGCGGTGCTAGAGAAACTTAATACTCAGTATCAACAAGCAGGCGAGCCTAAATTAGCTAATGTGCGTAACGGGGTAGCGGGCTCTATTCGCCAACTAGACCCCCAGGTCACCGCTAGTCGGCAGCTAGACTTTTATGCCTACGACTTGCTCCTAATGGAATCAGATGTAGTTTTAGAACGGGGTCAGTTAGTGCTTAAACGAGACCAAGCGGACCAATTAGCGAGACTACTAGGCTTTAAAACAGTTAAGCTTAATCGGACTTGCTCAGGTTTGCCAGAAGTATTTTTGGCCTATCAAGAAATACTTAAAAAGCGCGCCAAGTTGCCAGTGGAGATAGATGGCTTAGTAGTTAAGGTGAATGATTTAAAAATGTGGCCAGCTCTAGGAGTGACTGGCAAGGCTCCGCGCTATATGATGGCCTATAAATTCCCAGCTGAGCAAGTAACTACCAAAGTGCTAGCAGTTAATTGGCAAGTGGGCCGCACGGGTGTTTTAACCCCTACCGCTATTTTAGAGCCAGTGAAGGTGGGGGGAGCGATGATTAGTCGGGCGACACTTCATAACTTTGCAGAGATCAAGCGCTTAGACTTACGTCTTCATGACACGGTAGTTTTAGAGCGTTCTGGGGATGTTATTCCTAAAATAGTATCAGTCCTTAAGTCATTGCGCCAAGGTGAGGAGGTCGCTATTTACGCCCCCACTATTTGTCCAATTTGTGATAGTCAGATAACTAAAGATAAAGACGAGGTCGCCTATCGCTGCTCTAATCGCCAATGTTATGCTGCTAATCTCCGTCGCCTAGTTCATTATGTCTCTAAGCAGGCGGTTGATTTATCAGGCTTGGGCCCTCAGGTGATTGATCAGTTCTTGAGCGCCGGGCTAGTTAAGGATGCCGCTGACCTGTATTCCCTAACACTAGAAGAGCTGTTATCTTTGGAGCGGTTTGGCAAAAAGAAGGCCAGCAAGGTTATAGAGACGATTAATAGTCGCCGGCGAGTGGACTTAGCACGCTGGCTCTTTGGTTTAGGAATTAGGCAGATAGGGGAGGGGGGTGCCCAAACCTTAGCAAAACTAATAGTTAGTAAGTTAGCTAAGCAGACAGAGCTTGGGGAAATTTCGGTCAGGGAAGTGGAGATGATAATGGCCAAGATTAGTCAGGAAGAATTAATGACTATTGATGACTTTGGTCCTACGGTGGCTAAAAGTATTTATGACTTTTGGCGAGACGAACATAACTTAGAACTATTGGCTAAGTTTGCCGAGCACAAGTTAGTCTTAACGATCAATCAATCATTAACTACTAATACTGGGAAGCTGAAGGGGCAGAGTTTTGGGCTGACCGGAACCTTAAAGAGTTTGACACGACAGGAGGCAAAAGATAGAATAAAGTCGCACGGAGGCAAGGTCCTAGGGACTCTGAGTGCTCAGCTAGACTATTTAGTCGTAGGCGATAAGCCGGGCTCTAAGTTAAATCAAGCTGAAGCGCTGGGAGTGAGAACTATTACTGAGGCGGAGTTTTTGAAAATATTAACTAATTAACTATGAAGATAGGAAAAAAAACTAAAACGCTAAGCTCAGCAGAATTATTACGCATTGCTGACCTAGCTAATCTAGAGCTAGAAGCGGAAGAGAAAAAGAAATTTGCTAGTCAGCTAACAGATATTTTGCTTTACGTTGAGAAGTTACAAGAGATAAAGTTGGATAATGTTCCTCCCACTAGTCAGGTCAGTAATTTAAGGGATGTTTTAAGAAATGATGAGGTGATTCCCTGGGACGAAACTGAAGTTCAACAAATGTTAGCTTTAAGCAATCTTAAAGATGGTAAAGTTAGGGTTAAACGAGTTCTATGAAATTAAATGAATTAAACATTAAGCAAGCTAGACAGCAATTAGATACGGGTCAGATTAGTGCCCTAGAGTTAACTAAGGACTGTTTAGCGCAAATTAAGCAAGAAAATCCAGTTATCAATGCAGTGATCACTGTTTGTGAGGACTTAGCTCTAGAGCAAGCTAAGGCGGCTGACCAACGATTAGCCGCAGGTGAGCGCGGTGGATTATTAGGAATCCCCTATTTATGTAAAGACAATTTAATGACCAAGGGAGTAAAGACTACGGCGGGCTCTAAGATGTTAGCTAACTACTTGGCTCCCTATGATGCAACCGTGGTAAAAAAGCTTAAGGAAGCGGGAGCAATTCTTTTAGGTAAGACTAACTTAGATGAATTTGCTCACGGAGCTTCAACGGAAAGCTCAGCCTTTGGTCCGACTAAAAATCCCCATGACTTAAGTCGGGTGCCTGGGGGTTCTTCGGGGGGCTCAGCTGCTGCGGTAGCAGCTAAGATGTGCCTGTTTGCCCTAGCCTCAGATACCGGCGGCTCAGTTAGGCAGCCAGCTTCTTTTTGTGGGCAGTATGGCCTTAAGCCAAGTTATGGACGTATTTCTCGCTTTGGCTTGCTATCTATGACCTCATCTACTGACACGGTTGCCATTTTAGCCAAGAGCGCCTATGATAGTGCCTTGGTTTTAAAGACTATTGCGGGGGTAGATCGACTAGATGCTAGCAGTTCTCCGGAGATGGTTAAGCACTATGAAGCTAAGCTAGAATCAGGGCAAGAGCAGAGCTTAGCGGGCCTTAAAGTGGGCTTGCCGCGAGAATACTTTAGTCAAGACCTTGACCCCTTGGTGGCTGAGCGAGTGCGAGCAGTAGCTAGCAAGCTAGAGGCCTTAGGGGCCACCTTACAGGAAGTTAGCTTGCCACATACAGAGTATGGGGTGGCAATCTACTACATCATCACTCCCGCGGAAATAAGCTCCAATCTAGCTCGTTTTGATGGGGTTGCTTGGGGACTCGCTCATCCAGAGGTAGAAAATCTTAAGGATTTTTATAGAAAGAACCGAGGCCAAGGCTTTGGCTCAGAGGTAAAGAGGCGGTTAATGATCGGCACCTATGCGCTTAGTGCCGGCTATTATGATGAATATTACAAAAAGGCGCAAACCGCTAGAACTTTAATTATTAGAGATTTTGAGGAAGCTTTTAAATCAGTTGACTTGCTCCTTACCCCCACTACTCCTCATCCGGCTTTTAAGCTAGGTGAACAGGTCAATGACCCGTTAGCGATGTATTTAGAGGATATCTTTGTAACAGGCGCTTCACTGGCCGGCTTGCCGGCTATTTCAATTCCCGCGGGTGAGTTAGTGAGTCAAGCGGGAACCAGTTTGCCCATAGGGGCTCAGTTAATTGCTCCTCCTTGGCAAGAAGAAGAGTTGCTACTAGTGGCTGATCTCTTAAAATAATGTTATTATTAAGCTAGTCAGTTAAATTTATTTTCATTAATGATTAATAATATGAAGAATAAAAAAATAGTAATAATTAGTGGCCTAGTCTTGGTAGGAGTAATTCTAGTAGTGGCTTTGTTGCTTAAAGGACAATTAAACTCACCAGAGATAAAGTCGGGAGAAAAGCTAGCGGGGGCTAATAAGCAGTCATATCAGACGGACAATGAGCTAGTGATTACTAAAGAAGATCAGGTGATTGGTAGCCAGAAGGCCAGTTTGCCAATATTCGTTTATGAGGATGTTGCTAATATTTTTAGTGCTGAGCTAGCCGAGTCTTTAGATAAGGTTTATCAGGCCCATAAGAAAGAGGTCGCCCTAGTAGTGCGTCCCTTTGTGATTAAGGAAAATATTAATTCTCGGGATAGTTATTTAATGCTAGAATGCGCTAAAGAGCAGGGCAAATGGCAAGAAATGCGAGAACTGTTATTAGCCGCTACCAGAGATCAGAGTTTAAGTGTTAATAATAGTGTGGAGTATGGGCAAGCGCTAAAGTTAAAAGAGCGAGATTTTGCTAACTGCTTGACTGATTTAGAAAAATATGAAAAATTAGATGAACTAGTACTAGCCCTAGCAGAAAGCAATATTTTAGGAGCGCCAACTATGTTTATTGGCGAGGAACTAATCATTGGGGCGAGACCCTATGATGACTATGAGGACTCTAGTGGGACTCAAGTGGAGGGATTGTTTTCCTTAGTAGAAAGAAAGTTGGGGGAGTTAGAGTAATAAAAAAGATTGGGCCTTTAAGGCCCATACAGGAGAGTTCGCATAGTGGTCTAGTGCGCTCGCTTGGAAAGCGAGTATACCGCAAGGTATCAAGGGTTCGAATCCCTTACTCTCCGCTAGTAGTTAGCAAGTTAAAAAACTGATATTATCATTAAATATATTGAACCAAGGGTCAATATATTTTTTATATTATGAAATTTGAGCTAAAAAATGAGCAGAGAGGGGCAGTTCCCAAGGTAGAAATAGCAGCTTCTAATTTGGCTTCCAATGATGGGTCCTGGCTGTATTTAACTGAAAAAATTAGCTAAAAAATTGGATACCGATTTGATTCTCTCAATTATCATTAAGTTTAATGTAAAGGTTTCTTTACATAATTATTGATAATATTTTTTTATATTGCCTATAATATAAATATCAACAGAAAAATGTTATTGATAAAGCGATAAAAGAAAAAGCGTGGGTTAGAAATCATTTAAAAACGGACACGATCTTCATGTTGAAAAATTATCTGTCGGTGATAAAAAAATAATAGAAAAAATATATCCCTGAACCAGAAAAATCAGACAAGAGATACCTGAAAAAGCTTGAGATTATTAAAATCAATACACTAATTCAAATTACTTTAAAGTGATGCCAACAAGACTCTAGTTGGATAGCTAATTATTAGCTAGATAATTATTACACTAAGCAAAAATGTCTCTGTAAAAACTAAGATTGGGAGCAGAATGTAGGTTGAGACAATTGACATTTTTCTATATCTATGCTAGAGTATTTAGATTTAAAATAAGTTATTTAACAATTAAAAAAGGAGACCTCTAGTGAGACCAGTAGTGGGGTAAGCTAGGGGAGAGAAAATGGAATATATCCTTAAATCCGGCAAACATGCTGGCAAGTCATTATCCTGGATGTTGAAGTACCAGATAAATGACTTTCTTGCTCTAAAATACAATTTAGAGACAAAAGGGGCTAATCCAAAGAGCCCCAATCAACTTCACCGTAGCTTAATAAGCTTGGTGGCTAGAGTAGATCAGGCGGTCGCAGACACTAAGTGTCAGTGTTGCCTCGGTCCAGCCGAAGTGACTCCAGTGAGATTCTTCGGGGGCAGTTGTCACTTAGAGGAAATAGCCTTGTGCCGAGATTGCTTCTTTAAAAGACTTGGTGGTCAAGGCTTATCGGCCATTAGCCTCAGTCCTTGGCGAATGCCAGGACAGGTAGGGGACAAGAAGGTGATACGCGCCATCTGGAAGGTGACGCGGAAAACTATAAATTTTAAGTGACTTATAATAAGTCACTTTTTATTTTTCTAAATAGCCTAATAAATATTGATGATAAGAAGGGACAGGTGGTCGGTTAGACTGGATTTTTTTTAAGTTTTTTGCTAGGCTAAGGGGGTAATCAAAGATAAATAAAAGATTTTATGGCAGAAGAAGTAATTTTGCGCTTTGCTGAGGTTAAATTTGAATATGTTCCTAAAAAGCCGGTATTGTCTGAGGCTAATTTTTTAGTGAGACGAGGAGCGAAAATAACCTTAATGGGTCAAAATGGGGCCGGCAAAAGCACTATTTTCAATCTAATTAGAGGAGAGTTAACTCCCAAGAGTGGACAAATTTCTATTACCGGTGGAGCGAGTATTGGCTATGCTAAGCAGGTTATGGCTAGAGAATATTTTCCCCTAACAATTGAAGAGTATTTTGCTACCGCCTTTAATGAGGTGCCAGGCAATTTAAAAAGCCAAATAGCTAAAGTTTTAGAGGCAGTTAATTTTGAGGTTGCCTATGATAAGCTAGTGGGCGACTTGTCAGGTGGACAGCAAGCTAGACTACTACTAGCCTATGCCCTAATTCAAAGTCCGGATATTCTGCTCTTAGATGAGCCAACTAATAATTTAGACCAAGCGGGAATTGACCACTTGATTACCTTTTTAATCATGTATGATAAAACAGTTTTAGTGATATCTCATGATGCCGACTTTTTAAATTGTTTCACGGAGGGAGTTATTTATCTCAATAATCATACTCACCAGACAGAGATGTATGTTGGTGACTACTTTTCTGTAGTAGAGGAGATTAACCGACGAGTGGAAAAGGAGCGTCGGGAGAATGCTCAACTAGAAAAGCAAATTCTTGATCGCAAAGAGAAGGTTAATTTCTTTGCTCACAAGGGAGGGAAAATGAGAAAGTTGGCCAAGAAATTAAAGGAAGAAACAGAAGAGCTAGAAGAAAGTTTGGTAGAGGTTAGACGCGAAGACCGAACCATTAGACCCTTTGAAATTCCTCTACCAGAAATTAGCGGTGAATTAGCACAAGTGAAGCAGATAAAAGTTATTATCAATCATGAACCAATTCTGAAAAAGGTAGATAAATCTATTCGCAAGAAAGACAAGATTTTAGTCACTGGTCCTAATGGAATTGGTAAGTCCACTTTTCTTAGGTCTTTAGTAGCAAACAATACTGAGGGGCAAAAGATTAGCCCCGGAGTTAAGGTTGGTTATTATAGTCAAGATTTTTCCACCCTTAATTTAGAAGAGCGAGTATTTGATTTTTTAATGTCAGTGATGGCTGATGGGCATGATGAGCCCAGTATGCGCTCTATTGCAGCGGGCTTTCTAATTACTGGTGAGCTGATGAATCAAAAAATTGGTGACCTATCTGAAGGTCAAAAAGGTCTGCTTACCCTAGCCAGCTTGGTGCTAATGGAGCCAGGGCTACTTATTTTAGACGAACCCACTAATCATATTAACTTTAGGCACTTACCAGTAATTGCCGAGGCGATTAATAATTTTGCTGGTGGGGTAATTATGGTTAGTCACATGACAGAGTTTGTAGAGCAAATTAAAATTACTGAAGAGCTAGACTTAAGTCAGTTGAAGTAAGTAAGAATTTTAATTGTTAACTACATAGAGATAGCAGCGGTTAGTTTATTTAAAAAAAGAACTAGTTAACCCTAGTTCTTTTCTTGTAGTCCCTAGGAGAATCGAACTCCTGTTTTCAGGATGAGAACCTGATGTCCTAACCACTAGACGAAGGGACCTTTAAGTTAAAATAGCTAACTGATAACCACGTAAGAACTCTTGGCCAGTTAAAGCTCTTTTGCCAGCTAATTGTAGTTTAGTGATCATTAAAGCTTGGCTACCAGTTTGCACGGCAAGTTGTTGCTGGTGGGAAAATAATTGACCAGCCTTATAATTATTAAGGTTTATTGGTTTTTTGTCAACTGCTAGTATTTTAATTAGTTGACCTTGATAATAGGAGTAGGAACTGGGCCAGCCTTGATAGGCCCTAATTTCCCGCTCTATCATTAAAGCAGGCTTTTGCCAATCAATTAGGCCATCACGCTTTTTTATCATTCCTACATAACTAGACAAAGAGTTAGTCTGATTTTGAGGCTCAATCTTTTTCTGTACCCAGTCTAAAATAGTTTCCGGGAGTAGTTTAGCTCCTAATAAGGACAACTTGTCATGTAAGGAGGGAGTAGTTTCATGGTCGCTAAGTGGGACCTCTGCTTGCCTTAATATAGGACCAGTGTCTAAGCCCTTATCCATTAGCATAATAGTGACTCCAGTTGTCTGATCGCCATTAAGAAGGGGAGCACTTAAACAGGCTGCCCCGCGATATTTAGGTAGCAGGGAAGCATGCACATTAAGGCAGCCCTGAGGAGGGATAGCCAAGATGTCGGGAGGAATAATTAGTCCATAAGCAACAACTACTATTAAATCAGGTTTAAGGTCAGCGATTAATTGACTAGAGTCAGTTAGTTTAAGGGGTTGATAAATAGGCAGATTAAGCTCTAGGGCTAACTGCTTAACTGGTGAAAAACTCAAGGCCTGTCCGCGACCAGCCGGCCTGTCTGGTTGAGTGAAGACAGCGACTAGTTCAAAGTCTTGATGACTAGCTAGGGCCTGCAGACTAGGCAGGGCAAAGGCTGGGGTGCCCATAAAGATCAGGCGTAATTTTTTCTTTAACTGACTAGACATAGTTGCTTGTTGTGCTATATTTAAATTATGTTTAAAGTTTTTTTTGATTTTTTATTGAAGATTACTCAAGGACTAGGCTATGGAGGGGTGGGGATTTTAATGGCAATTGAAAGCTCCTTTATTCCCATGCCCTCAGAGATTATCATTCCTCCCGCCGCTTATTTAGCCAGCCAAGGAGAAATGAATATTTTTCTAATTGTTCTCTTTGGCGTACTTGGTAGTTTAGTCGGGGCAATTTTTAATTACTATTTCGCCTATTATTTAGGCCGGCCTTTAATTTATAAATTAGCCGGTCATTCTTGGGCGAAGTTTCTGTTAATAGACCAGGCTAAGGTAGCTAAGGCCGAAAAATATTTTCTAAAAAACTCCTCTTCAGCGACTTTTATTGGTCGTTTAATTCCGGTTATTCGTCAGTTAATTTCCTTACCCGCTGGCTTTTCTAAAATGCCCTTAGGGAAGTTTATTATCCACACTACCTTAGGAGCCTTTATTTGGGTCTCCATTTTAGCCGCCCTAGGCTACTTCATTGGTGCTAACCGAGCGCTCTTGCATCTATATTATCAAGAGATTAAATATGGCCTGTTAGCTTTGGGAGGACTGTGGGTCAGTTGGTTTATCTACCAAGCGATCAAGAAAAAGAATTCCGTCTAAATGATCAATTTCATGTTGAACGACTCGCGCCGCTAGGTCCTCAAGGACTAGCTTTTTTTTATCTCCTTGCTCATTGTAGTAGAGGCAGTTGATGCGGCGATGACGTTCTACTGGCCCGTAAATGAAATTACCAGCTTCGTCTAAAACTGATAAGCAGCCCTCATCATCTATTACCTTAGCCCAGGAGCGTTTGGTAATTATGGGGTTAATGAGAATAATTGGTTTAGTTTGATAAACCATAGCAAACACCCGGATATTTTCCCCTACCTGAGGAGCGGCTATCCCTAAGCCATCTTTGGCTAACATTGTGGCTATTAAGTCTGGGAAAAAAGTTTTAAATTTTGGATTCTTCAAATCAGCCAAGTCTACCGGAACGGACATTTTTCTGAGAAGGGGATGAGGATGATTGAGAATTTTTAGTTCTTTAGCCATATAATTATTTTCTTTGCTCAACAATTTTAAAGAAATAGCGCCAAGCTGAGCCAGGAGTGGCTAATTCTTTAGTATCATTTAGAGCAATGAGGATTTGCTGGCGAGGCAGGTCTCGGCAAACCTTAAACACCGCACTGCGCTTAAAGTTGGGAATATTTAATTCTTTAATTACCTGCAGGGCTAGCTCTTGCCAGGGATAAGCGGGAGGCTTAACTTTCGGTTTGCCTTTAAAAACATCAGCAATTGAAGAGAAGTTATTATTAGCTGGTGGATTAGTTTTAGAATCAGACTTACTCATGGGATTTAGAAGTTTCAAGTTGCGCGGGAAAGATGAAATCTAAACTTAAATAGCCAACTCCAAAATTAGTTTGATAGGCTAAAGTATCAGCCTTAGGCTTTAAGTCAGTAATTGCTCCCAGCAAGGTTATGATGGGAAGCAGGCCACATTCACCGGCCTCAGCGATTAAGTGGGGGTCCAGATTCAAAATATTCTCAATTGCTTGCTCTGGATTATTTAAGTATTCAATTAATTTATTATCAAATTTAGCCCCTTTGGGAGAATAGCCACCGGGGGATTTTTTTTCCAAACGGTGAGATAAGCCACAAGAAGCAATGATCGCCACCCGCTTATTGCTTAGCCTTAAAGGCTTAGCCAGGCTTTCTCCTAGAGCGAGAGCATCCTTTAGGGGCAAGGATTGGTTAAGGGTGATAGAGACTAGCTTAAAGTCTAGGTCTAGGGATTTTAATATATAGGCGGGAACAGCGCTACCATGGTCTAGGAGGCTATGGGAAATTAGGCCAATAGATTGATTAGATTTAAGTTCGGAATAGAGCTTATCGGCCAAGAGACTGTCTCCTGGGAGAATGGTTTTTTTGTTAATTAAACCGAAGTCCTGGAAGTTAAGTTCTAATTCAGGAGACACGTTAATGGTAATAAGATTATCGGTAGTTAATTGGTGAGGGCTAATAATAATTACAGTATCCACTCCTAGGAACTTAAGTTGCTCGGCAATTTGTTGGTAAGCTAATTGAGTTCTGTCTAACCGAGCGGTATTGGCTTTGCCAATTTCAGGAATTAATAGAGGGGAGTGAGGTAAGATGGAAGCTTTTAATAGGGGCATAAATTAATTTAAGTCTTTAATTTGTTCACCCATATTGTAATGGTACAAGAAGGAAGAAGGAACGGTGATTACATTTTGATAGCGGTAGCCTAAGCCGGTGAAAACTAGGTCATTAGCAAAGGGTCGCTTGAGGCCATTAGAGATTAGATAAACAGTGGGAAAGGCGTCAGTTTTGACTAGGGTGCCATCAGGTAGGAGGACCGGGTCAATGGTTTCATATTTAGCTAACTCAGCCGGACTAACGGACTTTATTTTCAAACCTTTGAACTTAGTGGTCAGAAGAGACTTGTCTAGCAAGGGTGACTTAGTGTTATTTTCAATATAGTATACTCCCCCAGAACGATTATCTTGCCAGAGAGCGCCGGTAATATTGGTAGAGTTAGCGGTAATTGGATCACCTTCTTGATACATCGCTAAGTCTTCTAAGCTAGCTGGCTCTAGTTCAGCCGGATTAAAGCCAAAGCTCTTAAAGGCCGCTTCATTAGCAAAGGGTCGTTTTTTATTATCCACTAATAAATAAATTTGCTTATCAGGAGTTTGGACTAAGGAATAGTTAGGGAAGCGAATAGCCGTTCCGGTTTCATACTTAGCTAATTCACTAGCGGTACTAATAACTATTTGCTCGGGAATAAAACGAGAGACAAAGGAGGCGTAATTTAAGAAGGGGCGCTTTTTGCCTTGTTCTATTAACCAGATGCCAGGGTCATCAGCTAGTTTTAATAGGGAGCCATCAGGATAAAGTCTAGAGACAGGGTCAGGCATCTTTACCCCCGAGCCGGTGGGGGGAGCAATAGCATTAGGAAAGAAGCGCTGCCAAATTCTAAAAGCGTTATAAGCGCTATCAAAAACATGAGGAGTGTAGTTATACAGAGCGGCGGTAGCTTGAGTTTCGGGGGTAACCACTAAGGGTTCTTGGGAAATATTTCCCAAGTGATTTTTAAAATTATAAGTTCCGCCGAGTTTATAGGTATAGCGATTGGGCTCTAATAGATAGGCTCTAAACTGTAGGGCGGCACTGTTAACTTGTTTGCCAAAACCTTTGTAGCGGTAGCAGGGGTCATAAGGAGAGCAGACACGCATGCCATCATAGATCATATAGCCGGTGGCGAAGTCTAGTCTGGTTTGTGGCGGATTAGCCATCTCTACTACACTAGATTCTTTTTGGAGAAGTACTAACAGGAACTGAGGACTAACCGTGGTAATTTGCTTACACTTAGCAACAATCTCTGATTCAATTAAGGTTTCTCCTAAAATAGTCTGGCCATCACATTTATAGACTCCAGTTTTAGAGTCTAAGGAAATATCATAATTTCTAGTGGCGGCTTCGTAGATAATTTCGGCAGCGGACTTAACTACTCCGTAAGCATTTTCAGTGTAATACTGAGCAAGGTAGCTATTTCGGCTCATTAGAAAATCTTGAATTTGGGCTAAAGAGAAACTATTAACATTTAGTAATTGACTGTCTTCCAGGACTCGGTTAGGGTTGAAATTGGGATCAATGTTTGTTTGCGCTAAGCTAAACTTAGGGCTAAGCAGAAAGATAGCGAGCAAAAGAATCAGTTTAAGTGATAATTTAGGCATAATTATTTAAAAATTAGTTAGATTAAAGTAGTAATAATTATAACAAATAACTAAGTGGCTGACAAACTAAAATTGACTAGACTAGCTAGTCAATTTTATTAAAGTTAGCTTGTTTTTTATCGTTTAAGAATGCTAATATCAATCGCTTCTTGCTTATTTAAATCTATTTTTACCTTATCCCCATCCTTAATTTTGTTAGCAATGATATCTAGAGCCAGTTCATCTAAGATCATAGTCTGAATAATGCGCTTTAAGGGTCGGGCCCCATAGGTAATGTCATAACCTTTCTCAGCTAACATCTTTTTGATCTTAGGAGTAATTCGCAGATTAATATTTTTATTATTCAACCTCGCTTCTACCTTATTAAGCTCTAGGTCCACGATCTTTTCTAGAGCCTTAAGACTGAGGCTGCGGAAAAGGACAATTTCATCAATCCGATTGAGAAATTCCAGCTTAAAGTGGTTTTTTAGAATTTTATCTATCTTAGCCTTCATTTCAGAGGTTTGTTGAACAGCGACCTCAGTCTGATTAGAGGTGTCAGCAAAACCAATTGAATATTGTCTGATCACCTCATTGCCCAAATTGGAGGTCATAATGATAATAGTATTTTTAAAGTTAACGGTTCGTCCCTTAGAATCAGTTAGGCGACCATCATCAAGAATTTGTAGCAACATGTTAAACATGTCTGGGTGAGCCTTCTCTATTTCATCAAAGAGAATAACACTATAGGGATGACGACGAACGCGGTCAGTTAATTGTCCGCCTTCATCATGACCAACATAGCCAGGAGGGGAGCCAATTAATTTAGCCACAGAATGACGCTCCATAAATTCACTCATGTCTAATCTAATTAAGGATTTGTCGTCGTTAAACATAAAGCGAGCTAAGGCCTTAGCTAGTTCAGTTTTTCCTACTCCACTAGGACCAACAAAGAGGAAAGAGCCAATTGGTTTTTTCTCTTCATTAATTCCCGCCCGAGAGCGACGAATAGCGTTAGCAATTGCTTGAATAGCCTCTGATTGCCCTACCACTACTTTTTCCAACTCAGCTTCGGCTTCACTTAGTTTTTTTATTTCATCTTGGAGCATGCGATTAAGGGGAATTCCAGTCCAGCGAGCGACCACCTTAGCAATATCCTCTTCGTCTACTTCCTCCTTGAGAATTCGTTGTCCTTGTTTTTGAATTTTAACTAATTCATTTTGACGTTCGTTAATATTGTTTTCTAAGTCCGGGATTAGGCCATATTTTATTTTCGCTACCTCAGTTAGGTCACTGCCTTGACGTTGGGCGATCTCGGCTTGAATTTTAAGGTCATCAATCTTCTTTTTAGATTCCCGAATTTGAGAAATAATATTCTTCTCATTATTCCAATGCAATTCTAGCTGCGTGGCTTGCTCTTTTAACTTAGCCAACTCTTGGTTAATAGTGCGGAGCTTAGCAGAGCGCTTATTGGTAGTCATTAGTCCCGCCTTATTTAATTCCAATTGCTTAATTTCTCGCTTAAGTTGGTCTAAATCATCAGGCATAGAGTCTATCTCCATGCGCAGGGAAGAGGTGGCTTCATCAATTAAGTCAACCGCCTTATCAGGCAGAAAGCGATCACTAATATAGCGGTTAGATAGCTTAACAGCAGCAATTAAAGCGTTGTCAGTGATCCTTACCCCGTGATGGACTTCATATTTTTCTTTAAGTCCTCTTAACATAGAAACCGCATCATCTAAATTCGGCTCATTGACCATCACTGGCTGAAAGCGCCTCTCCAAAGCGGCATCTTTTTCAATATATTTTTGATACTCTTTGGTAGTGGTGGCCCCAATGGTTCGGAGCTCACCGCGTGCCAGAGCCGGCTTTAACATATTAGAAGCATCCATAGAGCCCTCGGAAGCTCCCGCACCGATTAGGGTGTGGAGCTCATCAATAAAGAGAATGATCTTGCCATTTTGAGACTGAACTTCTTTAAGGACGGCTTTAAAACGATCTTCAAATTCTCCCCGAAATTTAGCTCCCGCCACTAAAGAGCCTAGGTCTAAGGTGACCACTTCTTTATTCTTCAAATTTTCAGGAACATCACCAGCCACTATTCTTTGGGCTAGTCCCTCAACAATAGCGGTTTTTCCGGTGCCAGCCTCACCAATTAAGACGGGATTGTTTTTAGTGCGGCGCAGAAGCACTTGCATGATCCGCCTAATTTCCTGATCGCGACCGATAACCGGGTCCAGTTTTTCTTGACGAGCTAATTCGGTGAGATTGCTAGTGTATTTTTCTAAGACATTATATTTATTTTCCGGAAAGGGGTCGTGAACCCTTTGATTGCCCCGTAAGGACTTTAATATCTCCTTAACTGACTTTAATTCCACTTGGAAACTTAAGAGAATCGCCTGCGCATCAGACTCAATGCCTATGAGAGCGAGCAATAAGTGTTCGGTGGAGATAAAGTCATCTCCCATGCCGTCGGCCTCTTTCTTGGATCGTTCTAAGATCAGGGCAGTTTCAGGAGTGCCAGAAACCGATTGCATGGGAGTGCTCTTGCTGGGAGTTTTTACTTTAGGTAATTTCTCTATTTCCTTAATAACCGCTTCTTCTATAACTTCAGGGTCTATTTTCATCTTTTCTAAAATAGCTCTTACCAAGCTTTCTCGCTGTTGTAATAAGGATAGCAGCATGTGCAGAGCGCCAATATCAGCCTGCCCAAAGGCTGAGGCAATTAGCTGGGAATTAATGATTGCTTCTTGGCTTTTGTCAGTGAATTTATTAAACATAAAATTAAAAAATAAAGGATTTAGATCTTTAGCACTCTCTAGCTAAGAGTGCTAATAACATCATAATACAAGCCATTTTTCTTGTCAAATAAATAGGGAAGAGATTTTCTTTATTATTTAAAATGTGCTAAAATATAACTAAATTAAAGACAAAATTTCTAGAACTTATGTTTAAGCAAAACTCCCTGCTTTATCTGGGAAAAATTATCGCCTCCTTGTTTTTAGAGGTCATCTATTTCCCAATTTGGTGGTACAGCGTTGGCTTATTTAGAGTCGCTAAAAAGGTTTGGCGATTTTTACGTAACCGAGAAAAATCTTTAGGGTTTTCCGTTTGGTTAAAAAACATTTTTGTCCCGATGTATGGGCAGTCTGATTTCTGGGGCAAGTTAATTAGCTTCGTTATTCGTTCGGTGCAAGTAGTGGCGCGGGGCTTAATTTTAATTGTCTGGGGGATATTAAGCCTAGGATTAATAATTATTTGGTTAGCCTTGCCCATTTTATTAGGCCTAGCGATCTTGTTACAGTTTATAAAGATTAATTAGTATTATTTATGAATTTAGAGAAGACCAACTTTTCTAATCTTCACTATGGATACCACCGACCCACTGACTCGCCTAGTCTGTGGTATTTAGGTTATGAGTTAATTTGGGGTAAAAAGTTTTCTCGCTCAGTAGTAGTGTTAGAGAAAAATAAAAAGCGCATTAAAAAAATTATTAAGTTTATTTTCTGGGCAATAGTTTATTTAGGCTACCTCTCTTTGGGTCTTTGGCTATACTTTAATCATCAGGCCATTTTGGCTGACCCCACCTTACTACTAACCTTTTGGTTGCAGCGAGACCCGCTAATTCTAATCTTCTTATTAACCACCACCTTTAATCTATTTCTAGTTTACAAAAATAGTGAGGCGCGAGTGGCGGATAATAAGATTAATTACCGTAAGTTTAGTGACAGTCGCCAAAAGAAAACTGTTTCTAAGCGAATTTATAATGTTAGCCTGGCCTATGGGCCTAAGATTACCGCCACGTTAGGAGAGACCTTTTTGTTAGCCAGACGTTTGGGCCAAAAAGAGATCACCTCACTGCACCTGTTTAGAGTTTTGTTGCAAGACAAGGAGATTCAAGCATTAATGATCCGCTTGGATGTGGATATAAAAAGATTAGTGGAATTAATTGACACTAACTTGCTCAAGCGACCAGAGACGGGAATTGCTAAGGAATATGACTTTAATCAGAGTTTGAAAAAAATTCTTATTCAGTCTTTTGTGGAGGCTCATGAACTTCAACAACCGAATGTTGATGTCTTAAATTTATTAAACTTCTCTTATGCGGGCGATGCTTGGTTGATAGAAATATTGTATGAACTAGAAATAGACCAAGATAAAATTCATAATGCGGTAGCGTGGTTTCGGGTCAACAAGAAGATGCTGTCTAATTATCGTAAGTACCGAAAGTCAGCCTTATTAAAACCAGACTCAGGAATGAATCGGTCATACACCGCCATTTCCACGCCCACTCTAGACCACTTTTCTCATGACCTAACAGTTCAGTCTAAATATAATCAAACTGAACTTTGTGTTGCCCGTGAGCAGGAGTTAAAGTCTATCTTTGATGCTTTTCTTAGTGGCCAGAACGGCATTATCTTAAGTGGGCCGATTGGGGTTGGTAAGCGAACCATTATTAATGGACTTAGTCAGCTAATGGTGGAAGAAAAAGTACCAGATTTTCTCAAGGACAAACGCTTAGTGGAACTAGACGTTTCTCGTCTAATTTCTGGAGCTAATCCTGCTCAAGCTCAGGAGCGACTATTAGTGATGATTAATGAGATCGGTCGTTCTGGTAATATAGTTTTATATATTGATAATATTGAAAATCTTATTGGAGTCAGTGCCGGCACTCAGGAAAGCCTAGATTTATCAGAGGTGCTCGCCGAGGCGTTAAAAAGGAATCATTTGCGCTGCCTGGCCTCAGCAACTGAAGAGAATTATCATCGTTATATAGAAAATCAAGCCCTAGGCTCGGTTATGACTAGAATAAAGATTAGCGAGCCTGAATTTAATGAAGCGGTACAAATTCTAGAAAGCAAGGTTGGCTCACTGGAGGCTAAGTATGATATTTTCATTGTCTATAGTGCCTTAGAACAAGCGGTGAAGATGTCTAAAAAATATCTACACGAAAGATCCTTACCAGCTAAGGCAATAGATTTACTAGAAAAAGCAGCCCTAATTACTAGACAACGAGCGCAGAATAATCCGGAGCAGTCTAGTTGTTCCGGGGAAGAGGTGGCTATTGCCATTGGGGAATTAACTGGCATTCCAGTGAATAAAATCAGTATAGATGAAAGTCAGAAGTTATTAAATCTAGAGGCCGAAATTCACCAACGATTAATCGGTCAAGAGGAGGCGGTTAAGGCGGTGGCGGCTAGTCTCAGGCGAGCGCGAGTACAACTTAAAGGTTCTAATCGCCCCATTGCTAGCTTTTTGTTTATGGGGCCTACTGGAGTGGGTAAGACGGAGCTCGCTAAAGCCGTTTCTGATATTTATTTTGGGGCTGAAGACTATTTGATTAGAATAGATATGAGTGAATATCAGGGGCTAGATAGTATTAAGAAAATGATTGGTGATCCAGATGGCACCTTAGGCTATCTCACGGAGGCAGTTAGGAAGAAGCCATTTTCCTTAATTCTCTTTGATGAAATAGAAAAGGCCAATCCCGATATCTTAAATCTTTTCCTCCAACTCCTAGATGATGGTCGCCTAACGGATGGCCAGGGCAGAACTATTAATTTTACTGAGTCAATTATTATCGCTACCTCTAATATCGGGGCTTTGTATATTCAGCAAGAAATTAAAGCAGAGACTAAGATGGCAGAGATTAGACAGGAATTAATAGATAATCATTTAAATAAACATCTTCGCCCAGAATTAATTAATCGTTTTGATGGCATCATTGTCTTTAAGCCCTTGAGTCCAGAAAATGTGGAAGCGATTGCTACCATTATGTTAAAGCAGATCAAGAAAAACTTAGAGCTTAAGGGAGTTGGCCTAAAGGCAGACAAAAAGGGAGTAAAGGTTTTAGCTAAAAAAGGTTATGACCCTAAATTTGGGGCCCGACCTTTAAGGCGACTACTTCAAGATGAGATAGAAAATGAGATTGCTGTTAAGTTTTTGAGTGGCGAACTGAAGCGACGAGATACAATTATGATTAATCAACGAGGGCGCCTAGAGATAGAGCCAGCTAAAGACCTATAAACGCATGTTTTACCTACTTAGCTTCATTGTTAGTTTAGCAAGTAGTGCCGGCCTAACTTATTTAGTTAGGCGAGTGGCCTTACGGTTAGGGGTGGTAGATAATCCTGATAAGCCAGTAGTTGGTCGTAAAATTCACCAACAGCCTATTCCCCTACTTGGCGGAGTGGCTATTTTTTTAGCCTTCTTTTTTTGGTTGTTTATTTTCCAGCGACACTTCTTACAAGGAGACTTAGTTTGGCAACAATTATTAGCTTTCTTTCTGGGAGCCTTGATAATAATTATTGGAGGCAGTTTGGATGATAAGCATAATTTACCCGCTTGGCAGCAACTAATTTCTCCGCTATTAGCAATAGCGGTTTTAATCTTAGGGGGGATCAAGATAGAGAGAATTAGTCATCCCTTTGGGGGAGTTTGGGACTTATCCTCATTAATGATAATTAGCTATTTAATTATAATTATTTGGCTACTAGGCATGATGTATGCCACTAAGTTGCTAGATGGGGTAGATGGCCTAGTTTCAGGAGTGGGGGCAATCGGCGCCTTAATTATCTTTCTCTTTACCTTAACTAGCCGATATTATCAGCCCGACTTAGCCTTAGCAGGCATCCTCTTGGTGGGAGCCTTGCTGGGGTTTTTGATATTCAATTGGCACCCAGCCAAAATCTTTCTGGGGGAAGGGGGCTCAATTTTAGTTGGCTACCTCTTAGGAGTCTTAGCCATAATCTCAGGAGGAAAAATTGCCATTGCTTTGTTAATTATGGGCATTCCGATGTTAGATTTAATTTGGACTATAATTAGACGGCTAGCTAAAGGACAGAATCCTTTTCGCTCAGCTGACCGACAGCATCTTCATCACCGTTTTCTAGCCTTGGGTCTAGGACAAAGAAAAACAGTGTTAATTTTTTATCTTTTCTCACTAAGCTTTGGTTTAGGAGGACTATTTCTTCAAAGTCAGGGTAAGTTGTGGCTACTTATTGGTTTAGTCGCCTTAATGTTAGGTTTGCTAGCTTTTTTCAATCTTTATCAAGCTAAGCAGCTTAAGAAATAGTAATTTCTAATTTTCTTCAATAACTGCTATAATAAACAAAGTGATAATTCGCTAAGTTTTTTATTTATGTCAAAAAATATTTATCGGTTTAGTTTAATTTTCCTCTTAGCCTTAGTAGTGCTCAGTGCCTGTTCTTTACCTAGTAGAAAAAGTCGCCTTAAGGAAAAGGTGGCGACTAATAATCAGATTAGTGAGACGGCCACTAGCACTAGCAAGACTAGGACTAACAAGATTAAAAAGTTTGCTAACCAGACGGAGTTGGCTGCATTCTTACAAGCCAGCCAAGGACTACTAGGGCAAGCAGAAGTTGAGTCAGGAGACTTAGCTTTAGAAGTTAAGTTTATTGCCAGCCAGGCGGGAGGGCTAGTTAAGGATAGTTTGCAGCAAACTGATGGTCAGTATCTCTATCTAATAGAGGAAAATTTCTTGAAAGTATTTTCCCTTAAGACGGCCGAGTTGGTATCGGAGTTAAAATTAAATAAGACCCCACAAGGTCTAATTATTTCAGGTAGTCAGGCAATTATTTATGGAGCAGATGAGAGTTTATCAAGTGCTCAAATGGCCGCTAATCTAAGCGCGACTGATAAGTATACCTTTTTGCAAGTTTATGACCTTAGTCGGATTACTAATCCTAACTTAGGTAGCGATTTAATATTTGAAGGCCAGTTAGCTGACCTTAGTTTAAGTGGAAATTATCTTAATATTTCGGTAGCGAGTGCCGTTTCGCCAGCGCGGGGACAGACGATCACGCCACAAGTTTTTTCTCAAGGAGCTTTATTAGACTCTGAGTGCTCAGCAAAAACAACTGCCTGTTACTTACCTGAAGTCTATTATTTTGATATAGACTATCATTCATTTAAGTATTTACAGACCACTACCTTAGACCTTAACAATCAATCAGCCCCCCTAACTGGTCAAGCCTATTTAATGAGTGGGGAGCAGAATTATTATCTAACCGATAAAAATATCTATTTAACCTATACTGAAAAATCTGAAACCGAGGGCTTATTATTAGCCCTTAAACAAGAACTATTTTTAGCCCAATTAAGTTCAGCTGACCAACAAAAGGCGGAAGAAATTAAGGTGGTGGCGGACTATATTTTAACTCAAGATGAAAAGGAATTTAAGTTAAATAAGCTAATAGATGAATATTTAAACAAGCTAACAGAAACCGAGCGTCAAGTGGAGCAAGCCAGACTAGCGGAGGCTTGGCAGGAGAGATTAAAGCAAGCAGCTATCAAGTCGGAGAAAACTATTATCCATAAGTTTGGCTTAACCGCTAATCAGGCGGTGTACCGAGGGATGGGAGAGGTGAATGGTCAACTCATTTCCGGACTAACACTTAATGAGGCAGACTCATATTTAAGAGTGGTAACGAGCAATCAGGCTAAAAATTTAAGTGAGGGGAAATATTCTAGCAATATTTATGTTTTAAATAATGAACTGAAATTGGTAGGAAAATTAGAGAATATTACAACTGAGGGGCAAATTACCGCCGCCCATTTCTCTAATGAACGGGCCTATTTGGGAACCTTTAAGGCCAATGAGTCTTTATATGTAATTAACTTAGCGGACCCGCTTCAGCCCGCGGTGTTAGGGGCGATTAAGGTGCCGGAATATGCCCAGTATTTATATGCCCTAGATCGAGAGGCTAGTAAATTTATTGGTATAGGCCAAGAACGAGCCAATGATAATGGTCGGCTAGTAGTTAAGAATCTAAAGTTGTCATTATTTGACTTTACCAACATCAAAGAACCTAAGGTCTTAGACTATTACAATATTGGTGATCGAAGTAGTCAATCAGCGGTCATGACCGACCAGCAAGCCTTCTTCTACTCTCCAGAAAAAAATATTATCTCTTTCCCTGTTACCTTATATGATAACGGCGACCTAAACTTTGATGGCTTTCTATTTTTCACGATTAATAACGCTAAGTTAGCGCTACAGGGCAATGTTGACCATCGTCTGCCCGAGACAGTCACCTTAGCCGCCACTAGTCAATCAAGTTTAGATCTAATTAGGCGAACCTGGCTAACTAGCACCAATCTGTATACGCTTTCAAGTCGGTATTTGAAAGTTAATGATGCTAGTGACTTAGAACCATTGTCTAGCTCGCCTTTAGTAGATTTAATTGAAGTCATAACTGAAGAGGCTGAGGAAGAGTTAGAGCCAGCTATTGATAACGACAGGGAAGACTTAGGGCAGCCAGAGTTTAGTGAGGAAGAGGAGGCTGCTCCGCAAGAAATTGAAACACCAGAGTCTCAAGAGGCGGACTTAGTTATTGAGCCCGAGCTAGAGGTCCCACCAAATCCAGAGCCAGAAGCACCAGAAGTTATAGAAACAGCAGATTAATATGAATAAGAAAGGTTTAAGTTTAATTCTTAGTCCCTTAATCTTGTTTTTGCTCAGTCAAGGATTTTTGATCTGGCCGCAATTCTTTTGGACCGCCTTACCGTTAGCCGCTTTAGTAATTGTCTTGACGGTGGGAAAAATAGTGAAGAAAAAATCACAACCTTATTGGTTATTATTAACGCTTAATCCAGTTTTGTTTTTCTTGGCAGTCATGTCCTTTAGTGCTATTTTAATTAACCACTGGTTAGTGCAGGGAGTTATTTTAAGTGCGACGGTAGTTGTTTATTATTATTTAAAAAATCTTTATTATTACCAATCTTTTCAAGCTCCAGAAAGAAAGGAGCGCTTAGAAAGACTAGTTTTAAGCACCTCCTTCTTGACCTTCTTTACTGCCACGGCTACGATTTATGCCCTACCCATTTACCTTAGTCCGCCGTATTGGCAATTGGGTGGCTTATTACTACTTAGCGTTTTAGTAATTTTAAGTCAGACTAGAGTGGACTGGGAGCTTAGTCGGGAGGATCGTTATTTTTATCTAATAAATAGCTTGGTCTTAGGTGAGTTGTCAGTAGCGATATTATTTTTACCACTTAGTTATCATATTAAAGGCTTATTAGCCGCAATTATCTTTTATTTACTAGTTTTATTTAATAATTGGCGACGGGAGGGAAGGTTAAGAGCTAAACTAATTATTAAGCCTTTAGTGTTTGCTCTAATTACCATGTTTATAATCCTACTTGCCTCTCGTTGGCGTTAGTTTAAATTTATGATTAAACGTTTTAAAGACAAATCTTTATTAGTAGTTGGCTTATTAGTATTAGTTGCTTTGATAGCGGGGTTTTTAGGGGCCTTGTTAGCTAGCTATTGGGGAAGAGGGAGTAATTATCCTTTTCTATATTCAGGAGAATTAAATTTAGGGGCCTTAAATCCCTCTCAGTCTAGTCTAATTATCAGGGAACCGAAAAAAGTGATTGTTAATCAAGATGTTAAGACGGAAGAAACCTTACAAGCAATCAATTCTTCCTTGGTGAGTGTCTTTAAAGCTAAGACAATCTCGCCAGCAGCGCAGATAAATGAGGAAGAATACTATTTCCTAGAAGAGCCAGATTTGGTTGGCTTAGCAGTCACTAGTGATGGTTGGGTTATGGCCGCCGTCGCTGAAGAGCTGGTAGAGGATTCGCTAATTTCTGACTATCTAGCAATCACTAGTGATAGGAAAATTTATCAAATAGATAAAGTGCAGCCAGCAACTATTGCTGAACCGGGGATTGTCTTTTTCCACTTAACTGAGGCCAGTAATTTACCAGTTAGAAAGATTGCTCCTCGGGCTGACCTAGCTCAAGGACAAACACTATTAGCGATAGATAATGCCCGAAATGTTTGGCCGACCAGTTTAGCAGCCTTTAAGAAGTCTAACTCAGTCTTAAGCAGTGACCACCCCCAGGCCTTTATTAGCTTAGCCAATGAATTGGAGAGCAGTCAGCAAAATGCCTATCTGTTTAACTTAGCGGGTGATTTAGTGGCAATTATTGACTCTCAGCAAACAATTATTCCCGCTTTTATTTACCATAACTATTGGGTCGGGTTAAAAGCTGAGGGAGAGTTTCCTTTAAGGCCTCAGCTAGGAGTTAATTATTTAAATTTAGCGGCAGTTGAAGTTAGGGGGATTAGTTTAAATAAGGGGGCTTTAATTTATCCAGCCACTGATCAAGTGGCGGTTATTCCTGATAGTCCCGCCGCCGAAGCTGGTCTACAAGCAGGGGATATAATTACCTGGGTTAATAATCAAGAATTAAGTAGTGCTAATGACTTAGCTGACTTAATTTCCGAGTATAAGGCCAACGATAAAATCACTCTTAGCTATCTACGAGCAGGAGTGGAGAATCGGGTGGACTTACGATTGGGAGCTTTAAAATTAGCTGACTAATTATGAAAATTCAATCAATCAAGCAATTAAAAAATTTAAAGAATCAAAGGGTCTTGTTGCGAGTTGATTATAATGTAGTAATTGAGAAGGGTAAGATTAAAGAAGATTACCGCCTACAAGCTTCATTAAAAACCATTAAATGGCTACTGGCTAAAGGTACCAGTCTAATTATTATTAGCCACCTAGGACAACCACGGGGAGAGTCAAAGGAGCTATCATTAAGACCAGTCGCTAAACATTTACAAAAACTATTAGGACGACCAGTTAAATTTATCCCCGAAGTGTTGGGCAATCAAGTCAAAACAGCGGTTGCTAAATTAAAGCCGGGGGAGATAATTCTCTTAGAAAACCTACGTTTTAGACCAGAGGAGACTAGCAATGACCAGGGGTTTGCTGAAAAGTTAGCACGGTTAGCAGATGTCTATGTTAATGATGCCTTGGCCGTTTCTCATCGGGCGCATGCCTCAGTGGCAGCGATTAAAAAGTATTTACCAGTTTACGCTGGACTACTATTAACCGAAGAGCTTCAAGCCCTAGATAAGGTGGTGAAGCCTCGCCTACCCTTGGTGGTGATTATGGGGGGAGCTAAAATAGAGACTAAGGCGCCGCTCATCGCTAAACTATTTAAGAGTGCTAATCAAATTCTCATTGGAGGGGCCTTGGCTAATAATTTTTTTGCCGAACAGGGCTGGGAGGTCGGACAATCTTTAATAGATCAAACTGGACAAACAGTGCTTCAGCAATTCTATAGTCAAAATAAATTAAAGTCTAAAATAATTCTCCCAATTGATGTAGTGGTTAAAAACCGACTAGGACGAGTGAGACTATGTCGCCCAGACCAGCTAACTAAAAGTGAAATGATCTTAGACATTGGCCCTCAGACCATCAGTCTCTTTGCTAAGTATATTAGTCAAGCCCAGACTCTAATTTGGAATGGGCCAATGGGTAAGTTTGAAGAAGCGCCTTTTAAACAGGGAACTCTATCTATTGCCCGATCAGTAGCGGCTCGCTCTAAGGGACGAGCTTACGGGGTGGTTGGTGGCGGAGAGACAATTGCCGCCCTTAATTTAACCAAGATGGCCGAGTATGTTGACTGGGTATCTACGGCGGGGGGAGCCTTGCTCGCCTATCTGGGCGGAGAAGAAATGCCGGGATTGTAATAAATAATTAATTTTTAGTTTTTAAAATATCACTATATGGCAAAAATAAAGCAAATTACTGCCAGAGAGATCCTAAATTCTCTGGGAAAACCCACCATAGAAGTTAAGGTAACTTTAGACAATCAACTTCAAGCTCAGGCCAGTGCCCCAAGTAGTATTCTACCAGCCTCTTATGAGTCCTTAGAATTACGAGACCAAGATCCGCATCGCTATCAGGGCCAAGGCGTTCTTTTGGCGATCGCTAAGGTGATAGATGTGATCTCCCCCGCCCTAGAGGGGCTAGAAATTAGTGACCAGGCCATGATAGATCAGCGCTTAATTGAGTTAGATGATAGCAAGGATAAGCGAGTCTTAGGGGCTAATACCATGATGGCCGTTTCCCTAGCTTGTGCCCGAGCCGCTGCTTTGGCCGAAGGGAAGGAGCTGTTTGTCTATTTAAGTGAAAAATATGACTACCCCGCAGAGTTTAAATTACCAGTCCCTTTATTTAATATCTTCAATGGTGGCGCTTATGCTGACACTAATTTAGATTTTCAGGAATTCTTGCTAATCCCTCGTCCAACTCAAGCGGAGACCATGGTCAGAATGGGAGCGGAGGTCTTTAGCGAGCTAGCTAAGGTGCTAAAGGAGTCTAACTATGATACCGACACCGGCCTAGAGGGAGGCTATGCTCCAGATATGGACTCTAGTATAGAGGCCTTAGAATTTATTATCGCTGCCATAACTAGGGCAGGCTACCAGCCAGGAGAAGATCTATTTTTAGGTTTAGACATCGGCTCCTCGTCACTTTATGATGAGACTAGTCAAAAATATATCTTTCCCTTAGATAGCATTCAGTTTAGTGCGGATAATTTAATTGGACTATATAATGAATGGCTAAGAAAATATCCGTTAATTTATCTAGAAGACCCCTTAGCGGAGAATGATTGGTCAGCTTGGCGCGAACTTAGTACGGAATTAGGGGGACAGTTAAAAATATCTGGAGATGATATTTTTGCTACCAGCAGTGATCGCTTACGACGAGGGATTAAAGAGCAGGTAGCTAATACGGTGGTCGTTAAGCCTGGACAAGCCGGTACCCTAACGGAAACAATTGCCTATCTTAAGTTAGCTCAAAGTCATGGCTATGAATTAGTAATCTCACATCGCAGTGGCGAAACTAATGATGACTTTATTGTTGACTTAGCCGTTGCTTGTGGCGCTCAATATTTGAAGGCCGGTTCCTTATCACGAGGCGAGAGGTTAGCAAAATATAATCGCCTTCTAGAGATAGAGGAAATTTTAAATAAACAATAGTTAATTTATGACTAGTCAGACGTCTAGTGAGCCCCAGTCTCCACGGCCAGTGATTCTCTTGCTAATTGATGGCTGGGGAATCGCTCCCCCCAGTGAGGCTAATGTTTTAAGTTTTAGTCACTTACCCAATTTTTTAAAGCTAATTAAAAACTATCCAGTACTAAGTCTTTCGGTTCCTGATAAAGAAATTAATCAGCGCTATGCGGTAATGGGAACAGGACAGACAGGCGACTTAGTGGCAGAGACTTCTCTTAGCCAGCTAGTTTCCCTAGCGGGACTAAAGCAGTTAAAACTAGGGACCCCTGATCGCCTAACTGCTCTTAGTTATTATTTCAATGGTGAGCAAGAGACCAAGTACCCTGGCGAAGACTGGGTGTTTTTGCCTAAAGTGGCAAACACTCCAGCGGAATTAGAGACTAATTTAAGTCTGCTAAGAAAAGAATTAACTACCAAGCTTAGTGAAGAGAACTACTCCTTGGTAGTTTTAAGTATTTCGGGGACGGAAACAATTGCTCAGCAAGCAGACTTAGCAACTATTCAAGAATTTGTAGAGTTAATTGATAAAAGTTTAGGTAAAATAGTTTCCCTTGCTTTAGATAATAACTTTAACTTAATAGTGAGCGCGGCTAGTGGTGGCGCAGAGCGCTACCGAGACCTAACCACAGACCTAATTAACAAGGAACTCAGTCAACAGCCCGTTCCTGCTATTTTAGTTAATAAGCACTTAGCGGGAAAAACTTCTCAACAAAATGAGCTAGATAGTGATGACTTAAGTCTCTTACCACAACTAGGTTCATTAACTGACCTAGCACCGACAATCTTAAAATTATTAGCTATAAAAATACCGGCCAAGCTGACCGGTAAATCTTTATGGAGTGCGCAGTTAGGATTAGAAGATCAGGAAGAGGATTAAACTAGTTAGGGAGCCGATTAAGGCGCCAATTAAAACTTGTAAGGGAGTGTGACCAATACGCTCTAAATGTTTGGGATAAGGACGATCTAAAAAGTCGTCCTCTTGTAAATCATCCACTAAAACATTTAAGGTTTTGCCTTGATTGCCTAGGTAGTTTCTTAGACCAATGGCATCGGTGATCACAATCATGGCATAAACAAAGGCACAAGCAAAGATCGGGGAGGTTAAACCCTCTTTAAGGGCTAAGATAGAGACTAGGGCGATTACCACTGAGGTATGACCACTAGGCATATCGGAATAGGCAAAAATATCACGCCAAGTTATTGCTTGTCGTCTAGAGCGGAGCAAGACTTTGGTGCCCTGAGCTAAGGAAAAAGCGATAATTGGTGCGAGTAAATAAATATACATAAGTTTAAATATCTAAATTTTGAACTTTTTTAGCATGAGTTTGAATAAAGTTTTTTCGGGGAGCAACGTTATCACCCATTAACATATCAAAAACTAAATCAGCTTGTGCCGCATCCTCAATGGTTACCTGTTTAATGGTTCTAGTTTCGGGATTCATGGTGGTTTCCCATAGTTGGTCAGGATTCATTTCTCCCAAACCTTTGTAGCGTTGAATTCTAATCTTATCAGCTCGACCAGGAACAGCCTTTTTCTTAGAAGTTGAAGTAGCCACCTCAAGAGATTCTTCTTCATCAGTCTCTTTACCGACCTCTAAACTATCTTCAACGCTGCCTCCTAGCTCTAAAATAATGGCTTCTTTCTCTTGGTCACTATAAGCGTAGCGGATAGTGGCCCCTTTCTTTAATTGATAAAGGGGTGGCTGAGCGATATAAACATGACCACCACTAATTAGGGGAGTGAAGTGACGGAAAAATAGGGTTAGTAGCAGGGTACGAATATGAGCTCCATCAACGTCAGCGTCAGTCATGATGATAATCCGATGATAGCGCAGTTTAGTAATATCTAATTGATCGTTAATATTAGTCCCAAAGGCAATAATCATGTTCTTAACCTCATTGTTAGCTAACATTTTATCTAAGCGGGCTCGCTCAACATTGAGAATCTTACCCCGTAAGGGAAGAATCGCTTGAAACTTACGATTTCGTCCTTGCTTAGCACTACCGCCAGCCGAGTCTCCCTCAACGATAAATAGCTCGCATTCTTCAGGGTGACGACTAGAACAATCAGCTAGTTTGCCCGGCAGGGTCATGCCCTCTAGAGCTCCTTTACGCAAGATAGTGGCCCGAGCCGAGCGGGCGGCTAGACGGGCTTGGGCAGATAATAGGCATTTGCCGATGATAGACTCAGCTTCTTTGGGATTTTCTTCTAGATAGTTCATAAAAGCTTCACCAAAGGTAGTCTCAACATAACCTTTCATTTCCGCATTACCTAGCTTACCCTTAGTTTGACCTTCAAATTGTGGTTCAGTTAATTTAACGCTAATAATTCCGGTTAAGCCTTCGCGCACATCTTCACCACTTAGATTATCTTGCTTATCCTTCAAGAGATTTTTAGAGCGTGCGTAGTTGTTTAAAGTTCTGGTTAAAGCTGATCTAAAACCAACGACATGAGTACCGCCTTCAGGGTTATGAATATTATTAGCAAAGGCTAAGAGGGTTTCGTTGTATTCGTCATTGTATTGCAAGGCGATCTCCACCTTGCCATCAGTGACCTCCTTTTCAATATAAAAAACAGTTTCATTTTTAACATTCTTATTACGATGCAAAGACTTGATATAGGACTTAATGCCGCCTTCAAAATGGAATTTATAACTTTTTTCTCGGTGACCGGGTCGCTTGTCAAAAACATTTACTGTAATACCTTTGGTTAGATAGGCTTGCTGACGGAGACGGTCTAATATTTTACCCCAATTAAATTCAGTTTCGGTAAAAATAGTAGGGTCAGGTTTAAAAGTGATGATAGTTCCACTATCTTGGCAGGGGCCAACACTTTTAATAGGTTTTAAGGCCTGACCAATTTTATAGTCTTGTCGCCAAATTTTTCCTTCCCGATGAATTTCTGCTTGTAAGTGTTCGCTTAAAGCATTAACTACAGAGACTCCCACTCCGTGCAGTCCTCCCGATACCTTGTAACCACCTCCACCGAATTTTCCTCCAGCGTGTAGTTTGGTTAAAACGGTTTCTAAGGCCGAGACCCCGGTAGTCTTATGTTTGCCCACCGGAATACCCCGACCATTGTCAGAGACCTCGACGTAACCATCGGGGAGCAGAGTCACTTTAATTTCATTAGCAAAGCCAGCCATGGCCTCGTCAATAGCATTATCAACTACCTCCCAAATTAGGTGGTGCAGTCCAGCTGAAGAAGTTGAACCGATATACATTCCCGGACGCTTTCTGATTGGGTCTAAGCCCTCCAGCACGGTAATTTGATCGGCTCCGTAATTAGTTTTTTCTGATTTTTTAGCCATAAGTAATGCAGGTTTAAACAAAAAAATTCCCCGTCAGGCCGGGTATTTCTTGCTGATTAAATAATAAAATAAACTAAACTGATGTTATTATTTTAGCAAAAAATAGCAAAGAAGGCAAGGCTTAGATTAGGTGTTAAAAGTGGTAAATAAGAGCAAGACTGGAGGCAAAAAGTTTAAGACAAAGTGGTAGCAATAAGGAGGACCGATACTAGAGTAGTCGATAATTTTATTTTTTAAAAAAATAATGCTATGATGGATTTAGTTAATAAGGAATAAAAGATATGAGTCAAAAAATTATCTTAGCTAATTGGAAAATGCAGCTAGACCTAGTGAGTAGCTTAAAATTAGCTAGGGAATATGTTAAAAAAATTAAGGATAATTCCCATACTATTATAGTTTGTCCAGATTATGTTGCTTTAGCATTTCTAGCGCCAATTTTTACAGATAGTCAGTTTAAACTAGGAGCGCAAAATTGTGCGCCAGCCAAGCAAGGGGCTTTAACAGGCGAGGTTAGCCCTCAAGTTATTAGAAGTCTAGGAGCGAATTATGTAATCATTGGTCACAGCGAAAGACGAGCTCGGTTTCAGGAGTCACCAGAATTGATTAGGGATAAAATTATTGCCGCCCTAGAAGCTCAGCTTCAACCAGTCGTTTGCCTAGGTGAAACTGAGGCTATTAAATTAGCGGGTCAGACTAAAATTTATCTGCGCCGCGAGTTAAAAAAGATATTTACCGGACTACCAGTTAAAAGTTTAAAGAAAATTATCATTGCCTATGAGCCAGTTTGGGCAATTAGCACTAATCAAGCCGCTAAGCCAATGAAGGCCCAAGAGGCTAGCCAAGTGCAGCAATTTATTAAAGCTGAGTGGCAAAAACTTTATCAAATTGTACCTCCAGTGCTTTATGGAGGTAGCGTAAAAGCAGACAACGCCCAAGAGTTTTTAGCAGCAGCCGGTGTAGATGGTCTTTTAGTGGGAGGTGCTAGCCTTCAGGTTGGTGAATTTGTTAAGATAGTTAAATAAAGTTTAAGGAGTCTTATTTATGTTAATCACAATCTCTTGGATATTAATTATTATTGCTTTAATTGTTCTCTTAGTAATCATTATTAGGAAGTTTCCAGTTTTAGCAATACTAGATACTGAGAACATTTATCAAGAAAAAGAAACAAAGTTTAAGCATAAAATAATTAGGCAGAAAGTGGAGCGAGATATTTTTCAGTTAAGTGGTCGTCTAGTTAAAAGATTATTATCTCTTAGCGATCAGCTAAGTGAGTTTCTACAGGCAGCTCATAAGAGGTTAAAGAAAATAAAGACTAGTCAACAAATTTCTGAGCAACTGGCTACTACTGAAAAAGATGAACTATTGGACCAACTATTTTTAGAATATGAGAAGCTAGAAAAAGAAGAAGATTGGGAAAAGGCTGAAGAAAAACTATTAGCAGTTATCTCTCAAGACCAGCAAAATCTTCGGGCCTTTTTTGAGTTAGCTAATGTTTATGAAGCTGAAAAACGTTGGAGTGAAGCTAGGCAAACCTATGAGCACGCGCTTAAGATAGCTAAGCAAGCTAAGCGTCAAGCAATAACAGACTTAGCAGTAACTATTCAAGAGATATATTTTTCCCTCGCTAAGCTAGCAGAGGCTACAGATAATTTAGATTTAGCCCTAGATAATATTAAGGAGGCTCTAGAGTATGAGCCGAGTAGTCCGCGCTACCTTGATTTAATTTTGAATTTAAGTATAATAAAAAAAGATAAGCTACAGGCTCAATTAGCTCTAGACAGATTAACGGCAGTTAATCCTGATAATCAGAAGTTAGTTGACTGGCAAGAGCAAATCGATCGCCTGTAATTATAGTTAGCCGTTGTAGCTCAGTTGGTAGAGCATCTCCATGGTAAGGAGAAGGTCACCGGTTCAAGCCCGGTCAACGGCTCAGTGAATAAACAAGTTGATAGAATTTAGCTAATGAGTGTTAATCACGTACGTTAAGATAATCAAGCTTAAAGGCTTGATTTTTTTTGACTTCAGCTTGTCTAAATGATATATTTAAGCTAGTTATATTACTAATTATAACCTTAGTTAGATCTAATTTTATGGACAAAAAAAAGTCAACCGAGCTAGCAATAGAAACAATCCTAACTAGAGGAGTGGAGGAAATAATAGACCGAGAGCACTTAACGGAGCGCTTAAAAAATGGTCGTCCCTTACGAGTTAAGTTGGGCATCGATCCAACTAGCCCCAATATTCACTTAGGACGGTCCATTCCGTTATTAAAATTAAAGGATTTTCAAGACCTAGGGCATCAAGTAGTTTTGATTATTGGTAATTTTACAGGCTTAATTGGTGATACTTCAGATAAGGATAGTGAGCGACCTATGTTAGCCGAAGAACAAGTTAAGCGTAATTTGCAAAGCTATGTTGCTCAAGCGGCTAAGATTATTGATATTAACCGGGCCGAAATTCATTATAATGGAGACTGGTTAGAAGAATTAAAGTATTTAGATATAGGCTTTCAAGCTAATCAATTCTCCCTGAATGAGTTTATTTCCCGAGACAATATCAAGCGTCGCTTAGAGGCAGGGAAGCGAGTTTCTTTACGAGAATTATTATATCCCCTAATGCAAGGCTATGACTCGGTTAAGGTTAAAGCCGACGTTGAGCTCGGCGGCAGTGATCAGCGCTTTAATTTATTAGCTGGGCGAGACTTGCAGCGAGCCTATGGCCAAGAGCCGCAAGATATTATAACTGGACCATTAATAGAGGGTTTAGATGGACGGAAAATGAGTTCTAGTTATGGCAATACCGTTAATTTAACTGATGCTCCAGAGGAGATGTATGGAAAAATAATGTCCCTTCAGGATGAGCTGATTATTAAATACTTCAGACTAACAACTAGGGTTGATTTGGTCACCATCAAGGGCTATGAGCAAGACTTGGCTCAAGGACTTAATCCTCGTGAGTTAAAAATGAAGCTGGCCTTTGAGCTAACCAAAACCTACCACTCGGCGCCTCAAGCCGAGGCGGCCCAAGCCTATTTTATTAAAACTATTTCCAACAAAGAAACTCCGGACGAACTAGAAGAATTTACTCCCAGTGATTATAAGTTAATAGAAGTCTTGGTTGAGGCAGGTTTAGCTAACTCTAAGTCAGAGGCTAGGCGGCTGCTTAGTCAAGGGGGAGTAAAGGTTAATAATGAAGTAGTGGCAGACCTAGACTTTCAAATGACATCAGGGGATGTGCTCCAAAAAGGGAAGCTAAAGTTTTTGAAAATAAGTTAAGAGTTTGATATTATTTTCCTTCTATTTGCTATTAATTAATGGTATAATAGAAATGTTAAGAGTTTGTTTATTTTTTTAAAAAACATGAAAAAATTACTTATCAGCCTAAATACTATTTTTAGTTTTTTATTTACCCAAATGGCTAGAGCGCAATCCACCAACCTTCCCAATCCCTTAGGCACGAGCGGGACATCTATTCAAGTGATGATAGGCAGGGTAATTAATTCCGCCATGGGATTAATTGGTTCAATTGCCTTGGCCATGTTTATTTACGGTGGACTAACTTGGATGTTATCAGCGGGTAATCCGGAGAAAGTTAAGCAGGGAAGAAATATCTTTATGTGGGCCGCAATTGGGCTGTTTGTTATCTTCTCCTCCTATGCCTTAGTCCGAGTGGTTATTGGAATTATGAATTAGTTAACTAAATATGAACAAGAGACTTAATTTCAAATTAACCAAGACCATTAAAGTCATTATCTTTATGGGAGTCTTAGTTCTAGGAACTCTCCCAGCTATCACTGAGGCTCAAGTATGCCAACCAACAGGTAGTAGTTGTATTTACTTATCTGGGGTTCCTACGAGTTGCGTGGAGGATAGTAGTTGTTCATCTGAGCTAGTAGGCTCTGGACTAGCAGGGACCCACGTTTGTTATGCAAAGATTGATTCAGCTGGTTGTAGAAGCATAAGAACAAAAGAAGATTGTGATAAAAAATATGATTTTTCAGGAAAAAATAGACTTTGTGAATGGATAGAAGGCTTAAATATCCCCACGGTTATTGATGGCCAGGTAGCTACTAATACAACTGAGGAAGAAAAAGAAGTTGAAGAAAAAAAAGAAGCTGAAGAGAAAAAGTCAACTGGTTCTACCGTTCCCTCTCTTCCGGCAATTAGTTTTGATTTTACTTTTCCTAATCCCTTATCTGGAGTTAGTTCTCCTAATGTTTTGATTGGTAAGGTAATTAATTATGTAATGGGCTTGGTGGGAACATTGGCCTTGATTATGCTCATTTATGGAGGAATTTCGTGGATGGTATCTAGTGGTAATCCAGAGAAGGTTAAGAAGAGCATGAATATTATCGTGTGGTCAGTTTTGGGATTAGCGGCAGTATTTTTATCTTACGCTTTAGTTCAGGTCTTGATTACGATAGTAAAGTAGTGATGACTGTTTGACAGAAGGTTTTTTATTTCTTATTATAGAGCTTAGTTATTTATCAGGGTCGATACCAAAGCGGTCAACTGGGGCGGACTGTAAATCCGCTGGCATTTGCCTTCGTAGGTTCGAATCCTACTCGGCCCACCTAAATTATGGCAATCTTTAATCCCGACAAATTAGGTTGGAGTTTAGTCAGAATATTTGTTGTCCTCTTTTTGGTCCTGGCGATTGTTGTTGCTATTCTGCTCGCTTTTTAGCTTATGCCTGAATTACCAGAAGTGGAAACTATTAGACAAGACCTACAAGGCTTGTTGGGAAAGAAGTTTGTTAATATAAAAATCTTGAACCAAAAGACCGCTCAACCTAGTGCGGCTTTTTTAAAAAAGAAAATTATTGATCAGAAAATAATCTCTCTGACTCGCCGGGGTAAGTTATTAATTTTTTCCCTCAGTAATCAAGCCCAACTTTTAATTCATCTTAAGATGACTGGTCAGTTAATTTATCAGCAATCTAGGCAGACTATTTATGGAGGACATAGTACTAGTGAAGTTGATAGAGAGAAAGCAGTTGGTGGTCCTTTGCCCAATCAGCACACCCGAGTCATTCTCTATTTAAATAACCAGCAGAGATTATTTTTTAATGACTTAAGAAAGTTCGGCTATTTAAAGGTGGTAGATAGTCAGGAACTGGAAAAAATATTAGCTAATAATTATGGGCCAGAGCCCTTGGAGGCGGAGTTTAGTGTTAACTATTTAAGTCAACAATTGGAAAAAAGAACCATTAAGATAAAGCCCCTATTGTTAAATCAGCGAGTTATTGCCGGACTAGGCAATATTTATGTTGATGAAAGTTTGTTTTTAGCTAAAATTAGACCAGACAGAGTCTCAGCCAGCTTAACAACAGCAGAAATTAAAAGTTTACGGTTAGCGATTAGGCGTATAATTGCTAAGGCGATTAAATACCGAGGAACCACCTTTAGTGACTTTATAGACACCCAAGGACGGTCGGGAAACTTTTTAAGATTTTTACAAGTTTATGGTCGTCAGGGACAGAGCTGTTTTTGCTGCGGAGACATAATAGTTAAGGTAAAACTAGGAGGGCGGGGAACGCATTATTGTCCGACTTGTCAGAAATGAAGAATGAGGGCTCTAGTTGACAATTAGCCAATTTTTATATAAGGTTGAAGGTAGATTGAGTCAAAAAAGTTTAATTAATTTTAAGAAAAATATGTCACAAGACAACATGATTAAATTGGAGTGTACAGTTTGTAAGACGACAAATTATCATTCGCGAAAAAATAAAAAAACTCTCAAGGAGCGCTTGGAGATGAAAAAATATTGCAATCAGTGTAAAACTCACACGCTTCACAAGGAAACTAAATAATTAATTTTCTTAATTATGACCAAAAATTTAGCTAAGCCATTTCTTATTATTTTAGTGGCCGGGGTTCTTTTTTTGGCTTATTTAATTTTCCGCCCATTCTTATTAGAAGTATTAGTGGCCACTATATTAGTGTCTGTCTTTTATTCACCCTTTGAGTATTTAGTTAAGGCAATGAAGGGGAGAAGAAATTTGGCGGCCCTAATTATGTGCCTCTTGTTGGTCTTGGTAGTAATTATTCCGGTGGTTAAATTAATTTCTTTCGGGGGACAAAAGTCATTAGATCTGTATAGTAATACAGTGACTTTTTTTGAAAACAATTCCTTTGGCGATCTTTTTGATCAAAGCATTATTCAAGACTCTCCCTTGCAGTATTTAGGACTAGAGAAGATTAATACTGGTAGCGAGGCTTTTCAGAGTACTATTTTAGAAATTTCTAAGAAGGTTAGTGGGATATTTTTAACGGGAGCCGTGGCAATTTTTAGGGAAACGACTAAATTTATTATCTCCTTAGTCTTTATTGTCTTATCCATGTTCTTTTTCTTTGTTGATGGACCTAAGATTCTTAAGCGAATTATGTTGTTATCGCCTCTGTCTAATGACCATGATCGGGTAATTTTTAATAAATTCCGTAAAGTTAGTTATTCCATTTTTATCTCCACTTTCGTTGCCGCAGCTGGACAGGGAGTGGTGGGCGCAATTGGTTTTTGGATAGTGGGCTTTCCGCCACTACTGGCTGGAGTTCTAGTCGCCCTACTATCACTCCTGCCTTATGTGGGTTCAATGATTTTTTATGTGCCCGTGGGAATATTTTATCTCTTATCAGGAGACATCAGAGAGGGAATTTTTATTCTCGCTTGGGGAGCCTTAATTATCGGGACGATCGATAATGTTATCAGGGCCTTAATGATCAAAGATGATGCTGAGGTTAATCCCATCTTTGTCCTATTTTCCATTCTCGGAGGCTTAACATTATTTGGCTTCTGGGGAATAATAGTTGGTCCTCTAATTATCGCCTTAATGGTCACAGTTTTTCATATTTACGAATTAGAGTTTTGTGATTCTTTAGACGGAAGTGATTGTCGGGAGCTAAAGAAAGAGTCACAAAGAATTTTAGCAGGAGAGGCTGAAAAAGAAACAAAGAAGCCCTGGTGGCTACCTAAAAGATTTCAGCGTTAAATTTCAGTTATTTAACAATTAAATATAAAGGCCCAAGGGAGGGGGCGAGATTATGCAAGTATTTTTTACAGAGAATTATGGGTGGCTGATGCCGACCTGGCTAATAGTTATAGTGCTATTAGGAACGGGCATTGTTTTTGTCTCAAGGCTTGCTAGAGCAGCAACCACTAAAGTTGCTATCCTAGAGGCGATCCGAGACAAAGATCTGATCAAGTTCTTGGTCTCAATTAGGAGAACTCCAGCAGGAGTTTTTGAGGGAGCGAGGGAAATAAGGATGATTTCTGGGCACTTAACAGAACTAATGTCCATGGAAAACTTGTCTGAGGTGCTTGCCTGTTATGATAATTTGTCAGGAGCAGGTAAAGCTGATGTTCGGGCAATATTTAAAAGGGCCTTTATTTCTCAAGGGGTTGCTTTTTGGACTAATGCATATTTTCTAGCAGTAGTTAAAAAAAGATCTAAAGATCTAGTTATTGTTAGAAAAGTTATCAAAGAAGTGTATCCTCAAGACAATCGGGCTAGAGAGCTCTTAATGATGATTTATAAAGAGTTGCATCGGTATTATTACGACCTTCTCTTTAAAGAGGATGGAGAATTGAGATTCTCTCTGGAACAAGAGCTGCGTGATTTTCAAGCAGCCCTGAAAATTGGTTATTATCCTTGGTAGCGATAGCCGCAAGTTAGACTTGCGGTTTTTTTATTATCCCTCCCTTGTAATTAAAGCTAAATAGTAGTAGAATGACCTTAAAGTTAAGCGGGCGTCGTATAGTGGTAGTACCGAGGTCTCCAAAACCTTTAGCGTGGGTTCGATTCCTACCGCCCGTGCCAATTAGATTTATTAAGCAGACTAATTTGTCTGCTTTTTACTTTTAACTACTAGATTGGGGTTTGTGGTATAATAGAATTATATAAAAATAAGAGTATGTCTCAATATATTACTAAAACAATTTATTTAGATTTTCTTGCTTGTCCCAAGAATGCTTGGCTAAAATTAAATCAGCCAGAATTAGCCAGTCAATTTACTTTATCGGCCTTTGAGCGAGGCTTGATGGCTAGCGGTAATCTGGTGGAACAGTGGGCTAGAAAGCTTTTTCCCAAGGGGCGCTTGATAGAGAGTCGTGACCTTGAGGCGGTTAGGGAGACGGTTGAATTAATAAATCAGAAACAATCAGTCATTTTTCAATCAACCTTTAAGAAGGATAAATTTTTAGTAAGAAATGATGTATTAGAATATGACGAAGCTAGTCAGGCTTGGAATTTGTATGAAATTAAGGGGACTAATACAATTAAAGAGAATGTTAAGGAGTTAGACCACATTGAAGATGCTACTTTCCAGTATGCGGTCTTATTAGAAACTGGTTTGCCAATAAATCAGGTTTTTTTAATACACCTTAACAAAGATTATGTTAGACAAGGAGAGATAGAGCTAGAGTCGCTATTTAAAATAGAAGATATTACTGATTCAGTTAAAGAGCGGGAGACTAATACTCGCTTGCGAATGGAGAAGGTTTTGGCTGAATTTTCCCAAACCGATGAAGCGACCCTCACTTGTACTTGTCTTTATTCTGGAAGAAGTAATCAGTGTTCTACTTTTAATTATTCCTATCCAGAAGTACCTGCCTATTCTGTTCATGACCTATCTCGGATAGGTTCAAGCAAGAAAAAATTAACCGAGTTAGTGGACTCGGGGATCTTAGATTTAAATGATATTCCCGATGGGTTTAAGTTAAGTGTCATTCAAAGGAATCAGGTTGATGTTTATCAAAGTCAGAAGTCAATAATAGACCTTCCTGCGATCAAGGCGGAGTTATCTAATTTAGAATACCCACTCTATTTCCTTGATTATGAAACCTATGCGGCCGCTATCCCCTTGTTTTCTGGTTACCATCCCTATCAGCAAATTACCTTTCAGTTCTCTCTTCATATTTTAACGGAAGAAGGCGGGGAAGTACGTCACGCGGAGTTTCTTAGCTTAAGTCCTGAAGATCCAGTTCCGGAGTTAGTAGCGGCACTTAAAAAAAACATTGGTCCAGTCGGTCGGATTATTGTTTGGAACAAAGGATTTGAAAATAGTCGTAACATTGAGATGGCTAAAATTTTACCACAAGAGAAGCAATTTATATTAGGACTAAATAAGCGAGTCTATGACCTAATTGATGTGTTTACCAAACAATATTACGTTCATCCGGGCTTTGAAGGGAAGACGACTATAAAAAAAGTTCTACCAGTTATGGTGCCCGAGTTAAGCTATGAGGGGTTGGAGATAAAAGAAGGTGGTACGGCCTCAGACACTTGGTATCAACAAGTTTTACGAGCACCGGCTTCTCCTAGCAGGGAGAAGGCAATTGGCGACCTATTAAAATATTGTGCCCTAGATACTTATGCGATGTATGCTATTTGGCTAGAGCTAAAGAAACTTATTCCCGCTTAAAGATGTTTCTCTATTTCTTTAAAGACATCCTCCCTAGGCAAAGAGCCATCTATTTTTACTAATTTTCCCAAGGAGTGATAATGATCAATTAAAGCTAAAGACTCTTTATTATAAACAGCTAGGCGATTGCTAATCGCTTGAGCATCTAAGTCATCATGGCGCCCAGTTAGCTTAGCCCGAGCGGCAATTCTATTTAAAATCTCGTCTTCATTAATATCTAAAAGGACAAAGAGCTCAACCTCTAAATTGACCGTTTGTAAAACCTTAGCTAAAGACTTAGCCTGACTTAAGACCCGAGGGAAGCCATCTAAAACGATGCCTGTAGTGCGAGCCGGCTCTTTAATACTTTCAAGAACCTGGTCCATTAAGTGGTCAGGGATTAATAGTCCTTGAGCAACTGTCTCCGCGATCTCTTTTCCTAGTTCAGAATGAGAGTTTATTTCCGCTCGCAAATGGTCTCCCATCCCAAAAGAGAAGAGGCCATATTTTTTTGTTAATAATTCGGCTTGAGTAGTTTTGCCCGCCGCCGCTGGGCCGTAAAGACAGATAACTTTTTTCATAAAATATTTTAACGATTATTAATCACTTTAACCGTTTATCATCATAACAATATTTTTATAATTTAACAAACCTAGGTGAGAGTTTTCTCTTTTATCTTAAATTAAAAAATGCTATACTAAATTTAGTGATTCTAAATTTATTCTATGACTAACTCTTTTAGGAAAATAGCTTTATTTATTTTATGCCTACTTAGCCCACTAGCGATTGGTCTCTTGGCTTTTGGGCTGGCCTCACCAGGCTTGAGTACTTGGTATCAGAGTTTAAACAAGCCAAGTTTATCAGTGCCTAGTAATATATTAGCTTATATTTGGTTGGGACTATTTCTACTAATGGGAGTCGCATTATTTTTAGTAGCTAAAGACCATCAAGCAAAAAAAGCTTATCGCTCTGCTTATTTAAGTTTTAGCGCTCAATTGCTGCTTTCGCTATATTGGGTGTTCTTGTTTTTTTACATCAAATTGCCAGGGCTATCTTTTTGGGCAATGATTTCCTATTTATCAATGATTATTGTTAGTTTTTATTATCTTTACCAGATAAAAAAAACAGCGGCTTGGCTGTTTTTCCCTTACTTAATTTGGATTAGTTATCTAGGGGTCTTTAACTATTTAATTTGGCAATTAAATTAAGGGGAATAATATTAAACTGGCCAAATAGGCCAGTTTTTTCTTAGCCAGGAACTAGAAAATTTTGTTAATTTTTGCTAGAGTAGTAAATGAAGTTTACAGCGATGATCAAATCTCAACCACTGGCCATTTATTTCCGGCCAAAAAATTTAACGGAGTTCGTGGGCCAGCAGCAGGTAATTGCTCCAGGGTCTTGGTTGTATCAAGCGATCAAGCAGGACAGAACTCCCTCCTTGGTTTTTTGGGGACCACCAGGCACTGGCAAGACCACCTTGGCCCTAATTATTGCCCAGGAAACAAAGGCGGAGTTTAGAGAGTTAAGCGCAACTAATAGTGGGGTTAAGGAATTAAAAGAAATTGCCGAACGCGCTAAGTCTGCTCGCCGACTGGGAGCTAAAACTATATTATTTATTGACGAGATTCACCGTTGGAATAAAGCTCAGCAAGATGCCCTACTACCCTTAGTGGAAAATGGCACCATTACTTTAATTGGGGCGACAACAGGGAATCCTAGCTTTTCTCTCAATAGCGCCTTATTATCTCGAGTGAAGATAGTAGTGCTAGAAAGATTAACTGACCAAGAGTTGCAAGAAATTATTAATCGGGCAGCCCAAGCATTAGCACTTAAACTAGACCCTAAAGCATCTTCCTTGTTAGCTCAATTAGCTAATGGTGATGCTCGGCGAGCTTTAGGGATATTAGAAAGCGCCCTAGAATCGGCAAAGGACCAGGGAAAGAAAATCACCACTAAACTCTTAAAGGAGATAAGCAATCAACCTAACCTATTATATGACCGCGACGGGGAAGAGCATTATAATTTAATTTCCGCTCTTCATAAATCGCTTCGGGGCTCGCATCCTGATGCCGCTTTATATTATCTAGGCAGAATGCTTGAGGCCGGAGAGGATCCTTTATATATAGCAAGGCGTTTAGTACGCTTTGCTAGTGAAGATGTGGGGCTAGCTAATAATAGCGCCTTATTATTAGCTACCGCTACCTATACTGCTTGTCAGCAAATAGGCTATCCAGAGTGTGGAGTTAATTTAAGTCATTGTGTCGCCTATTTAGCTAAGTCAGCTAAAAGTATTAAAGCCTATGAGGCTTATCAGCGAGTTCGTGAGGAAATAAAACTAAGTGGTAACTTGCCGGTACCAATTCACTTGCGTAATGCTCCTACTAAGTTAATGAAAGACTTAGGGTACGCTCAGGGCTATAAGTATAGTCCTAAGGAAGATGATAGCCAGCAAGAATATTTACCCAAAGAGTTATTGGGTAAAAAATTCATTGATGACTAGTTGTCAGTTAATTTATTCAAAGCCAACTTGTACCCCCGACCACTAAAGGTATGAATGAGCTCTCGGTATTTTCCCTGATTTAATTTACGGCGCAAGCTAGCAATATGAGTTTCAATAGAATTAGAAAAGGGATCGGCATTATAATCCCAAACGTTTTCTAGAATCTGTTGACGAGAAAGAATAATATTGCGATTTTTTAGAAAGTATTCTAATAAAAAGAATTCTCGTCTAGTTAAATATATTTCTCGCCCCGCGCGCCTAACGGTGCGAGCGCTAGCGTTAAAAGTTAGATTATCTATTTTATATAAATCAGGACTTAGCTTCTGAGGCCTTCTTAGCACGGCCTCAATTCTTAGTAATAATTCTTCTAATAAAAAGGGCTTAGTGAGATAGTCATCAGCCCCAAGAGAAAATAATTCTTGTTTGTTTTTTAATTCAGAGGCGACACTTAAAATGATCACTGGTAAATGCTTCTTTTCTGCTCTAATTTCCTTTAGCACTTGGGCTCCATTCATTTTAGGTAAAGTGTAGTCTAGTATTACTAAATCATAACTTCCAGTTTTAGCTAGCCAAGCCCCTCGCTCGCCATCACTAGCACAGTCAACGTCATATAGTTTGCTCTTAAGGCCTTCTTTAAGGAATTCTAAAATACTTAATTCATCGTCAATAATTAATATTTTCATAGGATTTTTTAGTTAGTTAATAAGTTTAACTATTATGGCAAAAAATCCCTAAAGAACATTTAAGTTATTACTAAACCTCAGCTAAAATTTGGGGATAAATAATTGTTAACTGCTCTAGTTAATAAAAATAATAAATTAAGGAGGAATGACATCTCTAAATAGCCCACCACTACGACATTTCTAGGCTGCCCTTGTGTCAAACCTCTTTTAGTTGCCAAGATAATTAAAAGGGGTTAAAATAAAGAATATGAACAAACCCATTTCCAATCAAGAGCCAAAAGGAACTCAAGACTGGTTACCAGCTGAGTTTGCGGTGCGAAAGTATATTTTTGATACTTGGCGACAGGTCTGTTTGCGTTATGGCTTTGAAGAGTATCTCACTCCTTTAGTGGAGAATGCTGAAATATACCGAGCTAAATCAGGTGAGGACGTAGGAGGGCCAGAGCTCTTAACTTTTTCTGACTTGGGAGGTCGTGAATTGGCGATTAGACCAGAAATGACCCCATCAGTAGTGCGCTTGTTAACTAAGGTTTATGCGGCTAGCCCTAAGCCTATTAAGCTGTTTTCAATTGCTAATTTCATGCGCAATGAGAAACCACAGCGAGGGCGTAATCGGGAATTCTGGCAGTTAAATTGTGATATTTTTGGTAGCAATAATCTAAGTGCTGACTTAGAACTACTACAATTAGCCCTAGATTTAGTGTTAGAATTTGATCCTCCTCAGAATTCTTTTTTCTTAGGAATTAATAATAGAAAACTACTAGAAGCGATCTTTGATTTGTGTCAACCCGAGGGCTTAGCCCCAGAGCAGAGAGTTAAGGTAGGGCGTATTTTAGATAAGTGGAATAAATTAACTCAAGAAGAAATTAAGGTCCGTCTTGGTGAACTTGACCTAGACTCTGAGGCGATAGACATACTATTGAAATTTATGACCAGCACCAGTTTAGATGAGTTGCTACAAGAGTTTCCAGTTCTTAAAACTAATCAAGGCTTGTTAGAAATAGCAGGACTAATAGAGAAGTTAGAGGAGTTAGGTTATGGAGATTTAATAGAATTTAAGCCAGCAATTATTCGGGGATTTGATTATTATGACGGCTTAGTCTTTGAAGTTTATGATAATCATCCAGATAATCGTCGGGCGATGTTTGGCGGAGGGCGCTATAATGGTTTAGCCGAAATATTTGGAGAAAAAAACTTTCCTGCGCTGGGCTTTGCTCCGGGCGATGAAACTTTTAAGTTGTTCTTAGAAAGTTGGGGCCTGTTAGCTGGACTTGATTTAATTCAACCAGATGTTTATTACCTCCCTTTGTTAGATAAAAGTTTGCAAATGACTATTCAACGACTAGCCAAGGAGTGGCGGAGTCGTGGTCATCAAGTTTATCTAGGCCTAGAGGAGCAAAAGATAGCCAAGGCCCTAGAATTAGCTAACAAGAAAAATTTCTCCAAGGTAATTATAGTGGGCCCCGAGGAGGCAACCAAGGGAGTGTATAAAATTAAGGACATGACCAGCGGTGAAGAGAAGCAGCGTAGTTTTTAGGACTTGACTTTAGGACTTGTTTGTAATAATTTAATTTAATCGGACTGATAGTTTAAAACGCGACCAGACTGTCGCGTTTTCTTTTGCCAACTATTTTTAAACTAATAAATTTTATGGAAATTCGTAATTTAGCTATTATCGCTCACGTTGACCATGGTAAAACCACCCTAACAGACTCCTTGCTCCGTCAGGCTGGCTTAGCGACTGACAGTACTAGTATGGATAGTAATTCTCTAGAACAAGAGAGAGGAATTACTATCTATGCTAAAAATTGTAGTCTTTTTTATCAAAACACTAAGATTAATATTGTTGACACCCCTGGTCACGCTGACTTTAGCTCCGAGGTAGAACGAGTCTTGCGATCGATAGATTCAGTTTTGCTAGTGGTAGATGCTCAAGAGGGGCCCATGCCACAAACCAAATTTGTTCTCCAAAAATCCCTAGAGTTAGGCTTAAAACCAATAGTAGTGATTAATAAAATAGATAAGCCGGCTGCTCGGCCAGCTGAGGTGGAGGAGATGGTCTATGAACTATTTTTAGACCTAGGCGCTAATGATGAACAATTAGACTTTCCCGTTATTTACACCATTGCTAAGCAGGGTTTGGCGGGGAATAAAGCTAGTCAGTTAGAGGATAATTTAAATCCCTTGTTAGATTTAATTTTAAAACAAGTTAAACCAGCGGCTAGTCAAGAAGACATCAAGAAGCCTTTAGTTGCTCAAATCTTTAACTTAGCTTACGATAATTTTTTAGGACGATTAGCGGTAGCGAGAATTTATCGAGGGAAAATAAAGGTGGGGCAAACTATTTTTAAGCATGATTTGGACAATGGTATTAATTCAGGTCGGGTGGCTAAATTATTTTCTTTTCAGGGTCTAGTTCGCCAAGAAATGTCTGAAGCTAGCGCAGGCGACATTGTCTTAATCGCTGGTCTGAGCGATGCTTATATCGGTGAAACTATTTCTGAGAAAAAAGATGAAACTCCTTGGCCAGCAATAACAATAGCTGAGCCAACTATTTCCTTAAGTTTTTTGATTAACAATTCTCCGTTTGCCGGTCGGGAAGGGAAATTTGTAACTAACCGGCAACTAAAAGAGCGCTTAGAAAAAGAACTAGAGATTAATGTGGGATTAAAAATAGATTTTTCCGATGTTAATGTTTATCAGGTGTTTGGTCGCGGCGAACTACATATTGCGGTGTTGTTGGAAAATCTTCGTCGCGAGGGCTATGAACTGCAAGTTTCTCAACCACAGGTCATTATCAAAGAGGAGCAGGGTGAAAAATTAGAGCCCTATGAGGAAGTGCGGGTAGATGTTCCTGAAGCTAAGGCCGGGGCAGTGATAGAAAAGTTGGCTAAGCGACGCGGACAAATGTTAGATTTAGTAAATAAGGATGGTCAAACTAGAATGGTATTTCAAATTCCCACCCGAGGACTTTTAGGTTACCGAGGAGAATTTATCATTGATACTAGGGGAGAGGGTATCCTTTATTCCCACTTTCTAGCCTTTAAACCTTGGGCGGGAGAGATAGAGCGTAATGAGCTGGGCTCAATGATTTCTATGGTAACTGGTAAGGCCCTAGCCTATTCTCTATGGAACCTACAAGAGCGAGGCACTTTATACATTAAGCCTAATACTGAAGTCTATGAAGGAATGGTGGTCGGTAATGTCGCCAAGGGGAGCGACTTAACGGTTAATCCAATTAAGGGCAAAAAACAGACTAATGTCCGAGCCTCTGGTTCAGATGAGGCAATTATTCTCACTCCCCCTTGGGAGCTAGACCTAGAACGAGGCTTAGGGATTATCAATAAAGATGAATATTTAGAAGTAACTCCTAAAAGTATTAGATTAAGAAAACAGCAATTAACTGAAAGTGAGCGTATTAGAGCCGGACGATCTTGATTATTTAAGGTAAATATACTATAGTGAGAGGTCAGAAAGGGAAATTAAAGTTTAATAACTAGTTCTTTGACAATAGCTTTACCTTAGGTTAATTATTAAGACCGCTACTAAATTAGTAGTTTTAATAATTAACCTAATGTTAAACATAAAAAACAATAAGAAATGAAAAGAAAACTAATTATCTTCGCCCTAGGGGGCACGCTTATGTTGTCAGACGATGAAACTATCAATGTTTGGCGACAAGCATTGAGAAGTCAGGGATTACTACAAGATGAGGCCCTAGTCTATTCAGAGGACTATGGTAGGTGCTATGAAACGGTAGTCCTGCCAAAAATGGCTCTTAAGTATAACTGGACCCGAAATCAGATTTCGGCAGTTGTAAATGAGGCCAAAAAAGAGTTTAGGAAGATAAATAAACAACTCAATAGTGAGTTGTTTAAAAAAATAAATCTCCTAAAGAAATCCGGTTATTCCTTTGGTATTTTGACCAATAGGAAGATGGCGGATGTTAAAAGTGGTTTAGAGAAAATAAAGTTAAAGGTAGAAGACTTTGATTTTATTAAAACTTCCGACGAGGGAGTTCTAAAGCCTGACCCTAGTTCCTTAGAAAAAGTTCTGGCTAGATTTAGGCCAGAAGAAATAGTCTTTGTGGGCAGCGATGTTAATAAAGACTTACCAGTGGCCAAGGCCTACGGGATAGGCTTTGTAGCCATTTCTTCGCCCCAGTTGTTGGGGCTGTGGAGAGCCTTTAAGGTGGAAGATGTCTATTATAGTGTTAAGGAGTATCTTGATGTTGTAATAGATCAGCACGAAATAGGATAATAAAAAAATAAGCTTGATTTAAAATCAAGCTTTTTTATTTCTAAATGGCGCAAAGCTAAGGCGGTGCAGGGGAGAGGGTCCATACTTAGCAATTAGCTCTAAGTGTCTTTTAGTGCCATAACCCTTGTGTTTCTCTAATTCATATTGAGGGTATTTTTTAGCTAACTCAGTTATTAACCAGTCACGACTAACCTTAGCAATAATTGAGGCGGCGGCAATACAAAAGACCTGAGCATCGCCATGGACTATCGCTGTTTGTGATTTATTAAGTTGAGGAACTTTAAAATTTCCATCAACTAATAGGTAATCAGGTTGAATTTTTAATTTCTTAACCGCCCGGCGCATGGCTAAAAAGCTAGCCTGGAGAATGTTAATTTGATCAATTTCTTCGTTAGTAGCTATTCCGATCTCCACCGCCGTAACCTTTTCTTTGATAATTTTAAATAACTGTTCTCGTTTTGAGGCACTTAATTTTTTAGAGTCAGTTACTAATTTAAGGTCAGACTGGTCTATTTTAAAATGACTATCAATAACCACACAGGCCGCGACTACTGGCCCAGCCAAGGGGCCACGGCCAGCCTCATCTAGGCCGCCTAAATATTGGTAGCCTAAATTAAAAAACTCTTGTTCAGTTTGCAAGTCTAACATAAAATATTGATATAATTATTATATCATAGTCTAAGACAAAGTGGGGAGATTATGATATAATCAAAGCAGAGAGTTAGTAGTTAGTTATTTTAGTATATGAATAAAAATAAATTTCTCTTAGTGGTGGTCATGATAATCTTGGTGAGTATGGTAGTTTTACGAATTAAGGAGTTTAGTCAGCAAAAATCAAACCGACAAGTTGCTGAAATTATTCAGTTAGAAGCAGAGAACGAGCCAGTGGCTGATGAGGAGGTAGAGATAGCGGCGACTAGGGAAGCCACGGAGCCAATTGGGGTACTAATTAGCACTCCGGAGAGCAATCAATTAATTAGCTCACCCTTGTTGGTTAAGGGTAAGATTTCACGGACCTGGTTTTTTGAGGGGCAGTTAGTCTTGCAGCTAATAGATGAGGATAATAATTCCTTAGCAACAGGAGTGGCCGTAGCGGACGGTGATTGGCTTAATGAAGAGTTAGTGGAATATGTGGGACTACTAGAGTATAACCCGGAGACGATAGAGGTAGAGTCGGGATTTTTAGCAATTAGCAAAGACAATCCTTCTGGATTAGCAGAGAATCAGGGGAGAATAATTATGCCCCTCAGGTTTCGTTAAATAGCTTAAATAAAGACTATGGCTAAGTTATTTTTTTATAACACGCTTACAAGAAAAAAAGAAGAATTCAAGGCCATCGCCGGAAAAACCGTGGGCCTTTATTCCTGTGGTCCTACGGTCTATAAGTATGCGCATTTGGGTAATTTACGTGCCTTCCTATTCGTTGATATTCTCAAAAGAACCTTAAGCTATAATGGCTATCAGGTTAAGCATATTATGAATATCACTGACGTTGGTCACTTAGTTGGTGATAGGAGTATGGGCGAGGATAAGCTAGAGCTAAGTGCTAGGAAGGAAAATAAGAGCGCAATAGAAATAGCTAGGTTTTACGAAGAAGCTTTTAAGCAAGACTTGCAGTTATTAAATATTATTCCACCAAGTATTTATGCTCGGGTAACTGATCATATTAAAGAGCAAATAGAATTAATTAAAATACTAGAAGCAAAGGGCTATACCTACCAAACTAGCGATGGTCTTTATTTCAATACTGCCCTAGTTACGGATTATAATAAGCTTAGCAAGTTGCCTATAGAAGAGTTAAAAGAAGGGGCACGGGTAGAGAAAAATAAAGAGAAAAAGAATCCTCCTGACTTTGCCTTGTGGAAGTTTTCTCCTCAAGACAAGCAAAGACAAATGGAATGGCCTTCGCCTTGGGGAGTCGGTTTTCCGGGTTGGCACATAGAATGTTCGGCGATTAGTTTAAAATACTTGAAAGATAACTTAGATATTCACTGTGGGGGAAGTGACCATATTAATATTCACCACACTAATGAAATTGCTCAATCGGAGGCAGCGACTGGCCGCCCCTTCTTTAACTACTGGCTACACAATGCCTTTTTGGTTAATAAAGAGGGGGAGAAAATGTCTAAAAGTACTGATGATTTTTTAACCCTAGAGCGAGCAACTAGTCAGTCGGGCGTAGACCCGCTGGCCTTTAGATTCTATTTCCTACAAGGCAACTACCATAAGCCCATGGAATATAGTGAGGAAGGATTGTTAAGGGCTCAGGAAGGTTTAAGTAGTTTACAAAACTCAGTAATTAATTTGGGCCAAGAACAAGGTCAGCCCAGTCAAGTCTTTCAAGCTAAATTCTTAGCAGCGGTTAATAATAATTTAAATACCGCGCAAGCCTTAGCGGTAGTTTCCGCGGTTTTAAAATCAAAGCTATCTAAAGCTGATAAGCTGGCGACGGTTTTAGACTTTGATAGAGTGCTAGGCTTAAGACTAACTGAACTAGAGCCAAGGGCCGAGAAGGTAGTAGCGGAGTCTGATTTACCAGCAACAGTTAAGGCCTTGCTATTAAGTCGCGCTCAGGCCAGAGAGAAGCAAGATTGGCTAGAAGCCGATCGCTTGAGGGAAGAAATTAGGCAACAGGGCTACCGACTAGAAGATGGCCCTCAGGGAGTTAAATTAACTTTAGAGACTGATCAATAAAAGACTATATATATGAAAGAGGAATTAGCCCTATATATTAATACCGCTGAGGCGGAGCTAATGATTATCGGCTTGCAACAGGGAGCTGATTTTTTAGTTAAAGAAGAAATTAAAGCCCCCCGCCAACAGTCTGAGAAACTGTTAGTAGCCATAGACCAACTCTTAGTTAAAAATAAATTTAACTTATCAGAGCTTAAGAAGATTATTGTTAAGCAAACTGGCTCTAGTTTTACCTCTTTACGAATCGGGGTCTTGACCGCTAATGCTCTTGCCTATGCTTTAAAAATTCCGGTAGTTGCTGCTGAGGGGAATGATAAGCTTTTATCAGGTCAATCAGGAATAGGGATAGTTAAACCTATTTATCAGCGCAAAGTCTTATTTAATAAGAGCAGACCTAAGGAGACTAAAAAATGATAGAGCAATAAGGCGGTTTAATCTTGGGGACTACCTGTTGAAAACTTTAATAAATACTAGCTAATAATATTAAAGAAAAAAACATCTACTTGTTGATAAGTAGATTTTTTTATTATTTTTTGGCTTATTTTAGACAAAAGCTAAGTGTTGACCCGAGGGCATAAGTGGTGTATAATAGGACTTGTCAGGTGATTGGTGGGGAATTGTGGAGAAGTAACTAGACGATCACCTTAATTAAGTACTTATGTTCATCGGTGAATACAATCACAATCTAGATGATAAAGGACGATTAGCTATCCCAGCTAAGTTTCGTTTGCTTTTAAAAAAAGGCGCTGTCGTTACTAAGGGCTTAGATGATTGTCTTTTTTTGTACCCTCAGGAAAAGTTTGCTGACCTAGCTAAAAAGTTTTCTAGCCTACCAGTTAGCCAGGCGAGAGTTAGAGCCTTTAGTCGACACATGTTAGCTGGGGCAATGGACTTAGAGTTTGATAATCAGGGCCGGATAACTTTACCAGAATATTTGCGACAGTTTTCTAAATTGAAAAAGAAGGTGGTGATTGCCGGTCTTTATGATCATTTGGAAATTTGGGATGAAGGGGCTTGGAATAAGTATAAGCAGGAGAATGAGAAAAATAGTAATGCCATTGCGGAGACCTTAGGAGACTTAGGTATCTAATAGTTGATATGAAGTACCAACACACACCAGTGATGCTAAAGGAGGTAATTGAGCAATTAGCTCCCGAGTCGGGAGGAATATATGTAGACGGAACTTTAGGCGGCGCTTCATATACTTTAGAAATTGCTCGGCTAGTTGGACCATCAGGAAAGGTAGTTAGTTTTGATTTAGATGAGGCGGCGATTGCGAATGCTAAAGAATTATTAGCTAAGGAGAAGATTGATAATGTTATTTTAATCAATAATAACTTTAAAAATTTAACTACGGAACTAGAGCGAGTCTTGCCAGGAAAAAAGTTAGATGGCTTAGTTTTAGACCTAGGACTATCATCAGCGCAATTAGCGGACGGTGAACGGGGCTTTTCTTTCTTGGGAGACTATCCCTTAGATATGCGCTTTGGGCCGAAAAGTGAGCGAACCGCTGAAGAGATAGTTAATGAGTATAGTCTAGAGGAATTAACTAGAGTCTTTAGAGACTACGGAGAAGAGAAGCGCGCCTATCAAATAGCTAAGGCGATAGTCAAGGCTAGGCGCACAGAACGAATCACCACTACCGCCAAGTTTTTGGAAGTAATGGGCTCAACTATTCCGTTTAAGTATTATTCAAGAATTAATCCAGCCACTAAAGTATTTCAAGCCTTGAGAATAGAGACCAATGATGAGTTAAATTCTTTAACGGCAGTGTTAGCTGAAGCTCTGAAACTACTGAAAATAGGGGGACGGATTACGGTAGTCTCTTTCCATAGCGGAGAAGACCGAATAGTGAAGAGATTTTTTAAAAACAATGATCAGTTACTGGCTTTAAGCAAGAAGCCATTAATTGCTAGCGAAACAGAAGTGGCCCTTAATCCTCGGTCGCGAAGCGCTAAACTTCGTTCCGCAATTAAAATTTGATAATTTTTAAATTAATAAATATTAGTCATATGAGTGGAGTAATTAACTATTACCAATCACCTCAGTCTAGTCAGTCTAAACCAAGGCGCCTGAATCTTAAGAAACTAAATTTAGGCATTGGAGTAATCATTTTCTGCTTAGGGTTTTTTCACTTATTTAATATCAGCGATTTAAGCGCTAAGGGCTTTATCCTCAGGGACTTAAAAAGTCAGGCTAACTTGCTAGAAAGTGCTTGCTTAGAAAAAGAGGAAACAGTTAATCGCTTGCAGTCATATAATTATCTAACTGATAAAACCGCCAACTTAAATTTAGTGGCGGTAGAAGAAATTGACTACTTAACAGTAACTAAGCCAGTGTTAGCTTTGAAATAAGAAATTATGTGGCGAGACCAAGCGGCTAAGAGTCAGCCAAGTCAAACTTTGCTAAATAAGGGGCGCTTCCGCTTAGCGATAGTCGCCATTTTTTTAATTGCGGGAGCACTGATAGTTCGTTTAGCTATTTTACAAATCAAAGACGCTAAGCGCTATTCCTCCATCGCCACCTTACAGCATAGTACTTTTAGTGAACTAAAGGCTGAGCGAGGGAAAATATTTTCACAAGAGAAAATTAATGGTCAAGAAAAATTATATCCCCTAGCGACCAATAAAAGTTTAATGGATATCTATGTAGTGCCTCAGGATATTACCGCGCCGCTAGAATTTGCCGAAAAACTTTATGACTATTTTGATCAAGCGGTGGTGGAGAAAAAGATAGCGGAAGAACAGGCGGATTTAAGCCAGGAGGAAAGAGCGGAGCTAGCGTCTAGCAGTCGGGCGAAGATATTAGATAATTATTTAATTAGAGTAGATAAACCAGGGGACCCTTATGAAACTTTGAATAAAAAGCTTAATTTAGATGAGTTTTTAGAGTTCATTGCCTTTTTTGCCTCTACCGATGAGCAGCCCTTAACGCTTAATGACTTAGAACTGAGAGCCGGACAGGTCTACCTTAAGCAAGCTGAGGGGGCGGGTGCTAAAATAACGATTCCCGGCCTAGGCTATGAGCTGCAGATAGTGCGAAGTTATCCCGAGAAAGAAATAGGGGCCCACTTGCTAGGCTTTGTGAGTTATGCTGACAATCAGGAGGTGGGTAAATATGGTTTAGAAGAGTTTTTTAATACCGAATTAGCTGGCCAGTCAGGGTATTTAAAGTCGGAGAAAGCGGCTACGGCAAATACCATAATTGTTAATGGCCGCGAGTATGTTAAGCCCAGCAAGGGGGATGATTTGGTGCTCACGATAGATCGTAATATTGAGTCAGTCGCTTGTGAAAAGCTAAAAGAGGCAGTCGCTAGGCATCAGGCTGATGGCGGAAGCGTTATTATCATTGAGCCCCAAACAGGAGCAGTAATTGCGATGTGCTCAGTGCCTGACTTTGATCCTAATAACTATCAACTGACTGCTGATTTGTCAGCCTTTAAAAATCCCGCCCTTAGTGATCAATATGAACCGGGGTCAGTGTTTAAGGTAATTACCATGGCCGCGGCCATAGACCAGGAAAAAGTTAGCCCAGCAACTACTTTTATTGATGAGGGTAAAATGATGATCAGTGGCTGGCCTAAGCCGATTAGTAATTCTGATTTTAGCACCCATGGTCCTCATGGGGTGGTGGATATGAATGGCGTGCTAGAGAAGTCATTAAATACGGGAGCCGTCTTTGCCATGCGCCAGGTGGGAGCAAAAGTATTTTCTCAGTATGTACAAAACTTTGGCTTTGGTGAGCGCAGTGGAATAGAGTTGGGGGCGGAGAGTCCGGGGAATATTAAAAATTTGCTTAGTAATAAAATTAAGGAGATAGATGCGGCCACTGCTTCTTATGGGCAGGGAATAGCGGTCACCCCTCTGCAAATGGTGATGTCTTTTCAGGCCTTAGCTAATAAAGGGGTACTAATGCAACCACACGTAGTCAAGGAAATTATTAAAGAGAATGGTCAGCGCGAGGAAATAAAGCCACTACCAGTTAGACAAGTGGTCTCGGCTAAAACAGCCGATACCATTTTAGCGATGTTAGTTAATATTGTGGAAAAGGGACATGCTAATCGGGCCTACATTGAAGGCTATTACACTGGAGGGAAAACGGGAACTGCTCAAGTAGCCGAAAGAGGTGGCTATTCTCTGACTAATAGGATTCATAACTTTGTGGGGATTGCTCCGATTGAAGAGCCAAAGTTTGTGATGTTAACTAAGATAGATAACCCCAAGAACATTATTTACGCTGAAGGAACCACCGTCCCGCTTTGGAGAGAAATAGCGGATTTTATGTTAAAATATTATCAGATTCCTAAGACTAGAGAATAATATAGAAAATTATGAAAAAGGTATTACAAACAATTTTAAAAATACTTGCTCAAGCGATAGTTAAAAAGTATCAACCACAAATTGTGGGAATCACTGGTTCAATTGGTAAAACTAGCACTAAGGAGGCAATTGATTGGGTCTTGAAAGATAAATTTAGAGTGCGGACTAGTTTTAAAAATTATAATAATGAAATAGGGCTCCCCTTGGTAATTATTGGCAAAGAGTCGCCGCAACGCAGTCTGGGGGGGTGGCTTAAGGTATTTTTATATTCCTTAAGACTACTGATTATTAAAAGTAGGCAGTATCCAGAAATTTTAATTTTAGAAATGGGAGTAGATCGGCCAGGAGATATGGATTACTTAACTAAGATAGCTAAACCAAAGATAGGACTAATTACCTATATTAGTCATTCCCATTTAGAGTATTTTGGCAATTTAGCTAATATCAAAAAAGAAAAACAGGTCTTGATAGAAAAATTAGACTCTCAGGGCTTGGCAGTTTTAAATTATGATAGTGAGCTAAGTCGCAGCATTGCCTCAGTTAGCAAGGCTAAGGTGCTGACTTTTGGGCTTACGCCGGGGGCCGATCTATTGGCTCAAGATATTGTCTATAATTTCTCTAAAGGAGGCTATGAGCTCAGTGGGGTTAACTTTAAGTTGAACTATCAGGGCTCCATAGTTCCGGTGGTGATGAAAAATGTTATGTCCGAAACCGCTATTTACGCCGCTCTGGCGGCCACGGCAGTAGGGATACAGTTGGGCTTAGGAGTACTAGAGACTGCCCAGCGACTAAAGGAATTTAATTTACCCAAAGGACGAATGAATTTATTAGCAGGAATCAAGCATTCATTTTTAATAGACGATACCTATAATTCTTCACCGGAGGCCTCTTTGGCAGCAGTTAGTACTTTGGCTAAAATAAAGATAGATGAAGCGGCTGATAAATATGCCGTCTTAGGAGAAATGTTAGAAATTGGTTCCTATTCCGAAGAAGGGCACCAGTTAGTGGGTCGCTTAGTGGCAACTAGCAAGATTAAATATTTGATTACCGTTGGTGAAAAGGCCCGAGACTTTAGGCGAGGAGCTCGACAAGCGGGAATGAAAGATGACTTTATTTTCTATTTCGCTAAACCAGAGGAGGCAGGTAAGTTTTTACAAGATCGAATAAAGTTAGGAGATGTTATTCTTGTTAAGGGTTCACAGGGAGCCAGAATGGAGAAAATAGTTAAAGAGTTAATGGCTGAACCAGACTTAGCCCCGCAACTACTAGTTCGCCAGGGCCAAGAGTGGTCAGATTAAAGCAAATTAAGATTAGGCTAACTTGAAGCAGACGAAAGTCTGCTTTTTGGTTGTCAATTAAGTTAATAGTCGGTATACTAGGACTATATGACAGTCTTAATTTTAGGAAGTCAAGGTAATTTAGGAACGCAATTAGTTAAGGTATTTTCAACGGAATATACTACGGTTGCCTGGGATAAAGAGGACTTAGATGTCCTTGATTTTTCAGTGGCTCAAAAGAAAATTAGTGAATTAAAGCCAGATTTAATTATTAATACCATTGCCTATAATGCGGTGGACGCTTGCGAGCAAGCGGAGTCCTACGATTTGGCCGTCCAACTCAATATAAACTGGCCTAGGGTGTTAGCGGAGATAGCCTATCAGTTATCGGCTACCCTAATTCATTATTCAACGGATTATGTCTTTAGTGGAACGGAAGAGAAGCGAGAATTTAGTGAAACAGAAACACCTAATCCGATTAATAAATATGGTGAGAGCAAGTTTGCGGGGGAGCGAGAGCTTTTAAAGTGGGGAGAATTAGGCTTGTCTTATTATCTAATTAGGAGTTCTAAATTATTTGGCCCTCAGGGAACCAGTCCCTTAGCGAAGCCTAGTTTTTTTAGTATTATTGCCCGGCAGGCTCAAGAAAAAGCGGAACTGCAAATAGTTAATGAAGAGTTAAGTTGCTTTACTTACACTGTGGATTTAGCGCTAGCAACCAAGCGACTGTGGGAGCTAGAAACTCCAGTTGGCATTTATCATTTAGTTAATGAAGGCGCCTATACTTGGTATGAGGGAGCGAGGAAGTTTTTTCAGTTGTTAGATTGGCCAGTTAAGCTAAGAGCAGTGAGGAGTGAAGATAACCGACGAGAGGCGCGTCGGCCAAAGTTTTCGGTTTTAAAAAATAATCGCCTTAAAAAAATGCGCCCCTTTAGAGAGGCTTTAAGTGAATATTTAAAAGAAGGCTTATGAAAGGAATAATTTTATCAGGAGGTTCAGGCTCCCGCTTGCGACCTTTAACTAAAATAACTAGCAAACAATTATTGCCAATCTATAATCGGCCAATGATTTACTACCCCTTAAATACCCTATTAAAAGCGGGGATTAAAGAGATTTTGATTATTGTCGCCCCGGAGCGAGCGGGAGACTATTTGAATCTTTTGGGGTCAGGCAAAGAGTTCGGAGCTAAATTTACTTACGAAATACAGGATAAGCCAGAAGGCCTGGCTCAAGCCTTTATTATCGGCGAACAATTTATTGGCCAAGACAAGGTAGCGATGATCCTCGGGGACAATATTTTTGCTGATGATTTTTCTGCAGAGATAAAAAACTTTAAAACTGGAGCATTAATTTTTGCTAAAGAAGTTCCGGATCCAGAAAGATTTGGAGTGGTTAAATTTAATGACCAAGGCCAAGCAGAGCAGATTGTAGAAAAACCTAAAGAGTATTTAAGTAATCAGGCCGTAACTGGTCTTTATGTTTATGACCACCGAGTGGTAGCGGTAGCTAAGAGTATTAAAGCTAGTGAGCGAGGGGAGCTAGAGATTACTGATGTTAATAATTGGTACCTACAACGGCAGGAACTGCAGGTGGCTACGGTCAAAGAAGAGTGGTTAGATGCGGGTACCTTTGATAGCTTGCTAGAAGCTCAGCAATTAGCTAAAGATAAATTAGCTAAAAAAATGATAATTTAATATGAAGTTAGTAGTCGGATTCTTAACTTACAATGAGGCAACGCTAGCTTATTTACCAGACTTTTTAGAGAGTCTTAATTTAGCGCTTAAATTTTTGCCTAAGTCGGACTATCGTATTTTTGCTTTTGATAATAGTGAGGCGGGCTATTTAGCTAACCAAGAGTATTTGAAGAAATTTAGTCAAGAGCAAGAATTTCCAATAGAATTTTGGGGAACTAATAGTAATTTAGGGTTTAGTCGGGCTTATAATATTTTATTAACTAAGGCAGAAGAGTGGCGAGCTGACTACTTTCTAATTATCAATCCAGATGTAATTATTGAGCCAGAAGCAATTAAGCTCTTGATTCAGGCCCTAGAACAGAACCAGTCGCTAGCCTCAGTTAGTCCTAAGTTAAGGCGTTGGAATTTTGCTACTAATACCAAGACTAAGATAATAGATTCAGCGGGCCTACGCCTGCAGGCTGGGTTACGGTTCTCGGACTTAGGTCAAGGCGAAGTAGATGAAGGGCAGTATGACCATCAAACCATTCTCGGCCCTTCAGGAGCAGCGGGACTGTTTAGATTAACCGCCTTAGGGAAAATTAAGACCGCTGGGCAATTTTTTGACGAAGATTTTTTTATGTACAAAGAGGACTGCGACCTCGCTCTGCGGCTAGCTCAAGCTGGAGAACTAAGTCAATTAGTGCCCACCGCCCTTGTCTATCATGACCGAACCGCCTTTAAGGAAACTGTTAACCCGCTAGCCTTTATTTTAAATCGTCGTCGTCGGAGTCAGGCAGTGCGGCGCCTATCTTTTGTTAATCAGCACTATTTATTTATTAAATACTGGCCAAAAGAATCAATTGGGGGAAAGATAATTATCATGTTAAGAGTGAGCATGATGGCTATTTACGCTTTAAGCCTGGAAAGATTTCTACTAAAAGAATATCAGAAAATTAGACAATATTATCAAGCCAGGCAGGAAAAGAAGGTAACTGTTGACTAATATAAAATATTATGATACAGTAATTGTTGAGTAAATAAGTTCAACTGAACTATAAACACTTTATTATATGGAGAATTTATTGGAAAAAATGATAAAAAAAGAGAGAACTGAGGAGTTAACCCGATTAGATGCCGTCCGAATTGTTAATGACCTATTCTCAAAACTACTAGATAGAGAGCGAGATATTTTATCTCGTCGCTTTGGCTTGTTAAGTGGTCGCCGGGAGACCTTAGAGAAAATTGGTCAAGAGCATCAATTAACCAGAGAGCGAGTGAGGCAGATAGAGTCAGCGAGTATTAAGAAAATTAAAAAACTAGATGACCTAGAGGGTCAGATTAGTATTTTAAAGCAGACGGTCTACAAGCTTCTAAAAGATCATGGTGGTTTAGTTAGGCGAGAGTACCTCTTAGATATGTTAACCGTCATGTCTCTGGAAATAGATAAGGAGTTAAAATATGAGTCTGATAATTATGAAGCTAAGCGAGCCACTTATCATAATCACTTTGATTTCATTTTATCTAGACTAATGGACAAGGACTTAGAGTTAATTGCTAAGGATGATAATTTCTATGATGCCTATAAAATTAAAGATGAGTCAGTTAATTATCTAGAAGAATTAGCTGATGACTTGTTAGCTAAGGTGGACCTGCTTAAGAAAACTTATACTACCGAAGAATTGCTAGAGTTATTAAGGCAACTGGATGCTTATAACAAGTATCAAGAAAAGTTTAAGGAAGAGTCCGGGTCTAATATTTTCAAAGTCTTTAAAAGTAAGGTTTTCCCTGATAAGGCTGAGATCATTAATAGTAATAAGGTTCTATACTCTTTTATTCAAGCTATTAAAAACTTAGGACAAAATCGCTTTGGTGACTGGGGCCTATCAGACTCTCAGGAAATTAAGCCTAAGACAATAAATGATAAGATCTATTTAGTGCTAAAGCACGAAAAACAACCACTGCACTTTACTGAAATAGCGGCTAGAATCAATGAAGTTAAATTTGACAAAAAAACTGCCAATGCCGCTACAGTTCATAATGAATTAATTTTAGATAATCGTTATGTTTTGACTGGACGAGGCACTTATGGTCTCACAGAATGGTCTCGTTAAGCAGTAATTAGTAAATTATTTAGATAAAACCCAATCACTAGTGATTGGGTTTTTATTTTTATAAAAATGTGCTAAAATAAAAGCAGTTTATATAAAATTTTTATGAATATTGTCTTTGATTGGACTCCGTTTCAAGATTTTATCCAGCTACCCCCAGCTGAGGCAATTTGGCTATTGTTAAGCAACTATGGCTGGATTGCTTTTGGGATAGTTTTTTTAATTGGGGCCCGTGATGTTTGGCTTTATTATATTCGCCGTAAATGGAGTGAGGGTCACAAATGGATACTACTAGCGATAGACATTCCTAAGGGGAATGAGCAAACTCCTAAAGCAGTAGAGAATATGTTCACCTATCTGGGAGGAGCGCATGGTTCGCAAAATTTCTATGAAAAGTGGATAGCAGGTGAATATCAAAAATCATTTAGTTATGAGATAGTTAGTTTAGAGGGTTATACGCAATTTTTAATCAGAACGCCAGCCGAATATAGAAATCTAATTGAATCTTCTGTTTATTCTCAATATCCAGATGCGGAAATTTCTGAAGTAGATGACTATGTAAATACGGTTCCCCCTAGTTATCCAGATAGTGATTGGGATATCTTTGGTTCAGAATTTATCTTACAAAATCCTTGGTACATTCCGATCAAGACCTATCCAGAATTTGAATACAAATCAGGCCCCCTAGAAACTCAATTTAAAGACCCGATGGCCTTGCTTATGGATCTATGTAGCACCTTACGACAAGGAGAGCAATTCTGGTTTCAAATGATAGTGACTCCCACGGGCTTTGATTGGGTTAAAGGCTCGCAGGACCAGATGAATAAAATTTTGGGAAGAAAGAAAAAAGCTAAACCTTCACTCTTTTTGCGTCTCTTGGGCTGGGTTGGAGATTTAAGCGAGGTCATTTTTCCTATTTGGCAAGATGCCCAACCTAACAAGGATCCAGATACGAGCAAGACAATGTTTGACTTAACGCCAGTAGAAGCGAGACAGTTAGAGGGCATCCATCAGAAGTCAACTAAGATGGGCTTTAATGCTAAAATTAGGATTATTTACGTTGCTCGCAAAGAAGTGATGAATAAGGCTAAGGTAGTTAATGGTTTTGTTGGCTACATTAAGCAATTTATTTCTCTAGATTTAAATAGCTTTAAACCAGACCTTAAAAGAACCATGACTAAGGCAGTCTATTTTAATAAAGCTAGACGTTTGGCTAGAAAAAAGCGAAATATTTTTAATAACTATATTAATCGCTCCAATTGTGGTCGAGAGCCCTACCTGCTAAACATAGAAGAACTAGCAACCTTGTGGCACTTCCCAGTTGAAGCTAATGTTAAGTCAGCGATGATTCAAAAGGTGCCCGGGAGAAAGGCAGATGCTCCTTCTTCACTGCCAATTCCTGACTTAACTAAGACCATTACTCCCGACTTTACTAGTGACTTATTAGTTAAAGAGGAAGATTTTAAACAGCAGCCAAGCCAACAGTCAGATAATCAAGGAGCGCCTGATAATTTACCATTTGTATAACTATGCGCATAGGAATAGATGCTCGCTTTTATGGTCCCAGTGGTAAGGGTTTAGGAAGATATGTTCAAGAAGTGGTAGATAGGGTGATTGCCATTAACATTAAAGAGCAGGAAAACAAAAAAACTACTCAGACGGAAATAGAGTTTCTGGTCTTTTTAAGTCCTGATAACTTTGCTGACTATCACTGTCCTTCGCCTTTAGTAAAAAAAGTACTCTGGCGAGTGCCTTGGTACTCTTGGCAAGAACAATTAATATTGCCTTGGCTAATTTGGCGAGCACGCTTAGACCTAATTCATTTCCCGCACTTTAATGTGCCAATTTTAACGCCAACCAAGTTCATTGTTACCATCCATGATTTAATTCTAACCTATTTCCCCTCACCGCGAGCTAGTACCTTGTCGCCGATAAAATATTATTTCAAAAATTTAGCCTATCGCTTGGTAATTAAAACGGCAATTAGACGAGCGCGGGTAATCATTGCGGTATCAGAATTTACCAAACAGGATTTAATTAAGAAATTTTCCGCTCCAGCGGAGAAAATTAAAGTTACCCACGAGGGAGTGGCAGACTTAGACAAAGATGGCACTAAGTTTTTTCAACAATCGGCAGCAGAAAATTTAGCTATATTTAAATTATTAAACAAGCCATTCTTCTTGTATGTAGGGAGCGCTTATCCCCATAAAAATCTAGAGACTTTGTTAGAAATTTTTAAACTATTTTTAGCAGCAGAGCCGCAGGCCCAGTTAGCGCTAGTGGGCAAGAGTGATTATTTCTATCAACGACTAAGTAGGCAGGCAGAGTCTTTAGGTCTCTGGAAAAAGGGAGCCGAGAATAATCCAGTGGTATTTTTAGGGCAGGTAAGTGATGCTCAATTAGCTAGCTTATATCAAGCGGCCAGAGTATTTATTTTCCCCTCACTTTATGAGGGCTTTGGCCTGCCTCCTTTAGAAGCGATGGCTTATCAGTGTCCGGTGCTTAGTTCTGACCAGGGCTCTCTCCCCGAAGTACTAGGGGAAGCGGCTGTCTATTTTAACCCCAGCAACCAAGAAGAGTCAGTTAAAAAGATGTTAGCTATTTTTCATAATGAAGCCGAGCGCCAAGAATTGCAAAAGCGCGGTTTAAAGCAGGTGGCGAAGTATGATTGGCAGCGCTGTGCGATGGATACTTGGCAAATTTATCTATCAGTTATTCATGAATAAAAAAAGACAAACAACTAATAGGGCATTTTTACGACGGGACCAGAGTTCTAGCTTTGTAGTAGATTTACGACAGCCAGTTGCCGAGGTCTGGTCTAAAAAGACTAGTCAGAAAGATAAAAGGCTAAAAATTAGTATTCCTAAGCGATCTAAGGTAAAGACTAGTTTTAAATTTTGGCCCGGCAAGAGAAATAAGCGCTCAAGCAGCTGGCTAAAGATTGGTCCCACTAAGCGCTCAGGCTTAAAGTTTAAGTGGCCAAAGAGTTTATTTAAAAAGAAAACTAAACAATCCAAAAATCGTTGGCTAAAAATTTACCAAAAACGACTTAGTCGTTGGTCACCAATTTTAGAAAATAGTGCCAAGCGACTAAAGTCCAAACGAAAAAGACAGGCCCAGGAAGAACGAGGGCTTAGTAGGTTAAAAAGCAAGTTATTAGTTTACCGCTCACTGCTTGGTTTTATCTCTATTTTAATTTTAATTATCTTGCCACTTAAGGCTTTGTCAGGCTGGCAGGTCTTAAACTTTCGGGAGCTAGAAAACAATATTTCAGAAAAGATACAAGGAGCCTTTAGTAGTTTAAAAGCAGCGGAGCAGGAAATTTCTTTAGCGGATTTCCAGCAAGCGGGACAAGACTTTTCTTTAGCGACCGACTATTTGGCTCAGGCTCAGACAGAGCTGGAGTCAGTTAGTCAAGTCATCTTAACCCTAGCGAGTTTGTCTAATAATCCTAAACTTAGGTTAGCTAGTGAGAGCAAGAAGCTTTTAGCCGCGGGAATAACCGCTACGGCGCTAGCTAAGGACATTTCTTTAGCGACCGATGCCTGGTTATCGCCGTCAGTGGCTGAGCAAAATTTATCTACCCGCTTAACTAATTTTAGTAGTTTAGCTCAAGAAGCTTTAATAAAAGCGGAGCAGTTGTCATTAGAGTTAGCCAAGATTAAATTAAAGAATTTACCGACAGAGCACCAAGTCAAGTTTATTGAACTTAAGGAACAGTTGGTGTTTTTTAGCAATAACTTTAAGGCCCTATTATCATCAGTTGAAAATATTCAAACTATTTTAGGTCGGGATACCGATCAGCGCTATTTATTAATCTTTCAAAACAATGCGGAAATACGAGCGAGTGGCGGTTTTATTGGTAGCTACGCCTTGCTAGACTTAAAGCAGGGAGAGATAAAGAATTTAGAAGTGCCGGGTGGCGGAGCTTATGACTTAGAAGGGGGTCTGCAAGTCCAGGTAGTGGCCCCAGAGCCCTTATGGGTAATTAATCCTCGTTGGTATTTTTGGGATGCTAACTGGTGGCCTGACTGGCCTAAGACTGCTCAACACTTACAGTGGTTTTATGAGAAAAGTGGCGGGCCCACGGTAGATGGGGTTATTAGCTTTACCCCCCAAGTAGTTATTGACCTGCTAACGATCACTGGTCCGATTGATTTGCCGGAATATGACCTAAAGATAACCAGTGATAATTTTCAAATGATGCTGCAGCTTATGGTAGAGAGAGATAATATAGTCGCTGAGTTTCCAGAGTTAGTTAGCAACTTGACGAATTATCAGGAAGCGATAGAGTCCAGTATTCCCCTAGAGCAAGATTTAGAGCAAAATACAGATAACAAGCCTAAGAAAATTATTGGTGACTTAATGGTAAGAATTCTAGAAGTCTTGCCAGAAAAGATTAATCAAGACTCTTGGCCAAAGATATTAAGCCTACTTCAGCAAGAGTTAAGTTCTAAGCAAATATTATTCTATTTCTCTAACCAGGACTTGCAAAGTGAAGCTTCTCGCTACAATTTGAGTGGGGAAATTAAGGAAACCCCTGGGGACTATTTAGCAGTTATTCATACCAATATTGCTGGCCAAAAAACCGATCAGGTCATTGTAGAAGATCTAGAGTTAAGTAGCGACATTGCTCCTTCGGGAGAGATTATCAATACTTTGAAAATAACTAGAACGCACCAAGGACTAAAAGGTGAGCCCTTTACCGGGGCACAGAATAATGACTGGCTAAGAGTCTATGTGCCCTTAGGTAGTCAGCTAATTTCTGCCACCGGCTTTAATGCTCCGGCTGAAGAATTTTTACAAAAAAAACCGGAGAGTCATTGGGAGCAATTAGCTGAGTTAGCTAAAGAGCGAGAGGCGACTAGAGACGCTCTTAGCCAAACCTTAACCTATGAAGACAGTGGCAAAACCGTCTTTGCTAATTGGGTATTGTTAAAACCAGGAGAGACAGCCGAGATTGTTTTAAAGTATCAACTACCAATTAATATTTGGGAGCAAGTTGCTCCTCAAGGAGAGTCATTGGCTTATTTGAGTAAATTATTTAAACTATCAGAGACTAGATATCGCCATAGCTTATTGTTACAAAAACAAGCAGGAGCCAAGCCTAGCAGTTTTTCCGCTCAGATTAATTTTCCTAAAGATAGAAAAGTGTTATGGTCTTATCCAGAAGCTGCTCAAACTAGTCAGTGGAAAATTGAGACAATTTTAAATCAAGACGAATATTGGTCAGCATTAATTTATTAATTATTAGGCCTTAATAATATGGCAGAGAAAAAAAAGGTAAAAAAAATTCTTCGGGTAGAGCGGGAAAAAACTTCCGGCTTATCAGCGTTTATAGAAAGACCGGTCCCCAATGATCAGGAGGTCTCCAGCTTTGAGCGAGTTATCCATAAAGAGGCGCGAGGTCAGGAGATTGATGATAACTTAACGGAAATTTACAAAGACAAGCAAGGCAGCTTAATAGATGTGAAAAAAATGAAAATAAAAAAGCGCCAAATATTTTTAGTTAGAATTTTTAGAAAGCTCTTAGTGGTAGCTCTTTTAGCAATTGCCGCTTATTTCGCTTATATTTATTTAAGCACTGATAATGACTATGAGGCCTTAAAACTAGAGATGATCGCTCCCGAAACAGTGGCGGTGGGAGAAGAATTTTCTTATGAAATAAAATACCGTAATCCTAATCGCACCACCTTAAGTCAGGTCTATTTAGAATTGCAGTATCCTGATAATTTTATTATCTCAGACTTTTCCCTTGAGCCACAAAATGGAGACTATGGTTGGAATCTGCCAGATATTGGGCCCAATGGAGAGGGGCAACTAGTGATCATGGGCAGGCTAATTAACAAGCCAGAGTCAGTTAATGTTGCGACTAGTCGTTTAAGCTATTCACCGGCTGACTACTCCGCCCAATTTAAAAAAGAAGCAATCACGACAACGGTTTTAAGTGACTTTGGATTTAAGGCGGACTTAGAATATAGTCGCACCTCATTTATTGGCCAAGACAACCAGATTATCTTGTGGTTATCGGAAGTGAAGAATAATAATTTAGGAGATTTAAATTTAAGTTTTTCTTTGCCGGAGGAAAGTGATGTTAGTATTAATCTAGACCAATTCAAAGACCAGTCTGAGGAATCTTTTCAGCTTAGCAAGGGCACTGGTAATAATTGGCAAATTAGCCAGTTAACTGAGGCGGTTAAGCGTCAAGCGATTATAATTGATTATCAAATTAAGACTCAGGTAAATAATTCGGAAATCAAGGTAAGGTTGGAAAAGAAACTTGAGGATGGCCAATCTTATGTCTTCTGGGAAAAATCTTTTCAACCAGAGTTGGTTAAGAGTGACCTTAATTTAACCATCACCCTTAATGACAACAAGTCTGACCAGGCAATTAATTTTGGAGAAACCTTAAACTATTCAGTTAGTTATAATAATCAAGGTGAAGCTAGTTTTAAAGACGTAGTTATTTTAGTATCCCTAAAAGGAGATTTTCTAGACTTCGGTAGTCTTAAATTGGCGACAGCCGGAGAGATTAAGGGAAAGACGATTATGTGGACTAAACAAGAATTACCAGAGTTAGCTGAAATTAAATCAGGTAAAGAAGGGAAGATAGATTTTTCTATAAAGACTTTAGAGTTTAAGGACTTTGATTTAGGGAAAAGCACCGAAGTTAGTGCCTATGCTCAGTATGGGGTTAATAACAAGGAGAGCTTAGGGGAGAGTAATAAGAGCAATGTTATTATTAGTCCATTTAATAGCGACCTTACTTTAAGTGAGCGAATCCTTTATTTCAATGATGATAACTTACCAGTCGGCACTGGCCCCTTGCCACCTAAGGTCGGGGAGCTAAGTACGGTCAGAGTTTATTGGTCAGTGAAAAACAATCTTCATGAGCTAAGTGGTACCCAGGTAAGTTTAGCTTTGCCTAGTTACATTAATCTGGGAGATCGTTTAAATACCAATGTAGGCAGCCTAAGCTACAATGAAGACAAGCATCAAGTTATTTGGGAGATTGGCCGTTTGCCAGTTTCAGTTTATCGAGCCGATGCCGAATTTGATTTAAGCTTAAGACCAAGTGATAGTGATGTTGATAAAATTTTAGTTATCTCCCCAGGGGCAATTATTGAAGCTAATGACACGGAGACTAATGGTCTAATTAGAAAAAAGACTGCCGTTAAAACTACTAAATTAGAGGATGATGATATAGCAGCGATGAATAATACGGGGCAGATAAAACCTTAAATATGAGCTTTAAACTATTAAAAGAAACTGAAGCGGGAATTCGTCAGGGAAAATTAAAAACTGCCCATGGCCAAATTAAAACCCCGCTCTACCTCCCTGATGCCACCCGAGGCTTTTTAAAGCTATTAACTACTAAAGAAATTAAGACGACAGGCACTGAAGCACTGGTAGTTAATACTTTTCACCTCTATCTTCAGCCTGGCCTAGAGGTAATAAAACGAGCGGGAGGAATTCATCGCTTTATGAATTGGCCGGGAGTACTAATTTCAGACTCGGGGGGTTTTCAAATTTTTTCCTTAATACATAGTCAGGCCCAACTAGGAGAGGTAAGTGACCAAGGAGCAATTTTTAAGTCACCGCTGGATGGTTCACGGCATGAAATTAGTCCGGAGAAGTCTATTCAAATTCAGTTTGACCTAGGGGTTGATGCGATGATTTGCTTAGATGACTGTCCTGCTAACGATTTTAGTGAGGCAGATTTAAAGCGATCAGTTGACAGAACGATCGCTTGGGCAAAGCGATCTAAGTTGGAGTATGAAAGGCAAATAGTGGCCCGAGGGCTAACTGGTCTCCAGCGCCCCCTCTTGTTTGCAGTAATTCAAGGGGGAGAGAACCTAGTCTTGCGAAAATATTGTGCCACCGAGCTGGTCAAGTTAGGCTTTGCGGGTTATGGCTTTGGGGGTAGTCCAATAGATACTACGGGGAAATTTATGAGCAAGATGCTAAAAGAAACCGCTAAGCTAATTCCCCAAGAGTCGCTTCGGTTTGCCCTGGGAATAGGGACGCTAGCAGATATTAAGCGTTCTGCTAAACTAGGTTGGGACTTGTTTGACTGTGTTATTCCCACTAGAGAAGGGCGTCATGGCAGACTATTCCTGCCCAGCCAGCAGCGCCTAAAAACCATTAACATCTCTAACACTAGGTTTAAAAAGAATTTTCAAGCCATTAATCCTCTTAGTCAGCTACCAGAATTAAGGAATAATCACCTAGCCTTTCTTCATCACTTATTTAAACTCCAGGAACCCTTGGGGCAAAGATTAGCCAGCCTTAATAATCTAGAGGCCTATCAAAAGCTAATTACTGATTTAAGACAGACTAAATAAATAAGCGGTTATGAATTTAAAAAATTTATCAAATATTTTAAGCCAAGAGCCTCAGTATCGTTACCAGCAAGCCTATCAAGCCCTGTGGCGAGACTTTATCTCTTCCTGGCAAGAACTATCAACTTTCCCTCAATCCTTGCGAACTAAATTAGAGGCCGCTTGCCCCTTAACCATTAAGGCGGAGTTAGTGGAAAAGCCGGTCTTTGCTAAGCAACAACAAGCCCTAATTAGCCTTGAAGATGGCGAAAAAGTAATGACCAGTTTAGCTATAACTGGGAAAGAGGAGGTAGTAGTTTATCTAGCTTCTCAAGTAGCTGCCCCTAATTTTTATGGCCTATCCCTAAAGCCAGGCCTTAAGACTAAGCGTAACTTACAAGCGGAAGAAATTATTGAGCAGTTGGTTTTTTGGGAGCGCTATTTAAAAGAGAATAAGCCCACTAACAAGATTAATCGCATAATTTTGGCTGGCATGGGAGAGCCCTTGTTAAATGTTAAAGAGGTTGTCAGGGCGCTTAAGTTTATGAATAATCCAGAAACTCTAGGGAAGGGCTGGCGGCGCTTAGGAATAGTTACCACAGCACCAGCTACGGGCTTAAAAAAATTGGCTAGTGCTAAATTACCCATTTCTTTAAATATCTCTCTGCTGGCTAGCAATGATGAACTGCGACGCGACTTAGAAGCGACGGCTAGCTCACCAATTTATGACCTATTTAAAGCGATTGATTTCTACTTACAGCAAGGAGGGCGACAGGTAAATCTTAGCTATGTGCTGTTAAAAAATATTAATGACCAGGACTTGGCCATTCAACAGTTAATTAAGCTATTAAGTAATCGTTCAGCTTATCAGTTGAAACTAATTGCTCCTCAGAGTTTTGGCCCCTTTACCTTTACCTCTCCAGAGCGAGTACTGAAGCTCAAAGATCAATTAGCGGCCGCTAAGATAATTTTACCGAATAAATAATTATTAAAAATAAAGTTAATTAATTTTTATGTATAAAAATCCTTACGTTAAGGTTAAGCCTAAGACCCGTAAGCCTTATACGGAAATCTATTTAATTAGGCATTGCCACCCTGATTATAATTTAGAAAAGAAAGTTGGTGAGGCAAAAATGCCCTTGTCAAAGACGGGCTTAAAACAAAGGCAGCATGCTTACCAATAGATTAGTGAAAATGAATTTTTCGGCTGTCTACTCTAGTGAGCTAACTAGAGCCTTAGAGTCAGCAGAGCTATATTTAAAAAAAACCAACAAGAAGCTAATAGTGGACAAACGGCTTAACGAGATTAATTGGATCCATTGGCAGCGAGCTAAGTTTTTTAATATGTCAGAAAAAACTAGAGAAAAAAAGTTTCCTAATTACCAAGAGGCCGACTTAGAGTTGGACAAAATGCAGGCTAAGACCAGAAGAACTTTAAATAGTATTTTTAAAAAACATCTTGGCAAGAAAGTAGCGATCTTTTCTCATGGTAATTTAATTAAAGCAATGGTAACCGGAATTTTAAACGCTGACGTCTTAGGCTTCTTATCCTTAGAGATATATCAGTCATCTATCACTAAATTAGTTATAGATCGAGATGGTTATGTTAAGATTGCTTATATTAATAATGCTGGACACTTACCAGAGACTCCTAAGGAAGATTTATTTGCCGCCTTAGCTGACTAAGGGTAGGGCTGATTAGTTAATAAGTTATGAAAATAAGGATTAATAAAAACTACTTGATTATTAGCCTCGCTATATTAGTTAGCATCTTTTTTGCTAAATCAGGGCAGGCTCAAGAACTACCGCACTTATCAGGCCGGATCTTATTACAAGTAGAAGAGCAGGGGCAGGCCTGGTATGTTAATCCTTTAGATAATCACCGCTATTACTTAGGCCGTCCCGCTGATGCTTTTGAGCTAATGCGTACTTGGGGCCTAGGAGTGAGTAATAGTGATTTGGAGTCATTCTTAAACAAAACTGCTCCCCAGCGTTTAGCGGGCCGCATTCTTTTGCAAGTAGAAGATAAAGGGCAAGCCTATTATATTAATCCCCTTACCTTAAAACTATTTTATCTGGGCCGACCAGCGGATGCTTTTGCCTTAATGCGTCAGCAAGCTTTAGGAATTAGTAATCAGAACTTAGCGCGCATTCCTCAGGCTAAGCAGAGCCTTAAAGAAGAGTTAGTCATAGAGTCTCAAAGCGCTAGTCATTATTATAATTTTAAATACCAAAATCAAGCCTATCAAGTTGGCCTTGACCTTTCCGCTGAGCTTTTTAAGGTTTATCAAAAATCCCCTAAAACCCTATATTACCCTAGCAATCAACCGCCAGCCAATCCCCGAGAGAGTTTTTATGGCCTGTTTCTCTCTGCCCGAGAAGGTGACCAGAGTTTAATAAACTTAATAAAGAAATTGGAGAAACTGGCTGAAGATAAACACTGGTCTAGTGATCAGTTTCTAGAATTTGCCTTAGCGCTAGTCCAATACATTCCTTATGATAATGGTAAGGTGGAAAATCTCCATAGCCTAAACACTAACCCCTATTACCCCTACGAAACCCTCTACCTTAACAAAGGAGTTTGCTCGGATAAAGTCTTTCTAGGACTCAAAATACTCCGCCACTTGGGTTATGGGGCCGCTATTTTAGACTTTCCGGAAATTAATCATAGTGCCCTTGGTGTGGCTTGCCCGCGAGAGGATTCTTTACGAGAAACAGGGTATTGCTATATAGAAACCACTAACTATTTTCCCTTGGGAGTAATTCCTCAGAGCATTAGCGATGGTCGGGTGCAAAATATCTCACAAGAAAATAACTTTTTTAACGACCAGGGTTTAGGAGAATTGGAAATATACCAAACTAGTTCAGGGCTAGTTTATCAGGGCCTAGATAGTACTAAGCAGAAAATTGCTAACTTTCAAAGGGCTCAAAATGAATTAACTAGCTTAGAGCTAGAACTAACCACCTCTTTAGAGGTTTTAAAGGTAAAAAAAGAAGAGCTAGACAAGAGGCAACAAGAACTAGCTAGTCAATACCAACAGGGAAAGCTTAAGGAATATAATCAAGGAGTAATTAGCTACAATGAATTAGTGGCCAAATACAATGAGCTTACCACCAGTTATCGCCAGCTAGCCTCGCGACAAAACTCCTTAGCAGCTACCCTAAATTCACTATTAGCCAATCTCTATCAAAAGTAGGCCTACAAACCCTTAATCAGCAGAACAGTGCTAATTAATTGTTAATAAAAAACCCGACTAGTTTAGTCGGGTATTTTTGATTACTAGGTCATTTCTTCGGAGCCCACTTTGAATAGGCCGAAGATTAAACTGGTAACAAATAGACAAAAAGAGATTAGGGTAAAGCTTAAACTAAAAAATAGTCCAGCTAAAAACCCAACAAAAGAGAGAAGGATAAAGATCCCCACCAAAGGATTTTGGTGGTATCTTGAGTTCCAGGAGACCTGGTAAGTTACATAAATATAACTTACGGATACTCCCAAAAGAGCACTGGTAGCAGTGTTTAGCAATAAATTGCTAATAACAAATACTGCCACTCCGATTGCCAGAGCTAATAAACTCTTAGCAGTCCAGCAGATAGCTGGATGAATTTTGTCTTTTCTCATGATATACTACTCTCCTTTAAACCCGGAGAGAAGGCTCTAAATTATTAATGTACTGGATTAACCATAACATAATTTGCTAAAAAAATCAAGTAAAGATAAAAAGAATATAAAAATATGCTAAAGATAGGGCTTTATGGCAATTGTTATCTAGGTAGACACATTGCCTAGACTCCTTGACAAACAGGAGTGATTACCTTATTATTAAAGCAGAGATCCTCACTAAGGGTCTGTTATTTTTACTTATAAATCAGGCTCTGATTAAATTTCTTGGGTAATATTGCATATTACCTAAACAGAGTCGACGTAACAAAGAAAAATATGATTAAAATTCCTAGTTTAGAGGAAATGCTCAAAGCGGGCATGCATTTTGGCCACCGAACTAATCGTTGGCATCCTAAGATGGCACCATATATTTACACTGATAAAAATGGGGTCTATATTATTGATTTGAAAAAAACTCAAGCCAAGCTAGAAGAGGCTTTAGAGTTTATGGCTAAGTTAGTTGGTGAGAGCAAAAGTATTCTTTTTGTTGGCACCAAGAGTCAGGTAGCACAACCCTTAAAAGAATTAGCGGAAGAAATTTCTCAACCCTATGTGGTCGGGAAGTGGTTAGGGGGATATTTAACTAATTTTGCGGTGGTGAAGAAGTCTGTCAAAAAATATCTAGACCTTAAAGAGCAAAAAGAGTCAGGTAAGTTGGATAAATATACTAAAAAAGAACAACTTAATTTTGATCGAGATATTGCCAAACTAGAGTTACGAGTGGGGGGAATAACTTCTTTAAATAAATTACCTGATGCTCTGTTTGTTTGGGATATTAGAGAAGAGTCAACTGCAGTTAAAGAGGCGCGGAAAAAGAATATTCCAGTAATTGCTATTTGCGATACCAATGTTAATCCTGAGGGAATTAATTACCCTATTCCGGCTAACGATGACTCCACTAAGACTATAAAAGTTATTTTAGAGTCAATTAGAGCCACCCTACTCTCAGCGCGCCAAGCGGCTGCTAAGTAATTTATAAACTTAATTTTATTACTATGGAACTATTAAAGCAATTGCGTCAAATCACGGGAGCCGGTATGGTAGACTGCCAAAAAGCTCTCAAAGAGACAAATAATAATCTAGAAGAGGCGGTAGATTTATTAAGAAAAAAAGGGATTGCCAAGGCTTCTAAAAGAACTGACCGCGAGGCTAACGAGGGAGTGATTAAGGTGGCTACCAATGAAGAGGGAACAGAGGGGTATATAGTTGAAATGAATTCTGAGACCGACTTCGTTTCTCGTAATGAAACCTTCCAAGAATTTGCAGAAACAGTCTTAAAAGTCATTAAAGAAACTAAGCCACAAAACTTAGAAGAACTATTAGCGGCTAAAATGACTATTGGTAGTGTTCAGGAGGACTTAGATAATTTAAGTGGAACTATTGGTGAAAAGATGAGTATTAAGCGCTTTGACATTATTACTGGCTCAACTGTAACCGCTTATTCCCACTTAGGTGGAAAAATTGGCGTTTTAGTGGCGCTAGATACTCCTGGACAAGCCGAATTAGCTAAAGAAATAGCGATGCAAGTTGCCGCTGCTCAGCCAAAATATCTAGACTCTAGCGAGGTGGATGCGGGAGAACTGGCTAGAGAGATGGCTATTCACCGAGAACAATTAGCTAAAGAAGGGAAGCCTGAGGAAATGATAACTAAAATTTTAGCTGGCAAGGAGGCTAGATACTATAGTGAGGTCTGTCTAGTGGATCAGGAATATATTAAGGAGGACAAGCAGAAGGTTAAAGACATCTTAGGAGAGGTGAAGGTCTTAAAATTTGTTAACTACACTTTCTAAATAGTTAAGCAAAAAATAAACATCCGCTCTTAAAAAGCGGGTGTTTTTTTGTTAATAATATGATATAATAAACACATTATTAATTTAATTTCTTATTATATGGCAAAAAAACAACTCAAGGTAGCGATTAACGGCTTTGGCCGGATTGGCCGAGCTTCATTTAAGATTATTTTAGACAAATACCCTCAGCTTAAGGTAGTGGCAATTAATGACCTAACTGACACCCAGACTCTTGCCCAACTACTTCAATTTGATTCTTGTTATGGGAAATATCATCGGGAGATAAAAAGTACTAAAGATTCTCTAAGAATTGGTAAGCAGAAGTTTTCAGTTTTTTCTGAGAAAGACCCTAGTCAATTACCTTGGCAGAAGCTAAAAGTGGATGTTGTTTTAGAATGCACCGGAATATTTCGCACTCAGGAGGCAGCCAGCGCCCATCTAGGAGCAGGCGCTAAGAAGGTGATTGTCTCAGCTCCAGGTAAGGGTTGCAAAACAATAGTGATGGGGGTTAATGAGAATAAGTTAAATAAAAGCGATCATGTTTTCTCTTGTGCCTCTTGTACCACTAATTGCTTGGCTCCTACCACTAAGGTAATTAGAGAAAAGTTTGGCATTAAAAAAGCAGTTATGTCCACGGTTCATGCTTATACAGCTGACCAAAACATTGTTGATGGGCCACACAAAGATTTGCGTCGCGCTCGGGCGGCAGCGGTTAATATAGTACCAACCACTACCGGAGCAGCTACAGCAGTAGCGGAGACTATTCCTAGTCTTAAGGATAAGTTTAATGGTCTAGCCTTGCGAGTGCCAATTCCTGTTGGTTCCTTGTGCGACATTACTTATGTTTTAGCTAAAAAAACTACTCCCGAGGCAGTTAAAGCGGAGTTTGTTAAAGCTTCTCAAGGAAAACTAAAAGGAATTCTGGAGGCAAGCAATGATTATCTAGTCTCTAGTGATATCGTGGGCAACCCTCATAGTGCTATTGTTGATCTTCAGTCAACGGCAGTTGTTGCTGGCGACCTGCTTAAGGTGATTGCTTGGTATGACAATGAGTGGGGCTACTCTAATCGCTTAGTTGACCTAGCTGACTACGTTAAGAAGTTTATTTAAGCAAACCTTAATCAATCTAATTCTTGCGTAAATGAAAATTATTGAAAGTAAAAAAGAAAAACCCACTAAGACTGATATTATTAGGCCTAAATTGAAGCCATTTTTTAGTCTAATCAAGGAGACGCTTAAAGAGGGGTGGCAAAATTTACGAAAATTACTTGGTATTTTTTTTAGAGTAGCCTTGTGGAGTATTGGGGCCTCGATTCTTGTAGTGGTAGTTATTTGGTTTGTAAAGTTACTGTTGATTGCTACAATAGAGGGATCTCAGGAATCACAAGTTTTTTTAGTGATAAATATTGTGATGAATATACTTTTTGTGTTGATTTTCGCTTATTTTATATCTAGAGGAATATTAGCTATTTTTTATCTTTTAAAAAATGATTATAAAAAAACTAGCAAAGAGTCTTATCAGCAATCTAAAAAATCTGCTTTAATTTTTGTGGGATTACAGTTCACTATTATTACTTTATTTTTATTTTTTTCCATGCTTTTGGTTGGGATATTTTCTTATATCCACTATATATTAGCAGTATCTGCTATATTGGTAGTAAATACCTCCTTTTGTGTCTACTATATGTTAGCAGTATATGTTTTCTTTTTCGAGGAAAAGAGAGGGGTGGAAATATTTATACGTAGTCAAGAATTAGTTAGGAATTATTCGTGGCAAGTTTTTTTCTATATTTTAGGCTTAAGCATGATCATTGGACTTGCAACCTTATTTATAGAAATATTTTTTAATCTTATCACCTACTTGGGGCCAGAATCTTTGAATGAGCTCATATTTAGAGTAGCTAATTTAACTCTATTATCATTTAGTGTTATTGCCTACCTGCTAGCTCCTATTTTCTTCTATAAGCTCTATCAAGATTTAGTGAGAATAAAGAGAAGAAGTAATTAAAGAATGAACATACCTAAATATCTACAACAAGCAATCAACGATATTACTACCGCCGGCTATGAGGCCTATCTAGTCGGCGGTTGTGTGCGTGATCTATTGATGGGCAAAACTCCTCATGATTGGGACATTACCACCAATGCTGTCCCAGAGGAGATTTTAAAAATCTTTCCTCAGGCTAAATATGAGAATGACTTTGGAACAGTTTTGTATCCAATTAGAGAGGCAGGCAGTGAGCAGGTGGTTACAGTTTTAGAAATTACCACCTATCGTAGTGAGCAAAACTATTCTAATCGTCGCCATCCTGATGAGGTAAAGTTTGAAACAGAATTAGATAAAGATTTAGAGCGACGTGACTTCACCATCAATGCTTTAGCGCTAGAGGTGGAGAGCAAGGAGTTGGTAGATTTGTTTGGTGGAGAAAAAGACATCAAGAAAAAGATTATTAGATCCGTCGGAGAACCTAGTGATCGCTTTAAAGAGGATGCCTTGCGAATGTTAAGGGCGATTCGCTTTAGCGCTCAATTAGGTTTTGCCCTAGAGCCTAAAACTCAACGAGCAATTGTTAAGCTGGCCGGTAGTCTAAAATTTGTTTCCCAGGAAAGGATTAGGGATGAGTTAATAAAAATATTAGCCTCAGAACGGCCCTATGAGGGGATAAAGCTTCTTTATGAAACCAAATTATTGCAGTATATTTTACCAGAACTAATTGAAGGGGTGGGAGTCAAGCAAAACCATCATCATATTTATCCTGTCTTTAAGCATAATCTCTTAGCGCTGAAGCATTGCCCTAACCAAGAATGGCCTGTGAGATTAGCTGCCTTACTTCATGATATTGCTAAGCCGCGAACTAAACAGAGAATTAAGGGGGTAGATACTTTCTACAATCATGAATATGTTGGGGCTAAGATGGTGGCTAAGATAATGACTCGCTTAAAATTTTCTAATACCGATAAGGACAGAGTGGTTAATCTAGTCAGAAACCATATGTTCTATTATAATGTCGGCGAGGTCAGTGCTGCCTCGGTGAGGCGACTGATTGCTAAAGTGGGACGAGAGAATCTCCAGGACCTAATAGACTTGCGGGTTGCTGATCGTCTCGGTTCGGGCACTCCTAAGGCCATGCCCTATAAACTCCGTCATTTACAATACATGATGGCTAAGGTGCAAAATGATCCGGTTTCTGTTAAAATGTTAAAGATTAATGGGGAAGATATTATGAAACTACTCCAAATCTCTCCCGGACCAAAAATTGGCGCGTTGCTAGATGTTCTCTTAGCGGAAGTAATAGAAGACCCTGCACTTAACAACTCCAATCATTTAGAGCAGCGAGTGCTAGAGTTAAATAAATTAGAGTTAAGTGATCTGCGAGAACGGGCTAGGGAGGTGATTGCTGATAAGCAAGAGACCGATGATTTAAAAATTAAAAGATCTTATAAAGTTTAATAACAAAGTATGCGAAAAATAATAATTAGCACCCTAGCGGTAGCCCTAGTTTTTAGTCTGACAGCTTGCAGTCGTCAGGCAGAAGAAGAGCCTTTAAATGACTCTTTAGTTAATACTCAAGAGGAATTAGAGATAATTGAGGAAGATTATTCCAATATCTCTGAAACCGAGGGAGAAAAAGTTAGAGAAAATAATATTAATCAATCAAGCAATATGACTAGCAATATTCTTGCTCCCCAGGAGCAACCCAACTTACTTAACGAGTACTCCCAGGCAGTCCTCAAAACTAATCTAGGAGATATTCAAGTGAAGTTATATGCGGCGGAATCACCAATTACCGTTAATAACTTCCTTTATTTAGCCCAGCAAGGTTTTTACAATAACACCAAGTTCCATCGGGTGATTAAGGACTTTATGATCCAAGGGGGTGACCCGCTTTCAAAGGATGATGCCAATCTCAGCTACTGGGGGACTGGTGGTCCCGAGTATCGTTTTGCCGATGAATTTAACCACCACCCGCTAGTGGAAGGTAGTTTAGCTATGGCTAATGCCGGGCCAAACACCAATGGCTCACAATTCTTTATAGTCACCGCCCCTAGTACGCCTTGGTTAGATGGCGCTCATACCAACTTCGGAGAAGTGGTTTCTGGACTAGAGGTAGTTAAAGCTATTGGGACCAGTGAGACTGATGTTAGTGATAGACCAGTAGAACCAATAGTGATAAGTAGCATAGAATTATTAAAATAGATTTTGACAAATAACAAAAACCTCCACCAAAATTAGTGGAGGTTTTTGTTTAAATTCTAACAAATTTAGAAGCGCTTTTCCAAAGGACGAGCCTCGTTTACAACAACGCGGCGACCATCTAATTCCTTTTCGTGATACATGGCGATAGCTGCATCAGCCGCAGCCTCATCTTCCATTTCTACGAAACCAAATCCCTTAGAGCGATTAGTTAGGCGGTCCATGATAACTACCGCAGAAACAACGGTTCCTGCCTTAGAAAAAGCCTCAGCTAATTCTTGGTCAGTAGTTTTAAAGTTTAATCCGCCAACAAATAATTTTTTCATGATTACTTTTCTCAATAACTTTATTAATAAGCAAGACGACCCCTTTTAAACAAAAAGCGGTCCTGGGGCCGCTCTTACTTTTAAAATAGCTTACCTAACTAAACCCTACTACATTGCTAGAAAAAAGTCAATGACTAAAATTTCTGATAAAAAATATTAGCTTCCTTAATAGACTTTTTTATTATATAATAAACATAATATTAAATTATAGTTAATAAACAATATGGAAAAAGGATTTAATTTAAATATTAGACAAAGAATAGAAAAAAAGAAAACTAAGCGAGAGTTTCTTAAAAGGTTTATCCCAGCAGACTTAGAACTAAAGTATGGCCAAGACCTTAAGCCTCACAAATGGAATTTTGACGGAGAACTATTAGATAAAAGAAAAATGGAAGATGTGAGTAGTAAAATCTTCTTTGAAGCTCTTGATTATTATAATAAAAACTCAGAAGACTCAGAAGCACTAAAAAAACTAGAACGAGAAGCCTTACAAGAAAAAAGAAATATTGCCCAAGTTATTGATATAGAGCTTTGTTTAGATAAAAATTTAAAAGATAATGCCGCTAAGAATAAGTGGGACGATTACACTAAGATACTTCAAACCATGCCAGAGGCAGGTTTAAGTGTTACAGAAGAAGAGGCAAAGGCAGGACTAAAGGGCAGTGCTGATAAGGGCTGGTGGAACGATTACGCTAACATACTTCAAACCATATCAGAGATAGGTCTAGATATCACAAAAGAAGCAGAGGCAGGACTAAAGAATAGTGCTGATAAGGGCAGGTGGAGCAATTACGCTAGCATACTTCAAACCATGTCAGAGGCAGGTTTAAGTGTTACAGAAGAAGAGGCAAGGGTAGGATTAAAGGGCAGTGCTGATAAGGGCTTGTGGGACAGTTACGCTAGAATACTTCAAACCATGTCAGAGGCAGGTTTAGGCATTACAGAAGAAGAGGCAAGGGCAGGATTAAAGGGCAGTGCTGATAAGGACTGGTGGAGCGATTACGCTAGCATACTTCAAACCATGTCAAAGGTAGGTCTAGATATCACAAAAGAAGCAGAGGCAGGACTAAAGAATAGTGCTGATAAGGGCAGGTGGAGCAATTACGCTAGCATACTTCAAACCATGCCAGAGGCAGGTTTAAGTGTTACAGAAGAAGGGGCAAGGGCAGGATTAAAAGGCAGTGCTGATAAGGGCTGGTGGAGCAATTACGCTAAGATACTTCAAATCATGTCAGAGGCAGGTTTAAGTGTTACAGAAGAAGAGGCAAGGGTAGGACTAAAGGGCAGTGCTGATAAGGGCTGGTGGAGCGATTACGCTAAGATACTTCAAATCATGTCAGAGGCAGGTTTAAGTGTTACAGAAGAAGCAAGGAGAGGGTTAAGTAGTAGTGTTAATGAGGACAGGTGGGACAGTTACGCTAGCATACTTAAAACCATGTCAGAGGCAGGTCTAGATATCACAAAAGAAGCAAGGGCAGGATTAAAGGGCAGCGCTAATGATGGCTGGTGGAACGGTTACGCTAGCATACTTCAAGTCATGTCAAAGGTAGGTTTAGATATCACAGAAGAAGAAGCAAGGGTAGGGCTAAAGGGCAGTGCTGATAATGGCTGGTGGAGCGATTACGCTAAGATACTTCAAGTTATGCAAAAGGCAAATATCTTAAACTTCAATAATCCCACCGCTAAATCTATTAAATCATATATAAAAGAGCAGAGAGAAGAAGATCAGTCCTTCTTACAAGAATCTATTAGGCTATCACTATTTAATAATAAATCATTAGAAGACATAAACAAGAAAAATGGTATTTATCCTACTTATCAATCTCTAGTATCTCTAGGAGTTTCAGTTAATGAGGGGATACAAGAAGAATCTAAAAAAGTTAGAGAACCGGAAGCTTTCTTTGCTGCTAATAGTATCACCATTGCTCAGATGCTATCTTTAGAAAGTCCTTTAATACTCGGACTCATTAAAGAACACATTAACGAAGGACTTCCCAAGTTTAATGGCTACCTAGAGCTTTACAAAAACATTTTTGATCAAACAAGAAATAGAGAGCTGATTCAAGCAGCTCTGGATAATAACTCCTTCTCCCATCCTCATGAACTAGGCACCTTTTTAGAAATAGTTAATGCTTATCAAAAGAGTGATAAAATAGAGACCCTCTCTCAATTAGTAGCTGAGAATAGTCCCAACCTCAATGAGCAAGCTAGTCAACAGCTACTCGCCTTTATCGCTGAAGAAGTAGGCGTGTCAGAGGATGAAATAAAAACTAAAAGAGAAGATTGGAAGACAGAATATCTTCCCAACTTAGTCTCCAATGATCAAATGTTAGAAAGCAGAGGTATGGATAACGCCAGAGAGCTATACAGGTCCCTTCTAAAAGCCAGCTTTAAAAATGAGTTTGACAATTTTCTTTTTGATACTAATCAAGATGATGAAGTGGGACAAGATGTCGCTTTACACAATAGTAAGGTTAAAGAAATATTTACCGATAACGGTATTGATTTTGCTAAGTGGCTAAAATATGAAGCAACCCAAGACTTTCTAGTCTCAACTGAGGTAGAGATAGATAGAAAAGAACATTACCAATCAATATTAAGTGCCAGAGTGACGGATGTTATCAATGCCTTAGCTCCTCTAAAAGACAAACTAAGCTCTAGAGAATATCAACCACTATTACACATACTAGAAGGTAAAGACAAAAAGGGATTAAATAGTTCTAATCAGTTACAGGAGCAGTTTAACAATCTAAAAGAAAGAATAAATAATTTACAGAATAAAGAAGAGTATAGTAATTTTCCAGAATGGCCCACAGTTTATGAATATCTTGGCCATCTAGAAGAAGCGGTAGTAGATATGAATAAGCCTAACTTTAAAGAAACTGAACAAAGAGAACGAGGTTTTAGAGTTAAGCTTTGGGATAGAGACCCTAAGAAAGATCTCTTTCAAGGCAACTATTCTCAGTGTTGTATTGCCGTTGGTGTAAAAGATGCCCCAGTTGGTGGTGGACTAACTACCCATGACCCCTCCACGGTTATGCAGTACCTAGCCGACACCGGTATTAATGTGATTGAAATCTTAGAAGAAGGGAAGCGAGATCCTATTGGTAATACCTGGATCTTTGTTTCTAAGAACTCCGATGGTGAGCCAATTCTAGTTCTTGATAATATTGAGTTAAATAATAACTATACCAAAGACCCGCATATCAATAATAGTCTCAGAGATAATCTATTCCAATTTGCTAAAGATTATGCCAAAGAAGTTGGTCTAGCTGGAGCTGGCTTAGGGCTAGTGGGAACCAATGATATTGATTGGAAAAATTGGAGCAAAGATAATCGGATGAGAGTTCCTCAGGTTGATACTATTTCTGGCTATCTATCTAAGTACACCGCTAACATCGCTAATCGTTCTGGCCGCTATTATTTAGAAGCCTTTAACCATCAAGAGTTAGGCAAGATTTGGGACCAGCGAGAAGATAAGAAGACACCAGAAAAGAAAGAGAGCTTAACTCAAGAAGGACTAGTGATTACTTACGATCTAGAACGAGGAGTTCAAGAAGAGTACCCTAATACAGAAACAGGTTTTGCGACTTTAACCGCTCAGCATAATTCTTCTTTAGAAGCTATGGCTCAACAGATAGAGGAAATAGAGGATAGCATCTTTGGTGATAAAGGCTTAAACGAAGATATTGAAGATATTTTAAATAATATGAGTCAAGCAAGAGCCATATCTTTTCTCTTTACTGAAAAAAACAAGGCGGTGGGTTATCTGTCTGCCTATAGCGCTAACCTGCTAGAAGTTCCTGATCATAATTATGATAAAGATGAAGCTACCTTATACGTTGATTCAATCGCTGGTAAAGTGGACCCCTTTAGAACCCTTAATCAGTTAAAGGAGAAGGCAAAGAAACTAGGCTACAAAAAGATCAGTCTTCATGGCATTAACCCGCGACTTAACACCGCCCTAAAACGATCCGGCTTTATAGTTAAGGAAGAAATACCTAATTGGTATGGTCAGCCAGCTGAGTATCTGGAACTTGACCTAGAAGAGTAAGGTAGTATAACAAAAACCCCAGATAGTTAATCTGGGGTTCTTTTATTAAAATAGTCTAGGAGTGATTGCTAGAAGCTAACCTTAACTCCAGGGCTCATTGATGAGGAGATGCTGATATTGCGGAGATAGGTACCCTTAGCGGCAGTTGGTTTAGCGCGTAGAATGGTATCTAAGAGTACTTGATAGTTTTCAATTAACTTATCATCACTAAAGCTTAACTTACCAATCACGGCATGAATGTTAGCGGTGTCATCGTTCTTAAAGCTAATTTTACCCTTCTTTAGTTCAGCCACTGTCTTAGCTGGGTCAGTGGTAACGGTTTCATTCTTAGGGGAAGGCATCAGTCCACGGGTGCCTAAAATTTTAGCAATCATGGCTAGGTTTTTCATTAGAGCAGGTTCAGCGACGGCTACCTGAAAATCGGTTTTTTCTGTTTTCTTAATTTCCGCAATTAATTCTTCGCCACCAACGTAATCAGCGCCAGCTTTTTTTACTTCTGCTTCATTTTCAGGAGAAACAAAGGCGGCTATTTTAATTTCTTTACCGGTGCCATGAGGGAGGCTAACCGCGCCTCTGACTTGCTGGTCACTCTTTTTATTATCAATCCCTAAGCGAAAGTGGACTTCTAGTGAGGCATCAAACTTAGTTTTGTTCATCTTTCTGACTAAAGCCAGAGCCTCGGGCAGAGGGTAGGCGACTAATTTGTCATAAAGCTCAGAATAGTCTGACTTTTTCTTAGTAGTTGGTTTTTTGATAGTAGGTTTGTTCATATAGTTATTTTCGTGGTTATTCGTTAACTTAAGTTAACTCCCACAAAGATTAATAATTATTTAATATCCACACCCATTTGCCTAGCGGTGCCAGCAATGATTTTTTTAGCCGCCTCAAGGTCATGAGCGCTTAAATCAGGCATTTTATTATTAGCTATTTCCTCTAGTTGAGCTTGAGTGATAGAGCCAATTTTTTCAGTTAAAGGTTTGCTAGAACCCTTTTTAATTTTAGCGGCCTTTTTAATCATCTCGGCAGCAGGGGAGGTCTTGGTAATGAAGGAGTAGCTGCGATCTTCGTAAATAGAGATCTCAACTGGAATTAAGTCACCCATTTTATCCTTAGTCTTGTCATTAAATTCTTTGCAGAATTCAGCAATATTTAGACCATGTTGCCCTAAAGCGGGACCTACGGGAGGAGCGGGATTAGCTTGTCCGCCAGCAATTTGTAATTTTAAGATAGTTTTTATTTTTTTAGCCATATAATTTTTAAACTGAGTGCAGAAGCATCACTCCTAATAATATTCGTTAACCTTTTTGAATTTGTAAGAAATCTAACTCAACGGGAGTTTCTCGACCAAAGAGAGAAACTGACACCTTAACCTTACCTCGGGCCTCGTCTATGGCGGTGACTTTACCTTCCATGTCCTTGAAGGGACCCTCATTGATCTTAACCGGACTACCAACCACAACGTCAATTTGGAACTTAGGATCTTCTACGCCCATTCTTTTTTGTAGAGCCTTAACCTCCTCCTCGCCTATGGGGGTAGGGATGGTGCCAGTGCCAATAAAGCCAGTAACATTGGGAGTATTTCTAACAATATACCAGGATTCGTCAGTAACTATCATTTCTACTAAAATATAGCCAGGGAAAATCTTATCTTCAGTGACGCGGCGTTTGCCGTTTTTGATTTTAATCTTTTTTTCCGTGGGAATCAATACACTAAAGATTTTATCTTCCATATCCAAAGACTCCACGCGTTGTTTTAAGTTTTGGGCGACATTTTCCTCATAGCCAGAGTAGGTGTGAATTACATACCAACGTCGTCCTTGGTTAAGTAGCTGTTTGGCCATAATAATAAAAAGTTAACTAACGGTTAATCTTAAAAAATTAAGCTTAACGCTAGGTAGGTAAATAAAGCTTATAATTAGCGAACCACTAAATATTGAAAAGCAGACATAAAAACAAAGTCCCATAGACCCAAAAAGATCATAGTCGCTAAACTAATAGTGATCACTAAAAAAGTATAGCTTCTAGTCTCTTTTTTGCTAGGCCAAGTGACCTTTTTCATTTCTAGAACGGACTCCTTAAGATAGTTTGATAGTTTGTTCATAAAGTATCTAAAAATGACCTCACGGTCATAACTTAATCTGTCTTTATCATACAAAATTAGCCAAGCCTTGTCAAGCAGGATGGTCTAAGAGCCGATTAGAGGAGACTATCTTAGCTTAAATCAGTTAGATTAGGCTAAGATTACTTATAATTTTTAGTAAATAAAGGTTAATAAGGAAGCAAATAGTCTCTAAATAAAGATTGCTTTTTTTAAAAAAAAAGACTATAATAGCCGTAGCATTTAAGATAAAAATTATTATGGTTAGTCCAAATTTAATCAAAAGAAAGAAGGTAGCAGAAGCAGTGGAATTAACTGATAGTGCCAAAAGGCTTTTTCAGGTAATTTATAGTGAGCAAAACAAGGCAGAAGTGACTGATGATGCTCCAAAAATTAAAGTTTCTAATCTAGTCTCTCGCTTAGCTTTTATTTATGAAAAAGTTCGTAATGCGGTTGACTATGACGAGGACCATCGGCTGAGAAAAAATGCAATTGCTCGTATTCTGCGACGGCAGATAATGATTGAAGGGGTAATCAAGGAAGCTAGCAGTGAACAGCTAGCCACTCACCTATTAACAGAATTAATCAGGGGTAGTTATTTGCCTAATAATCAGATTCCCGAAGCTAAAATAGGAGAGATTGAAACTATTTTAGAAAAATATATATATTTACGAGACCAAGTTTCTGAGAACTTGTCGCCAACCTTGTCATTTAAAGCTGATTTAGCAACGGCTCGGGACTTGATTAATAAAAAGAACAAGATTAACAATTGGCTTTTAGTCTTAGCCGCTTGTGAGATAGAAGAAAATTTATCGCCTAATAAGGTTAAGCAAGTAATTGTTAATAATTTATTTGAGGTTTTATCTAAAAATATTGAACTTTCTACTGGCCTACCTTATCGTCAAGATCTGGCAATTCAAATTTATTTAAGCATTGGCAGAACTTATCTAAAATCAGATGAAGACTTGCTTAGCTTTGTTTTGTTTAAGTATTATAATGCTGGTTGGCTGGAAATTGGCCAAGAGTCCGGTTTAAATGAGGAAGAGCAAGGGAAAATAAATTTAGTGGCTAGTCAGATAATAGAACTTAATGATCAGATAAAGGAGCAGCTAAAGCATCCTCTAAGGAGACAGCTGGATAAAATTACTAGAGTATATTCTTTGTATTATACAGTTTTAGCAGAAACTATTGAAAATGACCCAGCTAAACTATATCAAGACTTGCAAACTGGTGACCAGGATTTTATTGCCAATCTCCGTAAGACTTGTCAGTCTAAATACAAAAAAGCTAAAAGTCGTCTCTGGCGAGCCGCGATTAGAAGTATTATTTATATATTTCTCACTAAATCTATTTTTGTAGTAGCTATAGAACTACCAGCGGTAGCTTGGTTTGGCGAGTCAGTTAATGCTTTGGCGCTAGCAATTAATATTTCTTTTCCCGCCGTACTACTATTCTTCATGGTTTTGTTAATTAGATTGCCCAAGGATAATAATACCGATAAAATAGTTAAGGGAATTAAGGAAATTTCCTTTGCCGGTCAGGCTCGAAAAACACCAATTATCTTGCGAAAACCAGCTAAGCGTAATATGGTTTTATCAGTTTTCTTTGGTCTACTTTATTTCGCTTCTTTCGTCTTTTCTGTCTATTTAATTACACGAGTACTATATTTGATCAACTTTAATTGGGTAAGCGTCATTATCTTCCTATTTTTCTTGGCCTTTGTTAGTTTCTTTAGTATCGTAGTTACTAAGGGAGTGAAAGATTTGATTATAATTGATCGACGGGAAAATTTGTTAACCTTTTTAGTTGATCTATTCTACATGCCTATTATTATGGCTGGAAAGTGGCTGTCCAATAGTTTCTCTAAAATTAATATTTTTATTTTCATTTTTGACTTTATCTTAGAAGCGCCGTTTAAGATTTTAGTGGAGATCGCCGATGATTGGACTAAGTATGTTAGAGAGCGGCGAGATAGTATGGATTAATTTTATGGCTTATTTACGAATAGTAGCCACGCCAATTGGTAATCTAGAAGATTTAAGTTTTAGGGCTAAGCGAACTTTAACTGAAGCAGATTACATTTTAGCGGAAGACACTAGAGTTACTCAAAAATTATTAAATCATTATCAAATAAAGACACCCACTCTTTCTTATCATGACCACTCGGGAAAAATGAAGGTAGCTAAGATTAAAGAACTACTTCAAGCGAGCAAGAATTTAGCCCTAGTCAGTGACGCGGGCACTCCCGGAATATCAGACCCCGGTAGTCGCTTGATAGAGCAGTTAAGAAAGGAGTCAGACCTAGAGATAACCATAGAAAGTATTCCTGGGCCATCAGCCCTGAGCACCTCTTTAGCAATCGCTGGAACAGGTTTTGATCAGTTTTTGTTCTTGGGCTTCCTGCCACATAAAAAGGGAAGACAGTCTTTATTAAAGCAGATAATCGCTAGTGAACATTCAGTGGTTATCTATGAGTCTAAGCATCGGTTTTTAAAATTATTAACTGAGCTTTCATCCCTAAATAAGGAGTTACAGTTAGTGGTGATGCGTGAGTTGACTAAAATTCATGAGTCAGTTTATCAAGGCAGTGTTTTAGAAGTGTTAACTAAATTTCAAACTTCTCCCGAGGAATTAAAAGGAGAATTTGTAGTTTTAATAAAAAAATAATATGTCATTATTAGATATTGTTTTATTAATTATATTATTAGGCTTTACCTTTAATGGTTTGCGTCGGGGGATGTTTAGACTGCTGGGACGAGTCTTTGGCCTGTTTATTAGCATTTATGTGTCTAGTAATTTTCATGCCGCTATTTACTATTGGGCTAAAGAGGTCTTTGCCTGGTCAGCTAACGAATTTTTTGGTAAACTAATTACCTTTATCGTAGTCTTTATTATCACCACCTATTTAATTCAGGCTTTATTTAGACTACTAGAAAAGATATTTAAAATATTAGCCATAGTGCCAGGGAGTAAATATATAAATAATGCCATTGGAGCAATCTTAGGCTTTTTTGAGGGAACTTTATTTTTAGGCTTAATTATTTTTATTGCCACTAACTACGCAATTTTGGGTAATTTAATCAATGTTAGCGAACGCTTAGCTCATTCGGTTGTCGTGCCATTTTTATTAAAAATAGTTGACCTAATTCTCCCTCTCTTGCCACCAATATTATCCCTGCTCAAGGGGGGCGCCTAGAAAGTTTAAGTTAATTAATTATTAGTATGAGTAAAACAAAGAAAATCATTATTGCCATTGCCTTATTATTAGCAGTCCCTTTGTCTTTTAATTTAGGTTTTAAAATAGGGCAGGGGAGCAAGTTAGGGTCACTAACAGCACAGTTGTTAGCCTATTCTGAGAACTCTAGGGCGAGCGGGGATACTCAAGATAGCTTTGTGGCTAACATGTATTTTGAGGTTTGGGATGCTTTAAAAACCGGACATGTTGATAAGAATAAAATAAAGGATCAGGAATTGTTTTATGGCTCGCTCAAGGGACTCGCTCAAGCAGTTGACGACCCCTATACTGTCTTTTTAGACCCAGCTGACACTCAAGATTTGTTAGAAGACTTGACGGGAGTCTTTGAGGGAATTGGTGCGGAAATAGGGTTACGGGATGACATCATTACCGTGATTGCCCCCTTAGACGATATGCCTGCTAAGCAAGCTGGTGTTCTCGCCGGCGATCGTATCTATGCCATTGATGGCGAGCCCACTATTGGACTCACCCTAGATGAAGCGGTCAAAAGAATTAAGGGGCCAAAAGGGACCATAGTCACCTTAACGATTATTAGAGGGACAGGGGAGACCAAGGAGATAGAAATAGAGAGAGGGGTAATTGTAGTTAAGTCAGTTAAGACAGAGCTGCGAGCAGATGGCTTAGCGGTGGTTAGAATTAGTAATTTTAATGATGACACCCTTAAACTCTTTAACCGAGCAACTGATGAGCTTTTAGCGGCAGGAGCTAAAGGCATCATCTTAGACCTGCGTAATAATCCCGGAGGATATTTAGATACCTCAATTGATATTGCCTCTGCTTGGATAAGTTCAGGACCGATAGTGGCTGAGCAGTTTGCTGATAACAAGCGAGAGGAATATTTTGCCCGAGGGGTAGCTCGCTTAGCAGAAATACCTACAGTAGTGCTCCTTAATGGTGGCAGTGCCTCGGCTTCAGAGATTGTTGCTGGTGCTTTGCGAGATTACAAAAAAGCCACCTTGGTCGGAGAGCAGACCTTTGGCAAAGGCTCGGTTCAGTCCATTCAAGGCCTCAGTGATGGCTCTTCTTTAAAGATTACCGTTGCTAAGTGGCTCACACCTGCAGGAGACTTTATTAACGACAAAGGTATCAGTCCAGATATAGAGGTGGGGTTAACAATAGATGACTTTAACAATGACCGAGATCCGCAGCTTGATCAGGCAATTAAGACTCTTAAGGAGATAATTAAGGCTAGAAAGTAATAATTTAATTTTAGAGTAGCAAAAAAGCGAACCAAGGTTCGCTTTTTTTTATAATTACCAACTAGTTAAAGTTATAATTTATTTAACCGGAGTTGTTGACTTGACCTGACTACGAGCCTGCTTGGCTTGGCTAATTTTATCTAACTCAGCCTGCTTTTCCTTGGTCAGAGGAATAACATTCACAATTTTAGTAGACTTCAGGGAGTTATCAAACTTTCTCAATTTCCGAGTAGTGAACTTGACGAAGCCGGACTCTAGGGCAAATAAGGTGTCATCTTTACCAATGCCAACATTAAGGCCAGGATGATATTTAGTCCCTCGCTGTCTGATAATAATAGACCCAGACTTAGTCCACTCGCCATCAGTTTTCTTAAGCCCTAGGCGCTTGCTTTGTGAATCTCGGCCTAAAGAAGTTGAGCCACCCGATTTCTTAGTTGCCATATTTATACAAATTTAAATAGCCAAAAACGATAATTTAGCTATTTAATAACAATTAACTTAATTAATTTTTATTACTAAAGAAATATTAACTTACTTCAATCAAAATGTCAACTAGTAGGGGAATTTAGGAAGCTGTCAGGCTAATTTTAGCCTTTTATTATTTTAAAATTATGCTATAATACTCTTAGGTTAAATAAAAAGAAATTTATAAAACTTTGTCAGTTAATTAGCAAACAGCTAAAATAGATGACTGGCTAATTATTTTTATTATTATCCAAATTATTCTATGCCAGAGTCCTCTTTAGAAAAAATTAAGCTATCTCCTGAGCAAGTCGGTACTCCTTTAGAGACTGAGCCTAGTCAGGAGCAGATAGGGGAGAAGTCGGCTCTAGAAAAACCCAGTGAAGCAGTTAAGCCGATTAGTCCCACTAAACCCTTAGCTCCCCCTCGGCCAGCACCAGTTGCGGCGGATGAAGGTCTTAGCGAGCGCATTAAGGAGATAGATAATATTTTAGCGGATGGTTTGCATAATATTTTTTTACAACTAGAGACTAAGCAACAAGAGAGGTTTAAAGCTGAGGGAGAAAAAACTGTACTGAAGATAAATCAGTTATTATCAGAGACTAAAGTGCGGGTTAATAAAATTGTTAAGCTAATTAAAGATTGGTTAAAATTAATTCCGGGGGTTAATAAATTTTTCTTAGAGCAGGAGGCAAAAATCAAGGCTGATAAAATAATTAAAATTAAGAATAGATTTTAAAATATGGAAATGACTAATAGTTATCTATCTTTAGTTCCCAATATCATTGGCTTAGTCCTATTGTTATTTTTAGTTGCCAGTTTATTAGTCTTAATTTTAAATATCTTAAGAAGGGTTCTTTCGGGAAAAAGCTATTCTGACCATCAAGTATTTTTAGTTAAATTACCTAAAGAAAAGCCAGAGGATGCTCAAAAAGGCTTTTCTTTGGCAGAAATTAAAGAGGAGATTGCTCGTGGAGAAACTGTTTTCTCGGCCATTGGCGGACTAAGAGCTGAGAAGGGCTTTAAGGCTTGGTTATTTGGTCGGCGAGACATCTTTTCCTTTGAAATAGTAGCCAATCAACAGCGTATTGCTTTTTATGTGACTGCCACTAAACACCACGTTCGTTATTTAGAGCAACAAATTCAAGCCTATTACCCAGAGGCAGTAATAGAGCCTATTGAAGACTATAATATCTTTAGTCCTCAAAGCTGCACAGCGGCCGCTTTTCTTAAGACTAAAAAGCAATCATTCTTTCCGCTTAAAACTTATCAAAAAATGGAGGTTGACCCCCTTAACTCACTCATTAACTCCTTGTCTAAGCTAGATAAAGATGAAAGTATTGCTCTTCAGTATTTAGTTAGAAGTGCCCGAGCCAGTTGGCACAAGAAGTCACAAGAGGTGGTTAGGGCGATTAACAAAAGTGGCTCAGTATCAGCTGGGTTAAAAAGCAATAATCCTTTTCGTCGCTTTGATAAAATATTTAAAATTATTAACCCCCCTAAAAAAACCGATAAGCCTAACCTAGAAGAACCTAAGCAATTGTCAGCGGTAGAGAGCGAGATGGTAAAGGCGATTGAAGAGAAGAACCTTAAAACCGGCCTGGATGTTAATTTGCGAATTATCGTTAACACTCAATCAATAGAAAATTCTAATCGGTATTTAGAAAACATTGCCTCACACTTTGCTGAGTACAATAATTATACTTATGGCAATAATTTTTCTCGGGCTCGTCGGGGACGGAGCAATCGCTTAATTTCCGACTTTATCTACCGACGGTTTCAGGAGAAGCAAAGTTTTTTGTTAAACAGTGAGGAGCTAGCTAGTATTTTTCATTTTCCCCTGAAGTCTACCGAGACTCCTAATATTTTATGGCTAGCCTCTAAGTCAGCTCCGGCTCCAAGTGAGGTGCCTAGCGAGGGAATCTCTTTGGGGAATAATATTTATCGGGGAGTGAAAAAAGAGATTAGAATCAAGCGAGCTGATAGGCGGCGACATACTTACATAGTCGGTAAGTCAGGAGTAGGAAAGTCGGTCTTGCTAGCTAATATGATCATTCAAGACGTGCAGGCCGGGGAAGGGGTTTGTGTCTTTGATCCTAATGGAGACTTAATCCAAGACGTCTTAGATAGAATTCCTCCTGAGCGAGCTGAGGATGTAATCATTTTTTCTCCGGGAGACTTAGAGCGTCCGCTCGCATTAAATTTACTAGAATACGATGAAAATTATCCAGAGCAAAGGTCTTTTGTGATTAACGAAATGATTAGTATTTTAGATAAGCTATATGACCTCAAGGCCACTGGTGGACCGATGTTTGAGCAATACATGAGAAATGCTATGTTGTTAGTTATGGATGACCCCGAGTCAGGGGCGACCTTGATGGAGATTCCTAAGGTGCTAGCTGATGAGGATTTTAGACGCTATAAGTTAAGTCGCTGCAGCAATCAGACAGTAGTGGACTTCTGGCACAAGGAGGCCGAGAAGGCGGGAGGAGAAGCTGCTTTAGCTAATATAGTTCCTTATATCACCTCTAAGCTTACCCCCTTTATCTCCAATGATATGATGCGTCCGATTATTGGTCAGCAAAAAAGCGCCTTCAATATCCGAGAACTAATGGACCAGCAAAAAATCTTGTTAGTGGACCTCCCCAAAGGAACTATTGGTGAAACCAATGCTAATTTGCTAGGAATGATTTTGGTGGGAAAGATTTTGATAGCCGCTTTATCAAGGACGGACATGGATCCAGATAAGCGTAAAGATTTTTACCTATACATTGATGAGTTTCAAAACTTTACCACTAATTCCATTTGTCAAATATTATCAGAAGCAAGAAAATATGCCCTGAATCTAATCATTGCCCATCAATATATTGGACAGCTTTCTAAAAACAATGATACAGCCATTAAGGATGCGGTCTTTGGTAATGTGGGAACCATGATTAGCTTTAAAGTGGGCTCAGAGGATGCTGAATTTTTGGTTAAAGAGTTTTCTCCAGTCTTCAATCAATTTGACCTAATTAATGTTGATAAGTTTGTGGCTAATGTTAAGTTGTTGGTAGATAATACTTCCTTGCGGCCCTTTTCCCTAAACACCACTTGGCCGCTTCTGGGGGTGAAACGAGAGGGAATTAGAGAGAAGATAAGAACCCTTAGCCGCTTGAAGTATGGGCAAAGTCGGCAGTTAGTAGAAGCAGATATTAGTCAACGAGCTAAAGAGGCTAACAAACAATTAAAAAAATAATCCTATGGCTACCTTGTATCGCGATTATCGTCCCAAAAATTTTGCTGAAGTCTTGGGGCAAAATCATATTAAAATAACTTTACAAAATGAAATTAAGGCTGATAAAATAGCTCAGGCTTTGCTTTTCTGTGGACCCCGAGCAGTGGGGAAGACCACCTTAGCCCGAGTGGTGGCCAAGTCAGTTAATTGTCTTAAGCGGCAGCCAGGTGAGTTTGAGCCTTGCAATGAGTGTGATAATTGTCTAAATATCAACTTAGGTAAGAATCTGGATGTAGTGGAAATAGACGCCGCCTCTAATACTGGAGTGGATAATGTGCGGGAGAATATTATTAACTTTTCCCGACTTAGTCCTAGTAATTCTCGGTATAAGGTATTTATCATTGATGAGGTCCACATGTTGTCCTTACCGGCCTTTAACGCTTTACTAAAAATCATTGAAGAGCCACCAGCTTATGTGATCTTCATTTTATGTACCACAGAAATTCAAAAGGTGCCTAGCACAATCATTTCTCGTTGCGAACGCTTTGACTTTAAAAGAATTAGCATTGCGGAGGTGGTAAAAAAACTTCAATTTATCACCACCACCGAGCAGGTAGCCGTTGACCAAGAAGTGTTAGAAACAATTGCCAGAAAATCTTCAGGCCACTTACGTGATGCGGAAAGCCTCTTAGGACAAGTGTTAGCTTTAGGGGATAAAAAGATTAGTCTAGAGCAAGCGGAATTAATAATTCCTCACCATAATAATCATGAGGCTTTAGAATTGCTTGACTTACTGGCCAAAAAAAATGCTGACCAAGCGATTGCCTTGATAAATAGGCTGGTAGATGCAGGAGTGAATTTGTCAGTGTTTAATAATGAATTAATTTATCTGCTCAGAAAAATAATGTTAGATAAAGTTAGCCCAGGTTTAGCCAATAAGTTGGGATTGGATTTAGGTGAGTCTTTAGAAATTAAAATTAGTGCTTTAGTGGACCAGCTGAGTTGGGAAAAAATAGTGCAGTATTTAGAGAGTTTTTTGACAGTTTTAGAGCGACCAAATACTGCCATTCCCCAATTACCTTTTGAGCTAGCAATTATTAATTTAAGCCAAGACTTAGCTTCAAGTAAAGAACTTGACCTGTCAAGACCAAGGGCTACTGAGCAAATAGTTAGTAAAGAACCCAGTCAGTTAACAGCCACTAAAGAGCCAGTTAATAAGAGGGAAGAACTTAGTTCCGCTAGTCAAAAGCAGTCTTTAGCTAAAGTAGATAGCTTAAGTCAGGCCAAGGTGAGTGATAAGTGGCCAGAGGTTTTAGTGAAAATAAAAAAGCATAATCATTCCTTGTCCTTTATTTTACAAAATTGTTCCCCAGGGGCAGTGAAAGATGGTTGTCTAGACTTAACTTTTAAATATAAATTTCACTATGACCGCATTAATGACCCAGCTATTAGAGAGATGGTTCTAGCTACCCTTAAAGAGGTTTTTGCTGGCCAGCTAGATTTTAAGCCAGCGGTTAATGAGAACTTAGAGCTAGCTAATAATAAGTCAGTGACCGAGGAGAAGATAGAGGTCAGTGAGGAGGAGCCAGTAGCTGACTCGCCAGTGACTGATTCTTTAGTTAATAATATTTTAAAGACTTTTGGTGGAGAAGTCGCTTCATAAATTATATGTTAGATATAAAAACAATTAGAGAAAACCCGGAATTAATTAAAACTAATAATCGCCAACGTCTAGTGGAGGTAGATGTAGATAGGCTGCTACAACTAGATGAGGAGATACGGGAACTTAAAGCAGGGATAGACCAAAAGCGAGCGGAGCGCAATTCTTTTTCTAAGACTAAACCTAGTGCTGAGATAATAACGGCTATGAAGCAATTAGGCGAAGCGCTTAAAAAAGAAGAGGTGAGCCTAGCAGATAAGCAAGTAGAATTTAGAAAAATAATGATCACTATCCCTAATTTAACTCATCCAGAGGTTAAGGTTAGTGCTGATGAAACTGATAACCCGGTGCTAGAGATTAGTGGAGAACCAACTAAGTTTTCTTTTCCCCCTAAAGACCATGTAGAGTTAGGGCAAGAATTAGATTTAATTGACTTAGAGCGAGCCGCTAAAGTGACGGGGGCCAAGTTTTATTATTTAAAAAATGAATTAGCCCTACTAGAGTTTGCCTTGATTCAATACGCTTTAGATATTTTAGTGCAAAAAGGTTTTACTATCTTTACAACCCCAGACTTAGCTAAGCGAGAAGTCCTAGAGGGCTTAGGCTTTAATCCCCGTGGTGAGTCTACTCAAGTTTATAATCTAGAGAACTCAGACCTGAGCTTGATAGGGACCGCTGAGATCACCCTAGGGGGCTATCACCAAAATGAGGTCTTGCTAGCTAGTGAGCTGCCCAAGAGGTATGCAGCGGTGTCTCACTGCTTTAGAACGGAAGCGGGTTCATACTCTAAGTTTGCCAAGGGAATCTTTAGAGTTCATCAGTTTACTAAAGTAGAGATGTTTCAATATGTTAAACCTGAATTGGCAGAGTCAGCTCATCAGGAATTGTTGGCAATAGAGAAGGAAATCTTTCAAGGTTTAGAGATTCCTTTTCGGGTGGTGGACCACTGTACCGCTGACTTAGGAACACCAGCTAGACGAACCTTTGATCTAGAAGCTTGGTTGCCAGGTAAGCCGGCTGCCGATGGTAGTCAGGGTGATTGGGCGGAGGTGACCTCTACCTCTGATTGTGGCGACTATCAGGCCCGAGCGTTAAATATTAAATATCAAGATGAGGCGGGGAATAAGCACTTAGTAAATACGCTTAACGGAACCGCCATAGCAATTACTAGATGCCTAATTGCCATTATGGAAAATAATCAGCAAGCAGATGGCTCTATAAAGATTCCGTCAATTTTACAAAAATACCTGGTCGGTGGTTTACAGGAAATTAAACCTAAGCTTAAATAATAGTTAGCCATGAAAACTCTTCGCCGGATACAATTAAGTTTAGTGATACTACTTGGTGGAGTCGGACTCTTATTGGGTCAGGCTCAGGCGGCTCAGGTGGATAATAACTACCCTAAATTAGCTAGTCACTTTATTAAGTGGGAAATTTTAGACAAAGAGGTGGCGGAGCTAGCTCGCTTTGATCTGCTAACCTTGGATATGGAAGTTCAAACCAATAGTCCAGAGCAAATAGCTAAAATTCGCCAACTTAATCCTCAGATTATCATTCTCGCCTATCTTAACTCAGTGGAGATAATAGATGATATTCATAATTACCGAGGAGCGGAGATGCGTAATGCTTTAGCTAGAGGCTTAAGCGAGTCTTGGTGGCTTAGAGATAGTCAGGGTAATAAGATTAGCAATTGGCCCTTTACCTCCATGCTTAATTTAACTGACTACGCAGCAGTTAATGCTCAAGGGCAACGATTTAATGACTACTTAGCAGACTTTGTGATTAATAATATTAAGGCTAGTGGTCTGTGGGATGGGATTTTCTTTGATAATGCCTGGGGAGATGTGGCTTGGGTTAATGGGGGGAATATTGATGCTAATAATGATGGACGAGCTGATGAGATTAATGCACTCAATCAAGCTTGGCAAGCCGGCTTTATGAAGACCTTAAGCAAGACCAGAGAGTTAGCTGGCCCAGAATTTATTATTGTTGGTAATGGGACAGTTTATCAGGGATATCAAAAGATAATCAATGGCATGATGTTTGAAGGTTTTCCGGCCCCTTGGGAAAGTGGGGGGACTTGGACTGGTTCCATGAAGACTTATCTAGGCTTAGAGCAGTCCAATCTGCACCCGCAGACATCAATTATTAATAGTTATAGTGGTAACTATAATGACTATGCTTTTTTCCGCTTTACCTTTGGGAGTGCCTTAATGGGCAATGGCTTTTATACCTTTAATTATGGTACAGAAGATTATAGTCATAGCAATTGGTATGATGAATATGGCTTTTTCCTCGGAACACCTCAGTCTGGCCCCTATAACCTATTAGAAGGGAAGAGTGCTGAACTGAAACCTGGTCTTTGGCGACGAGACTTTCAATCTGGTTCAGTAATTATTAATTCTACTAATCAAGATCAAATTTATGTTTTCTCTAAAGAGGAGGTTGAAAAAATTAGAGGCACTCAGGACCCCAAGGTTAATGATGGTAGCAAAATAACCTATATTAAGTTAGCTCCTCAGGATGGCATTTTTATTAGAAGTCAGAGTGCTAGTGTTAATAATACCCCCTTTGTTAACGGTTATTTCTATCGGGTTTTTAATCCTCAGGGAGAGCAAACTAGAAATGGTTTTTTTTCCTATTTAAATAGTTTTCCGGGAGAGGCCGAGGTCGCTATTTTAAATAATTTAAGTGGTCAGTCAGAGTTAGCGGTCTCCGCAGGCTTTGGAGAGATTAAAGTGCAGAGCAATGGTCAAACCCTAGCGAGTTTCTATCCTTTTTCTAAAAATTACCGAGATAGAATTAACATCGCCCTACTTAACAAGGCCGGGAACCTAGATCAAATAATTGCCGGCCCTTATCGTGGTGGCCCGCAAGTTACCATTAACTCAGCTTCAGGAAAATTGTTAGGGAGTTTCTTTGCTTATGATAAAAATTTACGCACGGGAGTAAGTGTTGCGGTTGGCGACCTTGATGGTGATGGTCAAGCAGAAATTATTACCGGCCCCGGAGCTGGAACTGAACCGCTGATTAAAATTTTTACCTTAGGGGGAGTTTTGAAGCACAGCTTTTTGGCCTACGATAAAAATTTTAAAGGCGGGGTCAATGTAGCGGTCGCTGATGTTAATGGTAATGGTCAATTGGAAATTATTACCGGCCCCGGAGCTGGCGGTGGTCCCCATGTTAGAGTTTTTACCGCTCAGGGTCAGGTAGTCTCGCAGTTTTTTGCCTTTGACCATAATTATCGCGGGGGAGTGAGAGTGGGAGTTAGCGAGGCTAATGCTCGTGGTCAAGCGGATATTTTAGTGGGAATTAGAGACTTTTTATTTTAATCAATTAATTAAATTCTTAAAATTCTATGACTACCGAACCTAAGCCAGAAAAACATTATTTCAAGCGACGTCGAGACCACTATTTCTTTAAGAGTCGCTGGAATATGTTATATGACCTATCCTTAGCTGGCTTAATTTTATTATTACTAGGCCTATTTATTGCAGTTATCTATTTCCGACCAGAATTTAGTGATCGCCTGCTTAGTTGGTCGGCTGGACCGAAGTATCAATTAGATGAGGAAGCGCCGCCGCTAGTGGTAGAGGCTAGCAGTCCCCGGGCGCTACGAGACTTAACTGAGGCGGTAGAGTTAGAGTTAGAATTATTTAACGACAGCCCTATAGAGCTTAAGGATATTAAGGTTAATTTAAATTTTCCAGATCGTCAGGTATCGTTAGATAAACTAGAGTTAGCTGAGGGTGAATTGGGGGTCGTAATTAATAATAATGAGTTGTTAATTAGCAAGTTAACCGCCCAAGAGAGTCTAAACTTGAAACTGATCTTAAGTTTGCGTTCACGAGTTGAGTCTTTAAAGCTAATATCTTGGCAAGCAGAATTAGAATATTTAGCCTTAAATCAAACCCTGCAAAAAGAGCTTAAACTAGATAATATTCAATTAGCTTCGCAATTAACTGGCTCAGCTGAGGCCTATTACCATAGTCCCCAAGGAGACCAATTAGGGACTGGTCCCTTACCACCATTAGTGGCTATTCCGACTAATTATTGGATCTTCTTTAAGGTTCAGGGTAATGGAGACTTTAAGGACTTGGTATTTAGTGGCAAATTAGCCCCAGGTGTAGAGCTAACGGGGAAGCGTTCGGTGTTAGCTGGTAATTTCACCTATAATGCCTCTTTACGACAAATGGTTTGGACCTTACCCGAGCTAAGTGGAGCAGGTGACTCCTACCGCCTAGGCTTTGAGGTGAGATTTATTCCCAGTGAAGGACAGTTAGGTAAAATTCCTACCCTAGTTAATGAGGTAAAATACTATGCCTATGACCCTATTATTGCTGAAGTTAGTCACTATAACCTTAACAATGTTACCACTAATTTAGACTATGACCATTTAAGTCGCGGCCAAGGAACGGTCGCCCTGCCTTAAATATATGAGCAGATTAAAAGACTATTTACGAAAAATAATTAAACCTAAGTATGAGTCACTTAATGTAATTAAGATAGAGACTCAGAAAATTATTGCTAATTATAATTATTTAAAACAAGAGCAGCGGGGAGCAGAAATTATTCCGGTGCTTAAATCTAATGCCTACGGGCACGGCCTAAAAGAGGTCTGCCAAATTCTTAATCAGACCTCAGCTAAACTAGTGGCAGTAGACTCTTTCCCTGAAGCTCAAATAGTTTGGCGTTATTTTAAGGGTAAGGTGTTAATTCTTAATGAGATGCCCTTGAAAGTTTATAGTTATTGTCGCTTAGCCCGAACGGAGTTTGTTGTCTATAGTCAAGCAGTTTTAAAGCACTTGGCTAAATATGGCGAGGCGGCTAAGGTCCATTTATTTTATAATACTGGCATGAACAGGGAAGGGATCAAGGACTTAGCGGAGTTTCTGAAGGTGAATGAATCATCTTTAAAAAAAGTTAAAGTGACCGGTTTTTGCTCACACTTATCTTCAGCCGAAGAAGAGACAATTATTAATCAAGACCAAGAAGATAAGTTTTTAGCCGGACTTTTAGCTCTTCGTGAACAAGGCCTTTACCCCACTTGGGTTCATTTAGGTAACTCTGCTTCAGTATTTAAGTCTAGAAATTCGCTGCTAACCGCCTATCGGGCTGGTCTAGCGCTTTATGGCTATAGTCCCTTTGCTGGTCAGGTTAAGGATCCTTTGGCCGGGAAGAGCTATCTACGTCCCGCCTTAAGCCTATATTCCACCATTACTCACTTGCAAACCCTTCAAGGCGATGAAGCTGTCTCCTATAATGCTGACTATATAACTAACCAGGAAACTAAAATAGCGATTATCCCCTTAGGCTATTTTGAAGGACTAGACCGACGACTATCTAACCAAGCTCAATTTATTGCTATTCCCACCCACAAGCCCCAGGAAAGAGTTTGGGCGAGAGTAGCGGGGAAGGTATGCATGAATTTAACTTGTCTAGACCTTGGTCTTCGGGAGATTAGAGTTGGGGACAGAGTTTTAGTCATTTCCCCACAAACAGAAGACCCTAATTCTGTGCAAAACTTAGCAAAAATTATGGGAACAATTAGTTATGAAGTATTAGTCAAACTACAAGCTAATATTCGTCGAGAAATAATTTGGTAACATGTTAACGAGATTTAATAAAAAACCGAAGAGAATTAAAAGAGACTACCAAAGTCGGAGCTTAAGCAATCCCTTTTTTCGACCAGCTCCAAAAAAGCTAAATACCAAGCTAAAGACTTTCTTTTACCTGCTCGGCTTAGTCCTGCTTGGACTATTTATTTGGTTTTTTTATGCTTCACCAGTCTGGCAAATTAAGCATATTAAAGTAGAGGGCTTGACGAGATTTTCTGAAACAGAAATAATTGATTTAGTTAATGAGCAAATGGCTAAAAAAACTAAACTATTTTTTAGACAAACTAATATTCATCTCTTTAAAGCTGATGACTTTAAGGAGGAAATTATCGCTAGTTATAATTTTTCTGACCTTAAAATTATTAAACAAATACCCCAAACCTTAGTGCTAAAAATAAAAGAACGTCCTTATGCCTTTATCTTTAAGCAAGGCGAGGAAGTATATTATGCCTCCTCGGAAGCCTATTTGATCCCGGAAGCGGAGGTCAGGGAAGAGGACTTAGGACGTTATTTTATCTTAGAAAATCAAAGTGACCGAGAAATGATTAGCGCTAACCGAATTAAGATTAGTCAGGAGTATTTAGACTTTATGTTCTCTTTGAATGATTTTTTAAAGATTAGTCAAGGGGTAAAGATTGATAAATTTATCATTGACCTAGAGCTTAATACCTTAAAAGCAGATTGCCAAGAAGGCCCCTTAGTTTATTTTAATATTAATGACTCGGCCCAAGACCAACTAGAGCGATTAATTATTATCAAAGATGAGAAGATAAAAGAAAATTTTTCAAACACTAACTATATTGACCTCCGTTATGGAGACAAAATTTATATAAATTAAATAAGAAGCTTATGGAAAGCGCCTTTAAAACATTTTTTTTCTTAGCTATTTTAATATTCTGTGCGGTGGTGGTGGGGATATTTTTAATCATCCTGAAGGTGATTTTACTCTTTCAACCCAGCCTTAACCTCATGGGTCTATTTATCACTAGATAGAGACTTAATAGTTCTAAGCCCTAGACTAGACTTTTATTTATGCTATAATAGAGTGTAAGGGATATTATACTCAGTTATGAATACCCAAGTAAGTAAGCGAAGAACAGGACTAAGACCTCTTCCCCCCTGCTTAATTCTTAAAATCTGTGTTAATAAAAGTTAATCACTAAAAAGATTAAGCTTTATTCCTAGTTAATCTATAGATAAACTAATACCATGGATCATTCTAGTAGTCAGTCACAAAAAAATATTAATCAGCAGATTGAGTCTTCCCTGCCACTACTTGATGATTTTTTGTTAAACTTACAAGTTAACAATTACTCACCAGAAACTCTATATAATTATGAGCGAGACTTAAAAGTTTTTGAAAACTTTCTCCTAGAGAGTCGCTTGTCTTTTGCTAAATTAACTAAAAAAGATGTTTTAAATTATAAGGCCCTATTAATCTCCTTAGACAGAAAGACCCCTAATTTAGAGCCCGGCGAGAAGCAACTAAACGCCTATTCAGTCAATCGGATGTTATCAGTCCTAAGAAGTTATTTGAAATATCTAATAGATATGGACCATGATACCCCCCTACCACCAGATGCGATCAAGATGATTAAAACTATCAAGAAAAGGGCTCAGGTAGCCGAGCTGGATGAATTAATTAGATTAATAGAGTATCCTTCGCAAATAGAGAAAGACCAGCGAGTAGCTTTAAGGAATAGGGCGATGCTGGAAGTATTGTTTTCTACGGGGATGCGTATTTCCGAGCTAGTTAATCTGAAAATTTCTCAAGTAGATAAGAGCGGTCGGATATTTATTTTAGGAAAAGGCAAGAAAGAGCGTTTTGTCTACCTCACTCCTCGGGCACTGAAGATCTTAACTGAATATTTAAATACTAGATTAGATGACTCCCCCTATGCCTTTGTTCCCTACCGGGGGCTTAGGGCCAAAGAACTTAAGCACAAGAAAATATCCCCCAACTATTTACAGGCTAAAATAAAGCAATACCGAGAACTGTTGGGAATCAATGTCCCTATCTCCGCCCATTCTCTGCGCCATGGCTTTGCCACCTACTTAGCTGAAGCTGGAGCTAATCCGGCCGCTATTCAAATTCTGCTTGGTCATGAGTCCCTGGACACTACCACTCGTTATGTTCACGCTTCTGATCGTTATGCTGAGAAAACTCAACAAAAATTCCACCCCCTAAAAGAAGTAGCTTCTGACTAATATTTGGCTAATATTACAAAAAACCACTAAGAAATTAGTGGTTTTTATGTTAATAAAATAAGGTTAGAGAGTAGATAGCAATTAAGGTAGGTAATTTTCTGGATTAACCGGAATTCCATCTTTTCTCACCTCAAAGTGAAGATGGGGCCCAGTGGTAAAGGGGCCGGAGCCGATTCCCCCTGGCATTCCTCCAGTCCGACCAATTGGCTCACCTTGAACTACAAATTGGTCTTGAGCGACCAAGACCGCAGAAACGTGACCATAGACAGTGGAAAGACTATTGCCGTGAATTAACATGATATAGGCATAGTTAGAATTACCCTCAAATTTCACCTTAGCGACATAGCCATCAGCGGCGGCGCGGATAGTGGTCCCTTGTCCGGCCCTAATATCAACCGCAGAGTGCTCACCAATGAGGTGGGCATAAGGGTAGCTAGCGTCTCGGAAAGAGGCGGTAATTACATTCTTAGGGACTGGCCAAGCAATGTCAGTTGGCCCAGCGTTTAACTTATTTTGATCTTTCTCTGATAGCTTTTTCCTGATCAAAACTTCCGCGTTAGCAATATCTCTTTTAGCTTGCTCTTGATCACGTTGAGCCTTAGCTAAAAGAGCTTGGTAGGCCTGCTCTGAGGATTTAGTTTCCTCTAGAATAAAGGCCTTATTGATTTGCTCATAAACCAAGTCATCCTTTTTGTCTTCTAATTTTTTACGTAAAGCTGCCAATTCTTGAGTTTTTTCCTTTAACTCTTGCTTGTTTTTTTCTAAACGTTCTTTATCTAATTGAAGATTGGTAACATTAAGGTTAATTTCTCGACTAGTATCTTCTAGATTTTTAAATTGATTAAGGAACTCAGCTAAAGAGTCATTAAGCAAAAGAATTTCTAAGGTAGAAATTTGATCCTGTTTGTAGATTTGCTTTAACAGACTAGCGAGATGTTGTTTGCGGGCCTCTATCTCAGCATCAATATTTAAGCCATCTATTTCTACTTTTCTGATCTCTAAATTAGTTTTATCAATTTCTAAGTTAGCGCTATCAATATCAATTTCCGCCTTTAAGAGACGATCATTGATAATCGCTAACTGATTATTTAAAGTTGATTTTTCTCCCTGCTTAAGCTTGATTTGCTCCTGATACTCGGCTTGTTTAGCTTTTAAAGCCTCAATTTGACTCTTTTGACTAATAATCTGTTGGTTAAGAATTTCTATCTCAGCATCAATGTCTTGATATTGGCCAGCTACCCAAAGCGGCGACCGCCCCAGCCCGCCAATAATTAAAATGCCAATTATACTAAGAATAATTTTCTTGTTCATAAGATTATTATATAATTTTTTAGGCACTTTGTAAATATTAGAATTAAAACCAGTCTAGGGCTAACTGAATTCTTTTAAGGCTTTCCGTCTTGCCTAGAGCGCTAGCAATTTCAAAGGGAGTGGGGCTATGTTTAAGACCACTTAAGGCCACTCTCAGGGGCCATAAGACTGGACCATTCTTTTTGCCACGTTCCACTATCCAGGCAAAAATTAATTCACTTAACTCTTCGGTTTGCCAATCAGTCTCAGGCACGGTAGTGAGTAGTTCTTGAAGACCCTGAAGGTTGCTAACTATATCAGTCGCCGTTAAGTCTTTCCAGAAAAGCAAAGACTTGTCGTAGTCAGGTAGCTTAAAGAGAAAACTGATTAATTCCGGAGCCTCGTTTAAACGCTTCATTCGCTCTTGAGCTAAGGCCAGAAAGCTTTCTAGTTGTTGACGAGGATAATTTCTCATAAAGTCAGGTAGGAATGGAATAGTTAAGTCGGTTAATTCTGATAAACTTTTTTGACGAATATAAAGGGCGTTAAAATAGTCTAGTTTTTCTATATCAAAAACCGCTGGACTAGCGCCTAGGCCAGTTAGAGAAAAAACTTTCTCCAGTTCTGCGAGGCTATAGATTTCTTTATCATCTTTACCATGCCAACCTAAAAGAGCGCTAAAATTAATTAAAGCTTCGGGGAGATAGCCCTGGTCTTTATATTGTTCTAAAAAGACATCACCCTGCCGCTTGCTTAGCTTCCCTCCTCCCACTTTATTTAGGATTAAGGGGAGATGGATAAATTTAGGGGGCGTCCAGTTAAAGGCTCGATAAAGGAGAATGTTTTTAGGATAAGAAGGTAACCATTCATCACCACGAGTAACATGAGTAATTTCCATTAAATGGTCATCAACGACACTAGCAAAGTGATAGGTAGGCACCCCATTAGATTTAATTAACACTTGGTCATCTAAATCTTTAGCTAAAAACTTTATCTCCCCTCTAAGCTCATCAACCACTACCACTTCCCCATCAAGAGGCATTTTTTGTCTAATTACAAACTGTTCACCTTTAGACAATCGCTGGGTAATCTCTGCCTCACTTAAATCTCGGCAAGTCCCGTCATAGCGAGGAGCTTGCTTTTTAGCTGCTTGCTCTTCGCGCATCTTAGTTAAACGCTCTGAGCTGCAAAAACAGCGATAAGCTTGGCCAGTGGCTAATAGTTGGTTGCAATATTCATTATAGATAGCCAAACGCTCTGATTGAACGTAAGGAGCATGCGGGCCACCTAGGTGCGGACCTTCGTCAAATCTTATTCCCACCCAATCTAAGATAGCGAGAAGCTTATCCAATGCTCCAGCCACTTCCCTTTTTTGATCAGTATCTTCTAAGCGTAAGATAAATTCTCCTCCTAAACTCTTGGCTAATAGATAGCCAAATAAAGCGGTGCGAAAATTACCAAGATGCATAAAGCCGGTTGGAGAGGGAGCAAAGCGTAGACGAGCCACTTTTGGTTTAGTTATTTCATTGTCGGTAATTTGCTTGTCAGTTGTCATAGAATTAATTAATGTTTAGTTCTTAATTGGGAAAAATAATTACGTAAGACGGTTAGGGGGAAAATTATTGTCGCCCGATAAATACGCCGTCGTCGCGCCCGACTATTTTCAAAACGATGAGCATTAAGCAGGCGCCAAAGCCATTCTAGTCCTAGTTGGCGAAAGACCTTGGGGCCACGGTCTATGCGTCCACTTAAATAATCAAAAGAGCCCCCAACCGCTAAGGCCAGCTTAACAGTCGGTAAGAATTCTAGATTATAAGCGATTAGTTTTTCTTGTTCAGGAAAGCCTAAGGTGTTAAAAAGGATAGCCGGAGCATAGTCATTAATTTCTCTCTTTATCTCCTCACTTAACTTGGCCGATCGCTCAATATCTAATATTTTAAAATCAAGTTCCGGATACTGAGCTTGAATTACTGGTTTAAGACTACTAGCACTTGATAGGCCGTCAACCCTATTTAAAATCATCACCCGACTTCCCTGCTTCATAGCCAAGGCTAAGACTTGAGGAGTTAGGTCAGAGCCAGTTTGTCGTATTAATTTCTTGCCAGCTAAGCGAGCTACTAAAATCAAACCAATCCCGTCAGGTAGTGACAAGGAGGCTTGGTTGATAACTTTGACTAATTCGGGATCTTTCTGAGCTGCTAAGATTATCTCTGGGTTAGGAGTGACCAGATAATGTTGCTCTGTCTCGTTAAGCCAAGCCTTTAACTGAGACAAGGTTTCACTGGGTTTCAAATTGTCTAGGCGAATACCTAAAATATTAACCATAATACCCTTAGTTTATTACAAAAAACGACATTAGTAAAGCTTAATTTAGGAAATAAAAAAGCCGTTTATTATTAAACGGCTTATTTTTCTCCCTTCCTATTTCTTCTTAATAGCCTGTAGTCCTACTAGCTGTAGGCGTAGGCTGTTTGAAGGCTGATCATAATATGAAGATCTTTTCATATTAAATGAGTATTCAGAAGGTTTACTAACATCTTCTCCGTATCTCCAACCAGAAACTACCTCAAGGAGGCCGGCTTTAGTGGTCTTAATTTGACCCCAGTTGGTAAAATTAGCAACTGAGCTTAACAAAACTGGATCACCATACTCTCCACCGATTATCTCTCTAACAACAAAGGACTTGTTAGTCCAATCGTTATCTAAGAGAAAATAGATGGAGACCTTTCCGTCTCTATCAGCTACCTCGTCATAACGGAAATAGCTATCTCCGTTACTCCCCGGTAGTTCTTCTGGCTCAATTACGTCTCCACCGTCTCCACTGGAGCCGATGGTTCCATCTTTGAACACCACGAAATACACCAATCCTGGGTCGTCCTTCATAGCGTAAGGACTACCTCCAATATTCACCCAATTACCCTTCCAGTCAACTAGGGCAATCTTGTTAAGACTGCCAATCTCTCTTATATTGACCCAAGCACCAACATACTTGCTGGCTGGGTCAGTACTAGCAATAGGATTCCAGTTATCACCCACATTGTAATATGGCTGATTAAGAGAAACCTTTTGCCAACTAGTAGGGTCACCGATGATGCTCCAAGGATCACCGGCGTAATTCTTGAGCCATCTTCGCTCCCAGCCTACGAACACATCGTAGGAGGAGCCGTTTTTTCGGCTCGTTAAGAAGATTGGGCCTGCTTGACTCAAGTCTTTAACGACTTCAATCGTAAAGACCCGAGTTTCCACCTTATCATCGGCAAAGTGAGCCGAGATAGAGATGGCTATTTTCCCTAGAGAGCTAAACTTATGGCCTATACTCAGACCATCATAAGTCTTCCCCTCTATCGTCCAGCTAGCCGAAAGCAAGGGATTGCTTTCAGTTTTGCTGGCAATACTTATCCCCGTCATTACGTCTTGCTCGACGTAAATTGGGGCATCTTCTAGAGCTTGATCCGAAGAGTATCCAGAGGATACCTTCATAATCAACTGTGAGCCACCAACTGTCTCATCAAAGCCTGGCTCTAGGCCTTGATAGTCTACTACCTCGCAACCAACAGCTATCGCTGCGATTGCCAAAAGAAAAAGTAACTTCTTCATTTTTATTGTTTATTTAATTGTTAATGAACTTTAATTACCAAATCTAATTAGTCTAAGTATTTTTAGACTAATCAATTTAATAACTAAGGGAGTCTTCGGCTAAGACTGGCTCAGGGCTTGTTTTATAAACATCAATGATCTTATCGCTAATAATTCCCCAATCAAAGTTCTCTTGAGCACGACGCTTAGCACTGGCTCCCAAACTCTTTAATTTAGCGGAGTCAGTTATTAAGGCAACTAGCTTCTCTTGAAGGTCAGCGACATTCTTTGACTTGAAATAAACAGCGGTCTCAGCCGTGGCTTCTTGATTAGCAATAATATCACTGGCCAAACAAGGCAAGCCGTGAGTCATCGCTTCTAGCAGGGCGATAGATAGGCCCTCCATTTCTGAAGACTGAACAAATAATTTAGCATTAGCGTATAGCTGATGTAAGGTGTCGCCACTTTGATTGCCGGTAAAGATGATGCGAGGATTATTAGCTGCTAATTTCTTTAGTTCGGGTAAATATTCTCCGTCGCCAACAATGGCTAGCTTTAGGTCAGAGTCTGGCAGATTATTAACAGCTTCAATTAAATACTGAATACCCTTAAGGCGAATAATGCGGCTGAGACTTAGGATATATTTACCAGGCTCAAGTCCTAAGGCGGCTAGCTGGTCAGAGCCAATATTCTCGGGGATATGAGCGCCATTAGGGATAATAATACTTTCTCGTCCGTAGCGTTGTAGCAGGTAGTCATGCATGACGGGAGTTAAAACAATTACCTGATGAGCAAAGCGGCACATAGTTCCCTCGCCTAGTCGGAGCATAAACTTAGCAAATCTTCCCCACTTATCATTACCATAGTCAAAGCTGTGTAAGGTAGAGACTACTTTTATTCTAGGAGTAAATAGACGTGGCAGCCAAGCTAGCAAAGAAGGCCCAATGCCATGAAAATGAATAACATCTACCCGACTTATCATCGCGTGAATAGTGGCTAGAAAGCCATGAGTAATAGCGGCTAAGTTCTTGTGGTTGATGTAAGGTAGAGAAACTAACTTAATTCCCTGCCATTCTTTAGTCTTCTCAGTTAAATATCCAAACCGATTATAGACAATTACTTCTTGATTCTTCTTAGCTAAAAAGACAGCGAGATTCTCTACATGAATATCAACTCCTCCACTTTTAGCCGGTATTCCTTTTTGTCCAATAAAAGCTACTTTCATAAACATTTAATCTAAGTGATTAATAGGCTATTATACACTATTTACAAATATTTGTCAAGACCTAATAAAAAACCCGAGAATTATTTCTCGGGTTATATGTGAGGGCTATTGGTTCGTGTCATACACGTACCAATTTCCCTCCTTTTTCATACGTAATGCTTCCCACCGCTTGCTGTAGAGCACGTCTACATATTGCGGTTTTAGATAGCTTTCAACAACTGAAACTGGGTAATAAATTACTCCACTTTCGGTAATTCCACCCTGAGGGTCATCGTAACCTATTGTAGGTTCTACGACGAGAAGATTATGACCTTGGCGGCCATTATCTTCGGCGCCCATCACAGACTTCCCTTTTCTGACTGCATAGTCAGGGAAATATTGGTCCTCTCGACCGTTTACACGGACGCAAAACCGGAAGCCTCCATCGCCCTCTTTAAGAGCGTCAAAGGTGGATACCTCCACAGGCGCAGGTGCGGCTACGCGGCTAATATTAGCCGGTTCATCAATAATTCTTGGTGAAGGAGTTGAAACCGGTTGTTCAACTATCTGCTTTGGCGTAGGAGTAGGAGCAGGGTTACCTAGCGCCTTCTTTACTGGCGGTTTTGGAGTGGCTGGCTTTTTTGCCTCTGGAGCCTTTTTAGGGGCTTCCAAGCATTTTATCGGCAGACCAGCTGCTAATAATTTGCTTTGAGCACACTTCAGCTCACCACTCACTATCTCTACTTCCACTCTTAAATTACTAATCTCTTTTTGAGCATTTTTCAGCTCAGCAGAGACTGCTTGGTATTCCTCCTCCCAAGTTTTTGGGTAAGGTGGGCAAGGCCTTGAGTAGCCTTTTACCAAAAACCAAATAGCTATGGCCAATAATATGGCCAGTATAGCTGTTATCACATCCTTAAGTTGGATGAAGTTTACCAGTTCTTTCATTTTTTTCATGATCATTTAGCCCCGTTAACCTACGGGACACGAGTTCTAATTGTTTGTATTTTTTTATTTTATTTTGCAATATTGCTTGGAGAAAATACCAGTCCAATTACGAATTGACGACTGTTTAAATTCTCCAGATATACTCCGACTTGCTGTTTAACCATAAAGTTAATAGCTAGCCAGTTATCTTTTCCAGGACTTTTTAGGCCTAACTCTAGACCGTAAAGAGTCCAATTGCTTCGGTCACCATTATAATAATGGTAACCTCCAATAAGTTTTGGTTCCCACAAAGTCTTTTTACCGAATTGGTAAAGACTTTGCTTGGCCTCAATAACGAGAGCGGCCTTAGACCAAACTAGAGACTCAGTTATAGGAACATTGTTCCAATAGTCAGTCTTAGCTGATCTTAAAGGGGTTTGTCCAGCTACCCGTAGCTGGAATCTGGGAAATAAGTTGGGGTTGTAGCCCGACTCGTCGCCAATATTTTTTGGACGATTGAGTAAATTAAAATTTACTTCACCAGTCCAAAGAAGATCTTCTTGGCTCATGGTATAGGTCCCGCCGGGACTAATACCCTCCCCTCGCTCTAAGTCTCGCCGTATCAAGGAGTTAATTCCTAGGTAGGAGTCAGTTTTTGGGAAAAAATAATTAATATATTTTCCTAAAAAGAGACCGCCTCCTAAATTGGAGTTTATTCCTTCATACTTACTGCTTAGGTCATTACCACGATAGTGGCTTTGACTAGCAGTCACTGCCAGGCCGAAGGCCCAGCCATTACCTGCTATCAAGGCTTGGTCGGCGTAAAGCCCGTACCAATAACCCTGATTGTTGGCATTTTGTTGGGCAACACTAGTTCCTCCATAAAGCGTTAAGCTTAGGGGGTTCTTGAATTGTCCAAATGCCAAAGCTGGCATCATCACCAGTATCAGTGTTAGCTTCTTCATTATCTTTCGTTTTTTTTGTTAATATCTTTAGTCAATTATTAAGACCACTTGCTCACTGTGTTGCAAGCAACTGAGTTTAATAATTAACTAAAAATATTATTTGTTAAAGAGCGCCTATTGATGTTAAATTTATCAACAATGCATTATTGCACATTTCTTAATTTATATCAAGTCCAGAATTATTATTACAGCAAATTACTAATATCTCCCCGTAGTTCCTGTTCGGTATTATCAGGAATAGCTTTCTCTTGAGGAGCGACTTCACTTTCTTTGACACTGGGTTCAGCCTGAGCGTAACTTAGCAGAGTTTCGGTTTGATAAGGTCGTTGTCTAGAGCGGAACAATTTTAGGTCATACTTTCTTTCCGGAAAGATGTAGATGTAAAATAGTGAAAACAACAATGAAGCAAATAGGGCGATAATAACATTATTTAAAATATTAGGCTTATTGGGATAGGAAGAAGCAATCGGTTGATCAATAATATTAATTCTCACTCCCTTCCCGCCTTGGTAAGCTTCATTCTTATTAATCAAAATATCATTAATGCTTAAAGCAATCTTTTTAGCTTCACTAGCTTGAGGATGAAAAACTAGAATTTCGACTATTCCCGTATTGCCATGAGTTTTAGTCTTAACGGTATTTTGCCAGCGCTTGACCTGCTGACTATAGGTGCCAGAGAAATAGGCTTGGTTAACATTAAAGTCAGAGGCAATGACCTGGTCATAAAAAGAGCCAGAATAGACAATTTCTGCAAACAGGGATCCTAAATACTCGTTAGAACGAGATAAGGCATAGGCATCACTACTAGCGGCATTTTGTACTACCAGCAAGCGAGACTTAACTGTATATTTCATAGTTTGGGTTAGTGATGCCAATAGGGTAAAAATTACCGCTAATAAGACAATGGTAAAAATAGTTTGTCTTTTTTTCTTTAATAATCCAAAAAAATCAGTGAACTCCATAAGTTTAATAGTTTAATAATAACCCCATCACTATACTACATTTAATTTTATTTGTCAAGGGTAGAATTAATTTGTCCTTGACAATTTAATGATTATAGTGTATGTTGATAGGGATGAATTTATTCCTTAATTCATTTTTTAGTAAATAAAATAAAGATGATATGAAAAAAGTATTATTAATAGTTCTCGCTACAGTCTTAGTAGTACCTCTAATGTTTTTTAGCCGCCCGGCTAAAAGCTATTTAGCCAGCTACTATTCTGGAGACGCTATTAGTTATCAGGGCAAGACTTATGTGGCCTCAACTAATACCGGCAGTCTAGAAATTTATCAATTAAATAATGACCGCTTAGAATTGATAGTTGATGAGAAAGTTCTTAAGCCAATGTACAATACCTATGATGACTTCTTTGATGTTAAGTTATCAGAAGAGTCAGGTCATCTTTATGTTTATGCGGTTAGCCACTATACAGTATTTAAATTTGAGTTAGTTAATAATCGTTTGGTCTTAGTTAAAGAGCTTAAAAATACTTTTTGGGAATGGTATAACCGAGTGGATAAGTTTGCCGATGAATTAATTTTAATTAGTGCTAAGGGAGTGAGAGTTTTAAACAATGACCTAGAGTTTGTTAAAACTTATCAATTTAGCAATTTAGCTGCTCCCTATAATTTGAGCGGTGAGCAGGCTAACTTCTTGTTAAATGTTAATGAGGCTAGCAGTGTCTTAGAGGTCTTTGATAAGAGCAAGGGACAAATAGTTAAAAATATTCCCTTAGATTTTCGCTATTCGCAGGGTAATCGTCGGGCTACTCAAGATATTAATGGTCATATTTATGTAACTGATGACCTTTATACCAAGAAGTTTAGCACTACTGGTCAACTGCTAGCTAGTTTCCGTCACCTAGACCAGCAAGGCTTTGATGTTTTAGTTAGCCCTAATTCAGGGCAAGTTTATTTCTCAAACGGCGTGGGAGTGGTTAAGTTAGATAGCCAATTAAAGCTACTTGACTATGCCTGGGCGACTAATTTTGGTGGTCAAGGTAGTTGGTCAATGGGAATAAAGTTGGTGCAAAATAATGGCGATCAATTAGTGGTTTTTAATAATACTAATATCACTATCTTAGACCAAGAGTTAAAGCCAATCGCTACCGCCCGGATGACCAAAGAAGCTCAGGAATGGCCTAGTGAGAATTTGTTTTTGAATTTAGATAAGTATCAAGTTCTGGCCGGAAGTCAGGTCACGGTGTCAGGTGGCGGTTTCTTGAGCAATCAAACAATCAATCTATACTTAGATAATGAACTCCTTAAGGAGTCTGCCCAGACTGACCACCGAGGACGATTTACTGTAAAGCTAAATATTCCAACTGGAGTTAGTGGAGTTTCAGACCTTAAGGCCGTTAGTGCTGACACCGGCGCTCATTATAGCTCCTCACTAACAATTAAGTAATGATGACTAGATTCTAATGACGGTAAACAATTAATTAAGAAAGACTCGCTAATTAGCGAGTCTTTTGTTTTGTAGGCTAATATTTTTGTAACTACTCTTCTTTATTTCAGTTAGCTGGCAGTTGGGTGTTTAAGTTTAGCTAAGGTAGCTTCATAAAGATCAAGGACCGCCTGACAGTTATTAACCTGACTATAGTCCTTAACTCGCTCATAAGCGGCTAGGCCGATTGCTTTTAAGTCATAGTTAGCTAAATTGTTTATCGCTTGAGCTAGCGCTTGGTCATCACCAACTGGAAAAAGGAAGCCAGTTTTACCGGGATCAATTAATTCAGGAATACCTCCAGTCTTTGCTCCAATCACCACCTTCCCTAAGCGCAGGGACTCTAAGAGGCTTAAGGGCATGTTGTCATAGGAAATAGAGGGGAGCAGTATAGCTTGAGCTGATTTAATTAATTCAGTTAAGGCACGGGGCTCCTGATAGCCTAAAAATTCTACTAAATTACGGCCATGCGCTTGGCTTAACTTAGCATTTAACTTCTTAAGTGACTCTTCCTCAGGGCCCCGACCCGCTATTTTAAGAACTTGTTGGGCTTGATAGGCAGCTGAAATAGCGGTAGCCATTCCCTTCTCTATTGACAAACGCCCAAAGGCTAGTAGATAAGTAGTTTCAGGATTTGGATCTAAAATAGCTGGAGGCTCCTGGGCTAGATTAGCAGGATAGGGATTGATAATTACCTTTATTTTCTCAGGAGGCCAATTATACTCAATTAACTTATCCTTCATAAACTGACTAGGGGTGATGAAGTAGTTGATGTTTTGGCGATAAATATCTAAAACTTCATGATGAAGATACATTTCCAACGTGACCAGCAAGCTTTTTAAGAAAGAGTTTTCAAAACAACGGTTAAACAGACAGCGATAATACTTATTAGGCTTGCTGCTTTCGTCAATTTTTCCCCGAGTGAAGAGTTGGTAGTTAGGGCTAATTAGTTTGTAATCATGAACATGCATCACTACGGGAATTTTAAATTTCTTTGCGACCGTTAAAATAGAGGGAGAAATTTGATGATAAATATTGTGCAAGTGAATGATGTCAGGGCGCCAAGCTTTTAAGAGAGCGGTAAATTTTCGTTTGGCCTCTAGGCTGTAAATAATTCTTCCCGGAATTTTGAAATAGTCCCAAAAAGATAAGTGATGAAAATCTAAGTGAGAGACGAAATAAGGAGAAAAGGGGGAGGCTAAGTTTTTAGGGCCAGCCATCGCAAAGGTGGCAACTTCATGACCAGCCTCTACTAGGGCCTGACTAAGGTCTAGAAAATATTTATCCGCTCCCCCTTGAGGGTAATAGAATTTATTAACTTGTAAAATCCTCATAAGCTAGTTAATTAGGTTTAAATAAAGGTCCTGGTAGGCGGTGATCATTTTGTCTACAGAAAAGTTCTCCTTTATATACTGATAATTTTTTTCCACCTTAGCCAAAACTTCCGCTGACTCTAGGTTATCAATTAAGTAGTCTATTTTCTCGGCCAAGGCGGAGGCTTTCTGAGGGGGAAAGAAGTAGGCACGTTCGGAATCAACTATCTCTGCTAAGCCATCAATTTGACTAACTATCAAGGGTCGGCGTTGAGCCCCAGCTTCTAGGGCAACTAAGCCAAAGCCCTCCCAGTGAGAGCTAAGAACAAAAATATCAATTTGTGAAAAGAAGTCTAGAGGTTCAACTAGGCCCAGTAACTTAATGCGATCACTTAAGTTTAGACGAGCGATCTGCGCTTCCAAATCTTCCTTTAGCTCTCCAGCCCCGCCAATTAAGAGTTGATAGTTAGACTGACGGCTTAAGGAGACGGCCTCAATTAGAGTGTTTAGGCCCTTTTGAGGACTGAGACGTCCTAAAGTGCCTAAGGTGATAGGGCTGGAGATCGATCGCTTATTGACTTCTAAGAACTGATCACTAATTCCATTGTAGACCACAGTTAGTTTATCGGGATTAAGATGATAACGATCCAGAGCATCGGCTTGTACCGCTTGGGAAACCGCCACGACCTGGTCAACGAATAATAAGGAGAGGGTTTTAAGCCAAGAGGTTAACCTTCGTTCACTCTGATTAACATTATGTTCGGTGGTGATCACTGTTTTAACGCCTGCCAACTTAGCCGCTAAGACTCCATAAATATCACCCCCTAAGTGAGTGTGAACTAAGTCTGGTTGCCAAGACTTAATCACCTTAAAGATTGCTCGCCAATTTTTAAAATCAACCCGACTACGTTTTTTTAGGGAAAAAATCTCTATGCCCTGAGAGCGCAAAAGAGACTTTTCTGGACTATCTAAAGACGAGTCCTTAAAGAGTAGTACTGCTAAGCTAAAATTATTCTTTCCTAAACCCTGACTAAGCTCTAGGCAAATTCTTTCAGCGCCCCCTCGCTCAAGGTTAGGAATTATTTGAAGTATCTTTATTTTCTTTGACATAAGAAGATGATATTTTTTCAGATAACTCAATGGCGATAATAAAGAGGGCTAAGGGAAACCAGACTCGCCCTTTGTAATAGGAGGTGTTAAAAAATTGAAAAAAGATTCCCCCAAAGGCAGCCAAAGCAAAGGGGAGCATCCAGGGGACAGTCGGATAATACTTTCTTAAGGCTAGATAACCTAATCTAGCGAGGTAGATTAAAATTCCCAGCCAAGCTAACAAGCCAAAGGTGCCATTTTCAGCAAGTACCTTTTGCACTGAACCATGTGAGTCCATCGCTTCTCCAAAATTGGCTCGGAAGCGCAGGTCTTTATCAACTAAGTTAATAAACTCCCCACTGCCCTGACCAAACCAAGGTTTTTCTTGCCAAGCCTTAACCGAGATCTCGCTCAAGACTAGCCGGCTATCAGTGGAGCCAGTGTTATCACTTTGCAGGCTAGACATTTTAAACATGAGGGGTGAAGAAATGATCAAGCCGAGAATGATAAAAGTTAATAAATTCTGTTTATCAATTAAATTGTAGCGCAACTGGTAGAGGAAATAGATTAGCAATTGAATAGCTAAAGTGATCCAGGCTGCTCGAGAGAAAGTTAAAACAATTCCCAGGGCCATAATGATAAATAAAATATCAGTGAGTCGTCGTGAGGTCTGATCTTTGATCATCTCTTTGATAATTAAAACAAAGAAGACGCCGACATTTAGATATTCAGCAATTAAATTATGATTTTCTCCAAAGGGATAAACTCCTAGCAGGCTAATAGACTTTAAACGGAAGAAGGAGTGACTAATGTTTTGATCAAGCAAAGATAGGTAGCCGAATAATAAAACCGTTAACGAGCCAATAAAGACCAAAATAATAGTTTTACGCAAGGTTTTTACATCAGAGATTAAGTTAGCGGGAGTGAAGATATAGGCAAAGTATAAGAAAAATGGCCAGCGAATAAAGTAATACAGACTAGTTAAGGGTGCTGGGGCCCAGAGAGAGGAAATTAGATTAACTATAAAAAAGATGAGAAAAGGAATAAACAAAGGCCACCTTAAAGGTGTTGGCGTTGATTTTTTTAACTTAAAAAACAACCAATTCCCCAAAACCGCTAAACAGGCTAAGAGGGCAATTAGGTCTATTAAGGGGAAGGTGAAAGCGTAGACCTGAATATCCCAGCCTAAGAGAGGCAAAAGTAGTGCGCTTAGATATAGTCCTAGCTGAGGTTTGGCTAAAAAAAGACTTAAGACTAGGAGAATAATAATGGTGATAATAATGTTCATAGGAAAATTAATCTTTAAAGCTAAACACTTGGTCTTGTTTTAGCTCACTCTTAGCTAGCTCACTAAAGCCTCGTTCCGTTTCTAGCTTCACCGTTAGGCTACGAGTTCGTCGTCCAGATTGCTTTTGTACCAGTAGTTGGTACTGATTATTAATAATCTGCTCACTAATAGTTTGAGGGAGAAGATAATGAAAGACAAATTCTCGCTCGGTGCCTGGCTCAACATTTAGGAAAAAGGAAAAAACAGTTTTTTCTAATTCCCAGTCATCAGTTACCGACCAGTCAGCAGTATTTTGATTAAGGCCAGATAAGGAAACAAAAGTGCTTCCTAAGGGCAGGTATATTCTAGTATAGCTACGGTAACGAGTAGTTCGCCAATCAAAGCCTCCCTCGTGACGGTATTTCAATTTAAGCTCAGCCGCGCTATCTAAGCCATGTTGCCTTACCGTATAGTCAATATCCTTTAGCATCACCGCATCACTCTTAAAGGCTGCTAAGTTAGCATCAACCACTAATAGGTAGTCAGAGTCAGTTTTTTTCACTTCCCCGTCAGCCTTGAGATTGTGGCTAATTCCCTGCAAGGCGGGGTTTTTGAAATAAAGTTGAATATTTTTTTCGGCTAACTGGCGATTAATAATTTTAATTAACTCTGGCCAGTCACTTAGAGGCAAATTGCTCAAACGACTTCTAAGCTCGGCAGCTAATAAATTAATAACATTTTTTCTTTCCCAGCTAGAAATATCTTGTTCCTTGTAGCCCATTTCCACGCTGTATTGCAAAACAGCTTGAAAGTCTTCAGCCTGATAAACAGTCCCCTCTATTTCAATTTCACCCACTAGAGAAATTAGATCAGCAATGAAGTCGGGGTTAAGGCTAATAATCCCAGCAAAGTTAGGAACGGTTAGCCCTAAAACTTCATGTTCGCCACGATAAATTTCTTCAATCAATTTAGCAGAACTAGGCCAATCAGGCGACCAGTTAGCATCTCTAAAATACCAAGTATCAACTTGTAAATACTTTTTTATTGCCGCCGGTGGCTCTTTTTGCCAAAGCTCACTAGCAGGCATATCTACATGATAACTATCTTTAGTTTCTAGGGATAAAATATCTCCAGCCGCGACACTGAGCAAGGCGAAGCTGCCAATAAAGCCCCCACTCGGACGAAGTTCATCAGTGTTTTGGAGTATAATTAGGTAGTCACTAGCCTGAGGGTAGCCTCCTAGGGCTAGTAGTAGTTTAGATAATGGTTCCAAATTCTCACTTAAAGTCACCACTTCAGCTAATTGGGCCCGGTAAGCTAATAGCTCATCATAAAGAGGCCAAAGGAAGCCAAAGCGACGAACTTGATTGAGATTATAGAGAGCAATTTGTAAATTAGCCTTAAGTCCAGTAAGTTCGGGGCCTGATTCGTAAATAAGTTGCAAAATACTAGCCCGCTCCTCAGGCGGAAGTTCTAAGGGGTTTTTCCCTTCGCTAAAATCTAGAGTAGCTAATTCCTCTCCTAAGCTAGCTAACTTAGCTAGGGATTGACTAAGAATCTCTCCAGACTTAGCTAGGTAGACTAAGTCATTAATTAATCGCTTGGTTAAAGGAACTTGTTTAATAAAAAAATTATCACTCACTAGCTCTAGTTTCAGTAAGGCTTGCTGAAAATTATTTCTGGCGGCACTGGCCTGCTGCTCAGCAGCTAACCAAGAGCGCTCCTTTAAACTAGTAGTTGCAGCCATTAACTCTTGTTTTCCCGATAAGCTGAGTTCATAGGTGGCTTTAAGGGGAGGATAAAAACGAGCGTAGATAATTAAAAAAATGACCAAGAAAGCCAGCAGGGTCAAAATTAAATATTTAACTAGTTTGCCTAATAATTTAAATGCTGGTCTCATGCTAGTCGTTTAGTGAGTTAATGAGAATTATTTTCTCGCCTTCTAAAATATTATAAAGAAAAATATCAACAATTTCCCGGCGGTAATAGAATTCGGCTTCAGACATGATGGTAAAGTTAATTTCCCTCCCCAAGTCTTTTTCTAGTTCAGCAATTAGCTTTAAAAACAAGGGGCGCTTAATATTACCGACTATCAATAGATCTGTTAGGCTTTCGGGTTGATTAACAAAGAGGCCAGTAAGGAGAATTAACTGAGGTTGGAAGTTTTTTTCTAAGCTAGTGATAAAGTGTTGACTGGAAATAATTTGGGCTTTAACTAGCAAGGCTCGCAGTTCAGGATAAAGGAGAAAGTTTTTATTAGTAACAAATATTTTAGACTCCTTAGGGGCAGTAGTCTTTTTAGCAGGAGTCTGAGCCTTAGTCTTCCCCGCTGCCTTGCTACTAGTCGCCTTAACAACTACTTCCTCAACTAGGCCTAATTCCTTTAAATTAAGCAAACCTTTGTTAATTTGTGCAGTCGTTAATCCAGTTTCTTGGCTGATATTAGCTAATTCATAAGAGCGATCCGGGTGCAATAAGAAGAGGTTTAACAGTTTAATTTTAGACTCTTGGCCAAAAAGAAGTTTAAGCATATTTCATTTATTTATAGTTTTATAGTATAATATATTAGGTAATCAGTCAAACAAATAAGGCCGTTTTTAAATCGGTAATTTCGCTTATGTATCATAAAATTTCTTCAATTATCTTGAACACCGGGCGAGCGAGTGGCTTTGGTGATATTTTTATTTCCCAGCCAGATGTCGCTAAAGAATCTTTAGCTGGCAAGTTCTTCGTGATTGCTGAAGTGGAGGGAAAAAAGACCGAAGCGAGAAAGATATTTGAATTCCTGATTGGGAGCCTAGAGGAAACTTATTACGAGGATGAAAAAATCTTTCTACGAGATAAGATAGAAGGCCTTAAGATAGAAAATATCTTTGAAGCGGCGGTTTCTAAGACTAATAAGAATTTATTAGACTTTCTAAAGTTTGAGAAAATAAAAATAAATCCTCAGGCCACCAATTTAACTATCGGTGTCATTTTTGAAAATAAATTATATTTCTCCAATTATGGACGTAATCGGGCTTTCTTGCTTTACCGACAAAAAGATCAGTATGAGTTAATTAATGTCGAGGCTAGTGCTACCGATCAGCCAGAGCAGTCGGGAAAGAATAAATTACCCACTAATCAGACCAATCTTTTCTCTTCAGTTATCTCTGGTGAGATTCCCCAGCAAGCCTATTTCCTCTTCACCAGCGAAGCTTTGCCTGAGTACTTAACTGAAAGACAGTTAAGTGAAATTATTTCTAAACTACCTCCCGTAGTGGCGGCTGAGCAAATAAAGAACACCTTAAGCAGCATCAACTCCTTTATTCCCTTCTTAGGCATTATTATCAAAAATACTGTTGGTCAAGAAAAATATGAATTAGCTGAACCAGACGACCAAGGCTTAGGAGCTCATAGCTCTATTTCCGGACTTAATAATCTAGAAGAAAAGACGGAACGACTTTTAGCTCCAGCGGGACTAGTGAGCTTCTCTAAGCTCCGACAACGACTACTTGGCCTTAAAAAGCAAATTAGTCTACCCCAAAGACCAAGCAAGCGCTATGCCTATCCTGACTCAGAAAAATCAGATACAGAATCTGCCTCTCCCGTAGTCACTGACCTTAAGCAGGTAGCTAAAAAGAAAAGAGACTCCTTGATAGCTAGTAGTAATATCTCTTTAACTGAGCGGGCTAGTTTAGCTAAGTTTGCGCCAATCAAACTCTTAAAACGTCTGCTAAACTCCTTTAACTTCCATTACCTTAAATCTTTCTTAGCTAAGTTTAAGCAGCGCCTTAGAGTCTTAAGCGGGCGCCGTAAACTGCTAATTAGTCTAATAGCAGTAGCCCTAATAGTCTTAATTACTAGTATTAGCTTCTCTTCCCTAGCCCAAAAAAGAAAGGCCGCTGAAAATCATTATCAAAACCTCTTAACAACCATTACTGAAAAACAAGAAAAGATAGAGCAAGATTTGTTGTATGAAAATGAGACAGCCGCTAAACAAGACTTAGCAGATGCTTGGGAGCTAGTGAGCTACTTACCGCAAGCTAAAAAGGAGCAACTAGTGCTCTATGAGCGCCTAGTAGCTGCCTTGCAGGAAAAAGAAAACCTAATTTATAAAATAACCACGGTGACTGACTTTGAGCCTGTCAATGATTTAATCGGCTTAGAGGTAAAGAGTCTAGTAGCGGCTGGTCAACAACTTTATGCTGCAGCTCAGGGTAAGGTATATGAAATCACTCCGAATTCAGCTCAGTCAGAAATCTTTAACCTGCCGGAGTTAGATAATTTAAGGGCTACTAAATTTGACTCCAAAAGCCTGATCTATTACTTAACTGGAAATCAGATTATTAAATTTGATTTAAAGAGTTTAACTGGTACCCCGCTAACTCTTAGTGAAGAGATTGCTAATAATTCTCAGGCCTATGATTTCTTTAGCACTAATTTATACACCTTAGCGATTCCAGAAAATCAAATTTATAAGTCCCTGGGAAGCACTAGCTATCAACAGCGCGAACCTTGGCTAGCTGAAGAGCTAGACCTTAGTGAGGTAAGTGATATGGCCATAGACGGTAATATCTATCTGCTAAAGAAAAATGGACAATTATTAAAATTACGCCTAGGAAAACTAGAAACCTATCAAGCGGGAGCAGTGGAACCAGCCCTTAGTCAGGCTAGTAAGTTGATTTTAGGAGAACTACGCAGCTATGTCTTTGACTTTGAGGCTAAGCGCCTCATAGTTAGGTCTTTAGACACCGGCTCCTTAGTAGCTCAATATCAACTAGACTTTCCAGAGAGCATTCAGGACTTAAGTGTGTCTGAGTCTCAGGGACAAGCTTATCTCTTAAGTGATGAAACCGTCTGGTCCTTTGCTATAAAGTAAGTTAAAAAATAGTATTTTACTAAAGAAAAAAGCCAGTCTAAACAACTGGCTTTTTCCTGATTAACTTTAACTTAGCTAAATTACTTTAAAGTAACTTTAGCGCCGGCCTCTTCTAATTTCTTTTTCATTTCTTCAGCATCAGCCTTCTTGACTCCTTCCTTAAGGATTTGAGGAGCTCCGTCAACTAAGTCTTTAGCTTCCTTAAGACCCATCTCGGTTAATTCACGAACTGCCTTAATGACATTGATCTTATTAGCACCGCTTTCGGTAATCTCAACGTCAAACTCATCCTTCTCTTCGGCGGCCGCTTCGGCACCACCGGCAGCAGGAGCCGCCATCATGGCTGGCGCAGCCGCACTAACTCCGAACTTGTCTTCTAAGATCTTAACCAATTCGGCTAAGTCTAGAACACTCATTTTTTCGATTTCCCCGACTAACTTTTCAAACTTAGCAGGGACTTCTACCTTTTTATCTTCTTCCATATGTTTAAAATTAATATTTATAAATTAGTTTGTAAATTAATTATGACTTTGATTCCTCGATCGCTTTTAAGACATAGACTAAATTGCGGAGATTAGCGGCCAGTACATTAACTAAACCAGAAACAGGAGCATTAAGGCTGCCAACTACCTTAGCATAAAGCTCAGGGCGACTAGGCAGAAGAGAAAGAGCCTCTACCTCGGCTTGAGAAATTAATTTGTTTTCTAAAATTCCTCCCAAAAAGACCACCTTGTCAGCTAGCTCTTTATCTTTTTTGAAACTAGCAACCACCTTAGCAGGAGCGACCTCATCTTCATAGGAGAAAATAGCCGCCAGCTGGCCATCTAAAGTCCGCAAGTCGGTTCCAGCCAATTGATCTTTAAAGGCTAGATTCATTAAAGTTTTTTTAGCCACATAGTATTCACTATGCTCTTCCCTTAATTTTGACCGCAATAGTTCACCTTCCTTAACTGTTAAAGCATTAAAGCCGGTAAAAACTACTGACTTGGACTTCTTTAACTTCTCCTCTAAATTACGAAGAATTTCTTGTTTTTGTTGTTTATTTTTTGCCATATAATTGTAATAAAAAATCTGCCCCCGGCAGACCAAAAAAACTATTTTAGTTTTTACCTCGGTAAGGCTGATGGGAGTGCTTACGGTCTGCGGTAGAGATTATTCACTTAGTATTCTTAGTTTAGCAAAGCAGGGATATTTGTCAAGGGCTTAAGGAGTTTTGCTTACCGACGACTTCTAAAAGCACTTTGCCGACCACGATTAGCGAAGCGGTGAGCTTCATCACGCATTTGCAGTAGCAGGGGTTTAAGACTGGTGGCTAAGTTTTTAAGCTCTCGCTTAGTATGGGCTGGCCAAACTAACTGATCTCCTCCTAGCTCGGAGATCCCTAGCAGGGGGATATTAACATTTAATTTGTCAAAAACTTTAGTTAGGTAACTAACCTGCGGACGACCACCATCAATGATTATTAACTCCGGCAGTGGCCATTCTGGGTGAGCTAAGCGCCTTTTAAGCATTTCCTCCAAGGCCCGTTCATCATCTCCTGGAGGGGCTTGCTTAATTTTAAACAGTCGGTATTCTTTAGGATTAGCTTGACCATTTTCAAAAACAACCATTGCTCCGTAAGTCTCCTGGCCCTGAAGGTGAGAAACATCATAAGCCTCTAGGCGATTAACTAACTGTTCATCTAAATTGCTTTCTCGGCTCAACAAGGAAACATCCTGTAAGTGCTTGAGGGCTTTTAATTTTTCGGGATTATCTCGTTGTAATTGACTTAATAGTCTTTTTTTGGAGCCACTTAAGAGCGCGCTTAATTGATTAATATTTTTTTGATAATCCTTAACCGTTATCTTATTCAAACAAACTCCCGGACAAAGGCCAATTTGATAATCAAAGCAGGCCTGTCCTTGACCAGGGCGACAAGTGCTATAGGGAAAAACTCTTCTTACTAATCTTAAGGCGCTTTTTAATAAATGATAAGACTGATAGGGACCAAAAACTTGATTCTGACCCAGGGGGAATTTCTGTAAATCTGTACCGCGAACAATAATGGGCTTAGGATAGTCGGTTTTAGGAATAACGACGTAAAGAAAGGAGCGATCATCGCGATCAACGATATTATATTTAGGCCAATATTTTTTTATCTCCCGAGCTTCTAAAATAATTGAGTCTAGCAAGGTTTCCGTTTCTTGATACTTTAAATTACTAGCTAAGCTCATCATTTCAGCCGTCTTAGAATTAATATTTTTCAAAAAATATTGACTAAGCCTATTTCTTAGATTCATTGCTCGGCCCACATAAATCACTACTTGCTCTTGATTGTACCAATAATACACTCCTGGAGAATTTGGAGCTGATTGAGCTTTGGTTTTAAGTTGAGCTAAGGTCATGGCTAATAAATAATATTTTAATTAATAACTCTATTATCTTATCTTCTTAAATTATACCCACCATTGCTATAATTGTTCAATTAAGACTTATCCCCAATTCCCTCTTGACAATAATATCAATCTAGTGTATAATGATTCTTAGTTAATGAGAGAAGTCGCAACAAACTAAACCCCATCTCAGCGTAGATAGTTCAAGTTTCTGCCAACTTCTCAATTAGCTTCCGTTCTTTAGAAAGGAGGACAGTGAGTTGATCTGAGCCGGTCCCGCTCGAAATAATAATAAGGCTGTTGTTTCAAGTGACGACTTGGACAATACATAGCTTATTTGCTCGACCCGGGTGTACCCTGCTCACAACTCAAAAAAATTTTAACATAGTCCTCCTTTATAAACCCGTTTTGTTTCGACAAAACGGGTTTTTTCATACCCTAAGGATTAATTGGTTGATTAGGGCTTCGCTTAATAAACTTATCCTTTAGATAAGGTAGAAGGTATTGCCCGGTCAGACTCTTAGGGTCTTTAGCTAGCTCCTCTGGGGTACCGCTGGCTAAGAGTCGGCCACCCTCGTCACCGCCATCAGGACCAAGGTCAATTAGATAATCCAAGGCCTTAAGTAGGTGCAGGTTGTGTTCAATTACTAAAACGGAATTACCCCGCTCTACCAGTTTGTTTAAAACCGATAAGAGCATTTTTATATCCTGATAATGCAGACCGGTAGTGGGTTCATCTAGTAGATATAGAGTTCGCTTGCCCAGAGTGTGGGTGAGCTCTTTGGCAATCTTGATTCGTTGAGCTTCTCCGCCTGACAAGGTGGTAGCGCTTTGGCCTAGCTTGAGATAGCCTAGGCCAACTGATTGTAAAACTTTTAACTTATCAACAATCAGGTAGTGGTCCTTAAAAAGACTAATTGCCTCAGTGATACTTAGGTCTAATACATCAGCAATGTTCTTTCCCTGATATTTAATTTGCAGAGTTTCTCGGTTAAACCGTTGACCGCGACAAATTTCACATTCAACTAACACAGGTGGCAAAAAATGCATTTCTATTAAATTAAAGCCTGCTCCCTGACAAGCCTCACAACGTCCGCCGGCCACATTAAAAGAAAAACGACCGGGAGCATAAGCTCGTTCACGAGCTTCAGGCAAGGAGGCATAGAAATCTCTAATTGGAGTAAAGATGCCGGTGTAGGTGGCGGGATTAGAGCGAGGAGTGCGACCAATAGGTGATTGATTAATTACCACCACCTTGTTGATATATTCCGCTCCTTTAAGTTCCTTGACTTCACTTAGTTTAGCTTGACCTGGACGAAGCTTTAGTTTAATTAGGTTTTCATAGATCACCTTATAAAGAAGCGATGACTTACCTGAGCCAGAGACTCCACTAATACCCACCAAACGACCTAAGGGGATATTTACATTTAAATTTTTTAAATTATTAGCCCGAGCTCCTCTAATTTTCAATTCCCCGCTCTTATTAGTTCGGCGAGTTGCTGGCAAGGGAATACTATCCTGACCACTAAGGTATTTTAGGGTAAGGGACCGGGGAAATTTTTTAGTTCCAGCCGGTTTTAATAGTTCCCGACTGGGACCATGGGCAACCACTTCCCCACCCTGAACTCCAGCTAGAGGCCCTAGATCCACTAAGTAGTCGGACTCGGAAATAGTTTTCTCATCATGCTCTACTATCACTACTGTATTATGCTTGTCTCGTAATTTTTTTAAAGTAGCGATTAGTTTTTCAGTATCTCGCTCATGGAGACCAATGGTTGGTTCATCAAGAACATAGAGAGTGTGAGATAATTGAGAGCCTATTTGTGAGGCTAGTCTAATTCTTTGGGCTTCTCCGCCGGATAAGGAATGAGCCTCACGAGCGAGAGTAAGATAATGTAGGCCAACTTTTAATAAAAATTCTAGACGACTAATTATTTGAATAATAACATTTTCAACAATAGTCCGCTCTCGCTGACCTAAGTGCTCATAATAGTTATTGAAAAAATCTAAGGCCTGACCTAGAGACATTTTTCCTAGGTCAGCAATACTCTTCCCCTGCAACTTAACGGCCAAGGCCTCGGCTCGTAATCTGGTTCCTTGGCAAAGCGGACAAGGGTCAGGTTTAAAGAAGCTCAGTCGCCCTAGACCAGAACACTCAGGGCAAGCACCAAAGGGAGAGTTAAAAGAAAAAAGACGAGGCTCTAGTTCGGGGAAAGAAAAATTATCTCGCGGACAAGTCCAATTAGTTGATAATAGGAATTCTTTTTCTTGATATTGAGCAATTAATAGTCCCTGACTAGCCTCCAGGGCGCTCTCTACCGCTTCAAAAAGGCGCGTTTCATCTTTAATTAAAACTTGGTCAATTATAATCTCTAGATTATGAGCTTGCTTAGGATTAATTTTAATATTATCTCGCAGAGAGTGAACTTGATCATCAACCCTTACCTCGCTATAGCCTAAGGAGAGAAAGTTATAAAGAGTTTGATAGTGTTCGCCTTTTCGTCCCCGCACTATGGGTGACAAAATTTTAACCGATTCTTCTTTTAGCTCTTGACCACGCTTGATAATAATATCTACCATTTCCTCAGGGGATAGCTTTTCTATCTGCTCCCCACATTGAGGGCAAAAAACTTCTCCCACGCGGGCATAGAGGACGCGTAGGTAGTCATAGATATCAGTTAGGGTGCCAACCGTTGAGCGAGGGTTATGAGAGAGGGCTTTTTGGTCAATAGAGATAGCGGGGGCTAGACCAATAATCTCATCAACCTGTGCGGGCTTTTTTTGGCCTAAAAATTGACGTAAATAAGGAGATAGGGACTCTACGTACTGTCGCTGACCCTCAGCAAATAGGGTATCAAAAGCCAAGGAAGACTTACCACTACCAGACACCCCGGTAATCACGGTTAATTGGTGGTGTGGTATATCTAAGTTAATGTTTTTTAAATTATGCATCCGGGCTCCCCGAATATTAATTTTTTCTTGAAATGATGGCATAGTTAGTTGGTAGTTAAGTCTAACCACTCCTCAATTTTCTTATCAATAGTCTGAGGAATGATTTGATGCTGTTGATTATAGGCTAATTGTTTTTTCCGACGACGACTAGACTCTTTGACCGCTTGGCGAATGGAGTCAGTAGTATTATCAGCGTAGAGAATAATTTTTCCCTTAACATTTCTAGCGGCTCGTCCCATGGTTTGAATTAAAGCAGTTTGACTACGCAAGAAACCCTCTCGGTCAGCATCTAAAATAGCCACTAGGGTCACTTCTGGCAGGTCTAAGCCTTCCCGGAGCAGGTTAACGCCAATTAAAACATCAAATTCCCCAGCTCTAAAGTTCTTTAGAATCTCAGTTCGTTCTAAAGTTTTTATATCAGAGTGCAGGTAGTTAGACCTAATTCCTTGAGTTTTTAAATAGGCGTCTAAGTCCTCCGCTTGACGTTTAGTTAGGGTATTAATAATCGCTCGTTCCTTTAATTTGGCAATCCTATTAATCTCTAAAATAACATCATTAATCTGACTGTAGTTTTTGGCCTCATCAAAGACTGGTCTAATTTCTATCTCAGGATCAACTAGTCCAGTTGGCCTAATCATTTGCTCTACAACTTGTTGGCTATGAGTTTTTTCGTAGGCTCCGGGAGTAGCGGTGGTAAAAATGGCTTGATTAATTCTTTCTTCAAATTCGGAAAATTTAAGAGGACGATTATCTAGGGCTGAGGGTAGTCGCCAACCATATTGCACTAAGGTCTTTTTCCGAGCTTGATCGCCATTGTACATTCCCCGAATTTGCGGAAGACTTAAATGAGACTCATCTACTACCAATAGAAAGTCTGGCCGACCATCTTTTTTAGGAAAATATGACAACAAGGAGTCCGGAGCCTCTCCCGCCAACTTACCGCTAAGATGACGAGAGTAGTTCTCTACCCCGTGACAATAGCCTAGAGAGCGAAGCATTTCTAAGTCGTAATTAGTTCGGCGCTCTAGACGTTCGGCTTCTAATAATAATCCCTGGCGTTTAAAATAACTAAGTCGATCGGTTAGTTCGGCCTTAATATTCTTTAAGGCACTAGCTAGCTGTGGCTCGGTAGAGATAAAGTGTTGAGGGGGAAAAATGACTATCTCAGTTAACTGATTGATAATATTCTTGGTATCTAGGTCAATTACCTTAATAGCGGAAATCTTTTGCTCCGCTAGGCTTAATCGGTAGATCAGGTTTTCAGACTTAGGTCTAATTTCAAAAATATCTCCCCTCACTCTAAATTGACCTCGTTTAATCTCTCCGGTGGTGCGTTCAAATTGAATTTTGATTAATTGTTTAATTAAATCCTCTCGGACCATCGCTCGCCCCTCATTAAGGACTAGTCGGGCATCAAGATAGGCTAGGGGTACCCCCAGATTATAGATACAGGAAACCGAGGCGACAATAATTACATCCCGACGAGATAATAAGGCGGAGGTAGCCCCGTGACGTAAGCGATCTATTTCCTGATTAATCATTGCTTCTTTATCAATATAAGTGTCCGTGGTGGGCAGATAGGCCTCGGGTTGATAATAGTCGTAATAGGAAACGAAGTAATGAACAGCATTATTGGGAAAAAAGTTCTTATACTCGCGGTACAGTTGGGCCGCTAAGGACTTGTTAGGCGCAATTACTAAGACTGGTTTATTAAACTGCTGAATAATATTAGCGATAGTAAAGGTCTTGCCTGAACCAGTAACTCCCAACAGGGTTTGTGCCTGAAAACCTGCTTCTAGGCCAGCTAGCAGCTTATTAATTGCCTCTGGTTGATCACCAGCTGGCTTAAAGTTAGCTTGTAAGTCAAAAAGTTTCTTAATAGTTCTCTAAATTATTGTTTATATTTCTCCTAGTCTAGCACAAATAAAGCAAAAAATCCAGACTAGACCCCAGCTCTCTGCCAGACTAGTCTAATTTAGTCTAATAAAAAAGAGCATTAATTTTTCAATGCTCTTTGTTTTTTTGTATTACTCCCAATTAACCGCTATTTTAGGAACACTATAAAAGTGCTCCTCCTTTAGGCTTTTTTGGATGGCCACACAATCCGGACTAACGCAGTCGTCAGTCGGATTAGGATACTCATAAACCCTAGCTCCGGGACGAAGTCCAGTTAATACCAAATGCGTTTTAAAAGTAAGTAAGTCGGCGTTAATAACGCCGGTTTTTGTTTCTTTTTTCATTTTTTCAGCCCTCCCCGGCTGCTTTTTTTAAATTACTATTAATACAAACTGTTGCCCAGTTTAGAGTAATTAGGAATAAATGTCAAGGGGTAAACTAAAAAACTGACCCGAAGAGTCAGTTTTTAGTCTAATTGAAGTAAGTTTAACTATTTCTTAGCTTTAGCAGAAGTTTTTTTGACAGGGGCCTTTTTAGCGGGAGTTTTCTTTACCTCTTTAACAATCTTTTTTACCTCCTTCTTAACCTTTTTAACATCTTTGGCAATGGTTTTGCTAATAGTTTTAGCTCCTTTAGCCGCTGCCTTTTTAATTACCTTAGCATCTTGCTTTAGCTCTTGCCCTAATTTCTTGGTATCAGTTTTTATGCTCTTTAACTTAGCCTGCTTGTCTTCTAAGTTTTTCTTGAGCTCTTTGGCTCCTGACTTAGCTTGCTTGATAATCTCCTGTGGTTGAGGAAATTCTAGTTCTTTGATTTGCCTAGAAACTTGAGAAACAAATTCTAAAATTTTTTCTAATTTAGCATTCATCATTTCTAATTTTTCTTGCAGTCTCAGTTGCTCCGCTTGGTCTAGTTGAGGAAATTTCTTAGCAATAAATTGGCTAGACTTTTGAGGATTAATTAAGCGATGTCCCTGAAAGCAAGTATCGCAATAGACGGGCTTGTGTGAACTAGGTTTAAAGGGTAGATAACAATCTTGGCCACATTCAGAGCAAATTGCCTTAAACTTCTCCCCTCTACCTCCTTGTTGAAAATTACTTCTCCCCGAGAAACGAGGACGTTCCCCGGCTCTACCTGGTCGTTTAGCTTGTCTCATAAATTGATTATAATTAATTAAATAACTAACACTTAAATACTAGCACGCTTAAATATTTTTTAATAGTGGCGCTTAAATTTGCTGAGCAATAGGGAGGCCAGGAAGAAGCCTAGGTTAATAATCACAATCGTGGCTCCACTGGGCAAGTTGGCATAGAAAGATAAGGTGATCCCAATAAGAACCGTTAGAACAGCAATTAGACTAGCAATAATGATGGCTTCTAGGAAGCCCTTAGCTAATTGCAAAGAGCTTAGAGCAGGTAGAATCAGCAAGGCGGAGATCAACATGATTCCGACCAATTTAATGGCTAAGACAATGGTAATAGCCGTTAGACTCATTAGGACAAAGTCTATCCGAGCAGTCTTGATTCCTGACACCGCCGCATACTCACGATCAAAGGTGGTGGAAAATAGGTCGTGATAGAACCAAGTGATGGCACCAATGATTAGCAGTGACAAGCCTATTGCTAAATAAACTTCAGTGGAACTAATTGCTAAAATATTGCCAAACAAATAGCTAAACAAATCAATATTAAAGCCTTGGGCTAGGCTAGCAAAGATTATCCCCAGAGCTATGCCGGTGGTAGAAACAATGCCAATCGCCGCATCTCCATGAATCTTGCCCCGCTGGCTTAATTGAGAGATCAAGAAAGAAGCAAGAATCGCAATGGGGATAGCTAGGTAGGTTGGATAAATGCCCAGAAACAGAGCCAAGGCAATAGCCCCAAAGCTAACATGAGCCAAACCATCACCAATTAATGATAATTTACGTAGTACTAAAATAAGTCCTAAAATAGCTGACAAAATGGCAATAAATGAGCCAGCTAAATAGGCATTCTGAATGAATTGAAATGAGAGTAGCTCAATAATATTCATAGCTTAGTGTTGATGACAAATTAGATGCTGAGAAAAAGGTCCAAAGTATTGCTCCATTTCTTTAGAGAGACAAAAGTCTTTAAAGGGTCCGTAAAAAACAATCTTTTTATCTAAATACAGCAATTGCTTAGCATAAAGACCCGCTTGAGCGGTATCATGAGTAATCATAATAATAGTCACCCCTTGGTCATTAAGCGATTTAATAATCTCAAAAAATTCTTGGCGACTAGCCGGGTCTAGGGCGGTATTCGGCTCATCCATAATTAGTAGTTTGGGCTTAGAAACTAAGGCTCTAGCTAAAAAGACCTTTTGCTGCTCTCCGCCAGATAAGTCATTAATAGACTTATGCTTTAGGGAGTCTATTTTTAAATACTCTAAGACATCCGCTATTCTTTCTTGGTCTTTAGAGTTTAAACGTTTAAAGTATTTCTTTTGCGCTAATAAACCTAAGCCAACAACTTCCTCTACCCGAGCAGGAAACAAGGGATTAAAAAGATTATTCTTTTGAGCTAAGTAGCCAATTTGCTTCCAAGGTATTTTTTTAGAACTACTCTCTCCTAATAGGCTAATTTGCCCACTAGTCCTGGTCTCCAGACCTAAAATCAAACGCACTAAGGTAGTTTTCCCTGCTCCATTGGGACCAGCTAGAGCAATAAAGTCACCAGCCGCGACGGTAAAGGATAATTCCTCAAAGACTGGCTCCGCGCCGTAAGCAAAACTTAATTTATTTACCTCCAATATTTTATTCATATTAATAGCACTCTAAACCTAGTTTTAATGTTGCTAAGTTGTCTTGAAAAACGGCGAGCAAAGACTTACCAGCCGCTAATTCATCAGCTTTTAAATTATGAGCATCGTTAAGAGCTAGTGGAGTTATTCCTGTTTCTTTTTTCAAGGTGTCAGTTAGACGGGGATTTAACAATTCTTCAAAGAAAATATAATTTACCTCCGCTTCCTTTATTTTATTAATAAACTCAATTACCTGAGCAGCACTAGGCTCAGCATCAGGTGACAAGCCGTAGAGTGATTGATAACTTAAATTATAGCGCTGACTAAGATAGGCGAAGGCATAATGACCACTATAGATAAATTGCCGGTGCCGACAATTAGCGAGCTCTGACTGGTAGTGTTCGTCTAGCTCTCTAATTTGTGACAAATAGTCATTCTGACGAACTGCTATTGCCTCTTCTTCAGAGGACAGTTTTAACTTAATTCCCTCTCCGATATTTTTAGCCATCACTTCTAAATTTCCTAGGTCCAGCCAAACGTGAGGGTCTAGGCCCTGATGGTCGGACTCAGTGTTTAATTCTCCAGTAGCGTCCAGGAAGTTAACTCCCTCACTAGCATTAATTACTAGCAATTCAGGGTTATTAAGGCTTTGAATAATTTTTTCTGCCCAAGGCTCCATAAAGGGTCCGGTGTAGATAAAAATATCGGCTTGATTAATCTTTTGAAAATCTAAGGGGCTAGGTTCATAAGTGTGAGCATCCAATCCAGGTTTAAGTAGTCTTAAGACCGTCACCTCTTCCCCGCCTATATTTTGAGCAATATCGGCTAAGGGAAATAAAGTAGTGACTATCTGTAATTGTGCTGAAGTTTTATTAAGAGAACGGCTTGGCAAACTAAAAATAATAATAATTATTAAGCTAACTATTATTAATGTGGAGATTATCAATAACTTAAAGCGTGGCCTCATATATCCTTATTTTAATAACTTAAAGCGCCTAGGAGCGTGTAAAGCTCTAAAAATAACTACTCCCGCCGCAATCATAACATTAAGTGACTTATTAACCCCATACATCGGAATTTCTGCCACTTGATCAATTAGTTTTAAATCTGCTTGGCTTAGGCCCTTGGTTTCATTTCCCAGCACAAAGGCTAGCGGAAAGCGATAGTTAATTTTCCGATAATCTTGGGAATGCTCACTTTGCTCTATACCAACTATTTGTATGCCAGGCACTTGTCTTAGTTCTGCTACTACCTCTTGAAAAGTCTCTTTATACTCCCAAGGCACTAACTTGTAAGCACCGACCGAAGCTTTAACAATACGAGGATTAGGGGGTGTAGCTGATCGTCCGCAAAGATAAACCTTCTCTACCGCAATTGCATCTGCTAACCGAAAAAAACCCCCAATGTTATAGGTGTCTAAAATATCATTAATCACTAAATAAATGGGATTACGCTTGACCTCTTGACTAATAGCCTTGGCCTGCTTAGGGTCTATCCTTCTTAGTTTAGCTGAATTTAAAGTCCTCGCCATGGTCTGAAAACTAATTAAATAGTAAAAGAATTATTGCTAGCATGGTATCATAATTTATCAATAATAACAAGGAGTTAGACTAGGCTTAATTTTATTAATCTTGACTTTTTTGATAATAAATGATAAGAAAGGAGCAGAACTTTAAAAATCTGTCATCATGAATATTCTAATAAGGATGGCTCAGAGATGTTTGCACGATCATTATAATAGACATCAAAGTTATTTAATGACCACCGTATCCAGAAAGCATCTCCCGGAAACCTTAGTGGATTTCCGAGCCGAACTAGACAAGACTATGGATACCAGACTAATGGAACCCCAAGAGGTTTATAATATTGCTGTCCGAGTGGTAGCTAATTATTTATCTCGATCTATTTAAAAACCGTTACTAAAATAACGGTTTTTTTATAAAATAAAATCTAATCTTAATGACTAGTAACCCTCTGGATAGCCAGGAAATCCGTCTTGTCTTAAGTTATCCTCCCTAACTCCCGCTTCGCGCAAATCTTTTTCTAAAGTCTTCACTAGCCCTTTGGGACCAGAAATATAGACAATCGCTGAATTTAGGTCAGGAACTAATTCTTGAATTTTAGTTAGACTCAAGCGCTCCGGGTCAGCTAGATAATGAATTTTTAAATTAGGATTAGTCTCTGCTAATTGCTCTAATTCTACTTGGTAAACGAAGTTTTGATCACGGTTAGCATAAATTAAGGTAATTTCAGGCTGCTTATCTTCATGGGCTAATTGTTTCAAGATAGACCGATAAGGAGTGATCCCAATTCCTCCCGCGATAAAAACATGGTGCTGCTCGGCCTGCTCAGAAGCAAACAAAAATCCTCCCCCAATCTCTTTGGCTAAAATAGTTTCTCCCGCCTCAAGTTTTATTAACTGACTTTTAAAGCTACTACTGCGCTCTGAGTCAAATCTAGTAGTAAGGGCTATCTTTTCCTCATAAGGAGCCGTAGAAATGGTAAACCAACGATCAGCGCCACGATTATCAGCTGGTTCATGGCTAAGAACGTAGTGAATAAATTGCCCCGCTTGCCAACTAAGGGGTGAATCCGATCTAAAAACAAAGGTCTCTACCCCCGGAGCTTCAATGATTCTTTTTTCTAAAGTGAGTATCATATATTTTTTTAATTATAATAATTTAAAATTACCTATTAAAACCTGCTTACCTTCTTAGAGTTTTAGCGATCCTCTGTATAAAATTAGTTTTCTTTCGTTTGCTAAAAAAGAAGATATAGATAATTTCTAAAATAGCTAAAGTGTTAAGCACTAAAATAAATATAAACCAATTTCTATGATTATTCTTGCTCGCCCGCCAAAGTGCTACCCCTTTCCAGGGCAAGACCCAGAGGACAGCGACATAAATGATCCAGGTATTTTCTATAATGAATTGTTCTATCATATATTTTTATAACTTAATTTATTTAAAATAATATGGAGTATTAAAATATTCCTCTATATTAATTGGTAGAGATATTTTATTTATTTTTGAAATGGAATAAGCGGTGCTTCTGCCTGAGCCGGATTTTGTAATCAGGCCTTTTTTTAACAGAAGGTTTAAGTCTCTTTGTAGGGTGGTTCTTTCAATAGTATTATCAAGAAAATCTAAAATCTCGGCATTGGCCACCTTACCCTTGCTCTGAATATAGTTAATGATATTTTGCTGCCTCTTTGTATTACTCATAATTTTTATTATAGCAGTTAATTGCTGCAGCTAAAAGGTCTATTTGCTGCATTTTGTAATTATTCTAGTTGATTCTTTTTCTGTTAATTCCATATATTTAAATAATTGATGCAGCTTACAAATGCCTTACCACTTAGCGCGCCCCTTCTTATTCATTATCCTTACTATAACATTAAGTGACCATATTTTAAATACCTTTACGTCAAAATAGCTAAACTATTACCAATAATTAGTAGCGCAAGTAATTGTAAATTTAAGAAATAAAAAATCCCCCTAGTTAAAAGGGGGATTAATTTTATGCTTCGTTGTTATGTTTCCATATTTAAGGAAATATGGTCTCTAAAAAATTCCTTGTACATTTGATGCACTTGAATTATTTTAGAAGTTTTGTCGTCCACTATTTTTTGATAAGCCTCAGTTGTCAGTATTAACTGACAACGAATTTTACCAGCCTTCATGGTTTCTATTATAAAAACCACCAACAAACCATCAGACTTACTTTCTACAGTGAACAAGTCTTTTAGGTTTTTCTTCCCATGAGCAAACCAGTCTTCTTTTCTATCAAAAGTTAGTTCCTTGGTTTTAAAAATAGTAAACTTATTCTTTAATCCAAAGCCAAAGTTGTCACAATATTCGGCTACTGTTAGAGGATTTTTTATGTCCATTACTCCACTTGGATTACTTTCAATCAAATAATTTATATTTGTTTTCATTCTTTTCTTCCCTAGCTTACCCCGTTGCCGGTCTCACTAGAGATCTCCTTTTTTAAATTAAACATATAATAATTACTAGTCCAACTAACAAATTAGCAGAGCTAGTAATTATTACATGTTAATTTATTTGTTAAAGGTCGTGCTCAATTACTATGATTACATTATATCATGTTTAATCTATTTTGTCAATAGAATAATAAAAATAGGCCTATATTGGCCTATTTTATATCTGGCTCGGGGACTAGGATTCGAACCCAGATTAACAGGACCAGAACCTGCTGTCCTACCATTAGACGATCCCCGAATTCTTATTTCTCTTCCCTTTTAGGTCTTAACAGAGGAAAGAGGGTTGTTTCTCTCACTGACTTATTGCACATAAAGGAAAATAGTCTTTCACCAAAACCAAAGCCACAGGTAGGGGGGATGCCGTGCTCTAACATCTCTACAAATTCCCAATCTGGTATCATCGCTTCTTTATCACCCCGATCTAGTAATTTCTGTTGCTTAGCAAATCTATCGGCTTGATCAAGGGGGTCATTAAGTTCAGAAAAACCATTGCCTACCTCAGAGCCAGCGATAATAATTTGAAAGCGTTCGGTTAGCTCAGGATTATCCTCCTTGGCTTTAGCTAGGGGGCTAACTAACTTAGGGTGATTGATTAAAAAGACTGGGCCAGCAATTGTTCGCCGACAATATTTCCAAAGGGTGTCAGTTAATCGTTCCCGGTTATTACCCTCATACTTCACCTTTAGTTCTTGTAGCTTAACCTCCAGCTCAGTTGTTTTGGCGGTTAAAACATCTACTCCTGTTTTTTCCTTGATTATCTCTCGGTAGTCTATTTGTGGCCAGTCTCCGGCTAGGTCATACTCAAATTCCTTAGTTTTAAATTTAGTAGTGCCAAAAACCTTAGTAGCTAACTCTTGATATAGATCTTGGGCTAGCTTCATGCCTTGCTGATAGTTAGCATAAGCCCAATAGAATTCTAGGTTAGTAAATTCTTGCAAATGTTCCGGACTGCTTCCTTCATTGCGATAAGTGCGACCAATTTCAAAAGTCTTTTCAAAGCCCGCGGCCATTAGACGTTTTTGCCATAGCTCGCCTACTGATATTCGGAGATAGACCGGCAAGTCATAGTCATCATGATGGGTTTTAAAAGGATTAGCCTCCGCCCCTCCGGTAGTGACCTCTAGGGTGGGAGTTTCTACCTCAAAAAAGCCATGACGCTTTAAAAAGTCTCTAGTCACCTCCCAAAACAAAGCTTTTTTGTAGAATATTTCTCGTGACTCTGGGTTTAGCAATAGATCTAGGTAACGCTTCCTTAAGCGTTCTTCTTCATCTTTTAGACCATACCAAGAGTCAGGAATCGGCCTAAGAGATTTAGTAAGGAGCTGCCAATCTTTTATTAACAAGCTCTGCTCACCGCTATTAGTTAAGAAAGCGACTCCGGACACTTGAATAAAGTCAGCCGCATCAATTAATTTAACAAAGTTTTTATAAGCCTCCGCTCCTAATTCTTTCTTAGAAAAGGCTAATTGTAATTGACCGCTTTTGTCTTCCAGGTCAGCAAAGGTGAGGTTGCCATGGGTTCGTTTAGAGCGTAAGCGACCAGCCAAATAGACAACCTGTTGACTAGCTAACAAGTCCTGGAAGTTAGCTATTACCTGCTCTACTAGCTCCTCTCGTTTCACTTGAGCTGGATAAGGGTTTATCCCTAACTCCTTTAACTTAGCTAGTTTCTTTAAGCGCTCTTCTCGTTCTCCTAGTTTGTTGGTGTCCTGAGAATTGACCATAAGTTGGTTACTCTATTTTAAGAATTTTATAAGTCACTAAACCACGTGGGGTTTCTACCTCAACCACTTCCCCCTTCTTTTTCTCTAAGAAAGCCACTCCTAAGGGAGACTCATTGGAGATTTTTCCAGTTAAGGGGTCAGCTTCATTGAAACTAACAATAGTGAATTTCTTTTCTTGATTCTTGGTTTTTACCAAGACTGTAGAGCCCATCACCACCTTATCTTTTGAGCCTCCCTCCTGAACAACAATAACATTTTTAAGGACGTTAGATAATTCCAGAATCCGACCCTCATTAAGGGCCTGGGCATCCTTAGCCTCACTATACTCCGCATTCTCACTTAAGTCCCCCAACTCTTTAGCTCGCTCAATTCGCTCTGCAATCTCTTTCCGCTTCACGGTGGTCAGTTGAGTTAGTTCTTTTTTTAATTTATCATAGCCCGCCTGGGAGATTATTTGCTCAGTACTCATAATTATTATAGTTATATTTTAATTTTACAATCTCTAATATACTCTATAATAAGAGATAAGACAAGCCCCAAAGACAATAAATCCGATTCCCAAAGGATGATTAAGGTAGGGAGTGAAGAAATTAGTGAAGGCAATAAAGATTAGGCCTCCTAAAATAACGCCTGGCCAAACTCGCCACCCTGAACTAAGACTTAAATATGACTGCTTAGCTAAATTAAATAAAAACCAGAGATAAGTTAAGAAAAAAATCCCCCCTAACTTTAGCCACAGATCTAAATAGCCCCACTCAAAGGCGTAGGTAGTGTAAGTTCCGGCTGGGTTTTTTTCTAAAACTCGTGGGTCAGCTGATTGATAAGTAATGGTGCGCCCAAAGCCTTGGCCAAGAATAGGCGCTTTATTAATACTAGTTAGCAAGACTGGTAATAAGGACCAACGAGAGGAAATAGCGGCCTCCGCAGAGTCGCTCAAATTAGCCCGGCCAGCAAAGTCAGCGCTAAAGCTACCGGAGTGAGGATAAGGAAAAACAGTAGTTAGATAAAGGAGCCCAAAGGCCATTATTCCCATCACTAGCACTTGTAGGGCTGTAGTGATAGCGCGTTTTAAGTCCAGTTGCTGATAAATGATAACTAGCAGGCTAAGCAAGGTGACAATTAGGGCTAGCCAAAAACTCCGAGAAAAACTAATTAATAAAACACCAATCATTAACGCTCCACCAAGCAGTTCTCCCCAGTGCCAAGTCTTACCCCTTTTTAATTGACGACTTAAAACTAAGAGTAGGCCGAGGATGGCAAAAATTTGTCCTTGAATAAAGATTCTTGGCCAACCACTAAGAGTCATGGTCATCTCGCCCACTAAGGTTTTTCTTAGCCAATAATAAACAGCACTACTATAACTTAAGTCGTGAGTAAAGACATAGAGCAAGAAAAAGGTTTTAAGTCCTAACCAAATTAGCCCTGCTAAAACCACCTTAGCCAGGTTAGCTAATTGCTCCTGACTAACTGAGTGATAGACATAAATTACTGGGAAAATAAGTAGATAATATAGCCAAGCATTAGCATCACTAAAAATTAATGACAATTCATTACCACCTATTAGCCCTCTTAGCAGTCCCCAGGCAATAAAAGCGAAGATAATTAAAAAGTATTTTCTAAAAGTGAAGGTTCTAAACCGAGCTATTAAGGCTAAACGCTGAGGCTTTGAGCTAAACTCTTTAATAACTTTCCCTAAAAATACCAGCATCACTATTAACCAGAGGATCATTCTTAGTGAAAGACTAAACCCTAGCAGCTCTATCGCCAGCAAACGCCCCATGGAGCCAATTAGTAGTTCCGCCACTAAAATAAGTAGTCCAAATTCTAAGCGTTGCCAACTAAGTATCAGGGTCGCCAAACTTAAGATACTTAAACTTAGAACTTGAATCCAGGGATTAAAGAGAGCTAGGTAAGACAATATCTCTAGACTAAGAAATAAGGCTAAATAAGAACTAATTGTCAGCCAGGTGGCCTTAGTTGACATAAACTATCTAAAAATTAACTGACTACCACTTTTTAAATTAAATTCTTGTACCAGTCCAGCCTTCACCTCTAAGACCTGATTAACCGGCCCTAGACTAGAATAGCTAGCTAGTGGGTTCTTCCCTTCGGGTGCTAAGTTTTCATAAATATTAACTATAGTGCCATCTAGGAGAAAGATAATATCTAGAGGAAAATTCATTTCCCGCATCACAAAGGTTCGCTCCTTTAAGTCGGTAAATAGAAATAAGAGGCCGCAGTGGTCACAGATAGGGGAACGATTACTTAGTCCTAAATAATGCTCCTCAGGGGTAGTGGCTAGCTCTAAACTAATCACCTTATCGCCCACTAGGGCTTGGGTAATTATCTCTGGCTTAACAATCTCCTTGCCCCGATTTAATAAGCTTAAAGTTAGCCAAATTAAGCCTAAAATCAAAACTAGACTAATGGTTAAAAATATTAAGCGCTTTTTAATTTCCTGATATTCCATGTTTTTTCATAATTATTTCTTTAGCTCGTTGATATTTCTTAACTGCGGGCAAAAAAGGCAGTAGCCTGTAGGCTAGCGCTGGCAGCCAGTCACTAATAGTTCCTCCCGGCAGCACCTTAAACAAGACCTGATCAACAAAAATTCCAAACTTATCCTCGGCCAACATCGTTAACCACAGGTCCCAGTCTTGGAACTTCTTTAAACTCTCATCCCAACCCTGAGTGGGAAAGTCACTAGCTCTAATTAGGGACATGGTGTGAATATAGGGTTCCTGACGTAAACGCTCAGCAGAAAAGGGGGTTAACTTAAACAATTTCTTTCCCCAATAGAACGAGGAATAGGCGTAACTAGCCGCTGGATTTACCAAGAGGGCTTGTTTTAGAGTGGCGAGCAGCTCTTTGTTTAAAATAGTGTCTGCATCACAGAAGAATAGAAAGTCCCCCTGAGCAGCCTGACGGCCTCGGTTGCGGGCCGCTGGAGCCCCTTGATTAGACTGATTGATAAATAAATAGTGATGCTGATTAAGATTGGCCTGACTTAAACTTTTTAAATATTCTGAAAACTTTTCCTCTACCCCATCACTAGAGCCATCATTAACAATAATTACCTCAAAAGCTTGCTCTGTTTGTTGGTCTAAGCTTCTTAGAGTTTGAATTAATTTGTTAGCTTGATTATAGACTGGGATAATAACGGAAATCATACGCTAGTTTTTAATAAATTTATATAGGTCCCGAGCTTGCTTTTCCCAGTTAAACTCAGTAATTGCTCGCTTTTGTCCCGCTCTGCCTAAACGTTCTCGCAGATCCTTATCTTCAGCTAAGCGAATAATGGCGGCAGCTAAGTCCTCAACTTTCTCCGGGTCCACTAATAAACCGGTTTCCTCAGGCACCACCGCATCTCTCACCCCGCCTGAGTCTCCAGCAATTACTGGTTTAGCTACTAAATTAGCTTCTAAATAGACAATTCCAAAGCCCTCATAGTCTCCCACTAGCTCTCGTGCCGGCATCACTAGAATATCACAGCGCTTCAGCCAGGTCCATTTCTCTGACTCACTAATTGCGCCTAAGAAAATTATCTTTCTAGCTAGCTCTAGGGGAACTAACTTCTTTAAGTATTGTTCTTCCGGTCCGTGGCCTGCTACGAAATAGACTAACTGGTTTAACTTTTCCCGAGGAAGATAATTAAGGGCAGCAATTACCTGATCTACTCCCTTGCGCTTTACCAGGCGACCGAGGCTAAATAATACCAACTTATCAGCTAATTGATATTTCTCATCTAATTTAGCTAACTCCTGACTACTAACTAGCGGGGCGCTGGTGGTAATTCCTGGGTTAAATACCCGAAGCTTAGTAGCGCTAGTGGGCAAAAACTCCGAGACTTGTTGTTTGACATAGCGATTACAAGCTAAAATTTTATCAGCTCGCTTTAAAATTTGTCTAGTTAAAAATCTTTTCCAAGCAGATTGAGTGGCTAAGGAGAAGTCTAGGCCATGAAGAAAGACGCCATACCTAAAGGGTTGAAACAATGATAAAAGATAGGCGGCCGTTCCTAGGGGTAAAATTTGCCCCACCAAGACAAAGTCAATTTTAGCTCGTTGCAGTCGTCGGCGCAGAGTGAAGACCGTTTTTAGCCAAGAAAAACGAGACTTAGTTAACAGTTCCTGGCGACTATTATCTAACACCTCTATCTTCCCTTCTAGGGGCCAGTGCTTGCTGAGGTTGCCGTAATAGTTGGCCACGCCGCCGCGGTGAGGCGGATATTCTAAGGTGATTAATAGGGTTTTCATATTATATAATTAAATCTTTAAAGACCTAAGAACACTGTCTAGGTCAGCCCAACGCAGGGCCCGAACTGCTAATAAGCAAGCTAGGTAGACAAAGCCACCAATGATAGTGATCACAAACATATTAAGATAAGCCTGTCCCCAATAAACCACTAGTCCCATAATGGCGGAGGATAAAATTAGCTTAGCAAACATTAACAGATTCTTTTTAAACTGATAAGGGATAATTCTCCTCACCCACCAGAATCCTAAGATAGTCATTAGAGCATTGGTAACTAAAACTGTTAAGCTGGCTCCGACTGCTTGGTAACGCGGGATGAGTAATAGGTTAAGACCTAAACTAACTAGGGCCACTATTCCCATATTTAAGGTATTTTTCTTTTGATAGTCAACAGCATTTAATAGCGAACCAATGGGAAAGTTAATAAAGATAAATAGTAAAGAACTAATAGAAATAATGAGAGGCCACTGGGCTCCTTCATAGCCAGACTTAAATAACTGAACAACCTGAGCACTTAAAGCGATTACGCCAATAATCACTGGCAAGGAAATGATTAGCAAATAATTTATTGCTCGTTCAAAGGTGATTAAGAGCTGTTGACGATTATCCTGCCAATACATACTCAGGGCTGGATATAAAGAGGCCGTAAAGGCCAGAGGTAAAAACTGCAGAGCAAAAATAATTTTAAAGGCAATTTGATATAAACCCACTTGGGTATCATCAGCTAGGACTGATAAAAATACGGAGTCTAAATAGGTATAGAATCGCTGAAAAACAGCATACAAAGCAAAGGGCCAAGCGAGGTTAAATATTTTTTTTACAAACGCCGGCTCATAGCGAAAACTAATTTTAACGCCTAAGCGCCTAACTAATATCCAACTGGAGTAGATAAAATTATAAATACTGGCTAACGCTAGAGCTAACATGGCAAAAATTAAACCACCCCCTAACAACAGCGCCCCGTAACCAAAGACTAAGACAATTACCTGAAAAATAACGGAAGCAATGCTTTCATATTTCAAATTATGATAACCACGAGCGACCGCAAAGAAAGTGGTGCTAAAGGAGTCAAGAACCATGGAAATAATCGCTATATAAGCTAATTGCTTAACTAGAGAGCTATAGCCTAGCACTTGAACTAAAATAATGACCGCTAAGACCGAAAAAATAGTCAAAGGAATTTTAAGAGTAAGGATATTAGCCAACCAACGTTCACTCTGGGCAGGGGTTTTAGCGATCTCTCGGGTAATTACATTAGTTAACCCCAAGTCTATAAATATGGCAAAAATTGTAGTTAAAGAGATCGCTAAGTAATATTGCCCCAAGGCCTCAGGGCCTACATAGCGAGCGAGGAGCATAAAATAGGTAAACGAGATTACCTTTTGAATTACTAAAGCGAGGGTTAAGTATGAAGTATTTTTAGCCAGATTAACTACTTTGCTCATTAAGGGTTACTTTTAATTTAATAATATTTTTTACAACAAAAAAATCAATTCCTAATCGGAGACTAATTAACTCTTGATTAATTTTAATGCCTATGATAGCATTATACCAAGATAAGCTAAAGATATTCAATAGTTAAAGTTTTTAATACTTTTATGAAAAAAGATATACACCCCCAATATTACTCCGATTGTCAGGTCACTTGTGTTTGTGGCCATACTTTTGTAACTGGCGCCACTGAGCCTGAGCTAAAAGTGGAGCTTTGTTCAGTTTGTCATCCTTTCTATACTGGCAAACAAAAGCTAGTTGACACCGCTAGACGCGTAGAGAAATACGAGGCTAAGGTTAAGGCTAAGGCTGATAATTTAGATAAGCAGGGGAAAAAAGTTAAGCGCGCTAAGCGAGCAGAGGCGAGAGCTAAAAAGGAAGTTGTTGTTAAGTCAACTAAGGATATAAAAAAGATTGCTCAAGTGAAGCTAGATAAAAAATAGATACTTTTAAAAGTAGCTAATTTTTGAAATTGTAGACTAAGTCTATAATTTAAGAATTAGCTATTTTTTTATAGCTAATCACCCTAATCATATGTATCAAGAAATAAAAGACCAGTTAGCAGCCTTAGAGGCCGAACTGCTTAAACCCGAGGTTCAAAGTGATCAAAAAAACTTAATCAAACTATCTCGTGAACATTTGCAAGTCAAAAAGATTGTTGACAAAATTAATGACTGGGAAAATCTCAGTCAAGAGATCGCTGATAATCAAGAACTCTTAAAAACTGAAACTGATTCAGAACTTTTGGCTATGGTCACAGCCGAGCTAGAGACTGCTACCCCCCGTTTAAAGCAACTGGCCCAGGAGATTGATGAAGCCCTTAATCCCCAAGACCCTAATGACCAACGTAATGCGATTATTGAAATCCGTAGTGGGGCTGGCGGCGATGAGGCTTCCCTATTTGCCGGTGACTTATTTAGAATGTACGCCCGCTACTGCGAAGAGCAGCGTTGGCAATTATCTTTAATTAGCAGCTCAATGATTGGCATTGGTGGCTATAAAGAGGTAATTTTCTCAGTCACTGGTGAAAACGCTTATGGCTATCTAAAATACGAGGCGGGCACTCACCGGGTTCAACGCGTGCCAGAAACTGAAAAACAAGGCCGGGTTCACACCTCTACCGCTACCGTGGTCGTTCTCCCTGAAGCTGAAGAGGTAGATATTGAAATTAATCCTCAAGACATTAGAATTGACACCTTTTGCTCTAGTGGACCAGGGGGACAAAGCGTTAACACCACCTACTCGGCCATTAGAATTACTCACCTACCCACTGGCCTCATTGTTTCTTGCCAAGATGAAAAATCTCAGCATCAAAACAAGGAGAAAGCTCTCCAAGTACTGCGCTCGCGCTTACTCGCTATTCAAGAAGAAGATCGGCTAGCTAAAGAGTCTAGCGCTCGCAAAAGTCAGGTCGGGGCTGGTGATCGGTCTGACAAAATTAGAACCTACAACTTCCCTCAAGATCGTTTAACTGACCATCGCCTTAATCTTTCTTGGCATGGTTTAACTAAAATTATGGCCGGTGACCTAAAAGAGATTATTACCGCCCTTAAAGCTCATGAACGAGAAACTCAGGCCTAAATCAATGACTAGCCGTCAATTGCTAAGCACTAGAACAATTCCCTCACCAGAAGTCTTATCCTTGCTCGCTCTAGCTAGCCAGCGCTCGGTTGAATCTATTTTAGCTCACGATGAAGACCAACTTCCCTCTTCTGTTTTAAAGCGCTACTATCGTTTAGAGAAAAAATATTTGGCTGGTTGGTCCTTAGCAGTCTTGAAGGGAGAAAAGCATTTTCTGACTGACAAGTTTTTTGTTAACTCTAAAGTCTTGGTTCCTCGTCCAGAAACGGAACTATTAGTTGAGGCGGTTAATCAAGAGATTACATCCTCGGCTCAGGCAAGGGTAATTATTGACCTAGGTACCGGAGCAGGGACAATTATCATCTCTTTAGCTAACCTGCTCCGCCGGTCTAAACCTAATCTTTATAATACTAGCAAATTCATTGCCACCGACATTTCTCGTTCTGCCTACTTAGTTGCCAAAAAAAACGCCCGACTACATCAGCAGACCAAGAAGATAGACTTTTACCGAGGCTCCTTGCTAAAAGCCCTTCCCGCTAAGTTCTGGAAGTCATTAAAAGATCAAGATTTGATTATTAGTGCTAACCTTCCCTACCTCACCCCCGAGCAAGTTGCCAGCTCGCCTAGTATTAGACGCGAGCCTCGCCTCGCCCTAGTGGCTGGTCCAGATGGATTAAGTTGCTACCGGGAACTATTTAAACAGATAAATAAACTAACTACGGGAAAGTTTTCTCCACGCTCCTTAATGCTTTTTTGCGAACTAGACCCGCAGCAAACTACTAGCTTCACTCAGCTAGCTAAAGAGCGGCTGCCCCATTTTCACCTAAGCATCAAGCCCGATTTAAGGGCTCAAGATCGACTAGCTATTTTAAAGTTTAAGTCAATGCTTTAAGACAAGTAGGTAGACAGAAATAAGGGCAATTAGATTGAGAAATAAAAAAACACCCCCACTTTTAATGATGGGGGTGTTTTTGTTATCAATTTATTTAGCCTCGGCTTCAGGTGCCTTAGCCTCTTCGGCCTCAGCTGTTTCTGCTCCCTCAGCTTCCTTAGTCTCACCCTCAGCCGCCTCCTCAGCTTCTATAACCTCTTGTCGCTTTGGCTCCATAACACTTACCACTACGTCCTCTGGAGAGTTCCTTAGCACTTTCAGCTCCTCCGGAATATCAAGGTCTTTAACCATAATCATGTCTGAGAATTCATTTAATTGAGAGACATCAACTGGGATGTGGTCTACTAAGTCTCCTGGCAAGCACTCTACCTGAATTTCATTTAAGCTACGCATTAACATTCCTCCCAGTTCTCGCACTGCTCGCGATTCGCCAATAAAGTTTAGCGGAATATCGGCAATAATCTTCTCTTTCATATTGACCTGGAAAAAGTCAACGTGAGAAATAGTGTGTTTAAGTACATCGCGTTGAATAGCCTTAACAATAACCTTAACTGGACCACTGGGTAGTTCTAGGTTTATTAAATTAGACTCTCCGGCTTGAGAAAAAACCTTATCAAAATCTAATTTCTTCACCTTGAGGCTAGCAGGCGCTATCCCCTTACCATAGGTAACTGCGGGGATATAGGTTGCCTCTAGTTTTTCCTGAGGCATTCTTAATTCTACATTTAATTTAAACTCCATACTTTTAATGTCTACTCTTTGACTTAATTATAATATTTTCAATTATCCCTACCATGATCAGTAGTGATAACAAGGAACTACCACCATAACTAACAAAAGGTAGGGGGAGTCCAACCACCGGAATAATTCCGATGTTCATACCAATATTAATAAACATTTGAATAAAAATCAAGCCCAAGGAGCCAATAATGAAATAAATGCCGAAATCATTGTTAATTGTCTTGATTGCTCGCAGGCAGCGATAGAAGAATAAAGAGTAAAAACTTAAGACTAATAAAACTCCTAAGAGCCCTAATTCTTCAGCTAAAACTGCAAAAATAAAGTCAGTTTGTGCCTCTGGCAAGAACTTTAATTGCGACTGAGAACCAAACCCCACCCCTTTACCAGTTAGCCCCCCTGCCCCAACAGCAATAATCGCCTGTGAGACGTTCCAGCTGGACTCTAGGGCGCTTTCCTGTGGTCTAATGAAGGTCATTATCCTTAGCTTCTGGTAGGGCTTAAAAAAGAAAACCCAGGCAAAGGTGAATAATATCGTGCTAATTAAAATAATGCTGATTAAATATTTTTTAGGAAAGTCAGCGGCAATTAACATTATTAACCAAATTGCCCCCAGCATCACTGCTGAGCCAAAGTCAGGCTGCAACATCACTAAGCCGATAAATACCAAGGTGCTCAGGCCTGATAAAATAAAATGTTTAACCGTCTTGATCCGCGTTGCTAGACTAGCAAAATAGTTAGCTAGGAATATAATTAAAATAATTTTAACAAATTCCACTGGCTGAATTCCTAGTCCGGCCACATCAAACCAACCCTTAGTTCCCCGGCTAACTGAACCAAAAATTAAAACCAGAACTAAGAGAATAATCCCTAAAAAATATATATACCGACTCGCACTCTTTAGAAACCGGGCATCAATAGTTGAGAAAGTAAATAATAAACCTAGGCCGAGAGCGGTAAAGATTAATTGCTTTTTAAAGTTTATTAAATTAACGCTTTCTTGTCCTAAGGCTACGCTATAAATTTCCACCAAGCTAAAGGCAATTAAAAGCATGACTGACGCTAAGATCAGCCAATCAAATCTATTAAAATAGGCTTTAAGACGAGTGAGCATAATTAGTAATCTGAAACGCGGTATTTAATATAATTATCATCAGCTAAGATATTTACATTTGGCCTAATCTTCACTTGATTAACCCCCAGTAAACTAGCGGGAATGCTCAAGCGTATTTGTCTAGTCTCACCACTAATTAATTCATTAGCAATATAGCGATTAACTCCCACTAACTGATTATTGGCGAAATAAGTAATGTCTAAGGGTAAAGAGCGGTAGGAGTAGGCACTCTGATTACTAAGCTTAAACTCTAAGTAGTCGCCTAAATTATTCTCTAAGGGCTCTAGGCTAATTTCTTCAATCACCACCCTTAGTCTCGTGGCTAAATAGTCCTCCCAGTTGGGAATCTCTCGGACATTGATTCTTGTCCAACTTAAGTCTTTGATCTTCAGGACCACCTGAGCATTGGGAGAGAGAATATTTTGATTTAAAGAAAATAAATACTTCTCTTCGTTGGGCAAAATAAAGTCCGCTTGGCAAGGCAGTTCCTCTTCATTAACCATAAAGCAATAGTTGAAGTGAGCGTAATATTGCTGATTAGGATTGCTTAAGGTTGCTAAAAAATCATAATGACTATTATTCTTTAAAACCTGAGGGTTGGAAATTTGTAGCTCAGCTACCTCACTGCGGGGGATATTAACCAAATCTTCAATCCCTGGTTCAGTTGGTTCTAGGTAATAGGCGATAAAATGATAGATAGAATAAGAAAAAAAGAAAACGGAAACTGAAATTAAAAAAATAATTATTAGTCTAGTAAAAAGCGCTCGCCGTTCTGCTAGCCATAAGCCAAAATTCATTTTCTTTAAACTCAAATCAGTTTGTTGATCGTAGTTTTTTAAATCTAAATTTCCTTGATTTTTATTTTTTCTCATAAGATGTTATAATAACTTCACCTACTTCATAGTAGCACAATTTATTAAATTTATAAATCTCAATTTATGTTAAGTGATTCACAAATTCCCTTAAGTGTTCCTGAGGGTAAATTATCTGAGTATAAAAAGAATTATCGCCTGGCCACCGCTGGCACTGGTCGCCTGTTGTTATTCGCTGGTGACCAGAAGGTAGAGCACCTTAATGATGATTTTTTTGGACCTAATATTGCTAAAGACGATGCCTCGCCGGAACATTTGTTCAAAATTGCCGCTAGCACCAAAGGAGTGCTCTTCGCTACTCACTTGGGCCTAATTTCTCAATATGGCTATCAGTATGATCAGGTTCCCTATTTGGTAAAAATGAATGGTAAGACTAACTTGGGTCCAAATGAAGATAAAGATTCTAGCCGAACCTGGTGGACGATTGATCAAATAGTTAAATTCAAAAAACAATCGGGCCTAAAAATAGTGGGCGTAGGCTACACTCTATATTTAGGTGGTCGCTATGAAGCCGAAATGCTAGCCGAGGCAGCCCAGCTAATCTCCGCCGCTCACCAGCAGGGCCTAATTGCCGTTCTCTGGGTCTATCCGCGAGGACAAGGGATTAAGGAGGAAAACATCCACACCATTGCCGGTGGTGCTGGGGTAGCTGCCTGCCTAGATGCTGACTTTGTTAAATTAAAGTACCCCTACTCTGGTCGTAATCCTAAATTAACTATCAAGAAATATCAAGAAGTAATCCAGGCCGCCGGGCGAACTAAAATTATTTGTGTTGGTGGTAGCCAACGAGAAACTAAAGAACTACTGGCCACTACTAAACTGCAGTTAGCTAATGGTCTTTATGGTCTTGCTATTGGCCGCAATCTTCACCAGCGCCCCTTAGGCGCCGCCACTAAGTTAACTGCTGACCTAGCTAAGATTATTCACGCCCCCACTAAGCCTAAGAAAACTAATTCTAAGTTCCTCGGACTGTTCTAATCACGAAAAAGATAATCACCATTAATAGTCATAAACAAAAACTGCCGATTAGTTCGGCAGTTTTTCTATAACTATTTTTAAATTTAAATTTCCTTAGACAAGTCTTTTACATCTATCTCAATCCGCTCTGGTAACCAAGGCGCTCGTTTGATAAATTTAGGATAAAATTCTAGATTAAAGTTCTTTATTTCCGGGAAGGACTTTAGGTAAGTGGTTAGTTGGGCTTGACTTAAGTTAACTAAGGCCTTCTTGTCTACTAAGTCATTATCTCTTTTTAGGATCATCGTGCCACTAAAACTTAATTTAACCACCGCTTCCGCTAGCTCAGCATCATAGGACTCAAAGCTATAAACTACATTCTCTGCCTGAGGATTAATTAGGGTTTTATCATCAGGGAGATTAAGTTTAAGTAGCTTATCAGTGAGCCGACTAATCTCTTCTTTTGGTAAAGAGATGTTTAAAACCTGACTGCTGGCCTTAACGGTAAAAGTTTTCACCGCTTCGCCAGGCTTAACCTCGTAAGTAAATTTGGTGGGGGTTAAAAATTCATAAATCTCTTGCTTGTCTTCTGGTGTATTTTTTTGCTCTAACTTTAATTTAGCTAAGAGAATGGAATTCATTTCACTAACCGCTCTTTCAATGTCACTGGCCTTAACATAATTAGTCACTCGCTGCTTATAGATAAAAGGCTCCTGACTGCGCGCATAGATCTTATCTTGCAGTCCCGCCCACAGTCCGGGTATGGTGAAGCTGGTGGGGGCAATGGCTAGACTGTCACTAGGCTCATCAACATATATTTCTGCCTGAACCTCACCTCTAGCTGGCACCGTTACTCCCGCCTTAAGCCTATATAATTTATCATCTGGACTTAGGAGTCTAGTCGTCGCTACCAAAGGCTGGTCTTTATCAGTGGTATTAATAATAGTTACCTGTCCATAGATCTCTTCTCCAACAAACTCTTCACCCGTGGCGGTAAACTCTTTCTCCTCACTAAGATCAACTATTTTCAGTTCACCTAGTACTTGTTCGCGGTAGTCACCTTCACTAGCCTCTGTTTCAGTAAAACTACTAGCCACCCTAATTAGCGTATGACCGCTAACCGTCTCACCGCTAGGAAAAATACTAATTGTTAGTCGAGAAAAAGACAGAAAGAAGATTAGGGCTGCTAAGGCACCAATCCCAATTACAAAGCGCCAAACAAAGCGACGGTATAGGGCTACCCGACTACGTCGAGTGGAGCCTGTTTCAGTAGTTTCTCTAGCTCCCTGCTCTTTAGCCATTTCATCTACTATTTCTGAAAAGAACTTTTCTTGCTGGTCTAATTCTTGATCTTGGCTAGCCAAAATATCCTCTTCATCACTTAGATAACTAGAGTCTTCTAAATGCTCCGGTAAGTCAGGAAAAATCTTATCCTCAACTAACTCATCTTCTATTACCTCAATAATCACTGGCTTGACCTTAGTCTTAGGTTTAGCGGGAGCTTTCTTGGTCTTAGTAGCGGCTGGCTTTTTAGGAGCAGTTTTCGCTTTAGCCTGAGTAGTGGTAGTTTTCTTAGCTGCCACTGTCTTAGGCTTTTTAGCGCTAGTACTCTTGGTGGCGGCCGCAGTTTTAGGTTTAGCCTTAGTACTCTTAGCTGGCTTAGTTTTTGCCGTAACCTTTTTTTGACTCTTAGACATAAATAAAAAAGAAAATAAATTTCTTAAAAATTTCTATTACTTAAACTATATCAAATATTTAGAAAGCTCGCAATTATTTAAAACTTAACTAACTTAATTAAGTCAGCTAACTCAGTAGTTAACGCCGTAGTTAATTCTGGACTAGGAGAAACCCTTAGTTCAGTTTTAATAATCTTCGCCTTACCAGTCGCTGCTCTTGCCATAAAGTGGACTGGGCTAGCTCCAGGGTGTTTAGTAAAAATACTTTTTAGTTTTTCTAAAGTAGCTTCTGTTAAATTTTCCTTAATTATTAATTTAAAAGGCGCCACTAACTTGCTACTGGGAGGGCTAGGCTGACTAACCTGCAAAGAACGAGGCTTAGTCTCTTCAGGTGAAGCGCTTGCTTGTTTCTTTGACTGATAACTCTGACCACCACCTGGGGGACGATAGAAGCGTCGCTGTGGGGCTGCTGCTAGCAAGCTCTTTTTAAAATTATCAAGCGAACCAAGAATGTCACTAGTAGTTAAGGCTCCCACTACATTAGTTAATACTTTTAATTCCTGATCTTTTTCTGACAAACTACCGGCGGCAATAATTGCCTGCCCCACCTGCCAAAGCTCAGCTGTTTCTTGATATAGTTTAGGAAAAATTAATAGCTCTACTGAATTAACGGCATCTTCTATTTTAACAAACAACATCGCCTCTCCTTTACGCGTGATAATTTTATTAATCGCTGAAACTATGCCGGCGATAATAATTCTTTCTTGACCCCGATATTCCTTCAGTCTAGCCAGGGGAACCACATAGCCCTGGAGATGACTGCTAAACAGGTTATAGGGATGCTCACTAACATAAAGTCCTAGTAATTCTTTTTCCCAAGCTAGCTTCTCCGCAGTTTCCACTGGCGGACTAGTTATGAGGGAAATTTTTGGCAAAGATATTTTATCAGGAGCCAGGGAAAACAAGCTAACCTGTTTGCTCTCTAGTGCTCGGATAAATTCTTTATTGTAATTTAATAACCTTTCTAGATTAGCTAGTAGCTCACCTCGTTCACCAAAACCATCCAAGGCACCGCTTTTAATCAAACTCTCCAAAGACTTTTTATTTAAATCCTTATCGGTCACTCGCTCCAAAAGGTCAAAAACATCTTTAAAAGCTCCTCGCTCTTTTCGCTCTTTAATTAAGGTGTCAACAATATTATCTCCTAAGTTCTTAACGGCCTTTAAGCCAAACCTAATGGTGTCTAAAACCTCATCGTCCGCCACCGCCCGATTCTCACTCGTCCCCTTAGTGACCACCGTAAAAGTACCAAAGGATTCATTAACATCCGGGGCCATTATCTTGATCCCCATGCTCCGACACTCCTCTATATCAATGGCAATTCGTTCTATATCATTTTGATCAGCGGTTAGCAGGGCGGCCATAAACTCCACTGGCCAGTGGGCCTTAAGATAGGCGGTTTGGTAGGCAATCATAGCATAACAAGCAGCGTGACTGCGATTAAAGCCATAGCCAGCAAAGGGCTCAATAAACGAGAAAATCTTAGCGGCTAATTCTTGAGGAATACTATTCTTAACACAGCCGTCAATAAACTTCTCTTTTTGCTCCGCTAGCAACTTAGGAATCTTTTTGCCCATCGCTTTACGCAAAACATCCGCTTGGCCCATGGTAAAGCCCGCTAGGTCGCGAGCAATTTGCATGACTTGTTCCTGATAAATCGCCACCCCATAAGTTTTCTCTAGAATTGGCGCCAACTTCTCATGTAGATAAGTGACTTGTTTGCTACCCTCTTTGCCCGCAATATAGTCAGGAATCCACTCCATGGGACCAGGGCGATAAAGGGCTACCATGGCAATAATGTCTTCAAAAACGCTAGGCTTTAACTCTCGTAAATATCGGCGCATCCCTGAAGATTCAAATTGAAAAACTCCGGTGGTTTCCCCCCTTTGAAACAGTTCATAGGCTAAGGGGTCATCCAGCGGAAGATTATCTATATCAATCTCTAAATTACGAGTATTTTTAATAATCTTCAGGGCCGCTTCAATGATACTTAAATTCTTAAGCCCCAAGAAGTCCATCTTTAAAAGACCCAAGTCTTCAATTGGGTGTAGTGAGTATTGAGAAATGATGGTCTGATCAGTTGATGACGCATATTGAATAGGTACGTGGTCAGTTAGGGGGCTAGCGGTAATTAGGACCCCGCAAGCATGTGTAGAGGCGTGCCGAGCCACCCCCTCTAGTCGCAGGGCATAGTCTAAAATTCTTTTAGCAGCCGGGTCAGTTTGATAAAAGTTTTTTACCTCCGGCACCTTAGCAATTGCTTCTCCTAGTTTAGTGAACATCGGGATACTTTTAGAGAGTCGGTCACAAAACTCATAGGGCTCATCTAAAACTCGTCCAACATCACGCACGGCTGCCCGGGCGGCTAGGGTTCCAAAGGTAATTATTTGCGCTACGTGGTCATGTCCATATTTCTCGCCTACATAATTTAAAACCTCTCCCCGCCTGGTATCGGCAAAGTCCATATCAATATCTGGCATAGAAACTCTTTCAGGGTTTAGGAAACGCTCAAACAATAGTTCATATTTCAAGGGGTCTAGGTTAGTGATCCCCGTTAAATAACAAACCAAAGAGCCAGCCGCACTGCCTCGTCCAGGGCCAACCACTATGTTATTATCCTTAGCCCACTTGATAAAGTCCGCGACAATTAGGAAGTAGTCGGGCCAACCCATATTAGCAATCACTGACAGCTCATAGTCCAGTCTTTCCTGAACTAATTTTAGCTCCCCTTCACTAGCTCCCGGAAAACGTCGAGCAATTCCCTCCTCACTCCACTGTCGCAAATAGGAATTGCCATCATAACCAGCGGGGACGGCAAAATAGGGTAATTGAGTCTTCCCTAACTCTAACTCTAAATTACAACTCTCAGCGATCTTTAAAGTATTTTCAATCGCCTCCGGCACTTTGGCAAAGGCTTTAATCATTTCAGCGTTAGAACGGAAAGAATAGTCCCCATAGCCCAACATAGTCATTCTGTCCTGGTCACTTAACTTCTTCTTGTTTTGAATACAGAGCAAAATATCTTGAGCCTCAGCATCTTCTTTTTTTAAATAGTGAACATCATTAGTGGCCACTAGCGGGATGTTTAGCTCTTGAGAAAATTTAATTAATTGCTGATTAACCTTAGCCTGATCTTCTAGTTCAGGGTGGTCTTGAATTTCTAAATAGAAATTACCCTGACCAAATAGCTCATTGTATTCTAAAATCCTTTTCTTAGCCTTAGCCAAGTCTCCAGCCTGAATCAAGCGAGGAATTTCTCCTGCCAAGCAAGCGGTTAGGGCAATTAGGCCTTCATGATGCTTCTCTAAAATTTCCCAGTCTATCCGGGGTTTGTAATAGAAACCCTCTAGATGGGCTAGGGAGGTTAGTTTAATTAGATTTTGATAACCCTCCCGATTCTTAGCTAGAAGAACTAGATGATAATTGCGGGCATCTTCTCTAGTTTCCTTAGCTAAACGAGAACCAGTAGCTAAATAGGCTTCTACGCCAATAATTGGCTTAATTCCTGCCTGTTTAGCCTTTTGATAGAACTCTATCGCCCCATACATCACTCCGTGGTCAGTTAAAGCTACCGCTGGTGAGCCTTGCTCTTTAGCAGCGGCAATCATTTCGTCTATCTTAGTCAAGCCGTCTAATAAGGAATAGTGACTATGATTGTGGAGGTGAACAAAAGACATTAAAAACTAATAAATAATAAATAAAATTATCCTTACCTTTCCTATTTTAATACAAGTTAGGCTTTTTAGCAAAAGACTAAAATAAAAAAGCGGTTTATTAAAAAACCGCTCTCATTTTCATTTCTCCTCCCTGTCCGCCAAGCTCATGGCTAAGACTAGAAAGGTAGCAACAAAGATAAACAAGGCTGAGACCACTATTTGCCACCAGCTATGCTTATCCACTATCAAGCCCGCTGTAACCGCAATGGTAACTAGGCTTGAAATTAATACTATTTTTATTGTACTCTTCATTTTACTACCTTGTATTATAACCTCAAGGAAGGCTTTAAATTGTTAAATAACTTGTCTCCATCTTAGGTTGTCTTAAATAAAAAATCAAGTCAAAGACTATCAAATGATAAATAGAACCTCTTTAGACTCACCCTTCTTTTTCCAACCATTAATCTTAAAAAAGAGCGATTATTCATCGCTCATTAATTTTTTTATTTCTTCATCATTCTCTTTACAGAACTTGTAAATTCCACGAATTACATAGTTTGCTGCAAAAAAAACGAATAAGAATGCTAAGATTAATTTCCACCAAGGAAACTCATCATAGCTAACGGTAACCTTTAGCAACCCCAATACGATTGCTGACAAGGTTATTATCCGACTTTCAAATCTTAATTCCCTTTCTTTCATGTTTTCCAGATCTTTCATATCTACTTTATTTTTTTGTTTATAATTTGCTTAATTACTAAGTCCACCTAGACTAGCTGAGCTTAATGATTAAGCAAATTAATTTGTTTTGTCAAAGAACCTATTTTAATCAACTAGAAACAGTATATCACATATTTCTATAAAAGTCAATAGCTGTTTAGGTGTATTCAAGGCAGAAGTGCAACGCCGGTCATTTTATAGAGCGCTTCAAAAGGAGTCTTCCCGCCGAGTCTTTTCTAAGGACGAGAGTTAATGAAGAGTTTAATACACTTAATCTATTGATCAACTACAGTTTTAAAATTAGTTCTCTTGGGTAAAAAGCGTCTAATTAAGTCGGTTAGATTTCCATTAGACCCCCCTCGGTCGCTATTTTTCTGTTATTTTTTCCTATACCTAGTCGCTCGACCAACACCAAGTCTTTCTATCCATTTAAGTTGCAATAGTTTATTTAACACCTGATTAATTGTCGGTCTAGGAATACCGGTCGCTCGAGAAATTTCTAGTGGCGCAACAACTCCAGCTTGTTTAACAATATATTCCCAAACAAGGGCTTGTTGAGGTGATAGTAATTTAGACACCTCTTCATGAGAGATAATATTAATCGCTTGCTCAGATTGTTTTAAGATAATTTTTAAGAAAAAAGTTAACCAAGCACTGATATCTTCCTTATCAGTCCTTAAAGTCTTTTGACTCGCTCTTAAAGCAAGATAATATTCTGGCTTATTATCTTCAATTAATTTTTCTTGTGAAACATAGGGCATATATTCATAGCCATGTTGCAGTAGCAGAAGATTGCTTAATACTCTTGATAATCTTCCGTTGCCATCGGTAAACGGATGAATATGCAAAAACTCTACTATAAAATTTCCAATAATAATTAAGGGATGAGCTGATTTTTCTAAAAAAGCAGTTTGTGTCCATTCAACTAACTCCTGCATTTCTTTTGGTGTTAGCCAGGGGGCAGTTGTATCAAATAATATTTCTATTGGCTCACCAGTTGGCGACACCATGGCCACTTTATTTTCTTCTTTTTTATATTCGCCACGATGCAATTCATCTTTCTTTGAATATTTTAATAGCTCGCGATGAAAAAATTTAATTGTACTCTCGGCGAAAGGAATTGATTTGTATGATTCAAAAACATTAGTTAGTAAATCAAAATATCCGCGCACTTCTTGTTTGTCGCGGTCTTTAAATTTTTGTAGGGATAGGCCCCGCATTAATCGCTTCACATCATCATCTGATAACTGAGAACCCTCAATGCGGGTTGAAGCGCTAGTTGAGGTAATTAAAATAGACTTCTTTAAATTACTCAAAGTTTGTTGGTCTAGTTTGGCGCCATTTACCCAGTTACTCTTTAATAAATCTATCTTATCAATTAATTCTAGAACATTTTGAGGCAGATTGCTTATTCTGTTATTGAATTTATTATCCATAATCTTGTATATCTTATATATAAGATTATATAACATTATGTATAGAATTACAATAGCTCGCCTAGAGACATAACTAATGTTACTTTACTCCCATCAGTTGAGGTATTTAAATAGCACTTTAAACAGAATGACTCCAAATTAATTTTTAGTTAATTATTCGTAACTTAAAAACCGCCAAAGCGGTAAGGTGTTTGCTTAAATCAATAAGTAAGTGCAACATTTTAATATAATAAAGGTTATTTAGATTATTATTAAAAACAATCTAAAAAAGGTGACTCTGGCTTTATACCAAAATCACCTTTTTAAATTATCTAATTGTCTTTTAGAAAATATTTCTATTTAATCTTTGCTAATATACTATCTAACTCTTCTTCGGAATAGAAATCAATTACTAGTTTGCCCCCTCGTTTTTGGCGCCTAACTTCTACCTTAGTGCCAAAATATTGTTCTAGCTCTGCTTCGGTTTGTCTGTCAGTCAGACTTTTATCAGCTCTACCCTTGCTCTCTGTTCCCTGCTTTAACACTCGATCTGTTTCTGCGACGGTGAGATTCTGACGCATAATCTTTTTGAGCAAAGCCAATTGCTTAACTGGATTATCTAGACTAAGTAATATCTTGGCATGAGCTTCACTAATTTTACCACCCGCTAAAGCCGCCTGAGCTTCCTTAGGAAGGGTTAATAGTCTAAGAGTGTTAGCTACACTAGAACGAGCCTTGCCCACTCGCTCAGCCGCACCTTCTTGGGTTAAATTAAAATCATTAATCAATTGCTGATAAGCTCGGGCTATTTCTAAAGGGTTAAGGTCTTCTCGTTGAATGTTTTCAATTAGGGCTAACTCTAGTTTCTTTTGTTCGCCTTCTTGACGAACTATGACTGGTACTTCTTTCAGTTTTAGCTGCTGCGCTGCTCGCCAACGACGTTCACCAGCAATTAGCTCAAAGCCACCAGTTTCAGTTTTAGTAACTATCAGGGGCGAGATAATACCATGCTCAGCAATAGACTTAGCTAGACTCTCTAGAGCCGCTTCATTAAATTCTGTTCGGGGTTGTTGGGGATTGATGGTGATTAAAGCAGGGTCAACTTGAAGAATTTGATCTTGCTCATTTACCATCACTAACTCCGCATCCGTCTCAGCTTGATAGGGATTACGTCCGTAAGTCATTGTTTTTTTAGGAATCAGTGACCCGAGGCCACGACCTAATCCTTGTGCCATAAGATTATTGTTAGTTAATAAGGTAAGTCTAAACTTAAAACTTCTCGGGCTAAATTCTCATAAGCCTTCGCTCCTTTAGACTTAGGGTCATACTGCAAAATAGATTGACCATAGCTGGGCGCCTCCGCTAGGCGCACTGTCCGGGGAATAACGGAACGAAATATTTTATTAGGAAAAAACTTATAGAGCTCTTCCATAACCGCTCCCGATAATTTATTACGTCGATCAAACATCGTTATCACCGCTCCCATAATTCCTAATTGAGGCTTCAGATTGCCTTGAACCAAGCTAATGGTTTCAAGGAGTTGACTTAGGCCCTCTAGGGCATAATACTCACTTTGAATGGGAATAAGGACTTCATCAGCAGCCGTTAAGCTATTAACGGTTAACAGTCCTAAGGAAGGAGGGCCATCAATAATAATATAGTCATAGTCAGCTCGCACTTCTTCTAGTAGTTCGGCTAAGCGAAATTCTCGGTTCTCTAAATTAACTAGCTCCACTCCAGCTCCAGCTAAAGCCATGGTCGCTGGGGCTATTTGCAAATTAGCTTGTCTGGTCCGCTTGATCACTTGTCTTAAGGGACGATTAGTTACCAAGGACTCATAAATACCGGTTTCTAGTTCGCGTTGGTCTAATCCTAGCCCAGAAGTGGCATTAGCTTGAGGGTCAAGGTCAATTAGCAAAACCCCTCGCCCAAAATGAGCGAGGTAGCTAGCTAAATTAACGGCCGTGGTTGTTTTTCCCACCCCGCCCTTTTGATTAACTACAGCAATTATTTTACTCATAAATTCTAACTAATTCTTATTATATCTTAAAAAATCTCCTTTGACAATTATCCTTATATTGATTATACTAAGCTTCAGGAAAACTAATTAGCCGCGGTGGCGGAACTGGTAGACGCACATGACTCAAAATCATGCGGAGGCAACTCTGTGAGGGTTCGAGTCCCTCTCGCGGCACTAAAAAACAACCAATCCTTAATTGGTTGTTTTGTTTTTAACTACTAGCTAGATTTGACCACTTAGATTAAAAAAAAGAATTCTAAAGGAGTTGAAATAGAAATGGATTGTAGTTTTGTAATATTGACAAATCAATATAAATATGATATAATAGTTTCATAGTTTAAGAACATTAACAATCAAAATTTTATAGAGATGAGAAAAAGTGAAATGATATTATTAGATTACATATTCCCGATAGCGGGAATAGTGTGCTTTGCCGGCCTGCTTATAGCCGTATTCTCGGGGTTAATTAATCTTCATTTCCATGGATGCTCAAATCGGGCATTGGATGTGGTGATGATGGTAGGAGTAATACTATTTTTATTAATAGTATTAATTGTCCAGTTTTCCCTACCAGCTGGATTGATTAAATCATCCCCCTGGATGAAACTAATATTGTACCCTACTTTTATGGCAGTAAATTATACTGCTGTAAACGCCGTTAACTTTATTTTTGATTTTCTCCCAGGAGGAGAACAATCAATTGTTGAAATCTCAGTGATTACTGGGATTGTCTATATCGCAATAATTGGAGCTGGCCTATTGTTTAGAGTTTTTTCTAAAAAACAATAAGCTAGTTCCTAAAAATAACCAAGCTATCCTAATGGATAGCTTTTTTCATAAAAAGTCAACTTTTAAAAACTCTTAGCAAGCTATTTCTCTAGCGCTAAGCGCTTAAATAGCTCTAAGTATTCTGCTGCGGCTTTGTCCCAGGAGAATAATTGGCTACGCTTTCTTCCCTGCTTTATTAAATATTCTCTTAGGCTCTGGTCTTTGGCTAGTCGTTCTAGTCCTCTAGCTAGATCGTTAACGTTTAGTGGGTCTATTAAATAAGCACTGCTCCCTACCACTTCTGGCAGGCTAGAAACATTAGAGCAAATTACTGGCACTCCTCGGGCCAGGGCTTCTAGTGGCGGAAAACCAAAGCCCTCATAAAGCGAAGGATAGACTAAGGCTAGGGCTTGCTCATAAAGAATCTCTTTTTCTCGTTCACTAACATAACCTAAGAAGATAATCTTTTCCCGGTAGGGAGAGCGTTTCGCTAATTGATAGATCTTTCTGGTTTTCCAGCCCCGTCCACCAGCTAGCACTAGATAGGCTTCTCCTTGGCCATTTAAACTGTCTTGCCACTGATTGTAGGCGAGGATCAGGTTAACGAGGTTCTTGCGAGGCTCAATATTGCCTAAATATAGAAAATAGTGAGGTTTAAGTTGCCACTTAGCTAGAAATTCTTGACTCTCCGTTACCTTTGGCTTAAGGGTCGGTAAATTTAAACCTGAATAAATAACGGTAATCTTATCAGCTGGAATATCTAATAATTCAATTAAATCCTGCTTGGTATTATTAGACACCGCCACTATTTGTCTAGCTTGGTTTAAGACAGTCTTCACTTGAAGGGCTCGGTGCCAAAAGTTTTTCCGCCCACTAAAGAATTCTGGATAGCGCAGAAATGATAAGTCATGGACGGTGATCACTTGCTTTACCCTTTTACTCAGACTAGTAAAGTTAAAATGGGGTGACCAAAAAACATCCACTCCGCCTAAGGTCTGATCTATTTTAGGATAGCGAAAAATAGTTTGCAGGCAATAGTTAAATAGCTTGTTAGGGTATCTAGTAGCTATTAACTGAACTCCGTCCTTAGACCACTTAGCTAACTGCGGCTTAGCTCGCCAGGCATTATAGTACAAGCGATAGACAAACTCCTCTGACTCTAGTAGGGGGGATAATAAATTAGCGGTATACCAAGCGATACCGCTATACTGCTGGTCCATTAAGACTCGGATATCCACGCCTAATTTGATAGACATAAATTTAAGTTAAACGACTAGGAGGCTGAGAATAATGCTTATTAATAAAGTCTCTAATCTGTTGCGTGAAATTAGCTACCGAAAACTTTTCCGCCCAAGCCCTAATCTCCACTGGATCAAAGTCTGAGGCTTTAAAGCCTCTAATGGCCTCAGCTAAACTTGCCGCTGTCTGTTTGGTAAAAAATAGTCCTGTTTTTCCTGCCACCACGGTTTCTAAGGCTCCGCCAGCTGCTAAGGCAATCACTGGTCGGCCCGCCGCCATTGACTCTACTACGGTAATTCCAAAGTCTTCTTCTTGCGGATTAATAAAAGCCTCAGCTTGGGCAAATAGCTTAATCTTTTCTTCCTCAGTCACTCGCCCTAAGAATTCAATATTCTCCCTCCCCCGAGCTAACTTCTTTAAGCGTTTAAGGTCTACCCCGTCTCCAAAGATCCGCAGACGATAGTCAGGACCGAGCTCTTTAAAGGCCTCAATAATTAAATCTATTCGTTTATAGGGCGCTAAGCGACAGCCCGCTAAAAAATATTTCTCAGAGGCCGCTCTATCGGCCTGATAACTTATCTCAAACTTATCAGTTTCCACTGGTGGGTAAATAACTACTGACTCACGACGATAATATTTCTTGATTCGGGCTTGAACAGTTTTGGAGTTGGCGATAAACAAATCTACTCGATCAGCCGCTAAGCGATCCCAGAGTCTAATCCGACTAAGTGCCAAAGAGATAATTTTCTTTAACCACTTATTATACTTAAGTTCATTAAGGTATTGATGAGCATCACTCCACAGAAATCTAGTGGGGGTGTGGCAATAGCAGATATGTAGGGTCTCTGGCTTGGTAATTACTCCTTTAGCAAAAGAGCTAGTATCTGACAAGACTAAGTCATAGGGACTTAAGTCATAAAACTCTACCGCCAAAGGCATTAGTGGTAGATACCACTGATAATGCCTCACTCCTCCAGGTAGCTTTTGAATAACGGAGACCTCTATCTGCCGATCTTGGTAATATTGATCCTGCTTATGCTTGTCATATAACAAGGTATAAATCGGGGCCTCCTTAAACATTCCCGCAAAAACCTGTAGCACTTTTTCAGCGCCCCCATCTTGAGCTAAATGATCGTGGATTAAAGCAACTTTCATAAATTATTCCGCTTCCCGGTGTTTAACTACCGCTAAGGGTGTTTTAAATAAAATGGATAAATCTAACATTAGTGACCAGTTTTCAATATAATAAATATCTAGCTTAGCCTCTTCTTCAAATAGCAAGTCACTGCGTCCTGATACCTGGGCTAGGCCAGTAATACCTGGTTTGATAGTAAGTAGCTTACGATGATGATTCTCATATTTAGCCACCTCTTCTGGTAGGTGGGGTCGTGGTCCCACTAGGCTCATGTGGCCAATAAATACTAAAAATAGCTCGGGTAATTCATCTATGGACCAGCGACGAATAAAGTTCCCCACTCTCGTTACCCGGGGGTCATCTTTAATCTTCACCAAGGGGCCCTCACTACGTAAATTCTGGTCAGCTAGCTCTGTATAGCGCAAACTATCAGAATTAGGAATCATGGAACGAAACTTTAAATACTTAAACGGCTTCCCGCCTTCTCCCACTCGGTAAACGGGGGTCCCGTCATCACGTTGAGAAAAGAAGACTGGCCCTCGTGAGTCTAAGACGATTAGCAGAGCGGTCAGAATTAAAATGGGTGATAAAATGATAATTAATAAAGCGGAGACAATAATATCAAAGAGCCGTTTAAACACTCGCCCCCAACCATCTAAGGTAGTGCGCTTCACTTCCACAATCGGAATCCCCAGTAGCTCACTAACCTCCGTTCTTAACACCTTAACTTCTAATAAGTCAGCCACGTAACGATAAATTAGGTGATGGTCATTAGCAAAGTCATAGAGACGTAAAGACTCCGCCTTGCTTAAATTAGGGTCACAGTGAATAATTTCATCAACTTCTCGCTGACTAATTAACTCGGCTAAGTCTTTAGCGGTTTCCAAGGAAAAATTACGCACCCGCTTAATCACCTCATAGCCCAGCTTTTTATTAGCTGAGAACTCGCTCACTAAATTATCGGTTGTCTTAGAGTCGCCAACTAAAATAACCTTATGCACTCCTAGGCCATAACGATATAAGTATCGCTGCAACCAGCGCACAAAGGCATGGGCAATAATCAGATAAAAAAAGGCTAAGACGGTTCCCGTTAAGACGATAAAGCGGGAGTCAAACAAATCCCGCCTAAAAAAGATAATAATTGCTATTAACGATAAGCCAGCTAAACAGGCTAAAAAGATCTTATTAACCTCTTTCGCTAACCGTCTGGCCCCCCGAATACTATACAGACCAGTTAAAGCAAAAATAATTAGCCACAGGATAGCAATTAGGGCTAATGACCAAAGATATTCCTTTAACGGCAAATCAAATACTACTGGCCTTAAGCCCTGCCACCAACTAGAAAAACGTAAGTGGTAGGCAGAGAGACCCGCTAGGAAAATAACGACAAAGTCTAAAGGAATTAAAAAAACGGAAAAAAAGGCTTCTATTTTTTTCATAATAATTATTAGTTATTTGTTACCACGGTAGCCGTAAGCCGGATTCTGTTCTAGCAATCATTTATCTAAGGCTTATTATTACTAATAAGCTCAAGCGAGTTACTTGGCTTTTTATTGACGAGCAATAAAAATTTACTCTTGCTTCTAATCGGGTTTACCACCAGTCTCCGTCACCGGAGCTGGAGATCGGTAGCTAATTAGCACCCCATCTCTTTTCACCTTTCGCCTTATCACTAAGGCTAGTATTGTCTCTGTGGCACTGTCCCTCACCGAGAAACTAAGATCCTCGGCGGGTGGGCATTACCCACGATTAAGTTGGTTTAAATAAACCTGAAGTCCGGACTTTCCTCTCTGCTAGGCAGAGCGATTGCCCACTGACCTTGGTAACACCTTTAGAATACAAGAAATATTAAAATTAATCAAGCAAAAAGCCATCAATTGATGGCTTTTTTCTGGTATCATTAGCTAAATTATGGCTGCTGGGCAATTCGCTGCGCTTGCCTTAAACTAAGGGTTCCCTGCCAAATAGCTAGGTCATCTAAATCAGTTCCCCAGTTCTCCGCATAGATCTTCAATTGACTTAAGGATAATTGGCGCCAAGCCCGCGGCGCCTGCGCCCAACCAGCTAACTGACCATCTAGGTAATAGAAAACCTGTTGTCGGTAACTATCATAAGCAAGCACTAGACTATGCCAGTCATCATCCCGATACTGCGCTGCTTCTGGTAGTAGGTTTAGGTTAGCGCCAATATTTTCCACTTGAAAACTAGGCCTAGTTTGACTAGTGGTTAGCCTAATAACTGACTCTCGCTCCTCATTTCCTAAAGTAATGGCCACGCGGTTATCTTTATCTGGTCCTGGCACTCGCCAACGAAAACTTAGAGAAAAGTCTAATAGGTCGGCTAGTTCCAAATCAGCCCCTACCTGAGCGGGATAACTTAAGGACAAGTGGGCCTCATTAGAGCCGGTATTTTGCCATTGATATTCTGAGAGCTCTAAAACGGCTCCTTGAACTAGGTCTAGTCCAGTTTGTCCCAGGCCACCATTAAAGTCCCAAAAATACTTCATCACCGCCTTAGCTTGACTGGGGCGAGGGCTAAGGGGGGCTAAGGGTTGCTCAGCCTCCCTTAGCGCTAAGACCTCAGCGGCTGATAATGACCTATCCCAAATAGCTAGTTCATCTAAACCATAGTCAAAATTATTGCCCCCAAAATTTAGGTAGTTAAAATTACCCATCAGCTTGATAGTCTCCACTCCATAAATTAGCTGACCATCAACATAAATACCCCAATAGCCACCCTCACGATTAACTACCAGCATAAACTGGCGCCACTCCTCGTCAAAGGGAAAGTCTAGTCCCTGCCTAGAAACTGGACTGGATAAACCACCAATCACTAAAAGATCGTTAGTAATCTCTAGACTGATCTGAGTATCATCACCTAGCAAGCTAAATTCTAACCGTGAATACTTATCGCCCCCCTTACGATACCAAAAACTTAAGGAGAAATTATTAGCATTAACTGGCTCAACTAACTGTCCCTGAAAACCACCAACCTGATAACCATTAAATTTAGCATTGCCAAATTTACCGGGCAGCCAGGCTCCCCAAGCACTTAATTCACTATCTCCTGAAGCTGGAGAGATTAGCTCTCCTTCCCCGTCATCTAAGTGCCACAGATAGCGTAAACTCTCACTAACCACTGGTTCTGGGTCAGGATAAAGGTCATAGTCTTGAGTGTAGAATTGATAACGAAAGTTAGAACTACTATCTAGTACTAATAATTCTCCATCTAACTCTCTCCAATCTAGACTAGGGTCATCTGAGGGCACTAAGATAAAGTCCTGATTATTATGGCCACTATACCCCACTCGCTGAAGATAATAGTTTTTTGCTAGTGCGGGAGCCGGCGCCTCCCCACCCCAATAGCTAGCCGTGCCAAAGCCTAAGACTTCTAAAATATCTTCATCCGTGGGTGAACTAATTGGTCCTTGACCGAGGAAGAAAGTTTGCTGGTCATTGGTCCAAGTAAAGTCTCGCTCAACTATCGCATCAGCTTGCTCTAAATAATAGTCATCACTGCCAGCCGCTACTAACATAAAGTAGTCCCCCGCCCTAATAATCGCCTCCCCCGTTGTATAGACTAAATCAGCCTCCTCTCCTAAACGCACTAGAATACTAGGAGTGGCTGACTGATAAGTTTTATGTAGCCGATAATTAGCGGCTCTTAAGTCTAGGTCCTCTTCACTGGGATTATAGAGCTCAATAAAGCGATTGTTTCCCGTCTTATAAACCCGACTAATCACTGCGTAAGCCTGACTACCCGCCGCCTCTTCTTCAGGGTCATCATCCACTTCGCTAGGGTCTGGCTCAGGCTCAAGGTCTTCTTCATCTACCAAAGAAGGGTCTCCTTCGTCTTGATTATTTATCTCCACTACTGGCGGCTTAACTTCTGGGGGCGGGTCTTCAATTTTTTCCCCACCCCAATTAATATTGGGGTCCGGGGAACGAACTAGAGAAAAGTCTAGATTATTATTCCCCGTACTCGCAATTCTTTTAAGCAGATAATTATCCGGAATTTCTTGAGCAGGAGCCTGGCCTTGATAATAACTAGCCTTAGCTCCTAGGCCAACCGCCTCCACTATATCCGGATCCTGACTAGAACTAATCGCTCCCTTGCCTAAATACAGGGTATAGCCATTACCAGTCCAAGCAAACTCTTGACGACTAGCAATGGCATCGGCTCGGGAAAGGAAATAGTCACTGGCTCCTTCCTTAACAATGAGATAAGTACTATGCGCCCCGATCACTGTCCCTCCCGGATAGCGCCCATCAGCCTCGTTCCCAATTCGGATAGCTATCCCCGGGTCTTCCGCGGTTTTAGTGCGCTCTAAACGATAACCAGCCTGAGCTAAGTCTAAGTCATAACTACTAGGATTATATAGCTCTACCAATTGATTGCCAGCGGTGCTGTAAATTAGATTAATGGTCGCTAAGCCCTCTAGGGCTGGCCCCTCTTTTTCTCCCGCCGTATAGACGGCATTATCCACAAAGCTTCCTAGAGTAGTGTCTATTTTAGAGTCGGGGGCCTGCCAAGAGGCATTAATCCCTGAACTAGGGAAATTAATAGCGGCCGCTAGCTCTTGGCTGAGCTGCTCGTTAATAGTTGCTAGTATGGAGGGATTGCTAGTTACCGTCGCCCCCTGACTACCCTTAGTCTCATTAGCCTTAGTCGCCTCTGTAGCCTGGGTATTTTTATTAATACTAGCCCCCACTTTAGCAAGGGTCATCACTCCCGGCGCACTATCTTCGGCTAGCTCTGTTAACCAAATATCTAAGTCAGTATTATCTCCCGAGCCCTTAAAGAGTCGGTGAGCTAGAGCTAAGACCTTATCACTAACTTGTCCGGCAATAGTTTTAAGTGATGATAAGGGATTATTAATTAGGCTCCAACGAACTAATAGGGAGAGATTATTTACCGACCCTCTGATCTCGGAGTCTACAAAGGCAGAACTAACCACTATATCCGTGTCTAGCTCCATTAGGCCCTCTTGGAGGTATTGAGTATAGGGCAAGAAGATATAGCGATCCCCGCCCTGTTCGTAGCCTAAATTGTAGCCAATTAACTCTGGAGCGGGTAGCAATAGGTCAGTTCGCCGAGCAATCTTAGAAAACTCCCAATCAGCGGAGAAATGGTCCCCCTGACTATTACTAGGACTATAATTATCTAAACCATCGGGAGTGATATTAATCGCATAATCACTCCAATTATATTCCAAGCCCGCTAAGTTATTAGGGTTAAGCAAATTAGCACTTTCATAAATCTTCTCCACTAAACCCACACAGGTCCAGTTACCACTGCCTGCTCCCTTTTGTTTCTTAAAATCAAAGTCATAAGCATAGCCCTGACTGGCTAAGTTTTTAGCTAAAGCCACCACCTTCGCTTGTTGAACCGCGCTTAAGTTCCGAGGAATTTTAGCCCCTAAATATTTCTCCCCTAAGGCGGTATTAACAAATTGTTCGGCTGGCTTTTTCACTATCCCTTCCGCTAAGGCTTCCACTACATAATGAACACCATTTTCCTGACCAACATAAATTCCCACGTGACCGGGATAGATCCCCCGCAAAACCCCTTGCTCAGATACCGTTAAGGGGTCACCACTATAGCCAAACATTTTCCCCTCACTAGAGGTTCGGTACAGCAGCGCCCCAGGAGGCAGGGCCCAACAAGGACGGACTGCTCCTAAGAGGAGACCAAAAAGGATTAGCCCCCCTAAACTTAATAATTTAAAATAGCGCATAGATTGATAAACTTAATTATTATAATACTCTTGCCACTCCCGAGCTGAGACCTCGGGAAGACTTAAATTAGTCTTTTGTAGGAGGTTTAAACTATCAGCTGCTAAGAGTCGGCTAATATTGTCTAAGTGTTTAGCTTGATAGACTTCTTGCCATAAGCTAAGGCTAGCGGCCGGGTAGACTAGGTAGTAGTCACCAACTAGGAGGACTAGCTCCTGACGTAAGCTAGCAGCTAGAGATTCTTCCATTATTAATTCTTTTAAAATCGCTAACTGCTCCTCGGTAAAATAGCCTAACTTATCTTGAATATTGCTAATATTCTTGACCGCCTCTCGTTGATAGTCTAAATCATCACTGCTTAAGAGAACGGTGAAATAGGCCTCTATTTCCGCATCATTAGCTAAGGCTCTTAAAAGCTTTAATAACTCCACCTTCTCAGCACTACTGGGCGTCTTAGCCAAGCGAGCCACTAGAGCTGGCTTAAGCTCTGCTGAGAGCTTCGCTAGCTCTGGAAAGTAGTTAAGAATTTCCCGACTAACCGCTAAGTCAGCTGACTCTAGACTTAAGTAGTCCCGGAGCCAACGAGGCGCCCCCTCTAGTCCTAAGGACATAATCTTTAAGAGCTCTCGTCTAAACTCTAAGGACAAGTCTTCCCGGTGCCACTCTTGATAAAGCAAGGTTAAGACTTGACGATCTGACCGCTCTAACGCTTTAACCAGTAGTTCTTCTCGCCCCACTCGGTAAAGCAGACACTCCTCATGACAAACTATTTGCGGAGCAAAGCTACGCTCTAGTTCTGCCAAAGCTACCGCTAAGGGACTAACTCTTAGCCAAGCAAACAAGAGATAACTGACAAGCAGGAACCCTAAACTACTTAAAGTAATCACCACTGCTTTCTTTTTGTTTTTAGCTAAGCGCTGCTTCCCTGTTAAATAAGTTTGCCTTAGTGAGGCTAATTTTTTAGCTGTCAAACTCATATATTAATCTTTAGTTTATTAACCCCTCCACTATAGCAAGTCTCCCCTGAGGCTTCGTCAAAGTTTTCCTAAGCAATAGTTAAGCTAAAAAATTAAAGATATTCCCCTTAAAACTAGGTTTGCGTATCTAAAAAACCACCTCAGTACTGAGGTGGTTTTTCCAATATCTATTATTCTCTCTATTGCTCTATAAACTGCTCTAAGTTCTCCTCCACATAAGCCTTGAACTCTAGCCAGTCAGCCGCTGACTGCGGGTCTAGCAATTGAGCCCGCTTGGCTGCTTCCTCGGCTAACTCCTGCTCACCAATTACATAATTTAATCTAGCCACATTGATCCAAATTTCCGCATCCTGGTCATTAGTCTCCGCTAGGCGTAGAGATAATTCAGCTGCTTGCTTAAAGTCTAGTCTTTCTGAATAGTAGTTAGCTAGCAGTTTAAGAGTATACTCCGATAAGCCATTGTTAGGATAGTCTGGTGATAGGCACTTATCAATGCTCTCCTCTAGCTTCTCGCTATACTCTTCACTCACTTCCGCCACTAAAATTGCTTGGACTAGACGACAATAACCTTCTCCGTATGCAGGGTTAAGGGCAATCCCGTAATCAAAGGTTTCTATCGCTTCCTCAATCTCATTGCGCGCTAACTGCATCTGGGCCTTAATGAAATAAACGGTGGCTCGTCCGGGGCTAGCTTCAATGGACTTCTCTATAGCCTGCATGGCTGGTCGGGAATATTCATTAAACTTATCTATCTCTGAAATATTTAACAAAGCCGCGGTGTTAAGGATCTGAGCTAACTGCATTTGCCGCATGCTATCTAGCGGATTGTAGCTTACATTCTTCTCGGCCAAGGAAATCACATAATCCATAATCTCCTCAGCTCTCACCGCATTAACTCGGTTAAGCAAGCTGGGATTAGAGGCAATTAAATTAATTAGCGTTACCCGAGCATCTTTTTCTAAAGGACGACCCACTAAATACTTTTGATAGGTATCAATACCCGTCGCTAAGTCACCAGAGATAATCTGCGCATAACCTTGGATAGTCCCCCTAAACATCTTTAACGTCTTGATATTATAATAATTAGTGAAGATCAACATAACTATTCCCAAGGATACTAGAACCCATAGCTCGCCCCGCTCACTCTTGATTATCCCTTCCTTAGCTTCAGGCACCAGTGGGTAATGACGACGATAATTTAACCAATAAACAAAACCTAAGGTCATCATTAGCCCTAAGAAGGTAGTATAGGAGTCAAAGATGGCTAAATTTTGAATGAAGTAGGCAATGATTAAGGTAAGGACCACAATCACCTCCAAATTATTTAACCCATTAGCCGCCCCACTCACTCGCCGACCATTAGCTCTAAACTCACGGTAGAGATAATAGAGAGCGGCAATAAAAATACTTAAATAAGTGAGTAGTCCTAAGACTCCAGTAGTTGATAAGACCTCAATCACATTATTATGTGCCCGATCAAAATAAGTGTCTCCGGTAGTGTAATTATAGAAACGAGAGTCAAAGTGCCGATCAAAGGTATCAGCATAATTACCAAACCCATTACCAAACAAGAAATGATTCGGCAAGTCTTTGATCGCCGCCTCCCAGGAAACTAAGCGGGTTTGGAAAGTCACCTTCTGAGAAGTTAAATTACGTAAAAAACTATTCTGAAACCAAGTAGCTTGAGTTTGGGAAAAAACAAAGGCTAGTACCGCCACCGCTAAGACAAAGACCCCTAAGGAGAGGCGGCGCAGTAACCGGCGCTGATGAGCTAGACCTAGTAATAAGATTAGGATTAATAAACTTAAACCAAAACCAATGATCGCCCCAGATGTTTTCATGCGCACAAATTGAGCAATCAAGACTCCAAAGGGCAAAAGATAAAGCCAGCGAGCTCCCTTTTGACTGGACCTAAAGAACAATAAAATAATGAAGTAGAGGTTAAAGATTAGGTAAGCACTAACATAAGCAGTATTCCCTATTGTGCTATAGGGACTCTCACCAAATAAGCCAATCAGACTCACCACTGTGGCCACTGCCACTGAGCTAAGAAACAAAACTTGCCAGTCTCGCCACGAGCGGAAGGCGGTAATAATAATTAGATAAAAGATGAAAAAATGAGCTAAGTGAAACAAGCCTAACATCCGCTCAGCATCTCCCCAAAAACTTAAACTAATATCCACACTAACCGCACATGAGGCTAAAATAGTTAAGAAATAAGCTAGCAAGCCATAGGTAATAAAGCTCCTCTTGGGCCGATAAGCCGGATACCTTAACCACAAGACCACTAGAACTACCAATAACAGCTCCATTAGAATATTAAAGGATAACTGCTTAGAGGTAATAAAGGGAAATAATAAGTCCTTAAAGACAAAAAAGATAATCATTAAGGACACTAAGATTCCCCCCTGCAAGATACGTAAATAAGTTTTAGCTGACATAAACTTTACAAATTACTAATTAACAATAACCCCATTATATCACACCCCACCCCTAAATAGCTAGATAATGGCCTCGTCTAAGAATATTACTACTTACAATAAATAACAAAAGATAAATAAAAAATAAAATAGAGCAACCAAATGGTTGCTCTATTTTCATAGTTTTATTTCTAGAAAAACTAAGAAAAACTATTTGAAGTAAATCTACTCAGTAAAGATTACTTATTTGAGTATAATCCACTATCAATTGGGAATGTATCCAAGCTTGTGCCTGTAAATTCAACTGTACTAAACTTGTTAAAGCTAATACCTTCACTCCATTTTATAGCACTCTCTTCTAGACTAATACCAAAGGTTGCATCTGCCGCCATACCAGTGGTGTCAACTTTCACCACAAAGGTCTTAGAAGAGCCAGCAGCAATAACTACAGCTGGTTCGGTTGAGGAGGCTACTTTGTCTCCATCAACATATAGGGAGACCTCTGTGAGATTAACAGTGGTACCACTTGCTGTTCCATATAGCTCATAACCCAACTCATCAATTCTTAATTCACCAGTTCCTTTAGCGGTAACTGTGAATTCTAAGTATTGCTGAGTCTTTCCTAGAGATCCAACATAACCCTTCTCAAATGAGAATAGAGGGTGGACCTTATAAACGGTCATAGGCTTGGACACATTGACTTCCTCTTGCTTAGTTATTCCATCTCCACTCTTAGTCTTAATTGCATTCAAGGCTAATTGAATAGTGTTTGAAGCAATAGCTTCTTCACTATAAGAAGCAGGGAAAATTCCTTTAATGGTAATTTCCTTAGTTTCTCCAGCCTTGATTTTTAGTTTATCACCAGAAATCTTAATGGTTGAAGTAGAAAATATCCCATTTTCAAACTTAACATTGCTACCTAACTCAGTTGAACCTAAGTAAGCAACGATGTCATGCAATCTTTCGTTAGAAGTGGTAGCTATTCCTGAAGTAGACGTAGCTACAAACTCAATTTCTTCAATTATCATTTCATCATTCTCAGAATGGATTTTGAACTTAGCAATTTCTTGCTCAGTGCCATCTGCAATAACAATACCAGACTTGGTAGTGTCAGCAAAACTCACCTTTAGAGATCCGTCTGCCTCAGCCTTTATAGCAGCTCCCGTAGCTTCTCCAGTTACATCTATACCAATATCATTTTCTATATAAACACCTTTAATATCTTTTCCAGCGATAGAGAACTTAACTGTAGATCCATCAGCGATAGTTGAATGAGTATCAACTAAAATGGAAATAGTGTGGACTCCCTTAGTTACCGCAAAGTCTTCTACAGAAGTACTAGCCTTATTGGTGTCTAAGGCACTCCATTCAGTAAAGTTAGAGAATGATCCTAAAGTAGTGTTATCTAACTTGACTTTTATGTTACGGAATGAAGAGGTGGCTACATTATAGCTAGAACTAGCTCCTTGAGTAAATTCAGCAACTATAAACATATTATCAATATCCAAATCTTTTACTGTCTCAAATTTGGCTTCTAAGGCTAAAATACCGGTAGTTCCTTTAACATAAGACTTGGTTCCTAGAGGAGAATTCTTGGTTCTAGAAATGGTAACATCTCCAGCTTTAATGGTAATAGTTTTAGTGCCAGTAGGCTCAAAAGTAACTCCGAATCCGGTAGCTTTTTCTGTGGCTGCACTATTAGAGCTTCTAGAATCCCAACCTAATTCTATAGTACTAGGACTTTCATACATTGCAATAACATCTGCTCTAACAGAAAGAGTAACTCCTCCATCAGTTATTTCTAGACCATTGCCTGGGAAAGTGAAAGTTAGATACTTTCCATTCATGGAAGCAGTATTAGAAACTATTTTACCATCTTTCTCTAAATGTACATTAGATAGAACATCGGCTAGATTTTCACTACCCTCGTTCTTTAATTCTAGAGAAGTTAATACCACATCTCTTGTTAAATCAAGATCAATTTTCGCTAATTCAGCATCTTCGTCTCCCACATTAACACTTGCTAATCCTTCTTGTAAGGCAGCATTAAGAGTATCCACTTCATAACTAGTAATACTCATCAAGTTTCCAGTAATAGGGAATGAGCCAGTTACGGCGGCACTGCTAGCTGAGACAGCAGAAGCAGAAGCAATTCCGTAGGCTACATTACCACTGGCTGTATCGGTGGTTTTTTCGGTCTTGGCTAAAATATCCAAGCTAACAGTTTGTCCAGCAGGGATAGTTAGAGTTGGGTTAAACACTAAGACAGCCTCATTAGAAACAAAGCTCTTCTCGTTAGCCACCTTAATTCCATCTTTTTCAGCAAAAACTTGTAATTGTTTTGTGGTATAACTGGTTAATCCTGAGCGAGTAATAGTAATGGTGTCAACATTGACCGCGCCATCGTTAGCGGCGGTTAGGTTAACCTTAGCCATTGGAATACGACCAGCTTGGTTAGGAATAGCCTGTGAAGCTGGAGTAGCTGCACTCAAAGAAACCATTAAGCCTGAACCAGTTACAACTGGACCAGAGGTGGTTCCTCCTTGGGCTACATCCACGAACTCCGCACTAGAGATAGCGGTTCCGCCAGACACGACATTAGATACAGTAATTACATTACTAAAGCTAAAGCGGTTAGCATTGAAAGCTGCCTCGTTAGTGAAAGCGCGGTAGTTAGTACCGTCATAGTAGTAAACATCAGCACTGTCAGCAGTCTTAACTAAAGAACCAGCTGGCGCTTGACCAGGGGTCAAAGCAGAACCGATCTTATAGTTAGTAAAGAAAGCATCAGGAACGTCCACTACTCTCTTGTTCCAATCAGTGCCATATAATGCGATAGCATTAGCTTCACTGACGATTGATCGCAAGTTACCATTAGGCTCAACGGCATAAACAGTTGGGTCAGTGGTAATCTTGACTAATTTGGTTCCTGGTCGCATCACGACATTACCACCCAAAGGATAGCTCTGTAGTTCAGCGGCTGGGATAGTAACAACGCCTGAGAAGTCGTTGTACCATGACATATATGTCGCCTCATTAGGGAAGACATATCTTTTGCCATCAGCGCCGAGGAAATAAACAGAAGTTAAACCATCCATTTTGATCAAGTCTCCTGCAGAAGCAGCCGCTTGAACGTTAGGAGCAATTACTCCCATGGTGGCAAACACTGTCATTACCATTACGCCGATAACTAAAAATTTGCGTAATTTATTCATAAATAATAATTAATTCTGATCTAAGTGTCTTAACCGTGAAAGTTAAAACTACTTAATCAGAGAACGTTAAAGATTCGCCATCTTGGTTAGTTGTTAAGTCTTGTTGGTAAATCAGTCGGAATCCCGCTTCGCCAACTAGCTTGATGCTTAAGGCGCAACTGACTGATCTTAAGAAAAAGTTCTGCCAGTGGCGCGTGTTGCCCGCCAACTGGAGAAAAGCTTAACCGATTTACTAAAAGCAAGGTCATAACGCTTAACCTAGATTTTGAATCATCGTTGTGATTTTTTAAGGACAGACCGCTCTAGTTGCCTAGAACTCGACCTTGACCAGGTCTATCAACCCGCACTACTGCAGGTTTGTTAGTATATCTCTGTTATTATCCAGAACCGGATGAACAACTTTAATCAGTGATCTTCCTAGTCGGAGTAATTAGTCAGGAGATAAACTAACAAACTAGCACTAGCTGGTTATTGTTAGCGTCCTTTATTTATTTTATCTACCATTTTTTTAATGAACGGCACTTTGATTAGGGGACGATAGAAGGTGTCCATAATCTTCTTAGCCGGACTAGTCTCTTGTCGTCTTAGGGTTTCGGAGTTAAGGGTGGCCATGGGGGGAATCATTTCATCTATCTCTCGGTCACTGGAAATAGTGATAAAGTATTTAGGGATAAAGCCAGTACTTAACACATATCGTCCATCAAAGTCATCTTCATCAGCAATAAAGGTAGCAATCGCACTGCCCTGCTCATAGATTCGCATATACTTATGCTCCATCTGCACTAAGGTAACTAGATCAAATTTACTCAGTTCTCGTAAGTGGAAGGGATTGGGGTAATGGGGATACTCTATATTAGGAGTAGAGATAATGAGCAATCCCTCCGGGGACAAGACTCGCTTAAACTCGGCCATCACATCCATTTGGTCATCTTCATTAAAGTGCTCAATCGTTTCAAAGGAAACCACCACATCAAACTCTCCATCTTTAAAGGGTAGCTTGAGGGCACTAGCCTTCTTAAAGGCTAAATTATCTCGTTGATAATTTTCTATATTAGCTTCTATCGTTGGTCCATCTATATCTAAACCAATAACCTTCTTAGCTCCACTAGTGGCTAAGTGGTCACTACCATAACCTGAGCCGCAAGCAACATCTAGGACAACCTTATCTTTAATCATGGGCACCACCGCCTCATAGCGTAGCCAATGTTCATTGCTAAGAATATTACTAGTATCCGCTGATAAATAGAAGCGCTCTAAAGACATGTTATTTAATTAATTCTCTTAATTCTCTTAACTTAACATTAACCTGATCGAAATCCTTGCTCTCTGACAACTTTTGAGCTTCTTCTAGTGATAGACTTAAAGAACTAGTACTAGCCTCCTCGGTAGTTACTAATTCCAAACTTGAACTGGGACTTACATTTAACTCCAACTTGATCTCCGCTTCCTCACTAGGCTCTAGTTCTTCGGCCTCTTCATCCTTTGGCTCCTCCGCCTCAGGACTTAAGGAAATTTCTAGACCCTGCTCGGTAGCCGACTCTTCGCTAGCTAGAATAAAGATTTCTTCAGCGGCCTCTGTCTCATTAGCGGTTGGCTCTGACTTAGGTTTAATGGTAGCGATCTTAGTGCGAATATTTTCTAGCTCTTTATTAAAACTATCATTTAGTTTAGCCACCTTAACTTGGTTCTCAACTGTATTAAAACTAGGGTCAGCTAAGACCTCAGAAATATCGGTGGCGTGACTAAGGGAAAACTTTAGTGACAAGGCATCTCGCTCCGCAGGACTAATGACCGTGCTAAGCTTAGCCTTCTCAGAAATAATTCTGGCGATATAAAGTGAGTCAGTTGGTTTAATAGAAGTAAGTAGCTGGTGACTAAAAATACCCACCACCAAAATTATTACAAAAGCTCCTAAGGCATAGGCCGGTCTAGCCAAGGCTCTAAGACTACAGTTTAGATTAATTAAGAACAAGCGCCCCGCTGATAATTTAGTGGCTCCCGCATTAGCAATTTGTGACAACAACAAAGCCCGATTGTCGCTAGTCCACGACGCCTCGGGTTTAATTGTTTTTAACTGTTTCAGTTGTTTGATTAATTCTTTGTCACTCATACACCCTAGTATACGTAAAACCTCTCAAAGTGTTACAGTTATTGCTCTAGCTCCATTAGCTCCCGGAGTGCCTTTAAGGCCCGGTGAAGCAAGACTCGGACATTACCCTTCTTGCGCTCACTAATGTCAGCTATTTCCTCTATAGTTAAATCATTGATAAAGCGCATAATCACCACCTCCCGATACTCTTCTTTTAATAATGGTAATTTGCTTTTAATCAGCGCTAACTCAGCCTGCTGGTCTAGCTGGTCTTCTAGTCCTAGCGAGTCCTCATCTATCACCTCAATCCGCTTAGTCTCATCATCTAGGGAGTCCTGCTTAAGCTGGCTAGTCTCTCGGTAGTGGTCAATAATAGCATTACGGGCCACCTTGTAAAACAAGGCTCTTAAGGTCTTGCTATCTTCTAGAGTATTAGTTTGGATATGATTCCAAGCCTTAAGAAAGACGGTGGAGGTCAAGTCATGGGCCTCTTCCTCTGAACCTATTTTAAAATAGATAAAGCGATAAATATCAGCCACATTCTGATCATAGGCTGCCGCAAAAGCCTCCTTATCTTGGCGAGCTAAACGTCGCAAGGCCTGATTGTCTTTAAATTTTTGAAGCAGCTGATTAGCCATTCTATGGTTTGTCTATAATAAAAATTGTTAAACTAGTTAACAAAATTAGCTTAAAGATTATTTATTTTTCTTAAATTTATCTTAACACAAGCCTAAAGCAAACGCAAGCTAAAGGCAAGCCTTAACTAACCCTAATTCCCCCCTTTAATTGTAGAAGTCTCTCTCCAGTAACCATCCCCTTTCTATATCCTAAACCCCCTGCTCTTATCTTAGTCTAATTCAAGTCTAAAACAATAAACATTAACTCCCCTCTCCTAATCTAATTGGCTCTTAGATACAGCTGACTAAAAGACTTGACATAGCCAGCTATCTTGCTATACTTTAATGATTTAAGTCTAGACTACTCTAGACTTAAAGTGATTAATTTAAGATATTCTCGGCCAAGGGGAACTAAAGGACTTGACCTTTCTCTGCCTATAGCCTAGACTTAAGTCTAGAGTAGCCTAGACTAAACTATGGAAACAAGGAGTCTCGCCAAACAGTCAGCTAAGAAAAAGATCCTCAACCCCATTTGGTTGAGTGTTTCTGAGGCGGCCAAACTAGGGGGAGTGGGAGATAAAACTATTAGGCGAGCCATTAAGTTTGACCCTCAATTCAAGTATCGCATTGTTAAGAACCGTTACCAAATTGAGCTTAGTTCCCTGCTAATCTTTTTGAATAAAAATACTAAGTTGAGAAATAAGCTACTAAACTCCGGACTAGGGCAATATGTGGATAAGTGGCAAAAAGAATTACTTTAAAGTGATTAGTGGAAAGACCTCTTTAAATTAATGTTTAAAGATAAGAGACCAGACCGCCGTAGCGGTCTGGTCTCTTTTAAATCACTAAGCAAATTCTTGACAACTACTAATCAAGCTAATAACTCCTCAGTCTAAGAATAATTTCCTAAGAAAAACCACCTCGGATTCCGACGAGATGGTTTTGATATTTACTGCAAAAACTTGTTTAGAGAATCGCGTCCTTAGCCGCCTTAGCTAGACGGAACTTAACCACGGTCTTAGCAGGAATTTGAATAGTTTCTCCAGTGGCTGGGTTACGTCCCTCTCTGGCCTTGCGCTTAGCTTTTACCAACTTACCAAAACCTGGTAGTGGGCATTCGCCATTCTTCTTCACTTCCTTGTACACGGTCTCGGTCAAGGTATCCATGAAAGCACTAACTTCTTTTTTGCTTAGACCAGTGCTCTCAGACAAGCTAGCAATCAATCTTGCTTTTGTCATTTTTTGCATAATTTTTTTGAGGGTCTAGCCGATAACTTACAGAAGCTAACCACTAAACTCCTCGATTAAGATTATTAAACTTTTTCTTGTCTCCTGAAAATTAGTTAGTGTTTATCGGGGTCTAAACTCCGAGTCTAACTAAAGCTCAATGAAGACAAGTCTATTATAGCACACTCTGAATATTCTGCCAATAAATAAAGGGTGATTTATCCCCTGCTCTTAAAAATCCCCTCGGAGATACCAAAGTCGCTCCTCTTCCTTAAATCGCTCTATTGCATAACGCAGAGTAGTGCGGGCTAACTTAGGATACTGGGCCCTGAGAAATTCTTTTAAAACCTCTTCACTTACCTGTTTGCCCACCTCTCTTAACATCCAGCCCAGCGCCTTGTGAATTAGATCTTCTTGGTCACCAGCTAATTGTTTGGTGAGTTTAAAGATCTCTAAAGTACTCCCCGCCTTAATCAGTGGATAGCAAGCTACTATCGCCACCCGACGCTCCCACAAAATCTCTGAGTTAGCTAACTTGCTTAAAAGGCTTTTTCTTAAAGCCGGTTTGTTTAATAGATAGTCACCTAAGATATAGGGGGCAGATAAGTCTACCAAGTCCCAATTATTAACTCGCGGTAGTTTGCTTAAATAGAAATTAACAATTTGCTCTGGCTCCTTGTTAGCCACTTGATATTGTTTAACTAAAATAAATAAGGCGGCCAGTCTAAACTCGTGATACTTACTTGATAACAAACTAGCTAAGTCTGAGTAGCTTAGCTTTAAGTAGTCCCTAACTATCACTCTAATCTGAGGAATTTTAAGACCCAAGAAAACATCACCGGCCCCATATTCTCCTGGGGCGGTTTTAAAGAATCTCTGCAAGCCCTCAACTTGCCGCGGGTCAGCTGCCCTAATTAGCGCTTGTTTAAGCTTAGCTAACTCAGTCATAAATATTTGCTTAGTGGTGATACTCCTTATTATTTAAAATACAAGCCGCCCTAAATAATTGTTCAAATAATACTACCCGAGCTAACTCATGCGGCAAGGTGAGGGCTGACAAGGAGATGGCTGGATACTGCTTAATTAAAGACTCGCTAAAGCCTAGGCTGCCTCCGATCACTAGGACTAAGGGCTGCTGGTCTCTTAGGTGTCTAGCTAGGGCCACAGAATCAAACTGCTGACCCCGTTCCGCGAGCAGATAGATTAAGTGACTATCTTCATACTTCCGTAGCGATTCTCTGATGCGCTCACTCTCATAATCCCGAGCCCTGCTTTTAGTGGCGGTAGTAAAAGATAGAGCCTTGAGCTCTATCTCAGTTAATCGTAAATAAGGTTTTAGTCTTTTTCGGTAGTCTTTAATTAGCTCCTGATAACGTCTATCTCGCACCGAACCGATGACTAATAATATAATTTCTAACATAAGCGATCGTTAGTCTATATAGTCTATATAATTCTAGTTTATTATTCATATTATTAAAACCTCCCTGAGAAACCACCCCCACCGCTACGACCACCCCCAAAGCCACCAAAGCCACCACTGCTGCCTCCGCCACCACCGCCAATAAACCAAGTGCCGCCGCCTCGTCCACCTGTCTTGTTTTTTGGTAGCAGCTTTGGTGGAGGTAAGACTCGTGAGACTAGGTAGTCGGCAATAAAGCCTAAGGTCATTAGAACTAAAGCCGTGACTATTATCGTTACTGGCTCTTTAGTAATAATAGTCGCAATCAGTAGTCCAAGCACCAAGCCAATCACTCCTCCCTGCCACCAAGACTTAGTCTTTGCTAAATAGCGCCAGAGGAGATTAAGGAGTCCCGCTGCTAGAATAAAGAGTTTGACTAAAAAAAGAAACCATTCTCCTTGATTATGTCTCACTGGCTCAGTAGCCGTATATTCTCCTTGAGATGCTTCCATTAAGCTATCCAGTCCTGCTTTAATTCCTTGATAATAATTACCCGCGGTTAGCGCTGGCGCTATTTTCTGGGTAACAATTTGATAACTTAAAGCATCCGTGATCGCCCCTTCTAAGCCGTAGCCTACCTCAATTCTTAGCTCACCCTCATCTTTAGCGATTAACAACAAAACTCCATTATCTCGGCCGGCTTGACCAATCTGCCATTTAGCAAATAATTCGGTGGCGTAATACTCAATTGGCAGCCCTGCCAAGTCGTTAACTGTAACAACTACCAGCTCATTGCTAGTTTCCTGAGCAAACGCCGTTAGTTGCTGGTTAAGTTCAGCTCGCTCTGATTCACTAAGAACAGTGGCATAATCATTAACATAACCAGTGGGTGTCCCGAGTTCAGCCACTGTCTCAGCTTTAGCAGAAAAACTTGCTCCCCAGATTAACCCTGAGATCACTAAACCAACTACTAATATTTGTTTAATAATTAACCGCATTTAACTAAACTAATTTTAACGGCGAAAATCAATTTGTGGAGCCTGTTCTGCCCCAGGACTTGATTGGAAATAGGGTTTAGCAGAAAAGTTAAATAGACTAGCAATTATATTAGTAGGGATTCTTCTGGTTAAAATATTGTAATTTTGAGCAGCTTCATTAAATCGCTGTCTTTCCACTGAGATCCGATTCTCCGTTCCCTCTTGTTGGGCCATAAATTGGGCCATAAGCTCACTAGACTTCAATTCTGGATAATTCTCCATGATCACTAATAAGCGCCCTAGCGCCCCATCCATTTCGGTAGCAGCTTGAATTTTATCTCCCATCGTCTGAGCACCTGAATAATTCTGTCTAGCTCTAGCTAGTTCACCAAAAACTGCTTGCTCTTGATCAAACTGTCCTTCAACTGAGGCCATTAAATTCATAATTAAATCAGCTCGCCTTTGGTATTGAGCTTCAACTTGTGCCCATTGAGTATTAACTCCTTCCTCGGCTACCACTAATTTGTTGTATGACGACCATAGACCAATCACTACTAGGATGACTAAAGCGACTAGACCCCAAATAATGTTCTTTTTTTTCATAAATTTTTTCTAATTAATTAACTATTATATTTTTTATTAAAATCTTCTTTATCAGTAGTGATAATGATAATAAAGTCTATTAGAGCAACAAAGGCGGGGATCATGGTCCAGGAAAAGATTAACATAATCACCCCACTAACGGTTTTGCCTAAATAAAAGCGATGAACTCCTAAGCCTCCCAAAAAGAAAGCTAAGAGCGCCGCCACTGTTCTATCCTTTTCTTTTTTCTTCTTGCCTTGAGTCCCCTGCTCTTCTGAATTAATAATAACCTCTACTTGTTCTTCTGTCTCTGTATTTATATTAGGTTGTTTTTGTAGTTTTGTTTCTTTACTCATAATTGATAAACTTAAATTATTATTAAACTTTCTTAATTATAGCACTTTTAATCTCTTTTTTCAAATAAAAAAGGCTTAGTTTTTAACTAAGCCTAATTATTATTAAAGCACCTCTTCTGCCAAAGTCGCTACCCGGCTTCTGAGGGTTTGTCTAAGCGTCACTATTCCTACCCGTGGATCTGTGCCCATCTTCTTAATCGCGTGGGCTAGTCCACTAGTAGTTTCGTCCAAGTAGGGAGAGTCTATTTGCCCCAGGTCGCCAGTGAAAACAATTTTGCTATTTTCACCAACCCTAGTAATTAAGGTTTTGACCTCGTGCCTGGATAGGTTTTGGGCATCATCTACGATGATAAAGGCATTATCAAGATTCTCCCCTCGCACAAACTCTAGTACGGCAATTTCTAGTCCGTATCTATCAAATAGTTCATCAACGTGAACTAAAAGATTAGAGTTTTTGCTGCTTTTAGGAGCTTCTTCCTTTATCTCATTATCTCTCCTCTTCCTCCCATTCGCTAGCTCAGCAATGGTGTTGCCGCGACGGTTGTCGCTATCACCAATTAACTTAACTAATGACTGGGCTATAGGTCTAAGGTAAAGGCCGATCTTCGCGCCAGCATCACCTGGCAATAGGCCAAGGGTCTTTTTTCGGTCCACTGGTTCAGGGACTCGAAAAATCATAACCTTGTCATAAAGATCCTTTTTCTTAAGCTCCAGTGCGGCTGCCATGGCAATCAAGGTTTTGCCAGACCCTGCCGCCCCTTGCAAAAACACACAATCAAAGTCTTGATTAAGGGTATAGTACAAGGCTAGGGCCTGTTCCCAGTTGGGATGATTTCCCTCCTTGCTCCGCTTGGGCTTTATGCCACTCGCCGAGATATTGGAGCGGATCATCTCCAATTGATCACCCCTCCTTACCGCAATAAATTCGCCTTTTTTGGCGTTTTTCTTGCTGGTATAGCCAATCATGGCTGAGCCATCATTGACTTTTTTCTCTAAGCCATTAATTGGAAAACAACAACTTTTGCTCCAATCTTTGGCAACCCTATCAGGGCTAACGAAGAAATAAGGTATTTCCAGATCCTTCTTTTGGATCTTAGCCCGAGCCTTCTTATATTGCTCGATGGAAATATCATATCTCTTGTTAACACTGCGAGCTAAGATTTTAACCCCAAAGTCATTAGTGATCAGTTTTACCTTATCATAGCCCTTATAGACCCCTTGCCCCTTAATCCACCTTTGGTAGACATAGTTAAGGGTAGCTATGATCTGGTGGTCAGGTTTGCCCCTTTCCAGATTCAACTGAGAAAAAGCCATTCCTGATTCAATAATCAAACCTGGATCTTGAGACTCTTGTAAGTCGTCGATAATCCTGATTACCCGCCTAACTTCATGACCTAAGCGAGGGTCATTTTTTAAGTTATCCAACTCGTGGATAACTGTTAGGGGGATAACTAATAGGTTATTCCCTTTTCTCAGCTCACTAATTGACCCATAGTCCTCAATGAGGACATTAGTGTCAATTACCATGATATTTCTGCCACTAGTGGCTACTTCTTTTTTTCCGTTCTTTTCCATTTCTTTTATTTTTAAGTTAGACATCTATTTCTATAATTTCCTCCTTTCATATTTAATTGTTAAATAACTGGTTAAACTAATGTTTTAATCTAACACAAAAAGAGAAAATAATCAAGTTGGAATTTGATATAATTAAGACTTGTGAGCTAAAGGTTACCTTTTACGTAACCTTTAGCTCCTATTGTGTTTTATTATCGGAACTTACACAGGGTAAATAATTAATTATTAAAGATATGTTTCCCAGTGATCATCATTTTAATCTCTTTTTGCTTAACAAAACAAGACTGGCTACGAGCCAGTCTTGTCCAAAATTATAATTTATCCTAGTCTATTAACCTTAACTATTTCACTTCGTAGACTAGGGTTACCTCCACCTTAACTTCGTTTTGTCCAGATTGAATATCTGGAGAAGCCATTCCCCCCTCTTCTCTAAAGCTAGCATCTAATAGCAGTTTAGCGTTAGAGTACATAACTGGTTGATAGTCATAGTAGTTTTCAACAACATCCTTAATTCTTCCTAATTTCATGCCTGACTGAGCGGCGATTAATTCGGCCTTCTCTTGTGCCTTGTTAATTGCTAGCTCTCGGGCCTGATTCTTAAGCTCATATTCATCATCAATGGTAAAGCTGATGTTACCAACCTGATTAGCCCCCTGTTCAGTGGTCTTGGCGATCACTTCACCTATCTTATCTAAGTCTCTAATCTTCAGACTAATATTTTGATAAACTTCATAGCCAATTAATTCCTGCCCTCTAGCTTGAGTGTAGTTATAGACTGGGTTTAGGTTGTAGTTAGCGGTCTTAATGTCCTTCTTCTCTACCCCTAACTCACCCACAGCGGCAATAATCTCATTCATCTTCTTAGTATTGTCGGTAACCGCCTCTAAGGCAGTTTTCTTGGTTGCCGTCCTTAACCCTATTTCAATATTAGCAATGTCCGCTTGGGCATAGACCGTTCCTGAGCCCGAGACAGAAAAGCGATCCTTATCCTTAGTTTGATTAGTGATTACTAAGGCGGTGATCACTATTGCTCCTAGAACTAAAATCCCTAGAGCACTTAAAATGGCATTTATTTTTTTCATAGTTTTTAATTGCTTAATTAATTAGCCCCTTGATTATAGCAAATTTAAGGGAAAAATGGAAATTTAGCATACACCGCTCGCTCGCCTAATTCCTGCTCTATCGCTAGCAAGCGATTATATTTAGCGGTTCGCTCGCTTCTGGCTGGCGCGCCCGTCTTAATTTGTCCCGTTCCCATTGCGACTGCTAGATCGGCAATGAAGGTATCTTCAGTTTCCCCGCTCCGATGAGAGATAATGGCGGTTAGTCCTTGGGCTTGTGCCTCATTAATAGTCTTAATAGTTTCTGTAAGAGTACCTATCTGATTGGGCTTGATTAAAATAGAGTTGCTCGCTTGCTCAGCGATTCCTCGCGCTAAGCGCTCACTATTAGTTACATACAAGTCATCGCCCACTATCTGCTTGGGGGGAGTCAAGGCAGCCGTTAGTTCTTTAAAGCCTGTCCAATCATCTTCGGCAAAGGGGTCTTCTAGTGACCATAAAGGATAGCGCTTAATTAATCCCTGATAAAACTCGCTTAACTCCGCTCGGCTTAAACTTTTAGCCTCTTTTTTAAGTTCATAGCTATCGGTTGCTGGTTGGTAGAACTCACTAGCGGCAGCATCAATCGCCAAGACCACCTCAGTGCCTAGCTGATAACCGGCCGCCAAAATGGCCTGACTAAGCAGACTAAAGGCCTCTTCATTAGTCTTAAAGGCTGGCGCAAAGCCACCCTCATCACCAACGGTAATTTTATCGCCCTGCTCTTTGATAATCTTCTTTAAGTGTTGGTAAATCTCGGCTCCCATTTTCAAGGCCTGGGCAAAAGACTGTGCTCCCACTGGCATGATCATATATTCTTGAATATCGGTTGACCAATTAGCATGCTCTCCCCCATTTAAAACATTGAGCATTGGAATAGGAAGAGTGTAGGTCCCGGAGAAGTTGGGGTTAAATTGACTTAAGTATTCATATAGCGGCAATTGGGCACCAAGAGCCCCGGCCCGCGCAATTGCTAAGGAGACGCCTAAAATAGCGTTAGCGCCTAGATTTGACTTATCGGCCGTGCCATCTAACTCTATCATTAATTGGTCTAGCTGAGCTTGATTTTGAACCTCTAAACCAATCAGCCGAGGGGCAATCTTTTCGGTAATATTGCTAATTGCCTGACTCACCCCTAGACCCTGATAGTCTGGACCTCCATCCCTTAATTCTTTAGCCTCGTGACTGCCGGTGGAAGCCCCACTAGGAACTGAGGCTGTCGCCTTGAGACCTGATTCTAAGCCGAGACTTACCTGAATGGTCGGTTGTCCGCGTGAGTCTAGAATTTGTAAAGCTTGTAGGCTAGTTATTTTCATATTACTATTCACTAATACAATTTTTATTAACATAGTCCGTAGTCTTCTTGACTATTTTACGCATAATTTTAACCGCTTCAATTGGATAGTCACCCACGGCAGTCTCATCTGAAAGCATTACCATATCCGCTCGGTCAAAAATAGCGTTAGCAATATCACTAACTTCCGCTCGGGTAGGATGAGGATTTTTAATCATTGAGGTCATAATTTGTGTGGCTAAAATAGCGGGCTTGCCATACCAATGAGCTTGCTTAATCAAGTTCTTCTGAATAATTGGCAGCTCTTCTATCGGAACTTCAATGCCTAGGTCACCCCGAGCAATCATAATCACATCTGACTCCTTAATGATCTCATTAATATTTTTAAGGGCTATCCCTCGCTCTATTTTAGAAATTATCTTCACCGTACTATCTTTGCCTAATAGTTTTTTAAGGCGCTTAACATCCTCAGCGGTTTGGACAAAGGAAAGTGCTACATAGTCCATCCCGGCCTGAATCCCAAAGGCCACATCGCGCCGGTCTTTAGCAGTGAGTCCAAACTTCTTTAAATTAGTGTTAGGGACATTAACCCCTTTATTGCTATGGAGCACACCATTGTTAATCACCTTAGCTTTAATCACCTTGTCTTCAACGGCGGTAACGGTTAATTCAATATCACCATTACATAAGAACAAAGGGTCTTTTGGTTTAATATATTTATAGAGGTCTTGATTATCAATGGGGATCACCTGGTCATTTTGATAGGCTCGTCGGGAATAGGTGAATTGATACTCTTCATTAAGGCGCATCACGATTCCCTTCTCGGGCATCTGCCCCACTCTAATCCGTGGTCCCTGTAAATCCATCATTAATGAGACTGGGTTATTTTTATTCTTTCGGTTATAGGCTTTAATAATTTTCTGAACCCGCAAATACTGGTCGTAGCTAGCGTGAGAGAAATTAACCCTAATCATTCTCACTCCCGCCTTTATCAAAGCCAGCAGGTTTTTTTCTTTCTCGGTTTCTAGTCCAATCGTAGCAATAATTTTAGTGTGCATAAATTTATTAATATTTAAAAAAATTTGTTTAATTAGTTAATTAGCTCCTTTATTATAGGGCAATCTAGCACTTCTGACAACTAAGGCTAATTACCCCTTAAATTATCAATCACCGTCTGAGTGGCCTGAGCAATTTCTAGGGTTTCATCGGTCTTGGCGACTAAGACCTTCACTCGTGACTGCTCACTAGATAACCAAACCTCCACTCCCTCAGACTGCCTATTTAACTCTTGGTTAAGCTCTAGGCCAAGAAACTCTAAGCCAGCCACGATCCTGCCTCGCATAATAAAGGAGCGCTCCCCAACTGTACCGGCAAAGATTAATAAATCCACTCCCCCTAAATTAGCTGCCATCCGACCAATCTCTTGTTTGATACGGGCGACATACACAGCTAGGGCTAGGCGGGCATCAGCCTGACTGTCTTCCACGGCTAACAATCCTCTAATATCATCGCTAATTCCCGAAAGGCCTAAGAGGCCTGACTGATTGTTAAGGTAGGCGCGCATCTCTAGTTCGCCATAGTTTTTCTGCTTCATTAGATAAGTCACCACTCCCGGGTCTATATCCCCCACCCGAGTGGCCATTAGCAAGCCTTCCAGGGGCGTAAAGCCCATTGTGGTGTTAAGGCTCTGGCCCGCCTTAACAGCGGTAACACTGGCTCCTCCACCTAAATGACAAACTATTACCTTATCTGGCAAGCTTCCTAGCTTTTTCTCTGCCTGCTTGACCACTGACTGAACTGACAGGCCGTGGTAGCCAAAGCGTTCAATATTATAGGCGCGGCTATCCTTGATGGGGATGCCATAATAGCGGTAAACATCCGGAATGCTAGCATGAAAAGCACTATCAGATACTCCGACCAACAAGTGCTCTGGGCCTAAAATTTCCCTTAACTTCTTGACCTCCTCTAAGGCGGGGGCTAAATGAAGCGGGGTTTTAGCTAGGGACTCCTCGGCCTTCGCTAAATATTCAGGCGTGATCAGGCGGTGTTGGTAGAAATAGGTGCCGGAAGCCACGATTCTAATTCCCGAGAAATTAATCTCGGCCTGACTCTTGATTAGGTCTGCCTCCTTAAGTGATTTAATTAGCCATCTTAAGGACTCTTGATAGTCATTAGCTTCAATGACTGTTTTAAATTTCTCGTCTCCGATTCTCTCGGTAACCACAAAGTTGTCATCTTCTTTTTCAAAATGAGCGGTATAGACTGAGGACTGGTCTATAAAAAAGGCATATTTCTTAGAAGCACTGCCTGGGTTGATAATTAAATACTTGTTAATTGTCATAGTTTTTTTCTAAATTAATATAAATTATTAAATCTAATTATTCCGTCCTTAAGGCCTCCACTGGGTCTAGTTTAGCCGCTTGACGAGCTGGACGATAGCCAAACAAGAAACCATTCGCTAAGGAAAACAACAGGGCCACCCCTAAACCAGTCCAGGGCCAGGCAAAGTTCCAGCTAAACCCAAAGCGAGAGGAGACATTAGCTAACAGATAGGCACCCGCCACTCCTAAAATTGCTCCTAGTAGCCAACCCCAAAAAGTGATGAGAACCGCTTCCACTAAAAACTGCCAAACAATATCTAAAGGAGCCGCTCCTAGCGCCTTACGTAAACCTATTTCCGGCGTTCTTTCCACTACTGTTACCTGCATAATATTCATAATCCCCACTCCACCCACTAAGAGAGAGATCAGGACAATGGCTAAGAGCAGATAGGTAACGGCATTAGTCACTGTTTGAAAAATAGATTGCATCTCGGCCATGGTGGTCACTCTAAAGTCTTCCTGACTATCATCAACAATCTCGTGCCGTTCTCGTAAGATTCTTCTAATTTCCTCCGCTGTCTCATCTATATTAGCCGCCTCCTTGACCTGATGAGTGAAATAGGTGGCATAGTCTATCCCGAGAATCTTCTTTTGTAAAGTATTAATGGGAATGTAGACCATTTCATTAAAATCAATAAAACTCTGAAAACCCTCCTGTTCTTCTAAGACTCCCGTCACCTTAAACTTTTTAGACCCGATCCTGATGGTCGTCCCTAAGGCCGTCGCCTCCCCATAAAGAGTTTCTTTTAACTTAGAGCCTAAGACCGCTACCTGGGCTTGAGAATTATCTTCACTCTCACTAAAGTAGTCTCCCGCTGCTAATCTAATCTTCGCATTAACAATGGGAAAGGGGGCACTAGTACCAAATACCATCACCTTTTGGCTCTCGGCCTCATAGGCTACTCGGGCCTGAGTCAAAGAAGCAGCATAGCTAGCCCTAATATTTTCTAAACGATCTATCGCCTTAAGGTCTGTCATCTTCAGTGAGGTTAAACCACTCCTCCCCGGCCGGTTTTTCCCCGGCTGCTTGGCCTCCACTTGAATAGAGTTAGTGCCATAAGCTTCTATCTCGCCTGAAATGAGATTATTAAGCATCTCTCCGGCGGAAAAAACTATCACTATCGCCACTACCCCAACCACCACCCCTAAAACTGTCAGGCTGGTACGCAAGAGATTTTGCTTTAAAGACCGAAAGGCTAATTGGCTGGCAATAATAATTCTCATAACTAACTATTCATAACGCAAGGCCTCAATGGGACTTAAACGACTAGCTCGTTTAGCAGGATAATAGCCGAAGCTAAGACCAATGGCGATTGATAAGCTCAAGCTAATTACCAAGGCTAGGCCTGAAACCACGAAATCCCAATCATAGCCCATTTGCCTAATTACAATTGAAACTAAAAGCGCTAAAACTATCCCCAAGAGAATACCAAGCAATCCCCCTAAGACTGTTAAAATAATTGCCTCTAAGAGAAACTGACTAAGGACTTGCTGATTAGTTGCTCCCAAAGATTTCCGTAAACCAATTTCTCTAGTTCTCTCAGTCACGCTCACTAACATAATATTCATAATCCCAATTCCTCCCACTAACAAGGATAAGCTGGCCATAACAACCAAGAAATAGCGGATAGAGTCGGTAATAGTATTAACCATCGCTAGGGCATCCCGAAAACTACGCACAGAAAAGTCATCATCAGCAGCATTACTTAAACCATGACGATCTCGCAAAACTAATTTAATTTCTTCCATCACCTCATCTATCTCTCCCCCTTCAGCCACCTTCACCTGGGCTAGACTTAGATAATTAACTCCCGCTAAGTCCTTTTGAGCAAAAGCTAAAGGAACTATTACTAAGTCATCATAACTTTGCAAACCGACTTGTCCCCGTTGCTCTAGCACTCCCACTACCGTTACCGTCTGATTCTTGATCTTTATCTTTTGGTTTATTGGATCATTGTTGGCAAATAGTTCCTGAGCAACCGTCCCTCCTAAGACCGCTAAGCGAGCTTGCGAGTCCAGCTCTTCAGTGCTTAAAAATCTACCGGCTGCTAATTCTCCACCATTAATTTCTAAATAGTCACCTTGTGCCCCTCTAATCTTTGCCTCAAAACTATAGTCACGCCAATAGGTGGGGGCATTAAGTTCATAATAGGCACTAGCCGCCTTTAAATTAGCGACTAAACCCTCGTCTTTAATCGCTTTTATATCCGCTAGCTTTAAACTGGTAATGGTGACTCCAAAAACTGAAGAAGGCGGCCCTTGCTCATCTGACTGTCCGGGCATAATCATAATTAAATCACTGCCAAAGCCTGATAGTTGTCCTAAGATCAGGGACTTGGCCCCAGCGCCTAGGGACATAATTAACACTACCGCCCCCACGCCAATAATAATTCCTAGCATCGTTAAAAAGCTACGCACCCGATTAGTCATTAGCGCTTGCCAAACTATTTTCACTAATTGTTTTAAGTTTTCTCTCATAACTACTTTAGCAACTCCCCACTAGTCGCCCAACGTCGTTTAGCCACCGGCTCATCACTAACTATCTGGCCATCTAACATCTTGATAATCCGCTTAGCATGTTCAGCGGTATAGGTTTCGTGAGTCACTAAAATAATCGTATGACCCGCCTCATTAAGGTCTTGAAGAATGCTCATAATTTGGGTGCCTGAACGAGAATCTAAATTACCAGTGGGCTCATCAGCAAAAATAACTGCTGGCTGATTAACCAGTGCCCGAGCAATCGCTACCCGTTGCTTCTCTCCTCCGGATATTTGATTAGTGAAATAGTTTAAACGATGCGATAGTCCCACTTGGTCCAGCACCGCAATCGCTCGCTCAGTCATCTTTTTCTTATCTAGTGAATAGATCAGGGGCAGTTTAACATTCTCCAGGACACTGGTACGAGATAGAAGATTAAAGGCTTGAAACACAAAGCCAATCTCTTGATTGCGCAAAGCCGCTAACTCAGACTCACTTAAACCCCCCACTTCCTGACCTTTAAAAAAATAATGACCCGCTGTTGGTCGGTCTAAAAGACCTAAGATGTGCATTAGGGTAGACTTTCCCGAGCCTGAGGGGCCCATAATAGAGACAAACTCACCGGGATAAATTTTAAAGTCTATTCCCTTAAGGACTAGGGTAGCTAACTCCCCATTGTAGTAGGTTTTAGTAATCTTGTTTAATTCAATTAACGGTGCTAACGACATAGTTAATTATTTCTTATTAGTTCTAATAAAGGTAACCACAGTTTCTCCTTCAGCTAGCCCCTCCTTGACCTCTACCTGCCCCTCATCACCGGCTAGGCCTAGGCTTACGGGCAAAGAAACTAATTTCTTTTGCCGTAAAACTCGGACTAACTTTTGTCCATCTTCCTCTATCACTGCTCGGGCCGGAATTTGAATCACTTGCTCTACTTGATTGGTGAGAATACTAATATTGGCTGTCATCCCTGACTTAAGACTCAAGCCCTGCTCTAAGAGGTCTAGACGAAGATTGTCTAGGTCTAGAAATTCTATCTTGACCTTGTAATAGACGACATCTTGAATAAGGGTTTGGGCTGGCTCAATAAAGCTCACTAGACCAGGTAATACCAAGTCATTGGGAAAAGCATCAATAGTTATCTCCACCGCATTGCCCTCTTTAATCTTGCTGATATTAGACTCGGAAATATCAACCTCAATGTTAAAGCTATCATCCATTAATAGCGAGACTAGGGGTTGGCCACTAAGGCCAAATTGTTCGCCGACCTCATAATTAACTTGATTAATTACCCCAGCCACTGGGGCTAATAAGATAGAGTCCTTAATTTGCTGCTTAATTCCCTCTAAATTAGCCTCGGCCTGCCTAACCTGAGCCTCCGCCACTGCTAAATCCTGAGTCCTGGCTGGGGCCACCGTATTATTATACTGAGCCTCCGCCACCAAAAAACTACTACTAGCATTATCTACCCGAGCCTGAGCCGAGATAATTTGCTGCTCTCCCGCTAACCGAGCACTGCTTAAGGCATTACGAGCACTTAATTGCGCATTGCTTAAATTAACTTGCGCCTGAGTGAGATTGTCTTGAGCATTACGCAAATTAGTCTCCTGAGCTAACAGAGCATTCTGCAGTCCCTGAATTGCCCCCTCTAGCGCCGTGGCTGAACCACTCCCCTGCGCTACCTGTGAGCTAATTAGGGTTTTATAATTATCTAATTTTAGTTGAGTGAAGCTAGCGCTGGTAATACTAGCCTCTAACAAAGCATAGCTAGTATCTAAAACTCGGTTTAATTCACTTAACAAACCCTTAGCAGTCTCTCCGGCCTTTAAAATATCCACATAATTTAAGCCTTGCTGGGCTAGTGCTAAATCACTCTCTGCCTCACTTAATTTTCTTAATAAAATTTGCCGCCCATCCTTAACTTGCGTTAAAAGCACGGAATTCTTAGCTCCTAGCACATACCTAGCATCCTCATCATCTAGGAGGGTTTGAATATTATCTAACGAAATTCTCGCCACGGTCACCTTTTCGGTAATAGTTAGGAGAGCGGAATTTAGAGCGTTAGTAGTATTAGTTTGACTATTTTTAACCGTATTATTATAAGCTGTTTGAGCCAAGGCGACGGCCTGCTCGGTGGGAGTAATCGTCTCTAAGGAAGAGTCTTCTAAGTCTCTAAGTGTTTGCTCGGCTTGCTTAATATTCTCCGCCACCGTCTTCTTAATTTGTTCTAAATCAGCTCGGGCAGAATTAAGAGCTGAGCGAGCTTGATTTAAGCTAGTTAAGCTAACATTAATCGCCGCATTGCTCGCCCCGGCTATTAGCTTAGATAGAGAGGCCTCCGCGACACTAAGCGCCGCTTCTGCTTCTATCTTTCTAGTCTCTAAGCTCGCACTATCTAAGGACCCGAGTAATTGACCAGCTACCACCTTGTCTCCTACTGCTACCTTGATTTCTTGTATTTTTCCTGAAGTGAGAAAGCTTAAAGCTAAGCCCTTAACTGGCTTAATTGTTCCAGTCTCACTAACCGTCTGCTTCAGGTCTCCCCGAAATGATAGGACTGTTGAATACTCTTCCGCTGCTGGCCGAGGAATACTTAAAAAGACTACTAATAAAATAACAACCAAAGAAATAACACTAATTAGCCATTTTTTCTTTTTTTTCATATTAAACTCTCTTTAATTTAACAATATTAAGACACCTTAGCATAAATTTTCCTAAAAAACAAGCAAAAAATTATAATCAAAACCAAGCAAAATCACCATTTTTAGGGATAAAATAAAAGAGCAATTCTTGATTAGAAATTGCTCTTTTACTAACTAGAAAAACTGATTATTGTGGTAAGCCTATAAATGGCGTGGCCCCGCCCCAATAAGTGGGGGTTACCCCATCCCATTTCTCTATCCACCTAAGTTCTACCACTTTAGGATTAGAAACCAAGGCTTCTGCTTCAGTTTTAATAGCCTTCGCCTTTCCTTCCGCTTCTACCACCTTTTGCTCTGCCTCAATCTTAATTCTCTCCAGATCGCGCTCCGACTTAAGCTTTAACTGCTCCGCGGTTACCTTAGCCTCAATGGCCTCATTGAAAGACTTGGAGAAGTCAAAGGCAATAATATTTAATTCCACCACCTCAATGTGCCGCTTAGCTAACCGATTAGTTAAATTCTTTTTGATCTCATCCTTAACCTCCTCACGTTTGATAATCAATTCTTCGGCAGTAAATTTAGCGGTCACTGCTTTCACTGCCTCTTGAATAGCTGGTGCAATAATTCGCTGATTATAGTTCTTTCCGACCTCCTGCCAAATTAAATTAACTGAACTCGGATCAATATTATAGTTAATAGCAATCACTGAGGTCACTATCTGCAAGTCCTTAGAAGAAGCACTGGCTGGCACCTCATCTTTTTGGATCTTAACATCCATTTTCTGGACTTCTTGAATCAAGGGAATCTTAAAGTATAGCCCCTCTCCCAAAACTCGGTCTTGAACCGCTCCAAATTGCAAAAGCACCCCCCGTTCACCTGCCCCAATCGTGCCTACGGCGTTTAAAGCTAGGATTAAAACAATTAAAATTATAATTATTTTTGGCAATTTCTTTTTAAGACTATTTAAGCTCTCCATTTGATTAGCGTCAATAATTTTTGACATAAAAAATCTATTAATTTATTAAACTACTCAGTCGTCACTCCATCAAAGTCTTCTTCATTGGCCTCCGCCTCTGCTTTAGTAGCTCGGACTATCCCGTCCTTATGATGCGCTGGTGAATAGATAGTGTACAGCTTCAAGGACTCACTACTAGAAGTGTTGATAACATTATGATCCGCTCCGGCTGGTACCACTATGGCTGAACCATCGCTCACGGCATATTCGTGACCATCAATAACACACTTACCCTCTCCGGCCTCAAAGCGGAAAAACTGATCATTCTCGTGATGAATTTCTTGACCAATATCCTCCCCGGGCAAGAGGGACATTAAGACTAATTGACTATTTTTTCCGGTATAAAGTACCCGGCGGAAATCATTATTATTAATAGTTTCCTCTTCAATATTAAGATTGTATCCTTTCATATAATTATTATTTAGTTAATAAGTAATTAAAGACTAATCAATTATAGCACTTTTTCGGCCCTTGGTCTAGGAATCCTCAAAAAGATAACATTAAGAGAAATTAGTGCTCCGATTAATAAAATGGCAACATTCATGGTATACAGGTCTGCTAAATAGCCAATCACTGGTAAAATCCAAAGCTTGTTAACCGACTCCACCATTTCTAAAATAGAGCCTAGCGTTGCCCGCTTTTCATCGGGGACTAATTCATGAAAAAGATTGTTAGCCACTGGAGAGCGGAGATTGTCTATCATTAAGACCACAAAGAAAAGCATCGCTAACCAGATACTAGGAGGAAAAGTAGTGATTAGGATTAACAACATTAATACTAAAATACCGGAGTAGTTCATAATATTCTCCCCACCCCAACGATCTTCTAGTTTAGCGGCAAATTTTACCAAAAAGGCAATAATGATTAGAAAGGCGGAATAGAATAAGCCAAAGTTCTGTAATTCTATCCCCGATAATTTCATATAGGGCTGAACAAATTTATCCAAGGCGGCTAAGGCGGCTGAGAAAAAACTAATATTTAAAATAACTCTAATTGCCTGTCGGTTGCCTCGTAATTCTCGCCATGATGATTGTAAAAATTGCCAACTATTTTTCAAACTATTATCAGTCGCCTGCTTGCCCGACTCTAGGTCTAATTTTACCCAAGTCAAGGTCTGCAGCCAGTTAAACAAGGCGGGGATAGCTGCTAAGAAGAACACTAGATTGAAGCCGAAGCGATAAGCTACCCAACCTCCTGTAATCGCCGCTAGACTCTCTGAGAGACGGGCGTAAAACTTCTGATTTATCTTGATCTTAGTATAGCTCGGTAATAAATGCTTTTGATCCTGAGTCGCCTGATAGTGACGTTGCTCTTGATTAAGGTAATTAAAAACATAGGCCGTCTCTGTTCCTGAACGAAAGCTCTTGCCTAGCTCATAAATTAGATTAGCAATCAACAAAGCCACAAAGCTTCGTGATAGGCCAAAGGCAATAAAGGCTAAGAAAATAAAGAATTTAGAAAAAATAATACTTCGCCGCTGACCAAATAAGTCGGCAATAATTCCTGTGGGAATTTCTATAATAAACGAAAAGGCCGCTCCGATGGTAAAGACCCAGAAAATTTGAGAATAACTTAAGCCAATGTCCTGAAAAAATAGAACAATAATTGGCACAAAATAAGTCTGATTCTTTAAAAATGAGGCTAAATAAAATCTATTAACTTGGGTATTTAATTTCTTAAACCAGGTCATAATAAAAATAAAAACCACTCAACTATTAAAATTTGAGAGTTTTAATTTAATTACTAACTAAAGACTATTAACTAGCTAGCAAGGCTTCCCAATGATTAACCTCGGCTAAAAACTCCGCTAAGTTTTCTGATCGTAAAGGCTCTCCTGGGGGCAAGACTTCTAGCAAGGGATTAATCTTAACCCCATTTTTTACCATCTCATAGTGCAAGTGAGGACCAGTAGAAAAGCCGGTGGAGCCAACGTAGCCAATAATATCACCCTGCTTAAGTTTCTGTCCCCGACTAACCGCTATTTTTGATAAATGGGCATAATTAGTAGAATAGGTGCCATTATGTCTAATAGAAATCTTATTACCATAAGGACCATCCCAACCAGCAAAACTAACCGTTCCGTCTCCCACTGACCTAATTGGCGTCCCTAGTGGTGCCGCGTAGTCAATCGCTCGGTGCTCAGTAGCGACATTAAAGGCTTGAACATAACGCATCCCTGTAGTGAAGCCAGAGGAAATATACTTAAAGGCCACTGGTGCTTTTAGAAACATCTTTTGGGCCGAGTTCCCTGCTGAATCAAAATAGCCTTCATTGCCCACTTCTCCAGCAAAATAATAGACTGAGTGCTCCACTCCCTTATTGATATAGCGACCCGCTAAGACCTTTCCTGGTCTAACATACTCTCCAGCTAAATAACGCTCCTCATAAACAAATCTAAAGGTATCATCTACCCGTGGGTCCATAGCAAAGTCTATCGCCCACTGAAAAGCATCTGCTAGAGCAATAATGGCTCGCTCATCTATTCCCTCTTCTAGAGCGGTTTCATAAAGTGAGGAAGTAATCACCCCTCCCTTAGTCACTATTTTTGTTTCATAAGGAATCGGCTCTAGTTCTGCTAACCAAGTATCACCCTCTTTGCTAACCCTTAACTGCTCTTCACTATTTAGCTGGTACCTAAACTCCTGAATCTCATTAGTCTGGTAGTCATAGACAAATTCTAGATTATAGCCCGCCTTAATTTTAGCTAAATCATAAACCTCTAAGGCTGCTTGGTATATTTGCCTAATATCTGCCTGACTTAAATCACTGCGAGCCATGGCTACCCCATAGGTATCACCGGACTCTATCATTAGCTTCTCTATGCGCTCGCTGGGCACTAGTTCTTCAGTTTCTGTCACTGACAGTTCGTCTGATAGGTCTAAGGAGGGAGAAAAAAGTGAGGAAAATAAATAAAAAACGGCGATTATTCCTAGCAATAAACCGCCGGCAATGATTATTTTCCGATATTGTTTAATAAATTTAGTTAACGGTGAAGACTCAGGCTCCAACATAGCTATCTTTAAACTTATTAATTAGCCCATTTATTATAAAGGATATAAAAAAAGTCCGCAAGTTGCGAACTTTTATTTTTTAATCCCAAACATTTACCGTAATTCGGTAAACATTGGGCTCATATTGATCAACTGACACAAACATTAGTCTCCCTTCCTGGAGATTAATGACACTTCCACCATATTTCTCTAAAACAGAAACTATGGCTGGAGAATAATAATCTCTTAGTTTCTCCCAAATCTCAGCGACTAGGTACTCTGGAGCTATTATCCAGAAGTCTTCATCGTTTACCCAAACAGCCGGCTCTCCTAAGAGAAACCGCGGAGTAACTAAGGGTTCTGATCGATCATGGTCAAGCTCTACCGCGAGCTCTTCAAGTAAAAACTTCCTTAAACTGTTTATTTTCATTACTTTTATTTTTATTCGTTTAACAATTAGTTTAATTATTAAAACTACTAAACTATTAATGGTCTTAATAATTAAACTAATTGTCCAATTGCTTGTTAAAGAACTAATAATATTCAACCACCCCTTATCTTATTGCCTCTCCCCCTATTTGTCAACCGTGTTTAGTGAAAAATGCCGACTCCCTGAACGAACAAATAGTCGCTTAACTACTTCTGTGGTAATTAGGTAGGCAAAGGTCACTCCTAGAATTAGGTAAACATGGAGATGAGTAGGGGTAACAAAATTAAAGAGACTCTGACCAAAAGTCATAAACGGCAAGCTAACTGCCGCTAGGCCCGCTAAGATCGTTAAAATCGTTAGCGTTCGTCCTGGCCTAGTTCCCCTTAACATTGGTCGGTTAGTTCTAATGGAATAGATAAAGACTAGCTCGGTAACAACGCTAGCAATAAACCAATTAGTTTGTAGAATTGCCTCGCCTTGACGGTAGAATATAATAAAGAAAATGAAGTCAAAAATAGCACTCACTCCCCCTAAGATTAGGGCGGCGTTAATTAGATCCTTAGTTTGATAACGCCGAGGCTCAGCTAATTCCTCCTCATCAACGCTATCACCAGCAATGGCAATCATCGGAAAGTCAGATAAGAGATTGAGTAGGAGAATTTGCACAGGCAACATCGGTAAAAAAGGAATTAATAAGGAGGCTACAATAATCGCGTAGAAATTACCAAAGTTAGAAGCAATTGTGGCTTTAAGATACTTTAAGCCATTATTAAAGATAATTCGCCCCTCTCTGATGCCATCAATAATAATACTTAAATCATTTTCTAAAAGAATAATATCCGCCGTCTCTTTAGCGATATCGCTAGCATTATTAACCGCCAAAGATACCCCCGCCTTTTTTAAGGCCGGCGCATCATTGATGCCATCACCTAGATAGCCAACATTATTATGAGCCTGAAGCCGGCTAATAATTTCATATTTCTTCTCGGGGGTAAAGCGCGATAAGATATTATAACGATTAAGGGCGGATAATTTATCAGCCTCAGGGAAAGCATTGAACTGGTCCATGGTAATCACATCCTCGGGAGTTGGGCATAGACCAATCTCCGTCCCTATTGCTCCCGCCACCTCGGGCCCATCACCGGTAATAATTTTAATTTCTATCCCTAGCTTTTTAGCCTTCTTAACTGCCTCTAAGGTAGTACTCTTGATTGGGTCGGTAAAAGAAATTAGGCCTAGAAGCTTTAAACCATTTTCCTCGTCACGAAAGTTCTCCGCAAAGCTATCAAATTCAAAATCCCTTAACTCCTTGCTAGCGATAGCTAGGACTCGTCGTCCCAAGCGCCCCTCCGCCGCTATCCAACTCTCTATTGCCTTAAGGTCTACGGAGTCTGCCATTTTCACTAATTCTTCCGAAGCCCCTCGGACAATGAAGGTTAGTCTCTCATCTTTTTCTACTAAAACATTATTACGCCGGAAGTTGGGGTCAAAGGGTGAATCAAAGATAATGTCATAAGACTCCTTCACCCGCTCCCCTTCACTACCAGCCCTCTCTTTAATGGCCAAATCAAAGGGGTCCTGCTTTTCCGGTGAAGAATTAGAGCCTAACAGAGCGGTTAATAATAATTCCTCCTCATTTTTAGCCTCCAGAACTAACCGATTCGCTAGCTTCATTTTCCCTTCAGTTAAAGTACCAGTCTTATCAGAGCATAGTATTTTAACACTCCCTAAATCTTCTATCGCTGATAAACGCTTGATTAGTACCTGCTTCTTAGCTAGCTTAGCCGCCCCCTTAGAAAAGGAGAAGGTCATCACCAAAGGTAGGCCTTCGGGAATAACTCCTATCGCTAAGGCAATCGCAAAGACTATTAAGGTAAATACGTCACTTAAACCTCCATCTATTAAAATATTCGCCAAGACAACCAAAACTAAAGTCACTACCACTAACTTAAGAATGAACTTTGACAACTGAGCAATACCCTTTTCAAAATTACTAACCTTCTTAGTTCCTGATACTAAGCGATAAATTTTACCAAATTCACTATTAGCCCCCGTGGCAATTACCACCCCCAAGGCTCGTCCACTTAAAACCGTGGTGCCACTAAAGACTATATTTTCTGCTTGGTGAATCTCTTGAGGTTTAGACACTAATAGCTCGCCCTGCTTAAAGACTGCCACTGCCTCTCCAGTTAAAGAGCTTTCATCAACGCTAAAATTATGACACTCAAATAAGCGAATATCGGCACCGACCTTATCGCCATGCTCTAAGATAATCACATCGCCTGGCACTAATTCCGCACTATCAATCCGTTGCTCTCGGCCCGCCCGAATTACCCGGCTCTGCCAAGCAATCATTTCCATTAATAGCTTAGCCGTTTTTTCTGAGCGAAACTCCTGCCAAAAACCTAAAATAGTATTAATGGCAATAAAAGAAACTATTAGCCAAGCATCTAGGTGTTCTCCAAAAGCAAAGGAAAGCAAGGCGGCAAAAAAGAGCAAGAAGATAAAGGGAGACTTGATCTGTCGCCACAAAATATCCCACCAAGAGCTACTAATTTTATCTAAAACATTAGCGCCCACTGTTTTTCTGGTCTCCACTACTTGCTGTTCTTCTAGTCCTTTACCTAAATCAATCTGAAACTCCTGCTCCAGATCTAATCTTTCTTTAATACTATATGAATGCCAAGACATAATTTATTTATCATTAACGATTGCTAAGCAAAAACAAAGCAATCTTTAATTAATTGCTATTTCTAACGTAGCAAAGAATGGGAGATAAATCAAAAAAAACTAGCTATTTTTTAATAATTTAAACCCTAGGCTAACTTTTTGATCTCTCTAATTAGCTCCGGAAAACTAGGCATCTGAAAATGCCCTTGGCCCCGAGAGCTTATTTTCACTTGCGCCTTAGTTAATCTTTTTTGATATTCCCTTGCTTGAGCTAGAGGAATAATAGGGTCATCATCAGAGAAATAGAGTCGCACCACTGCAGCACTCTCATCTAGTCTTTTTAAACTCTTAGGCAATTTAAAACCCCCAGCCAAAGACTCTCCCTTTAACCGATCATCAAAGGGGGGAGCAACTAAAAATACTCCCCTAATTTTCTGTTTTAGACTATTTTCTGCCAAATACTTAGCTAGGAAAATAGCTCCTAAAGAAAACCCCACTAACACAAGTTCCGTAGTCACTAAGGTTAAATATTTCTCAAAAACAATTTTCCAGTCTTGGTACCTAGCATACTCTTTAAGTGGTAGGCGTAGTCTTATTAAATTAAACTCTGAGCCCAACTTCTCTTCCAAATATTCCCCATTCCATTTTTTACTAGACTCTAAACTAATCTCTAAGTTTTTTAAATACTGTAAATAGTCCTGCCTAGAGTTAAAGGTCATACCCCCAGATAGATAAAGGAGACTTGGTTTTTGTTTAGCCATAAATTTATTCTATAATTACTTTTTTATTCCGATAAATAGACTTAGTGAGAATCTCATTAATCTTGTTTTCTATCTCTATAATCACCTCATCACGATAAGTGCTAAACTCAGACCAAGGAATTTTCTCAGTATACATTTTTTTAAAAAAGTCTAAGTATAGCCAGCTCGCTTGCCTCAAGTTCAGCAGCTAGCTTTCTCGGCTTATTTAGAAAAACATTGTTGATAGATTCAAGATTCATAATATTAGATAATATAATAAGGACTCTATTTTTTAATTATATAGCAATCTCTCTGTTTTTCCAATAAAAAAGATAGCCGTTGGCTATCTTTATTTTTTATTTATTCTTGAGAACCGAGTTTAAACTCTGTCCGTCATATTTATAATAGTATTCATGCTTCCCTCTTTGATCGCTATAAGCGACTCTGAAGATTTTGTCTTTCGGCATCACCGCAATTAACTGGTAACTACTATCAAAGTAGTCTTTCCAACTTTTGCTGATCTCTGCCGAAACTAATATTCTCCCTGGGAAGGGCAGATAGCTTTTTAAACTCTCGTTTAAAAACGCCATTTGATTCCCCTCTGGGATTAATTTCTGTTGCCCGGTGTGCTCATTAGCCCCGCCTAGTCCGGCTGGGGTTCTAAAGACCACTAGGCAGTGGTTAGCCTCCAGTTCCTTTTCTTTGACCAGCTTTGGTCGTCCCGATTGGGACTTACCTAAACTAGCCCAGCGAAGAACTGAGCTTTTTTTCGCCAATTTATCGCTAACGGGTAGTATTCCTCCCCAACGACCATGACGATTAATAGTTCCCACTGTTAGGGCATAGAAAGAGGACTCTTCACCTTCCTTGCCTTGGGCAACTATCTTCGTCAACTCCACTCCGAAGCTGACTTTTCCTCCTTTTACCTCGAATACTTTCATTTTTTAGGCCCTCCCTGGCCTTTTTGTTTTTTTAATGGTTAGTACTAATTTAATAACTAAAGCTAATCTAGCCAGTCGCTACACCTTCTTTAGTTATTAAACTAGCCTCACCCTTGTTAAAGATCTCTCTGCCCCAGTCTGTCACTGGGTCTCTATTACATCATAAATAAATAAAAAAGTCAAGCCTTATTAGGTAATTAGGCTTGACTAGTGGAAAAAAGTTAATTTGCTAATCTTCTTAATTAATAACTTAGAGTCTTAACTAGCTCTAAGGCTAACAAATTGGGGTCAAAGTTTTCCAGCTCCGCCTCACATTCACTTGCTTGAGGCTCGTCATAATTCATACACTGAGGGGCTCTTAAGGCTAAAGAGACTTGCACTACTGCTAGCCAGTCCGCTACGGGTACTTGATAAAGATAGGTGGTATAAGTGCTGCCAGCCGCTCCTTCACTAGCCTTAGTTAAACAAAACTCTTGGTCCTGATAGATAACTAGACTAGTCTCCCCTTCCTCAGCTAGCTCCGTGCCGCCCTCTAGACAACTAAATTCTCCATTAACTACCTTTAGCTCTGGAGGCCAAACTACTGGGGACAGGTATTTGGTAGAAAGAGTTTCGGGATACTTAAACGCTTGTCCGCTTAAAGCTTCTCCCGTTAACCAATCTGCCCCTGGGTCTGTCTCTAGGATAACGATATCACCAGCGGCCTTAAATTCCCGGCCCTCTAAACTAACTGACTTAGAGATGGACCAAAGATAGAAATAGCGGGAGTAGTGCTTAGCCGTTACAATCAGCTCCCCCTTATCTTCAGCGCTAAATAAGTATCCCGCTCCTAATTGATCAACTAACTCATAATTGTTATCCGCCAACAACTTGATTATAATCTCCTTTCCCTGCGCGCCAGTCATATACTTGTCTTCGCCTAGATAAACTAATTTATCTGTACCTAGAGACAGCTTAACTATTCCTCCCCAAAGAGGCAAAGGATTACCCTCATGGAAGATAGTCTGACGATGGGTGATAAGGGTAATTAAAATAATCACCCCCAAGATACTAAAAAAAGTAATAAAATATTTTTTCATATAACTTTATTTACCTTATTATTATATCACTATTATGCTCCCTGACTCAAACACGCCTGTGTACTATTATTGATTTGGCTTCCTATGCCTCGTGCTGCGTGCTTGTCCAATTCTTTCAAGCAATTTTAAGGACGCCAGCCTGGAAAGTGCCTGCTTGATCATTGGCCGTGGTATTGTGCCTTTAAGAAGTTTATCTACTTCCGAGACACTAAGCTCGTCGTTCTTTTTAAACAGTTGATAAGGTTATATAATATTTAAGATGGTAGATAAATAGAAAATAGTATTATAACTATTGTGAAAGGAGGCTGATGGACTCAAAGAGACAAAGCTACAATTAACTAGCTGCCAATTATGTTCCCTGGCTTGAGCAATGCTTACCCAAACCGATCCTGCTAATTAACATTTATTTTTAAATAAAAAAACTCTTTCTTTATTTTAGAAAGAGTTTTTATTTTTCAACAACCCAATTATAATTATAGCAATATTTCCCTTGCTCGATCATAAACTAGCTCTAATTCTAAAACTATAGGATTGTTTAAATTTTCCTTTAAAATAGCGATGACCTCACCATAAAACCAGAGACTATTTTCCTTAGTAGTGTTGAATCTTTGCCACAAAAGTTCTCCTTGCTTTTGATATTCGTCAATCAAAGACTGAAGATTATGTAACTTATCAGCCGCACAAACCAATAATGACTCTTCGCTACCTTGTTTTAGTGTCGCTAAATATTTTAACTTACGACTTTTCCAGGTTTTTCGCTTATCTATTTCTACCCGAGGATCTTTGTCCTCACTCACTCCTTTAACTATTAGAAGAACTGACTCACCAAAGTCTCGCTTTAACTCTTCTTCTTGATACTCAGGCACATCTTCCAGGGCATCATGTAGTAGTCCAGAGATAATCACCTCTTCCTGGTCTGTATAGTTGCTTAAAATCCAGGCAACTGAAAACAAGTGACTAACATAAGGGGTGCTCTGATTGCTTTTTCTGGTCTGACCAGCATGCAGGTAACTAACTAAATTTATTGCTTGTTGAATTTTTGGAGCTAACTTCATAACCTCTAGCTAATTTTAATTTATAATTTATTTTCAAAGAACTCTTTATGATTTATAGGTAATTTTATACTTAATGTCAATTTCTCCCCTCTAACTTAAAACTAAATTGACTCTATCTTACACTCTCTAGCTCAATATTATCTTAAATAATTATGATTAGGCTAAGTTGCCTGTAATCAAATATTGTAAATATTACAAGCTTTTATACAATAATTTGTATAAAACGCTATAAAATAGGAATTTTATAGCTATTTTAGCTCTAAATCTCTAGTTGATCCATATCTATCCACGCAAATTTAATTGTTAATTAAAAAAATATTGCTCTCCTTGTTCTAGAACTAACCTGGCCATAGTTCCAAAAAAATACTCTAACTTTCATCATATTTACCCCAATCAATAACTCTCCAAATAGCTCCCAAAGACTCTTCATTTTTATATTTTTCGCTTCTCCTAATCCTACAAGTTTTATCTAATAGCATTTTTAAATAATAACGCGAGTTATAGCTGCATTCTATTATATTATAACTAATAGTAATCAAAGCCAATGTGTTAAATTAAAATCTAAAAACTGGGGCTATTAAACCAGAGGACTTAAATTTTAAATTTAAGTCAATAGTTTTTAGGCACATTTAAACCGGAGGTGCAGCTCCCGTTATTCTTTCGGCAATCTTATTGTCACTATTGCCTCCTTCAGCTTCTCCCCAGTTTCTGGGTCTATCTTTGGAGTGTATTCTGGCTTCTTCCTTAGAGCCGCTAATACTTCTTCTAGTGTCATGTCTCTGTCTTCCATACTTTTGTATTATTAATCTATTAGTTTATAAGTTAAATATTTCACTTTAAATTCTTCAACCACCCTTCCTTGTTCAGCTCTAGCTAACCTCTATTATTGAGATATTTATCTAAGCTGATTAATTTAGCTTACGTCTTTCTCTTCTTTATGTATTTTATTAAATAGTTACTGTAGATCTATAAGGGTCTTCTAAAACTATTTGTTAGAGTCAGGTTGTAATACCTTCAATATCTCTTTTGCTATATAGTCCTGCTCTTCCCTATCCAACTTCCTGTAATCCCTGCCCTGGAGATATTTGTTCAGGTCTATTAACCTGAGATGTGGCTTTTTGTTCTTCATATATTTTATTTATTAATAATAAAAAACTCTTCCCCCAACGAAGGAAAGAGTTTTTTTAAGAAATAAAAAATCGACCTTTATCTTTCCCTCATTGGGCTAGATTTAGCACCTTCTGGATGGATGACTCCAGGGTTGCTGGCAGGTCACTGGGCTAGTTCCCTCGCTGCACTCTTTATAAACTAATCTTTAATTGTAATTATACAATAGCACTAATACTAACAAAGGGCAAATCTTTCTTCGCTATTAAGTATCATCTTGGCTCCGCAGATTATATATTTACCGAACTATATAACATCTATCCGCTGGTAAAGATCAGTATGGAAAAGTTATCCAAGATAATTCGATAAACTTACTTTTTCCTATTAACCATTTTCTCAAATAATTTTCTCATCGTATATTCATAGACAAAACCACTTTTCATTGTCAGTTCTGGCTGTGATATTTCATCTTTCCAGCTTTTCCAATTTATTTCATAATCACAACAGTATTTTTTATTTCTTAAAATTTTTTCAATTTGCTTTTTGATAATTAAGATAAAAAACAGCAAAGCTATATCATAATGCCTCTGATCTCCCTTAAATAGAAAATCATTTGGCTCAACTTTTTCTCCGTGAATAATCATATTTCTTAAAGAGAAAAATTTATCTGCCCAAATTTCTTTTATGGTTAATTGCTCTTTAACTACTTTAAGTTGTTTTTTTGACCAATATCTAATAGCGTAGCTATACTTTTTATCTCCACTATGAATACTAAAAAATCCTATTCTATGCCTAAACTCTTTTCTCGGCGCTTCCACCGGGAGTTGTAAAAGTATTTCAAAGGCTGCTGCCTGCAACAAAATTCTGGCGTTTCTACTGACATAATGGGAATTGTAATAACTTTCAAAAAAGATTTCAGTTGCATTGAGTATTCGCCTATACACTAATGGTCGCTTGCTCTTTAAATCAATGAGATGAGAGAATAAATCCCTATCAATATCAAATCTCATTGGAGTGGGCACAAAACTTGGACGTTGATATACTACCTCATCCAATTTATAACCACCTTTATTGTAACTTATTATTTCACCAACTCTTTCGGCAACACTGTCGTTTTCTAAAGTGAAATTTTGGTATATAACATCAAAATTATCGGATGTTGCCATTTGATGTCCTGAATTGCAATTATAAACTATCGTGTTATTTTTTGATAAAAAAGACAAAAATAATAAATATCTTACCTCTTTCACGAAAACCATTTCATCTTCCGACAAAACCCTAAAATCCACATCACCGATTGAAAAAATACCAATTTCATCAATAAGGCTTGTTTTATAGCATTTATAGCAATTAAAAATTTTCGTGATCTTATCAATCTGGTTTTGATCTTTTATATATTTGCTTTTGCATTTTGAAAAATTCCAGATTTTTGCAAAACCAAAATCAATCTCATCGATCCCTTTCATACATAAATACGGGAAGTATATTATTTGATATTGTTGGCTATCCATATATTAAATTAAATTCTTTTGTATAATCCAAAACTGGTTTTAATCTGTTCTGGCGTGGGATTAAGAGGCGGCTCTTGAGTTAAATTATGAATTGTTTTCAGGAATGGATGAAATAAATGTCCACATCCAAAATTATCAGACTTCAAATTATCGGGCAATTCTCCCAAAATAACCGTATATATTATTTTTCCGAAAAAAGTAATCTCTGAAATAATCTTATCTTCTTCTGCTTTAAACGTTATAAAATGAGCTAATAATCTTTTACCTCTTATTTTTTCGTCATATAACATAAAATCCTTATCAATAGAAGTGATTATATCTTTTGTTTTAATATTTTGATCTCCTTTTATAAAACTTAAAATTCTAAAAAAATTGTGAGTGTATAATAAATTTTCCACTACTTTCAGCGACTTCCGCACTTTTTAGTTTTTCAGTTAATTCGTTCATAAAATATTCTGCACAAGCAAATTATACCTCTCAAAAAACATCACTTGTAAAAATATTTCAATATTTGCTCTTTGAATAAACTTTGCTTTAGTTCTTTAATACCTAAATCCATTAAATCTATATCTCCCAATTCTATTTTATCAATCCTTTTTGCGATACCAACAAAGTTTTTAGAAACTTCGATTGATCTATTCATTAGGTCAATGAATTGATCTTTTTTTATTTTTCCGCGATCAATTGCTTCGGCGATTATTTCAAGAGTAACCGGGGCTATATCTGCAGTAATATTATCTTTATCCCCGGAGTATGAAATGACATCGATAATAGCCACACGTAAAAGCATTTCAATAGCGTTAGGATATTTTTCTTCTGCCATTAGCTGTATTGCCATAGCACGATAAACAAACCACTGTTTTGATAAAAAAGCTTGACCTCCGGAGAACTTGCCTTGCGTAACCTTGAGTATGGCTTGATTGTATAGCCCCCAAGCCTCATCAGATTTTCCATTTTTAAAAGCTCTCTTGGCTTGCGCAATAGTTTTATCAATCTCGTCTTGTTCGATCAACTGTAAATCATCATTCCCTGCCTCCTTTATATAATGTTGTTTTGCCCAAAGATCTTCTAATACTGGAACGTCTTCTTCTTTTATAATTCTCGGAACTTCCTCGTTTGGAAATTTTCTTACTCGGTATTTCTTATTACATTTTATACATTTTTTGCCTCTGGTGGGCAATGGACTAATAATTTGATCACAGTATGGGCAATTAGCAACCATACTATCATAATTTGGCTTACTGCTTTTGTTCAAATGTTTAAAAATTTTATTTATAAACTCCATTTGTTTTCTAAAAGTTAATTACTTGGATAGAACTTTTTCTTCAAACGATCAATCTCTGCTTCTACTTCCTTTCTCGATAACTCCTCTCTCGGCATATCTACATCTTGTACTCCGCTTTCAACATACTCTAAAAAAATCTTCGCCGCTCTCGGATTACCGGCTAATGCATTATCGCGTAAAGCCAAAAGGACATCCGGTATATCATCGGCAAATTTTTGTTCAATAGTTTTCCGGACGGACAAAACAACCTCGGCGGTTTTTTTCCAAGCGTGAACCGTTGGCTCGCTCACTCCCAAAACTTCTGCCGCAAATCGCTTTATCGGCATTGGGCGGCAGGCTTTTGGAAGCGCCAAATATTCAACCAATTTCAATTTATTGGCGTCGATCGGCTTGTTTGTGGCAGTAGCTATTTTCATACTTTAAGTTTATCATTTTCGTAAAGGCCTGTAAATTGCAGGTTTATTTTAATTTTAGGTAATTATCCAAAAATAACGGTTTAAGTTTTCTTAAGTATTTCTATTGTTTTTCTCATAAAATGGTGGTATATTAAAAATGCGAAACCACACATTTTATATTTTCGTGAGAGAAGCCATTTTTTGGCTATTTTACTTGTTTGTGACCGGAAACGGACATCCGATCAGCACAAGCAAGTATCCTCACGGACACTCAATGTGTGGTTTCGCGACCAAGATCGGGTGTCCTTTTTTTATTGGGCGCTTTGATTATATAACCACAAAAACTATGAAAAAATTTACACTCGGATTTTTAACCGGGCTTATGTTCACATTACCGGTATTAGCTCTATCCGCGCCAAATCTTGCCGAAAAATTAAAAGGCAAAATTCTTTTAGCCGTCGAAGACAAGGGCAAAACCTATTATGTCGCCAATGACGGCTATCGTTATCGCATTACCACCGCAACAGCGCAAAAAGTTTTTGAAAAATTGGCATTAGGAATTAGCAACAGCAACCTTGCTGAAATCGAAGAAAAAGATTTAGGAATAAGTCCTGATAGCCAATCTGTTTGCCAAGATAAAATCGTAGAAAAAATTGTATATGTAAATAATTGCACCGGCTCAAACGATACTGCCGATAACAGCTCCACGGATAACTCCCAGACTTCACAGCCGCAAGAAACTTATAATCACGATAGCTATTATCCGATAATTCTTTCTTTAAAAGATAACAAGGGCAACATTAAAAAATCGTCTTCATACAACCAGTATTCAGGTATCATTGATTATATCCCTGCAACAACAAACACAACGCTAAAAGTTGGCGATGAGCTGATTTTAACCGTTGAAGTGAAGGATCCGCAGAACAGACCATTGTTTTACAATTGGAACTCTAACTCCCAACGTTTTAACGAGCTTGTCGGCATAGAGAATGGGGATCATAAATATACCACTAATAACGAACTCCGTTACACGATAAGTAGTGATGATTTACAAACTGGTGAAAAATTAAGAATTGTTAGTCAAATCAGATCAGAAAAAAATAATTATAGGTTTGGTCAAGGGGCTTACGACGATGTGATATTTATAGATTACAAATTATCGCAATAATATGACAATTTTTGAAAAAATAATTATTGTTTCAGATTTAATTCTTACTTTTATAGTAGTTTACGCTTATGGTGCAGACGGCATAGCAGGTATAATAACAGATCTCATTATTTCCTTTTTTCTTGCGATAGTATGGCCTTCCGGTATATGGCCAGACGGAAACGAAAAAAACAGAAATTATTTAGTTGCAAAATTTAAAATTTTTATTAAATTTTATTTATTCTTTATCGTAAAAATAATTACTGGTTTTTTTGTAGCTCTTATTTTACTATTAGCCGGATTACTTTTATTAAATTTATTCAGATTTATAATTTTTACTAACTTACGCAAAGCTTATAAAAAAATAATAAATCGATACGTTGCGGAAGGACTTTCTTTGTTCGAGGCAATAAATAATGATTTTGAAAAATTGAATAAAAGCAGAAATCTAAATCTTCAAACTGATACCATTGAAAAAGTTAGTCATAAAATTGCCGAATTGCAAAAAATTATGGACATCGATAATGTGGCAGAGGTATATTCCGCTTTCTTATTTTGGCACATCTTTAAAAGCAAAGTAGGGCTAAGTCCCAATAATTTATCTGATCAAAAAATTATTTTAGCGTCAGAAAATATGAAATTTAACGAAAAAAATGGATATTACGTTTTAAAATCCTATCGAAATTAACTATGCTAATTATATATTTTTTAATCTTATATATAATATACGGCGTACTATTAGTCTGGCGCGATTTTCATATGCAATCTTTCGTTGATCGACCTTTATATGCTATGCAAAAACCAAAACTAAGAATGATTGCCTATGCGGTTTTAACGCGTCCCTATCAAGTACCGTATTTTTTGATCAACAAAATAATTTCTGATTTTAAACAAAGTCTTGAAGATGATAAAAGAAAACACAAAGAACGGCTGGCTAAAGAAAAAAGAGAGAACGAACAGTCTATAAAAGATAGTGAAGATTACGATTTTTTTAAAAACAATGTCCATAATTCTGAATTGATGAACAAAGGCGGCGGCTTATTTAATGTTGAGCCGGGGCAAATCGGAAAAGTATTGATCAATAATAAAGACAAGACTATCAAAGTTGAAATCAGACAGACGGCAAGAAAGTGCATTAGAGAAGGTGGTGCAATTTATCAAATTCCTTTATATAGTACCGGACACTTGCTGTGTGAAAATGCTGAATATGAAATTATAGAAAGTGAATACGGCGACGCTGTTTTTATGAGCGATGATAAAAACAATCCCGGACAGGTGAAACCTTACGGCAACGAATTTACTTTGCGCAAAGACGATAAAAATCCGGCACGTTTGTCATTAACGATAATCAATAATCTTCAAGGCATAAAAATTGTCTGCGATCGGATTAGTGCTATTGACTACAAAGATGTAAAGGTTGATGATATGGAAAAACATCGTGAAATTGTTATCGGCTGTTCGTATGGCAAATTTTTTTCAATCCAATATGAATGATAAACTGTTTAAACTTGAGTATATCAAATGTCCCAGTTGCAAAAACATACTTGATTTGTCGTTTGTAAATAAAACCTGCCCAAATCCGCTTTGTGGCTTTAATTTTGAGGGTTTAGAAGATTATTTAGACAAAGACGACGGCTGGCTGCACAAAGCGCTTGTAAAGGCTTACAAGAGCAAAAATGAGTGCGAGGTTAAACTGCTGGCGACTGCGGTCAGATACAACATCGGAAATTACCTCTCTCATTTTATTTCCTACTCTTGGGGTGCGCATTATCATACAATCTTTAAAGATTTTATCATTTTATATTTGGACGATCTTAATGCCCTAAAATCTGCTTTAAAATCCGATGTTATTAAGCCAGGCAATTCAATAATTTCCAAAAAAGGCTATAAAATGTTCTGGGGGCTTTATAAATGGCTAATGCGTGTTCATTCGCCACAAATCCGGAGTTTCCTACAAAAAGAGTTTCCGGATTTTGACAAAAGGCACTATAAGGAACGGATTGAAAAATTTAGAAAACCGGAAACTACCCCAAAGAATGATAATCAAGTGCGACTAATTTAAAACTCCCAAGACTGGGAGTTTTTAAGTTGCAATTTACCGTTATCGTGTTAATGTATATACAATAGTAATACAAAGCATTTTAGTATGGAAAAAGAAAATAAAAAAATATTAAAGGTTATAAATTTTATTGAAAAATATCTCGATTTATCAACGGAAGCGGACAAAAATATCAAGATCGGTTTTGATATGAAAGAATTTAAACGCCTAAATATTTGCAATGATGAATTAAGGCAAATCCTTTTGTCGTTACAGCAGAAAAGAATAATAAAAATTGATCGCGATCTTGTTTTAAACTTCAACGAATTATTTAATAGCGTCTATAAATCAACGGCTAAAAAATTATTTGGCCGGAACACAAATAATCTTAGTGATTATGATAGGGCTTTGCTCAACATAAAATCAGATAAGGAATTTAAAAAGTTAAAGCAAGAAGGCGAAATTATAATTACAATAAAAGATCTAACAGCGTTTAAAAAATACAAATTTATTCTTGAACAAGAAGATGATGTAATTATTCATCAAATCGAATATAGAAAAAATAGAGAAATTGTTTTGGATAGAAAAAGAACAATTGCCCAGCCAGATTTTAATAGTGAAAATGACAATTTTTTTGAATATGTATACAACAACCCAAACAAAAAAATTGATCTACAAGAATTATCCGAAAAGATCGGAACAAAAAAGAAAGTTTCAAATATACTTTCTGATCTTAAATTTACAGGTGATCTCAAACGTATATTTTTTCCCGCGTCATCAAAAACGGCTATAATGTTTATCAATCCGGTTAGAAAAAAATATTTAAAAGAGAATGGATTAAAGCCAATAAAATAAAGGAGAATTTAATATCAGTAAGAAATAGCAAGAAGTAGCAAGACCAAAACGACGGTCTTGTTTTTTTATGTAAAAATAAAAGCGTAAAATGTCGTAGCCAAATCTTTTATCCAGATAACCGAGGCGACTATAAATAAATTGCGGCAGCAGGATAACCAACACGGATACCTCACGACGAGCAAAAATCAAAATGCCCTTTATAAATAAACATAATAATCTATAAAAAAATCGGATTAACAAAGGATGAATGAAAATAAGAAATAGATTATTGCTCAGAATAGGAAACGGCTTGGGCGGTTGGCGCTTTAGTTAAACAATAAGTAAACAATATGAGAAATTTACATTACAAAGCATTTTGCTTTCGTCTTTCGGAAAAAACAATTGGCGAATTAAAACAAATGAGAAAAGATTATGGCAGCTTTAATTTGTTATTTGCAGATCTAATAAAGAAATTTCATAAGACGAATTTGAATAAAAAAAATAATCCTAAAAAATAACATCCTTTTTATGCAGAAAACAAAAACACCACTAAAATCAATCCGCGCTTATTGCCTTTGGTGTTGCAATAACCAAGTAGGCGAAGTTAGGAGTTGTCCTAAAACCGATTGCGCGTTTTATAAATTCAGGTTGGGAAAGAAAAAAGAGAAAGGGTCTTTAATCAAAGTTATTCGAGCGAAATGTTTTGATTGCGGATCCGGCACCCCTCAATCAATTACGCTCTGCGAATTTGGCGGTTGTCCTATTTACCCTTTTAGACAGGGAAAAAGTCCGGCGCATAAGTCCGCTTGGGCGAATAAACCTAAACGGCACAGTCCTTTTAAAAACCGGGGGCTAATTGCCAAAAAAAATGAAGATCAGGGCATTAAAACTTCAATGTCTGATTTGAAAAAATAAGATCAATATCACCGCGCTATGGAAAATCAAAACCAACAAAATAATATTTTCACTAACGGAGAAATCCAAAATATTGTTGGTTTTTGTAATGCTCTTAAAAAAGTGCATAATCGATTGATAAGAGAGGGCTATACGATCAAGGAAGGCAAGATAATTCCGCCGCCGGAAAAAGCCAGCTCTTAACAAAACAGAAAAACTATGCTACGTTATAGTTGCATACCAATCCAATAAAGAACAGAAGCGGTTTTTTAATGCCAGAAATGGGCAACTAACCGTATCATTAAAATTATCGCTTCGGTAATTGGAATGGTATGCAACGGTTTAGTTGCCCTTTTTTGATTATTAAAATTAACAATATGAAAAAATCTATACACTCAAACGAGTATCTGGTTTATACGCGCAAAAGCACGGATGACGCGGACAACCAAAAGAACTCAATCGATTATCAAAACGGCCAATGCATAAAATATGCCGGAAAAAATTATCAGATTGCTGATTTTACTTTGGACGGTTTTTGTGAAAACGGCATAATCAAAGAAAAGCACACCGCCTTTAAAACAGCAGAAATATCAATGCGGAATGACGGAACGATTGAATATAAAATCGAAAGGCCGAAATTTCAGCTAATGGTTAAGAAACTACTGGACAAAGAGTTTAAGGGCGTAATCTGCTTGTGTTGGGATAGGATCAGCCGAAACGAACAGGACGGAATGATCATTAAAAACTTAATGGACAAAGGCGTTGATATTCAATTCGTCCAAGCCAGCTATGATAAATCCAGTTCAGGCGCATTGCATAGGGATATAGACGGTATGTTCGCGCAGCATTATTCAAGGGTGATAAGCGAAAAAGTCAAAGCCGCCGCGGAAAAATTACGAAATGAGGGCAAGTGCATTTATATGGCGCCTATCGGCTATTTGGACGAGGGATCAGACAGCAAGCCGATTGATCCCGAACGTGCGCCAATCGTGAAAAGGATTTTCGAGCAATACGCGACCGGCGAATGGAGTTTGTTCCAGTTGGCTAAATGGGCTAACAGGCAGGGCTTGACGACCAAGCCGTCCAGAAGAAGCCGGACAAAGGCCGAAATGCTGAATGGGGTTGAAGTTAGTGAGATACCGAAGACCAGCCGTCCGGTCAACAACAAGACGATCGAGAACATTTTGAATAACCCGTTTTATATCGGCAAGCTGAAAGTCGACAGAAAAACCGATAATTACATTGACGGCAATCATCAAGCCCTGATTGATGTGTCTTTATATAATAAAGTCCAAGAAGTTTTGAAATCAAAGAATATCGGCGTGCATTACGTTGATAAAGATTTTTTTACATACAGAAATTTGATTAAATGCACTTGCGGGCGGTCATACTCTCCCTATCAGAAAAAGGGCATAAATTACTACCGATCCCGATGTATCGAAAACTGCGCGAACGAGCTTAAAAACCTTAGCGAAGATATTATCCATAAGGCGGTAGGCGAGATATTGAGCCAAATCCATTTTACGGATGAAGAAAAAATGGAAATTGAGGCAAGGGCTAATTTTGAATTGGACAATATTTCAGTCAAGCGCGAAAAAGAGCTTGACGACCTGAATAATGAGCGCAAGCGGATATATGCCGATCTGAATTATCTGACAAAAAACAAATTAACCCTGCTCCGCAACGGCACGATGAGCATTGATGATATTACCAAAGACGAAAAAAGATTGAATAAAGAGCTTGAAGAAATCGAAAACAAAACCGCGGCGCATAAAGAAGCCGCCGGTGAAATGCTGAAATTTATCATAACCTTTTCCGAACTCGTTAAAATGGCTAATCTTTACTATGAACAGGCACTTGATACCGAAAAACACGAGATCGTTACGCAAGTGTTTTCCGAACTCATAATAGAGGGCAAGAAAATAGCTTCTTTTACAGCAAAAGAGGGCTTTGCAGCCCTCTTTAAACGTCATAATTTGAACTTTGGCTCCCGGGGTGGGATTCGAACCCACGACCAATTGGTTAACAGCCAACTGCGCTGCCGCTGCGCCACCCGGGAATAAATACTGTTCCTATTTTATCAAATCTTAAGCTAATGTCAATTATTTTCTAGAAACCAGCATTTTTGGGAGTACGGGGATAGGGGATAACGTCTCTGATATTGGCCATTCCTGTTAGATACATCACTAAGCGTTCAAAGCCTAAGCCAAAGCCCCCATGCTCAACTGAGCCATAACGACGTAGGTCCAAGTACCACCAATATTCCTCTGGATCTAGTCCCAATGCTTTAATTCTCTCTAGCAACTTATCATAGCGCTCTTCACGTTGACTACCGCCAATTATCTCGCCAATGCCTGGTACCAACAAATCAACTGCCGCCACCGTCTTCCCGTCATCATTTTGACGCATATAAAACGCTTTGATCTCCTTGGGATAATCGGTAACGAATACTGGCTGATTAAAGACTTGCTCTGTTAGATAGCGTTCATGTTCAGTTTGTAGGTCTATGCCCCAAGAAACTGGATACTTAAATTGCTGGCCACTATTAATTAATAGTTCCACTGCCTCGGTATAACTGATCCGCTTAAACTCCGCGGCCACCAACTTATTCAATCGCTCAATAAGGCCTGGCTCAATGAACTTATCAAAGAATTCCATTTCCTCCGGTAATTCTTTAAGCACATACTTAATCAAATACTTTAACATCTTCTCCGCTAAATTCATCACTTCCTTAAGGTCTGCAAAGGCCATCTCTGGCTCCAGCATCCAAAACTCACTAGCATGGCGAGTAGTATTAGAATTCTCGGCTCTAAAGGTGGGCCCAAAAGTATAGACAGCGTTTAGACCATTGATTAGAGTTTCCGCTTCTAATTGTCCGCTAACAGTTAATCCGGCTTTTTGTCCAAAGAAGTCCTGACTAAAATCAACTGCTCCGGTTTCTGTTTTAGGAATCTCTTTATCTAAATCTAGGGTGGAGACCATAAACATCTCCCCTGCTCCTTCCGCATCACTAGTGGAAATAATTGGGGTATGAACTAGACTAAAGCCTTCTGTTTGAAAAAATTGATGAATAGCATAACTCAGGGCCGACCGAAGGCGAAAAACTGCCATAAAGGTATTACTCCGTCCTCGCAGGTGAGCAATTTCTCGTAAAAACTCAAAGCTATGGCGTTTCTTTTGCAAGGGATAATCTTCAGCGGCTTTTTGAATCACCGTTATTTCCTTGGCTTGCAGTTCAAAGGCTTGCCCTGAGGCTGGAGAAGAAACCAATAAACCAGAAACAGTCAAGGAGGAACCAATACTTAGCTTCTCTATTTCCTGAAAATTAGCTAGCTCCTCACTAAAGACCACTTGCAGCCCCTTAAAAAAGGTCCCATCAGTTATTTCCATAAAGCCAACCTTACCTGATGCGCGAATAGTCCTTACCCAAGCATTAATCGTGATCGTTTGATTTAAATAGTCATCACTCGCTTGATGTAGTTTTTTAATATTTATCTTAGTCATAATTTTAATACTAACTAAAATCTCTTAACTTCTCTAGGCCCTTAATTTTTCTAATCTTTTCTAAGGCCTTAAATTCAATTTGTCTAATTCTCTCTCTAGTCACCTCAAACTCTTGGCCTACTTCTTCTAGGGTGTGGGCCACTCCATCAACTAGACCAAATCTCATCTCTAAAATCTTCTGCTCTCTGGGTGATAATTGTGAGATAATTTCCTTAACATAGTCTCGGAGCAATTGCAAAGCAGCCGCATGGTCAGGGGTAACATTTTTTACATCTTCAATAAAGTCTTCTAAGGTAGAGTCCTCGTCATCATCTCCTATTGTTGTTTCTAGGGAAATAGTATCTTGAGAGATTTTCATAATATACCTGACCTTTTCTAAAGTCTCACCCATTTCGGTAGCCACCTCCTCAGCTAATGGCTCTCGCCCCAACTCTTGAGTGAGACTTCTATGAATTTGTTGATACTTATTAATCGTCTCTACCATATGCACGGGAATGCGGATAGTTCTAGACTGATCAGCTAGGGCTCTAGTAATAGCCTGCCGGATCCACCAAGTGGCGTAAGTGGAAAACTTGAAGCCTTTGCGGTATTCAAACTTCTCTACCGCCCGAAACAATCCAATATTTCCTTCCTGAATTAAGTCTAGCAAGCTCATCCCCTTAGCTCCGGCAAATTTCTTAGCAATGGAAACTACTAGACGAAGGTTAGCTTCAATAATTTTCTGTTCTGCCTCCCGGTCACCTCGTTCTTTTCGTTTAGCAAGTTCCACCTCTTCTTCAGCAGTTAGCAGCGGGACCTTCCCTATTTCCTTAAGATACATTTGAATTGAGTCGGCACTTAGTTTAGATAAATCCACTCCCAATACCCCGGCTTCCTCTTGACTAGCTTCTAAAGACTGCTGGGCAGTGATCTCTAAAATGCGACCCGAGTCCTCCCTAATTTTAACTCCATTTCTATGCAATTCTCCTAAGAACACGTCATAGTCATAAAGATACTCCTCCACCTCTGGGAAAAGATAAAGTAGCTCAGTCTCTGTGATAAACCCTCGCAGTCGCCCTTTTTCTATTAAGCGCTGTTTAAGCTCTGGGCTAGGAGGAGTCACAGCTTTAGTCACTCGCTTAGCCTTAGAGGCTCCTTTGTTAACTTTGGTCTGCTTAGCCTTAGTGGCTGAAGCTTTCTTTTTAACCGTCGTTGTTTTGGTAACAACAGTCGCCTTCTTGGTTTTAGCTACCGACTTCTTGGTGGTCGGCTTTTTTGCCACTGGCGTCTTCTTGGTCTTAGCCTTTGTCGTGACCGTCTTTTTACGAGAAACCGGCTTAGGCTTTGCAGTCGCTGCCTTAGGTTTAGCGGTTTTAGGACTACTAGTTTTTTTAAGCGCTCTAGCTGTAACTGGTTTTTTTGATCCTGAACGCTTAGTAGTTTTTGTTTTAGTGGTAGCCATAGTCTTTATTTAAATTAACTTTTTTAACTCATCCATTGCCTGCTTTAATTCGGTCATTAAGCGGTCCAGTTCCCTGTTATCCGTTGTTTGCTCAGCGAGGGAAATTTCTTTTTGCAATTTCTTTATTCTAGCTTGGAAGCTATATTTTTTCAACTCAACAATCAGCTTAATTAACTCCGTCTTAGCCGTGCTGGGCGATAGTTCGTAGAAATCTTTTTCCCCTAAGAGAATTAGCATATCTAATTTACCTTCTCCCTGCTCCTCTAGCTCTTGGCGCAAGTTATCATAATTTAAGTTCTGAGTGCGGCTGTAATAAATGATTAGCTGCTGATATAAGTCTTGATTAATTTTGCCTGACAGCTGCTCGGCTGCTAAATTATCAATGGCGTAACTGAAAATCTCTGGGAATCTTAAGACTAGGGCCAACAGCGACTCTGATAAGCGTTGTTCCCGAGAATACACCTTAGGGCTAGCTTCTTCCCTCTGCCCTTCTTCCTGCTCAGAACGAGGGGCAACTGACCGAGTCTTAAATTCCGCTCGTAAATCTGTTTCTGCAAAATCTAATTCCTCACTTAACTTTTTTAGCCAATAGCCTTGCTCAGTTTGACTAGGAACCAAGCTAATCATCGCAAACATCAGATCTCTAATCTTCAGCTTATTATCCAACAAATTTAAATCTAGTCCTTGGCTAATTTTAGTGAAATAGTAGTCTAACATTAACTGGGCTGAAGCGATGGCTGCTTTAAAGTCCGCGGGGTCATGTTGTAGTATCTCATCTGGATCTTTGCCGTCTGGAAGAGTGATTACCTTAAGACTAAGTCCTTGAGCTAACACCTCCTTTATCCCCCGGTCTACGGCCAGCTGGCCAGCTTGGTCCATATCAAAGGCAAGGGCGATATTGTTAGTATAGCGCTTAAGCAGTTTAACTTGATCACTGCTTAAGGCTGTTCCTGAAGAGGCCACCACATTCTCAAAACCATGCTGGTGGCAGGAGATAACATCCATTTGTCCCTCCACGACTATCGCCAAGTCTTCTTTTTTGATTGCTCCCTTAGCTTTGTTAAGGCCAAATAATATCTTGCTTTTATCATATAATTCAGTTTGCGGACTATTGATATATTTACCCACCCGATCATTGGCTTCTTGCTCAGGACTTAAGCGAGCGGTAAAGCCCACTAAATTATTATTATGGTCCCTAATTGGAAACATAATTCTCGCCCGAAAGCGATCATAGTATCGGCTCGGAGACTGATCAGTCCGATGGATGATTAGGCCAGTCGCCAATATTTCTGCCTCAGTATACTTAGTTCCCGTTAAAGGTCGGGCGGTTAAAAACTTTAATAGCGCCTCCCAAGAGTCTAAACTATAGCCAAGTTGCCAATCTTTAATCGTCGCCTCACTTAGGCGCCTTTTAGCTAAATACTCTCTAGCCGCTTCTCCTGACTTAGTGCTGAGAATATGAGCATAATATTTACCACTTAGCTCTAGAATGTCTCGCCAGCGATTGCGCTGACTGGTCTGCTTTCTATTTTCATAACGCAACTCCACTCCCGCCTTAGTCGCCAACAAGCGAAGTGCCTCAGGAAAACTTAGGCCTTCTTTTTCCATCACAAAAGAAAAGACATCTCCCCCACGCCCACAACCAAAACAGTGCCAAATTTGCTTATCGGGGGAAATAACAAAGGATGGGGTCTTTTCGTTGTGAAAGGGACAGAGGGCTTGAAAATTAACCCCCACGGCCTTTACCGGCAAATATTCTCTAATTACCTCCACTATGTCCAATTTAGATTTTATGTCCTCTACTTGGCTCATGGCTAGTTGTCTGATTAATTAATTTTTAAAAAAGTCTTTAAGCGCTCTAGCTCTCGCTCCACTGCCTCCCCCTCATATTCCGCATTATGACGATTGTAGCCTGCATAACCAGGGCGCTTTTGATCAAGGTGTAGATTGAAGATAACTAACTCCTCGCCTGTCTGACTAAGCTGGGTGGTGAAATAGATATGGTAGCGGGGATAGAAGTCACGGGTTAGGCGCCTAGCAAAACTAGGCTGACTATCTCCTCGTCCTGGCAAAAAAGCATAGCCTGCTCGGCGTAGCCACATCTCTGGAGGAAATTCTAATTGGTCTCTTTTAACTATTAGTTTCATGTTTATCTTTAAAGACTACATATTTATAAACAAAGAAATTATAGACCCCAATGGTCACATTAACAATTACTTGTGAAAGCAGGTACCAGACACCTAGCCTGTCTACCAGTAAGTGCATAAACAGCCCATTCAGGTTAAGGGTGAACAAGGCATTAATCATGTAAATTGTTAATTGCTTAGGAATCTTTTTTTTATCCTTGTTTCTAAAGGTCCAAAACTTTTGTAAATGAAAACTCACTGCAAAGGCTAAAATGAAGGCCAGACTAGTGGACAGTACTATTGACCAGTTAAACAGGTCATGAAAAATTGCTAGAAAGATTAGGTCAACTGCGGCCGCTGAGGACCCAGCAACAATAAACTTAGCCACCGATTTATTCTTTGCCAATATTTTGTAAGCACTTGGGTAATGATTACTAGTTATTTTTAATAAGCGTTGATAAATATCACTCATAAATTAAATTCTATTTAAGTCCTTGATAAACCCAAGTTGCTAAACGTTTGGCCTCTTGAAAACGTTGATTAGCGCCTTCACTATTTAAAATAACTACCGCTAATTGCTGCCCCGCCTCATTAGTGAACCAACCCAAGAAACAATAGCCTGCTTCATCTATATAGCCCGTCTTAGCTCCCAACTGAGCAAAGCTTAACTCTTCAGAATCAAAGAGCAGGTGATTGGTAGAGCTAATTGACTTAGCCCGACCATTAAGGGTGGTAAATTGATACTCTGGCTGATTAAGCAGCCTAGCTACTTCCTCTTTAACAAACAGTTCTTTGGCTAATTTAAGTAATTCGGTAGCTGTAGAAACATTTTCTGGACTTAGACCAGTGGGGTCAGCAAAATTAGTGTGTACTAAGCCCAGTTCCTGGGCGCGCTGATTCATCGCTGCGACAAACTCTTCTACGGTTAAACCACTGGCCTGCACTAAGGCCATCGTGGCGCCATTATCTGAGGCAATTAAACTGGTAGCTAATAGGTCCTTGATTAAGACTTCTTCCCCTAAAAACAAGTTCAACTTACCCCCAGCCACATTATCCTCAGCTCGCATAACATAACTAGTCTCCCAACCTGGATTATGGTCTAAAAATACTAAGGCGGTCATTAGTTTGCTTAAGCTAGCAATAGCTTGCGGACTAGTCGCCTGGGATTGGTAAAAAACTGTGCGACCATCTATGCTGGCCACTAAGGCCTTATCACTCTTTAGCTCGGGCAATTCGCCAGCTATAAACGTTATTGGCTTAATCGTTGTTCCTCTCAAATCAAGCACTTCTCCCGCTAAAGGAGTGCTCCCTTGAGCAAACCACCAGGACAGGCCTAAAATTATCTTTAACATCACTGCTATCATAGCTCCTAGTTATTAGCATCAACTGACTCCTCGGTCTGAGTAGGGGAGACTTCCTGTTCTATTTCTAAATTGCGTAATTTCTGATAATCTGGTAGCTCACTTAAATTATTTATTCCCAAGAATCTCACAAACTCATGACTAACGGTATAGACACTCGCCTCACCACCGCTCCCTGGCTTCTCTTCTATTAGACCTCGGAGCAATAGGTTGCGGATAATTAAACTACAATTAACTCCTCTAATTTCCTCTAATTCTAATTTTGTAATCGGACCTCGGTAGGAAATAATAGTTAGGGCTTCTAGGCTGGGCTGAGACAGTTCGCCACTGGTCTCGTCTTGCAAAAAGTTCTTAACGATTTCCGCATTAGCCGGAGCGGTAGTTAATTGGTACTGTTGATTATTTTCGATCAACTTCAATCCCCTAGCTGATGACTGGTAGTCCTCTCCTAGGTCTTTTAACGCGCTCTCTACTTGCGCCCGATCAGTCTTAGTTAAATTGCTAAGCTCCCGAATTGACAAGGGCTTAATGGCGACGAATAATAATGATTCTAGTTGTGATTTTAAAGACATAAATAATTTTTCTAATGAGTCCTTATTTCTATCTCTCCAAATAGCTCAGTTTGCTCAAAGTTTAATTCTTTTTGTTTAGCTAATTCTAGGACTGCTAAAAAGCTAACAATTAATTCCGTTTTGCTCTGAGCTTGAGCAATTATTTTAGAGAAATTAAACTTAACTTTACGACCTAACAGGCTTTTGATATAAGTAATTCGCTCCTCAATACTCACTTTTGGCTCTAACTTAGTCTCCGCTAAACGATCTTCTTGACGACTGGCTAATTCTGACAATAGTTTTAAAAATGCTTCTTTGAGAACTAGAGGATTAACTTCTAGCGGAACCGTGAAATTAGGGAGCGCTACCTGTAAAGACCGTTGGCCACTAAGTGGGGGGAGATAGGAAAAATTATTAGCTAACAAGCGCTGACGAATAGCTTGGCTCGCTAGAGCAAATTCTCGGTATAGCTTTAACTGCTTCCTTAAGTCATCTATTTCTTCTTCCTCCTCATCGGTTATCAAGTATGGTAGCAGGGCTCGAGACTTAATTAACAATAACCGGGCGGCAATTAACAAGAAGTCAGCTATCTCATCTGGCTCTATTTCCGGAGACTGTTTAACTAGAGCGACATACTCATCGGCTATTTTAGCTAAAGAGATTTCGGTAATATCCATCTCCTCTTTCTCTATTAGCTCCAATAATAATCCTAGTGGTCCAGAGAATTTTTCAGTGGTCAAGGTAAACATAAACTACTATTTCACTAAGACTGGCTCCTTAATACTCCATAATTCTCCTGGCAAACAAACATAGCCCTGGCCATGTCTTTTTTGATCTGAGTAATAATAAGTTGGAGTTTCTTCTAGATTGCTAGTTTTAAAGGTGGCACATAGCTCGTATTCTTCTTCCGTTATCAGCTGATAGACCAGCGCCTCTTCCGTTTCTGGATTAGTTAGCCAAAGAGAATTGGCACTTAGGTACTGTTTCTCTATTAGTTCCTCAAGAGAATTTGGCAATTGTCCTTGCTCGCTGTAATAGGTATTAATAACACTCTCCAGGGACCTGATATTTCTCTCTACTAACCCATCTAAGCGGCGAGCTCGGGCCTCTTGTGGAGATTCAATAAAAAACCAGGTGCTAATAAAAGCTGAGGAAACTACTAATAAAGAAACGATAAGAAATAATAACTTAAAGCTTGGCGAAGATTGCTCACGAAGGTCTAGAATATAGTAAGAAAAACTTAGTCCAGAGATTAAGAGAACCGCTAAGGATTTGAGAATAAAGCGTCCCGTTAGCTCTCCGGCTAAAAAATTATTAATAACCCCCACTAAAGTTCCTAAAATAATCAGTGAGGAGACTAGAATAATAAAATAAGTTAACCAGCGCCTTAGTCCTGAGTTGGGGGCCAATTCCCCTTTATTAAGGCCCCGATTAATTAAATTAGTAGTAATATAAAAAATTGGGGTAGCAATTAATAGGGCAGAAATAGCAAACCTTAGACCGCTATCACTAGGGCCATAAGATTGCAGAGCATCAACCATGGTGCGATCTATGATAGTAAAAGCCACTAATCCAACCGCAATGGCGGTAAATATTAAAGCGACTAAAGACAGTAGATAATAGAAAGCATATTTGGCTTGATGAGAATTATTCATATCATTTTTTATTTAATTACTTATCCAGCTTATTAACCTTAATCCCTAGTTCCGCTACCTGACTGTCTTTTACTAAACTCGGCGCACCGGTCATTAGGTCTCGTCCTTGGCCATCCTTAGGGAAAGCATAAATGTCCCTAATGGAGTCCCAGTCATTTAGCACCATTAGCAAGCGATCTAGTCCCGGAGCATTGCCTCCATGTGGCGGAGCGCCATAAGAGAAAGCCTTGATCATTGCTCCAAATTGACTATCTACCTCTCTTTGACTATAGCCCGCTATCGCAAAGGCTTGATACATAATTTTTGGATCATGGTTGCGAATCGCTCCACTAGAAACTTCAAAGCCATTTAAGACTAAATCAAATTGATAGGCTAAAATCTCTAAGGGGTCTTGCTGGGCTAAGGCCTCTGCTCCTCCCTGAGGCATAGAAAAAGGGTTGTGCGCAAAATCTATCTTGTCCGTCTCTAATTCTGAATAGTCATACATCGGGAAATCAACTATCCAGGCCCAAGCAGCTAAGGAATTATCTCTTAAACCTAGTCTAGTTGCCAGCTCAACTCTAATCGCTCCTAAGACGGTGCAAGCTAAGCGCCACGACTCAGCAACAAATAGCAACAGGTCACCAGTCTCTGCGCCTAAAGTAGTTTTTAGCTCCACTACTTGTTGTTCATCTAGAAACTTGGCTAGCGGCCCAGTTGGTTCTGGGTCTTTTAGTGCTAAATAGGCTAGGCCCGCTGCTCCCTTTTGTTTAGCTAGTTCCGTTAACTCATCAAGCTCTTTGCGGGAAAACTTTGCTCCCCCTGGCACTCTAATTGCCTTCACTACTCCTCCCTGACTAACTGTCTTTGAAAATACCTTAAATTCCCAATCTTTAACTAAGTCACTTAAATCTTGCAGCTCTAGCTCGTAGCGTAGGTCTGGCTTATCCGTTCCATACCTGTCCAAAGCTTCTCGCCAGGAAATTTGTCTAAAGCGACCATTATCTAACAGATTACTATTCCTTTTTTGACTAAACTCAGCAACTAGCTCCTTCATCAAGGGCTCCATCAGCAAGAAAATATCTTCTTGCTCAACAAAGCTCATCTCCATATCTAGCTGATAGAACTCTCCATAATGCCTATCCATACGAGGGTCTTCATCTCGGAAACAAGGAGCAATTTGAAAATATTTATCCAAGCCTCCGACCATTAATAATTGCTTGAACTGCTGTGGCGCTTGAGGGAGGGCATAAAACTTTCCTGGCTGCAACCTAGCCGGAACTAGAAAATCTCTGGCTCCCTCTGGTGAAGAGTTAGCTAAAATAGGGGTTTGTACTTCTATAAACCCTTGCTGATGAAAATAGTTTCTTAGATAAGTGATAAAGCGATCTTTGTCAGCCAACATTTTCTGTAACTTTGGTCGACGTAAATCTAAGAAACGATATTTTAGACGTAAGGCCTCATTGGCCTCCCCCACTTTCTCGTCAATAATTTCAAACGGCAACAACTGCGCCTCACTTAAAACTTTTAGCTCTGAGGCGGCAATTTCAATTGCCCCGGTATTCATCTTGTCATTAACCATTTCCTGAGGTCGGGCTTGCACCACTCCTTTAACCTGAATCACCCACTCAGCATGTAGTGCGGAGGCTTGAGCGGCTAAGTCTTTTTGAGTTTGGGGGTCTATTTTTACCTGAGTGAGGCCATAACGATCTCTAAGGTCAATAAAAATTAGTCCGCCAAGATTGCGAAAACTATTAATCCAACCACTCAGCTTCACTTCTTCATTAAGCTGTTTAGTGGTTAATTCTCCACAAGTGTGAGTTCGTAACATAGGCAAGAAAACAAAGCATTTTCAGTCTAAAGACTGCTATGCTTAATTAAAAAATTATTTTAATAACTTAATTCTACCTGATTATCTCTTTTTTAGCAAGGAAAAAAATCCCTAATTTTACTAATTTAAAAATGAAAATTAATAAAATTATTAGCTAAACTTAGCAATTCTTTGCTATAGCTAGGAGTCACTTTTAGGTTTTTTAAGATTGTCTCATCTTCAGTTAAAAACAATCTCATTAATTTAATACAATTATTAGATACTTTAATCAATTGCCCGGGAGGCTCCGGACTCCCGGCTCTTTGACAGGTGCCACAAATTAATCCTCCTGCTGCTAGAGAGAAGTAGTTATTATTAGCCGGCACAACTTGCTGACAAGTGAGACAGTGCTGAAGTTCAGGCTGATAACCTAAATAGCTTAAGAGTCTTAGGGTGAAATAACCTTGACTTAAGTCTCCTAGCGCTTGACTCATGGTCTCAGTTTGGCTCTGGTCAATTAACTGTAGGTAGTTAAGCAGCAAGGCAAAGATTTGCTGATCAGCTTCGCCGTCTTTAATTAAGCGCTTAATTAACCTAAGGCCCGCTCCGGCATAAAATATTTTATTCAAATCAGACTTAATTGACAGAAAACTATCTGTAGTTAAAGCGCTGCCTACATAGTCTCGGTAGCGCCCCTTAATGATCAGCAGTTTAACTAAATTAAAAGGCTCTAAGTGTCCACTTAACTTAGAGCTAATCTTCTTGGCTCCTCTCGCCACTAATTGAAGCTTGCCAAACTCCTCACTATACACTTCTAACCAAGAATCGTTCTCTCGGTAGTCAGCCCGACTTAAAATGATTGCTAGGGAATTTTTAGTTTCAGTCGCCATATTAACTAATTGGCATCTAAATAGTTTTGTAAAATGATCATTGCTGCAGTTTCATCTCGCGGGGCTTGCTCCTTTAGGCCAGAAAACAAGGCATCCGCGGCCAAACTACTCAAACGCTCATCCACTAGTCTAACTTTCACTTGAGATAGCTGGTTTAATTTTTTAACAAATTCTAACCACTGGGGATTATCAGCCGCTTGACCACTTAACTTAATTGGCTGCCCTAAAATTAGCTCATCAATTTCCTCTGTTTCTATCAACGTTAGCAGCTCTGCTAAAGAGCTAATCGTTTTAAAAGGCAGGGCCATTTTTAGCTCACTGTTAGCGATGGCTAAACCAATACGTTTCTCTCCCCAGTCTACCCCTAAATATTTCTTCATAAACCCTAGGCTTTAGTTAATATCTCATAACCAGTTTCCGTTATGGCAATGGTATGTTCAAAGTGGGCACTTAAAGAGCCATCAGCAGTTAAGATAGTGTAGTCATTATCAGCTACTTTGATCTGCCAATCACCAAGATTTAGCATTGGCTCAACGGCGATCACCATCCCTGGTTTAAGGATTACATTTTCTTCTAAGCGTGGATTGATAGTGTAATTAAAGACATCCGGAGCCTCATGAGCAAAGTAGCCCACTCCGTGACCAACCAAATCTCGGACTATACCGTAGTTATGCTTCTTAGCTAAGCGCTCTATCGCTCGGGCAATGTCATTAATAGTCTTGCCTGGCTTAATTACCTTCAGGCCCCTAGCTAGGCACTCTTTAGTGACCTGAATTAATTGTTGAGCCTCAGCGCTCACTTTGCCCACTGGAACAGTTAGGCAAGTGTCGGTGTAATAGCCGCCTAAGCTTGAGTGTTGATTAACTGGCGCCTGATACTCCTCTCTTAACTCCGCTGTTATTGGCCACTCCATACCAATATCAATATCTACAATGTCACCTTCTCCTAGTGTCCGACTTGGTAAAGAGCTACCATGCACCACTTCATCATTAATGGAGATGCATAAAACTGAAGGAAATAGTATTCCTCCACCCATGGGATAATTCTTAAAGGCGGGCCGCCCTCCAGCTGCTAAAATCAACTGTTCGGCGACCTTCTCTAGTTCAGCGGTTTCTAGGCCTGGCTTAACCATGAGAGCTAATTCTTTTAAAATTAGTGCTAAGCGCCGACCGCCCTCTCTTAAAATTCTAATTTCATCTTTACTTTTGTAATAAATCATATCTATTTGTTCTTCATGGAAGAAACTAAAGTCTTAAGGTCCTTAAGGTCACTCTTGCTTAAATCTAAGTCCCGACGATTACGTCGCAACTTAATCATTTCTCGCTTAACCATCAAGGAACTAACCGGCTTACCCCGCTTCAGACGACGTCGGTATTTATCTAGGGTCTTAAGTGTTATCTCCTTGTTATCTCGCAAGTTCTTAAACTGCGGTTCCTTTACCAACATCTTATCAATCTTTCTGCTTAATTTACGCTTGCTTCCCTTTTTAATATTACGATCAATGAATCGACTAGTCATAACTCTTAATTTAATTATTAATACTTTTATTATACCATAAAAAAAGACCGCTAAACAGCTGGTCTTTTCAAATATTCTATCAATCTCTTGCTTACAGGCCGTCGTACTCTCGCATAGTTAGCTGAGCTTCTATCTGCTTAACTGTTTCAATTACCACAGAAACAACGATTAGTAGGCTAGTTCCGCCAATGGTGAAGGCACTCACGCCAGTGAAGTATCTCACGATTAAGGGTAAAACCGCAATCAGACCTAAGAAGAGCGCTCCGGTTAAGACAATTTTACGAGAAGTAGCTGTTAGATAATCACTAGTCGCCTTCCCTGGTCTAATGCCGGGGATAAAGCCTCCTTGCTTTTGAAGATTCTCAGCAATTCGCTTGGGATGAAAAACCACTTCAGTGTAGAAAAAGGTAAAGGCAAAGACCATGATAAAGTAGGTGATTCCGTAAAATAGTTGATTGTTAAACATTCTAATCGTCCAGTTAGCCAGATTAACTAGCCAGACACTTTTAGCATGAATAAGGAATTGAGCAATCATGGAGGGGAACAAGACGACGGAAATAGCAAAAATAATAGGAATCACTCCCGCCATATTCACCCTAATTGGTAAATGAGTACTAGAGCCACCAAAGGTGCGGTTCCCTCTTACCTGTCTAGCATATTGCACTGGAATATTACGCTGTCCCTCGTTGATAATTACCACCCCGACAATGGTCACTAGTGCAATGGCTACAAAGCCTATTAAGGTAAATAGTTGTGAGGAGTCAAAGGTAAAAATCAGATTCCTAATACTATCTAAGACTCCGGAAATAATTCCCGCAAAAATCAATAAAGAAATACCATTACCAACTTTCTTTTCAGAAATTAACTCTCCTAGCCACATTAAAAATACTGTTCCCGCGGTAATGGTTAGTAGAATAACTAACATATCAAAGGGACTGGTTTCTCCTAGTATCCCTGAGGCGCCTCGTCTTAGCAAGGTGATCATTCCGTAAGCTTGAACTATTGCTAACGGCACTGTTAGCCAGCGAGTCCACATGTTTATCTTTTGCTGACCTGACTCCTCTTTTTGCATCTCTTCTATTTTAGGAATAATCATTCCCAGCAGTTGGAAGATAATTGAAGCGGTGATAAAAGGCGCCACTCCCATCATGATAATAGAAAAGTTGCTCATGCCTCCACCCGAAAAAAGATTCATTAGGCCTAAGATTTCATTAGAGGCAAACAGGCTTTTTAAAGCAACCGCATTAACTCCTGGCACCGGAATATGGGCGGCAAAACGAAAAACTACCAGCAAGGCTAAAACGTACAAAATATTATTACGCAAATCTCTCGCCTTCCAAATTTGCTCTAATTTATTAAACATACGCGTATTATTTAACTAAGTTGAGCTTTGACTGACTCACTTAATAGCACTTTTTCAAAACTAACTTTAACGGTTAATTTTTCTTTACCTAAAATTTTAACTGGCACCTGAGTAGTCTTAATCAGTTTTTTCTCTAATAGGCTAGTAGGGCTAACCACCTCTCCAGCGGCAAAATTAGCATTAATCACCTTAACATTTAAGACTTGATTTTTTGGCTGAAAAGACTTAAAGCCTCTTGACTTAGGAATAGTCAATAATTGCTGTTTCATTCCCAAGCGCTTTAAATTACTCACTCCTGAGCGCGCCTTCTGCCCTTTTATCCCTTTAGTACTATAAGCACCTAGACCAGAGGCCTTACCTCGCCCCACTCGCTTGGTTTTTTTAGCTGAACCCTTGGCCGCCTTAATGGTATTAATTGATAACATATTAGTATAAAATTATTCTTTTGATTCTTGACTCACTGATGCTACCTTGGCCTTAGCCTTCTTGCCTTCAACTTGAGACTCTCCCTTAACCTCCTGTCGTCTCAAACGTCGTAGTGCTTCTATAGTACAGCGAGCATTGTTAACTTTATTATTTGTTCCAAAAGTCTTGCTAGTAATATTTTCCACTCCCGCTAATTCAAAGATGATGCGACTCACTCCTCCCGCAACCACTCCTCGTCCTTCTTTAGCCGGCTTAATTAATTGTCTAGCTGCTCCCACCTTCAACTTAACCTCATGAGGAATAGTTTTGTTAACAATCGCTACTTTAATTAAATTCTTTTTAGCCTGATTGACTGCCTTATTGACTGCAATAGTTACGTCTGCCCCCTTACCTAAGCCTACTCCAACCGTTCCCTTCTTGTCTCCCACTGCTACACAGGCTCGGAAGTTCATTCGCTTACCTCCAGCCATCACTCTCGTAACTCGAGCAATTTCTAAAATTCTTTGCTCAAATTCATCTTTAGCTCGGTCATCACGTTTCCCTCGTCGGGCCCCCCTAAAAGCACCCTCCCGATCAGTCTTCTTTTTGCTATAGATATCCTCAGCTACCACTACTTTAGCTTTTTTGCTAAGACCCTTATTCTCGTGATCTTCTTTAATTACTTTTTTAGTATCTGACATAATAGATTACTTAATTCCGCCTGGCGGATAATAAATTTAAAAAATTAACCCTCCCTCACGGGCCCCTTCTGCTAAAGCCTTAACTCGGCCATGATATTTATTAGAGCCTCGATCAAAAACTACTGTGGTTATCTTTAGCGCCTGAGCTTGTTTAGCTAAGCTTAACCCCAACTCTTTAGCCTGACTAACCTTATCCCCCTTAGTCTGAGAACCTAGGCTAGAAATACTTAATAGAGTTTTTCCGGCTAAGTCATCTATTAGCTGCACAAACAATCCTCGGTTAGAACGAAAAACACTAAGTCGGGGTCGCTCAGCGGTCCCAGAAACGATGGCTCGGACTCGGGCCTGACGTCGTTTTATTAACAAATTATTGACTTTATTTTTATCCATATAATTTAATCACTGCTAATTATTTAGACTTAGCGGCAGTTTTACCAACCTTACGTCTAACAACTTCATCTACATACCTAATTCCCTTGCCCTTATAGGGTTCGGGTTTGCGTAGCTTTCTAATATTAGCCGCTACTTCGCCTACCAGAGCCTTATCTATTCCTCTAACGGTAATAATATTTCCCTCTACCTGAGCGCTAATTCCTGTTGGTAGGGGGAATTCAATTGGATGAGAGTAGCCGAGATTAAGGTTTAATTTGTTGCCAGCCTCAGTCACTCGGTAGCCCACTCCATTAACTTCTAATTTCTTTTCAAAACCTTCACTAACTCCTAGCACTGAATTATTAACCAGGCTCCACATTAGTCCCCACAAGGAACGCGACTCTTTGTCGTCCTGACTGTAAGGTGTAACTAATAGTTCATCAGCCTCTAATTTAATCTCTATTAACGGATGTTTGGTTAACTGTAATTCTCCCTTAGGGCCTTTGAATTTAACTAATTCCTGCTCCAGGGAAACTTGGACTCCGGCGGGTAATTTAATTGGTAATTTTCCTAAACGTGACATAATGCTTATAATTATTGCTTATTAAAATATTTCCCCCAAGACCTCACCACCGATGCCTTGCTTCTTCGCTTCCCGCCCAGTCATTAGTCCTTGAGAGGTAGATAAAATAGCCATGCCTTGACCATTTAACACTGTGGGAATTTCATTCTTGCTCACATAAATCTTTAAACTAGGGCGACTAATTCTTTGAATAGATGATATTTGAGGACGGCCACTCTTTTTATACTTCAAGTGAATCTTTAATTCATCAAAATTAGTTCGCTGGCCACTTAAGCTGCCAGTGAGTACCTCTACTTTTTTAATCCAAGACTCTCGTTCTAAGATCTTCGCCACCTCATACTTTAACTTGCTCATCGGCAAAACTAACTCTGTCTTTTTCACAGCGGAGGCATTTCTAATTCTTGTAAACATGTCTGCGATGGGATCCATCATATTTTTATTAATAACTTAATAACTTATAAACTAGACTACCAACTAGACTTGGTAATTCCGGGCAGGTCACCATTATCTGCTAATTCTCTAAAGCAAATTCGGCACAATTTAAAATCGCCAATATACCCCTGGTGACGACCACAGCGCCAACAGCGATTTATCTTTCGGGTAGAAAACTTGGGTTTTCTCTTTGCTTTAACAATTAATGCAACTCTAGCCATAATATTTATTTCTTAATTTCTTTTTTAAAGGGAAAGCCTAGGAGGCGGAAGAGTTCCAAACCTTCCTCGTGATTATTAGCTGAACTAACTACGGTAACCTCTAGACCAAAAATGTGATTAATTTCATCAGCTCTAATTTCTGGGAAAGCGACAAACTCCTTAAAGCCTACCGTCAAATTACCCTTCTGGTCTACTGACTTCTCCGCTATCCCCCTAAAGTCTCGTACTCGGGGAAAGGTAATGTGAACTAATTTTTCTACAAAATCAAACATTCGTTCTCCTCGCAAGGTAACCTTAGCGCCAATAATCATTCCGTCTCTAATTTTAAAGGCCGCAATTGATTTTTTAGCTTTAGTGAAAACAATCTTTTGGCCACTTAACTTGGTTAGACCTTTTTCCACGCTCGCAATATATTCTTTTTCCTTAAAGTGACGACCAAAGCCAACATTGATAACCACCTTCTCTAGGCGAGGAATCATCATCTGATTAGGATAAGCAAACTTCTCTTTTAGGGCCTGACTCACTTCTTTTTTATATTTCTCTTTTAATCTCATATACATTTAAATTAATCAATCACCGCTTGGCACTTCTTACAAGCGCGATATTTCTTGCTCTTGCCTGACTCAGTTTGAACTATTTGCTTGGCGATCCGAGTGGTTTTCCCACACTTAGGACAAACTAAAGCAACATTAGAGACGTTAATAAAGCCTGGAAACTCTATTCTTTGTCCTTTTTCATTACTACGACTAGGACGCAAATGCTTAATTAACAAATTAAGTCCTTCAATACTAACTCGCCCTTCTTTTCTCATTACTTGTAAAACCTTCCCCGTCTTCCCCCTGTCTTTGCCGCTAATAATTTTTACTTTGTCATTCTTTTTAATATTCATATATTTCTCTAAGTCTAAAATTACAAGACCTCTGGAGCTAAAGAGGCAATTTTAACAAAGCCTGCTCGCCTAACCTCTCTAGCCACTGGACCAAAGATTCGGGTTCCCTTAGGCTCCTTCTTTTTAATATCATTAATCACTACTGCCGCATTATCACTAAAGCGTAAGTATGAGCCATCCGCTCGCCTAATTTCCTTAGCCGTTCTCACTACTACTGCTCTAATAATATCACCTTTTTTAATGGCGCTATGTGGGGTAGCGCTTTTGACTGTCGCCACAATCACATCGCCAACTCCAGCATAACGTCGCCTAGAACCACCGAGAACTTTAATACACATAATTTCTCGGGCCCCAGAATTATCGGCTACTTTTAAATATGTTTCAGTTTGTATCATATAACTTACTTAACTTTAATTACTCGCCAACGCTTTTCTTTGCTTAGAGGGCGGCATTGAATAAAGGTTACTTGATCACCGTCACGATATTCATTCTGCTCATCATGAACCTGATAGCGAGACTTAACGGTATAGCGCTTCTTATATTTAGGATGCACCTTAACTGAGCTAACCTCAACAATTATAGTTTTATCACTCTTGCTACTAACCACCACTCCGGTAAATTTTCTTTGAATTGCCTCAGGCTTGGTAGTTGTCGTTGCTTTCTTGGCTGGCATATTATTTTTGCTTATTTAATAAAGTTAAGAGACGAGCAATCAATAATCGGGTTGTCCTTATTTCTCTAATATTCTTTAACTGCTTATTGGAGTCTTTAAATCTTAGCTCGCGCAACTTTTCTCGGTTGACGGCTAACAAGCTTTGCAGCTCCTTAGTATCTTTATTTTTTAAATCTTTAATCTTCATATTATTTTACTTGCTTATTACTCCTGGCTAATAAACTGCGTTTTAACTGGCAACTTATGACCAGCTAATTCCATAGCCTGCTTAGCGGTCTCCTTATCCACTCCTTCCATTTCAAACATAATCATTCCTGGTTTAACAATGGCAACGTAATGGCTCACGGTTCCTTTTCCTTTACCCATAGGAACCTCTCCGCCTTTAGCAGTTACTGGCTTGTCAGGAAAAATTCTAATCCAAATACGGCCATTCTTTTTAACATATCTAGTCATCACTCGACGGGCTGCCTCAATCTGACGAGCGGTTACCCAGCAAGGAGTCATCGCCTTAAGGCCATAACTTCCAAAACTAATATTTAAGTTCCGAGTGGCTTTCCCGCCTCGGCGTCGTTTATGATCCTTTCTCCATTTGGTCTTCTTTGGCATTAACATATAATCTTGCTACTTATTTATTCTTAAAGGCGATCACTTCGCCTGCCTGAGCCTCCTTAGCAAATACTTCTCCTTTGTAAATCCAAACCTTGATTCCAATCATTCCATAAGTGGTTAAAGCGGCTCCCCGCGCATAGTCAATATCAGCTCGTAAGGTCTGCAAAGGTACTTTTCCAGAGACCAGCTTTTCGGTTCTAGCTATTTCCGCTCCATTTAACCGTCCGGCCACTTCTACCTTCACTCCTAAAGCTCCGGCGCGTTCCGCTCGAGAAATAGTTTGCTTCATCACTCGTCTAAAAGGCATTCGCTTCTCAATATCAGTGATCATGGACTGGACAATAATTTGCGCACTCAACCCTGGACGACTAGCTTCCTTAATATTTAAATTAATTTCTTCTGGGCGAAAATTCTTTAAAAATTGACGATGTAATTTTTTCTTTAAATCATCTACTCCCGTACCACCTCGGCCAATAATCACTCCGGGCTTACCAGTGGTGACATTAATGTCAATCTTCCCCAAGGTCCGCACGATCTCTACCCGATCTATCCCCGCATCCCGAAACTCTCTAATCAGATACTTACGAATCTGAACGTCTTGCTTAACATTGCGCACATAATTATCACCCTGCTCAAACCAGACTGAGGGCCAGGTTTTGATAATTCCCATGCGAATAATTTTTGGATTTACTTTTTTTCCCATATTAACTATTGATTATTAACCAGTTTTACGCCTAAACATTTTATTTGAAAAACCCTTATCTCCTCCCTTAGCGGCTCCTGACTTCTCCTCGCTCACTCGGGAGTCAGCGGCGACTGTTTTAGTTTCTTTCTTAACCTTATCTTTTTTGCCCAGTTTTCCGCCCTCTTCAGCTAACTTATCCAAGCGAACTGGCTCTTCTACGGCTACCATTTTCTTTTCTTTCTTGGCACTCGCTACAATTTCTGCCAAAACCACGCTCAAGTGACTACCTCGCTTGCGGATGGTCGTTGCCCGACCATGAGCTCGTGGCATCCAACGCTTCAAAGTGACGCCCTCATCGGCCTTAATTTCTTTAATATACAAATTTTCTGGGTCCAGGTCATAGGTGTTAACGGCATTGGCAATCGCTGACTCAATTAACTTGCTAATTGGCTCCGTAGCCTGCTTGTTAATAAACTGCAAACGAGCCAAAGCCTCCTTAGCTGGTAGTCCTCTAACCACATCTAAGACTAGACGTAGTTTACGCGTTGACATTCTTAAATGTTTTAAACTAGCTTTTACTTCCATATAAATAAAATGAATCCTTATTATTTCTTAACCGCCTGCGCCTTAGCCATCTTACCACCATGACTAACAAACTTTTTAGTGGGGGAAAACTCTCCTAGACGATGACCCACCATATTTTCCACTACATAAACTGGGACATGAGTTTTACCATTATGAACTCCAAAGGTAAAGCCAACCATTTCGGGAGTGATAGTAGCGGCTCGGTCCCAAACTTTTAAGACCGTCTTATCTCCGGGTTGTAGTTTTTTAACCTTAGCTAATAAACGAGTATTGAGGTAAGGTCCTTTTTTTAAACTTCTGGACATATTTTTCTCCTAATTACAAATTATCTCTTTTTCTTAGTACGTCTTTTAACAATCAAGCGATCAGATTGACGTCGTCGTCTGGTCTTAACTCCCAAGGCTGGCTTGCCCCAAGGAGTCTTAGGATGACGCATCCCAATTGGCTGCTTGCCTTCTCCACCACCATGAGGATGATCAACGGGATTCATCGCGGTACCTCTAACGGTTGGTCTAAAGCCTAAGTAGCGTTTGCGACCAGCTTTTCCTAAAGTGATGTGTCGCTTCTCTGGATTGCTAGCTTGACCGACGGTGCATAAGCTTTCTTTTCTAACTTTTCTAATTTCTCCTGAAGGCAACTTAATCTGCGCATACTTCCCTTCCACGCCCATAACGTAAACTAGGTTACCAGCCCCCCGGGCAATCTTGGCCCCACGACCTGGCTCTAACTCTACCGCACTAACGGCTAAGCCGGCCGGAATGAACTGCAAAGGCATAGCGTTACCTGGTTTAATCTCTATCAACTGCTGGGAGCTTAACACCTCTTCCCCAACCTTCAGGCCAACAGGATCAATGATATAGCGCTTAGCGCCATCGGCGTAAGTAAGTAACGCTAAACGAGCCCCTCGGTTTGGGTCATATTCTATCGCTGTTACCTTAGCAGGAATATCAAACTTATCGCGCTTAAAGTCAATTACTCTCATCAAGCGCTTAGCGCCTCCACCCCGATGACGAACGGTAATCTTACCTTGATTATTTCGCCCCCCACTTCTTTTTCTAATTTTAACCAACTTTTTCTCTGGACTAGTTTTAGTAATATCCTTAAAGTCATCAAAAGTCGCTAGTCGGCGTCCTGGAGTAATTGGTTTTACTTTTTTAATTCCCATATGTTAATACAAATAATTTTATTGCCCTTTAGACCCCTTCGTAAATCTTGATAGTCTGGCCCGCTGGCAAGGTAATGACCGCCTTGCGCCAATCAGAGCGCTGCCCCTTAATTCTCCCTCTCACCACTCGCTTGCCCTTGATATTAGCCAAGTTAACTTTAAGTGGCTCTACGCCGTAAATATCCTTAACCGCTTTAGCTATTTCAATCTTATTAGCCTGCGCAGCCACCACAAACACATACTTATTGCTCGCCGCTAAGTCAGTAGCCTTTTCAGTAACTAGGGGTTTGATTAAAACTTGATAAGCACTCTGACTAACTCGCTGCTTAGACTTTTTCGTCTTGCTCGCCTGACTCTTAGCTGCGGGAGAATATAAGTCCTTCATGCTCTCAGAGGCGGCCGCTGTTTCCTTTTTCGGTTTAACTGTTTTTTTAGCTGACCCTGTCGTTGCTGTCTTAGGGTCGGCCTTTTTTTTACCAAATATCGCCATATAACTTAAATTTTATTTTTGATAACGCTCATTAATCACCTGCACCGCCTTCTCGGTTATTAAGAGGTTTCGGTGCTTTAAGAGGTCTAAGAGATTAATGTTCTCTAGATTGACAATCTTCACTCCTGATAAATTCCGAGCGGCATACTTAGCATTCTCCTCCACGGACTCATTAACTATCAACCAGTCACGTCGATCAGTTTTTAGAATATTTTGCTCTATTTTTTGTAAAATTTCTGCCACCCCCTTAGTTTTCTTAGCGGGTAATTCTAAATTTTCTAAAATAATTAGCACCTTTCCTTTAGCCTTATCACTAAGAGCCATCATCAAGGCTTGCTGATTCATCTTCTTATTGATCTTCTTTTTAAAATTCCGATCTTTGGTAGGACCAAAGGTCACTCCTCCCCCTATCCAAATCGGAGAACGACTAGAACCTGCTCGAGCTCGACCAGTACCCTTCTGTTTCCAGGGCTTACGTCCGCCACCAGAAACTTCGGAACGATCTTTAGTGTGTGCCAAAACCTGACGACTATTCGCCATTTGAGCGACCATCACCTGATGAATTAGCTCCTGATTAGGCTCTAGGGCAAACACTTGCTTAGAAAGCGTTAAGTCTTTCACTGGCTCGGCTGATTGATTGTATACTTTAATCTTTAATGACATATAAATATGGACTGATTACTTAGTCTCCGACTCTGCCTTGGCAGCTGGTTTTTCTTCTTTAGCCTCTTTTGGCTTCTCCTCCTTCGTCTCCTCAACTTCTTTCTCCTCCTTCTTAGGCTCTTCTTTCTTTTCCTCCTTAACTTCCTTCTCTTCTTTCTTTTCCTCCTTTACCTCTTCTTTGACCTCAACTTCTTCTCTCTTCTCTTCCTTAGGCTCGTCCTGCTTATCACTCTCTACTGGCTTGAGATTAACCTTTAGTTCTCCAGTGGTCTCTAGCATAATTAAGCCATTGATTGCTCCGGGAATTGCTCCTTTAAGGTAAATGGTGTCCGTGTCGGCATCAATTTGCACTATCTCTAAATTACTAACACTAACTCGCTCATTACCCATACGTCCTCCCATTTTAGTGCCTTTAAAGACTCGGGCGGGACCCTTAGGACCGATTGCTCCGGGCATTCTTTCCTGGTCTTTATTACCATGAGTCTTTCTGGAGCCAGCAAAACCGTGACGCTTCACTACTCCTTGAAAACCCTTTCCCTTAGAAGTACCAGTTGCTTTCACTAGGTCACCAACGACAAAAGTCTCCACACTAATTAAGTCACCCACCTTAAAAGATTCGGCCTGATCAGTTCTAAACTCTCTCACCTTAGCGGGACTAACTCCGGCAGCCTTAAAGTGGCCCAATTGAGGCTTGTTAATATTCTTTTCTCGCCGCTTCCCCATGGCCACTTGCAAAGCTAAGTAGCCATCCTTGTCTAAGGTTTTGACCTGAGTGACTGTGCAAGGCTTAGCTAGAACTGGAGTGACTGCCAAGACTTTATCGTCTTGCCAGATCTGCGTCATGCTTAATTTTTTTCCTAAAATGAATTTCATAATTGTCTATTTAAACAAAAAACCGGTTTAAAACCAGCTTTAAAAAATAAATCAAGTTAATAACTCTATTGGTTATTTAAGTTAATTCTATTTTTTAAGTGGCTTACCTCCTAATTTTGACTAATCTCTCTTAAAACACTTTCTAGATAGAGTTATTTTAACAAATTTTAGTCTACTTAAAATACTTTCTTCTTAAACTACTACATTTTTATCTCAACGTCAACCCCAGCGGGTAGGTTGAGACCAGTTAAGTCCTCAATGGTCTTAGCGGTTGGGTCAATAATATCAATCATTCTCTTGTGAATTCTCATTTCATACTGATCGCGAGCATCTTTATGAACAAAGGTTGAACGGTTAATGGTATACTTTTTCTTTTCCGTTGGCAAAGGAATAGGTCCAAAAAACTGCGCGCTAGATCGCTCTATCGTTTCTATAATCGTCTTGGTTGACTGGTCAATGACCTTATGATCAAAGGCCTTAATTTTTATTCTGATGCGCTGTTTAAACTCACCGGTTTCTTTTTTATTGTCGGACATAATTAATTTAGACTATTAAATTAACACTAAAGCCTTGTCCTTAAGGGTTAAGAACAAGGCTAAGTATCAACTTCTTATTTAACAATTTTAGTAACTACCCCTGCTCCCACGGTGCGGCCACCCTCTCGGATGGTAAATCGCTGCTTATCTTCTAGAGCAATTGGAGCAATTAACTTAATGTCTAAGTTAGCGGTATCGCCAGGGATAACCATTTCAGTACCAGCCTGAAGAGTAATCTCACCAGTTACGTCAGTCGTCTTGAAATAGAATTGAGGCTTGTAACCATTAAAGAATGGCTTGTGTCGTCCTCCTTCTTCTTTAACTAGAATATAGACCTCGGCTGAGAATTCGGTGTGAGGAGTAACTGAACCGGGTTTGCATAGCACTTGACCACGCTCAACCTCATCCTTCTTAGTCCCTCGCAATAAAATTCCGGCATTATCACCAGCCATACCTGAGTCTAATTGCTTGTTAAACATCTCCACTCCGGTTACGGTAGTTTTAGCAGTATCTCTAATTCCAACAATCTCCACTTCATCACCAACATTAACCACTCCTCGCTCAATTCGTCCAGTAACTACGGTTCCGCGACCCTCAATTGAGAAAATGTCCTCAATTGGCATCAAGAAAGGTTGGTCAACATCACGAGTGGGCTCAGGGATATAGGTATCCAAAGCTTCCATTAATTTCATTAATGGTTCCGCATCTGGACCATCAGGACCCTCTAAAGCCTTAAGAGCTGATCCTCGGATAATTGGAGTCTCATCTCCAGGGAAATCATATTTCTTTAACAAATCCTTAACCTCTTCTTCAACTAGGTCAATTAATTCTTGGTCCTCAACCATGTCACACTTGTTTAGGAAGACAATGATATAAGGAACACCAACCTGACGAGCTAACAAGATGTGCTCTCTAGTTTGAGGCATGGGTCCGTCAGTAGCGGCCACTACCAAAATTGCTCCGTCCATTTGAGCGGCTCCGGTGATCATGTTTTTGACATAATCAGCGTGACCAGGACAGTCAACGTGAGCATAGTGTCTCGTCTCTGACTCATACTCAACGTGAGTAGTCGCAATCGTAATACCACGATTCTTCTCCTCGGGAGCTGAGTCAATTTCATTGACGTTTTTGTGCGAAGCCACCATTCCCTTCGCTGAGAAAACTGCCAACATTGCGGCGGTTAGGGTAGTTTTTCCATGATCAACGTGGCCAATAGTACCAACGTTCACATGGGGTTTTGATCTTTCAAATTTTTCTCCTGCCATGTTATTTGATGTAAGGCCCCCGCTCTAGCGGAGTTTCTTTCCCGAAGGAAGCCAGCCAAACGATTAATTAATTAATAAATAAATTTTTTAAATTTTTAAACTTTTTTAATTGACCTCTTGCGCCTTATTCTTGACTTGTGGGGGAATATTCCAGGCGGGGATTGGTCGGTCGTCGGCAACTGAAGACTCTGTGTTGTCATTATTTTTCCACACAGATATTTCACGGTTTATTTTATCAGTTAGATCTTCCTCTGTCAAGCCATCGGCCTGACCCATTTCTTCCTGAGAATCTGTTAATGGTTCTGGCTCCGCAGCTAAGCTCACTGACCCCACTTCCTTCTCTTGTTCTTCCGCAGTCAACATCTTTTCGTAACTAGTTAAACTCATAGCTACTAGTGGTGATTCTTGTCCTTGTGAGTCAGCAATGATTACCTTATCCCCCGTCTTAGTTACTAGCCTAATAATTCTTTTTAATTGTTCGCTAAACATAATATTTCTAGTTAACTAAATTTATTGCCCACCAGTTAATTAACTCCCTGCTTCTCCTTAATCTCTTCTAAGATACTCTTGGGCACTTCAGCGTAATTGGAAAATTCCATCGCATAATTAGCTCGGCCCTGAGACATGGAGCGCAAATCTGTGGCGTAGCCAAACATTGAAGCCAAGGGGACCTTAGCTCTAACTAATTTAATATTTGCCCGATCAGTCATTTCCTCTACCTGACCTCGGCGACTATTTAAGTCACCAATAATGCTTCCCATATATTCTTCTGGAGTGGTGACCTCCACTTTCATAATCGGCTCTAACAAGACCGCTCCTGCTAAGCGACAAGCATCCTTAAAGGCATGAATCGCGGCCATCTTAAAGGCAATTTCTGAGGAGTCCACTTCGTGATAAGAACCGTAGAAAACGGCCGCTCGGACATCCACCATAGGATAGCCAGCCACGACTCCACTTAAAGCGGCCTCGTTGAAACCTTTTTCTATTGCCGGAATATATTCCTTAGGAATCACTCCGCCCTTGACCTCATCAACGAATTCTAAACCAACCCCAGCTTCCAAAGGTTCTACTCGCAAGAAGCAATGACCATATTGACCTCGGCCACCGGACTGCTTGGCATACTTATGCTCTGCCTCAGCGGTGCCGGTAATGGTTTCTCGGTAGGAGACCTGAGGATTACCCACATTAGCCTCAACGTCAAACTCTCGACGCATTCGATCCACAATCACATCTAAGTGTAATTCTCCCATTCCCGAGATTAGAACTTGATTAGTCTCAGCATCCGTCTCCACTCTAAAGGTAGGGTCTTCCTCTGCTAAGCGCTGCAAGGCAACACCCATCTTTTCCTGGTCAGCCTTAGTCTTAGGCTCAACAGCAATTTTAATAACGGGCTCAGGGAAAGTGATGGACTCTAATAACACTGGGTCACTTTCTGCACTTAAGGTATTTCCGGTAGTGGTGTTCTTTAGACCAATAATAGCGGCAATATCTCCGGCTCTAATTTCCTTAATCTCCTCTCGGTGATTAGCATGCATTCTCACTAAACGACCAATTCTCTCCTTGTTACCAGTTGAAGAATTGATAATATATGAACCTGAGGCCAAGACTCCTTGGTAGACTCTAACAAAGCATAGACGGCCAACAAAGGGGTCAGTCGCTATTTTAAACGCTAAGCCAACAAAGGGCTTGTCATCATCAACACTAATTTCAACCTTTTTTTCCTCATCCTTAACATCCATCGCCTCAATATTAGGCAGGTCCAAGGGTGAGGGGAGATAGTTATTAACGGCATCTAAGACTAATTGGATGCCAATATTTTGCAAAGCAGTTCCACAAAGGACTGGGTATAGTTCATTATTAATCGTTCCTTGGCGAATGGCTTTTTTAAGCTCTTCTAAGCTCACCTCTTCACCGTTAAGATATTTTTCCATTGCTACTTCATCATTCTCTACCGCTCGCTCAACCAATTCATTGTGCATTTCTTCCACCTTGGCAACTAGGTCTTCTGGAATAGGGATTTCATTAATTTCCACCCCATTAAACCCTGAGAAGGTATAGGCTTTTTTCTCTAAAATATCTATCACTCCCTTTAAATTATCTTCAGCGCCAATTGGCAATTGAATAGCGACTGCCTTAGGGTTTAGGCGATCCCGAATAGACTGCAGACTCATCTGAAAATCTGCTCCCATCTTATCCATCTTGTTAATAAAACAAAGTCGCGGAACGTGATACTTATCGGCTTGGCGCCAAACTGTTTCTGACTGCGGCTCAACTCCCGCCTGCGCATCAAAAACGGCCACTGCTCCGTCCAGCACCCGCAAAGAGCGCTCTACTTCTACAGTAAAGTCAACGTGACCCGGGGTATCAATGATATTAATTTTATTATTTTTCCAAAAACAAGTAGTGGCCGCAGAAGTAATGGTAATTCCCCGCTCTTTTTCTTGTTCCATCCAGTCCATATCTGACTCCCCTTCGTGAGTTTCCCCTATTTTATGCTTTTTACCAGTATAAAACAAAACTCGCTCGGTAAAAGTAGTTTTACCAGCGTCAATATGGGCCATAATGCCAATATTTCTAATCTGTTCTAAAGAATAGTCTCGAGACATAATATTATTTGATAATTATTTTTTTCTAGCTCTAGAACGAGCAAAGTGGGCAAAGGCCTTATTAGACTCTGCCATTTTATGAACCGCTTCTCGCTTCTTCACTGCTGCTCCTTCGCCATTAGAGGCATCTAAAATTTCGGCGGCCAACTTCTCGGCCATTGAGCGTCCTCTGCGATCAGTGGCTGCCTTAATTAACCAATTGCAGCCTAGGAAATAGCGGCGCTCGCCTCTCACTTGGAAAGGAACTTGATAATTAGCTCCTCCCACTCGCTTACCTCTCACTTCCACTAGGGGAGAAACTTTTCGTAAAGCTTTATTAAAAATATGCCTGGGGTCTTGCTTAGTCTTTTCTCGAAGAATTTCAAAGGACTCATAAACAATTGACTCCGCCGTTGCCTTTTTGCCTCGCTCCATTACATAATTAATGAACTTAGCAATATTTTGATCGCCATATTTAGTGTCCCCTTCTATGGCTCTTTTGGGGGCTGGTTTACCTCTCATATATTATTTAAATTATTATTTTGGTTTTTTAGCGCCATAGCGACTACGGCCTTGACGACGAGCCTCTACTCCAGAGGCGTCAAAGACACCTCTAACCACCTTATAGCGAACACCAGGCAAGTCTTTAGTTTTTCCACCCTTAACTAGCACAATGGAGTGCTCTTGTAGGTTATGTCCCATTCCTGGAATATAGGCAGTTACTTCCATTCCATTAGATAACCGTACTCTAGCAATTTTACGTAAAGCTGAGTTTGGCTTCTTAGGAGTGGTGGTAGTAACTTTCAAGCAAACTCCCTGCTTGAACGGTGCTCCCTTAGCGCTCTCTCGACGACGACGATGCAAAGTATCTAAAGTGCTATGCAAAGCCGTTGACTTGGTGCGCGGAGCTGCTTTTTTTCGACCCTTACGGACTAATTGATTAATTGTAGGCATAATGATTTTACGGTCCAAAAACACTGGACCTTATTTAGAATTTCCTAATACACTAAAATATCCTGATACCTCAGGATAAGTTTAATTTTTTATACTAATATAATTTATCAGAATAAAAAAGATAAGTCAAGAATATCGGGCTGAATCTTTTTAAGTTAGCCCAGAGGCGACCATCAGTTCGGCGATCATCGTATTATTAATCTCTATTTGCCAATATATCAACCTAGGACTTATCCCCCTTTCCCGAATTAAGGCCTCTAGCTTTTTAACTAACTCTGTTTGTGAGGCGTAGGTGTTTTTAAAATAAATTAGCAAATCTTTAAAACTTTCCGCTCCGTCCTTGATAATTACTGGCTCTAGGTTAAGTCTTTTTTCTTGATATATTTTGCCCAGGGCTCTCACCTTGGGGTCCTCCTTCATTTCTAAAATAATTTGATCATCTGGAGAAAAGTTTATCGGGGTAAGCCTGATCATCTCCTTTACAATTGAGTCGATCTCCACATCTTCAGCGGTTAAATAGTCTGCGGTTGATTCTTTCATATTTTTATTTTAAAAAATTAAATTTATAATATTAACTTCCCTCTGACCCTAATTTAGCCAAGCAGCTTGCTTATCATCCTTATCCCTGGGACTTAATTTCCCCAAATTTTCATAGACTACCTTTCCATCCTGAAGATAGGCTAACTTCTTGTTAATATTCTCTGCTGTTAAAAGATTGCCTACCGAAACATGGTGCAGCTTTCTATACTCAGGAAAAGACGTTTTAAACACTATTATTAATTTGTCTAAAACTTCTATTAAATAGTCTTCTTCTACTATCTCAGAAAATTCATCCCTAACCACTCCCAGCGTCCCAGTTATATTATCCAAAAGAATCTTACCACTTAGACTATCTAGCTCTTGAAATAGCTCAAATGAAAGAGCTCTTAAAGTTTTCCAGTCTTCATCTATTATTTTTTTCTTCCCCATTTTATCTAAATCAAGTATCTTATCTTGATCAGTTAAAAGATTAAATAAGTGCTCCGGAACAAACTCTTTCCCTAGAACCTTTTCATTCTCTTTTTTTATATTAGCTTTTTCAATTTCTAAATTTTCCCAATTTTTATATAAATTTTTAACACTGTTTTCATAAAATTCTTGAAGCTTGTTATTAATCTCCTCTCTATCGTCGGCTTCCGGCTCAGAGCTCTTTACTTGAATAAGGTCCACTTCTTTAATATTATTATTTTCGTCCCGAGTTATTTTTATAAAATCTATTCCATCTAAGGCATCTAGCCGGCTATGATAATACAAGCCTTCTTTTTTACCTAAACTATAGTGAATATCTTTAACTACCTCTACAGCTGCCTCAACACCCCTTATTAAATCTCCCCTAGCCTTTCCCTCTGTTTTCCGACTTGAATTATAGCCCCATTTTACCGAATTGTTAGCAAATTCTTGAATAGTCATTTCTATTCTCTTCTTAATTTCTTTAGCTTCTTTAGCTATTTCTGCATATTTTTCAAAACTCATCCCCCCTTCATCGTGCAACTTTGATGCTCTAACTACCATCCTATCAGCCTCAAATAATTCTCTAACCCATTCATAGTGCATATTTGCTAAACCAACTGTTTCTGGCTCTCCAGGTATTGATTTTATTATCTCTTTATTAGGAACCTTAGTTAAAATCTCAGACTCAAACTTAGGATTATCATTTTCCTTTTTAGGTCCTTGTTCAGCTATTTTAGTATGAGCATTTGCGTCCTTCTTGTGTTTATTCAAAAGATCATCTAGCTTTTTTTCCATAAAATAAGAATTAATAAATTATCTCTACACTCTTTCTAATTTAAAAGATTTTTAAAGATAAAATCTCTCTTTAATTAAATCCCACAATTAGGATAAATAGCCAATTAACTATTGGGATCATTAGATGGCCAGCTAACATGATAAATAAAATAACGGGAAGGAAGCCAAATCTTTCTAAGGATAAGTACTTAACCCTTAGTTTAGCCGGCAAAAAGGTAGCGAGAACTTTAGAGCCATCTAGGGGCGGAATGGGCATTAAATTAAAGACCGCTAAGATTAAGTTAATAAAAACTATTAAACCAATAAACCCCTGAAAGGCTAAATTATGACCAGGAAAGAATCTAATTAATAGTCCAAAAGTTATCGCAATAATCAAGTTTCCCACGGCGCCCGCCACCGCCACCTTGGCTTCACCATACTTCTTATCACGGAGATTGTACGGATTATAGGGGACCGGCTTAGCCCAAGCAAACAAAAAGGGCATCTGACTAATCACCATTACTAAAGGCAAGATAACTGAACCAAACCATTCCAAGTGCTTTAGGGGGTTAAGGGTTAGGCGGCCAGCGTTTTTGGCAGTGGGGTCACCTAGACGGTAGGCCATCCAGCCATGTAGGTATTCATGAATAACGGCGGAGAGTACTAGGATGATAATTAAAAATAACTGTATCATAATAATAAACTTTAAAAACTATGCTCCCCTATCTTAGCATATCTTGATTAATTTTAAAAATGTTGCTAGAGTATGACTATTGTTTGAGTAATAAAATAATTTTGATTAAATATGGCTAAAAAATGTGACTTATGTGGTCGAAGCGCCACTAAGGGAGCGTCTCGGTCTCATTCTAAAATTAAAACTCTTAAGCGGCAGAATATTAATCTTCAAACTAAGACCGTAGAAGGTCTTAATCTATTGATTTGCACCGCCTGTTTAAGGACTTTAGATAAGCCTAAGCGCGTTAAAACTCCCCGAAAACCGAAGTTAAAAGAAGGAGAGCTTAAGGCCCCCTTAGCTAAGCGAGTGGGCTCTAAGAGTACCCCCCGTCGCCTGAGCTAATTGCTTTTAAACTATTTCAAAAATCAATCTCTGTAGAGGTTGATTTTTTTAAAACTACCCGAGCTCGCCAAATAATTAGGATAAGTCCTAGATAATAAACTGTGCCCTGGGTCCAAGTAAATTTAGTGATCGCTAATTTAGCCCCCGGCCAAGTGGCTAGCCAGGTGGCGCTAATAATTATATACCTTAGACCAAGATAAGGCAGCGTAAAGAAATACAAGCCAGCGCTAGGAATTAGACTGCTTAAACCAATGGCCGCCATAAGACTAGTCATTACGAGGGGAAAAATCCACAAAACCGCAACATTCGCTAAAGGAGCAATAATCGCTAGCTCCTGAAAGTTAACTAACAGAATCGGAAGGATCGCTAGCTGTGCTGCTAAGCTTAAATTAATTGTCTCTAAAGCTAGTCTTAATACTTTACTCTCTTTCTTGTTAACTCGGTTAACTAGTTTTAATATTATTTGATTTAATAGAGGGTAGATATAAATAATCCCTAGCAGAGCGGCATAAGATAATTGAAAGCCTAAATCTAATCTTAGTAGCCGCGGCTTAATTATCAACATTAAACTGGCCGTAACTGCTAAAACCTTAACCGTAGAGCTAAGCCGATAATGATAAATTCCCAAAAAAGTTAGCCCACCCATAATGGCGGCTCGTACTGCCGAGGCTGACAGGCCAGTTAGTATTGGATAAACGGCTAAGAAGACAATAGCCAAGCCCAGGGCGCGCCGTCGTTTAAGGCCGAGGAATAATAAAAAGTTAATAAGTAGCGCACTTAAAATGGTAATGTGGGTCCCGGAAATGGCTAGCAAATGACTTAAACCTACTTGAGAAAAAACCTCCACCACTTCCCAATTTAAAGCTCGGCGCTTGCCCAATAAAATAGCTTGGGCTAAGCCAGCACTGGGCTCGGGTAGATAACGATTAATAATTCTTGCTAAGGCTTGCTTAACGGTAAGGAGTTGTAAATAAGCGCTCTGCCTAAAACTAAGTTGCTTAATTGGCAACTTTTCTATCTTAGGAAAAGCCAAGACTGAATAAACATCATCTTTGGCTAAATAGCTTTCATAATCAAAATCCTCCAGTGGGGACGGACTTTGCAGTTGTCCAGTTATTTTTAAATAATCACCATACTGATAACTAGGATATAGCTTAGTAGTAATTAGCACCTTACCCGACTCGGCTCCCTGTCCGCAGACAATCAAGCGCTGACTCTTATCACTAGTCTCCACTTCGGCGCAAACCTGGGCAATAAAACTAATTGTGCCTTGATTATTTTTCTTAGCTAAGCTTCCCGTACTTCTTAAATCTGTCCCCAGATTTCCCGGAGCCGTTCTAAAGAAAATAATGATGATAATCGCCAAGTTAATTAAGAGAAATATATTAGATCGCTTAGCTAGAAATGGTTGCTGACTTGGCTGAGACTCATTTTGGGCCTTTAGTCGCTTAACTGTTTCTAGAAACTGCTCTCTAGCGGCGGGAATTTTATTCATAAAAAAATATTCTTAACTTAATTAAGAATATTCTAACCACTAGAACCTGAAGATTAGCTAAAGACTAAGGTTGGTTTTGTTTAGCTAGGTATTTTAAATAGGCACTAACAAATTCATCTAGGTCACCAGCCAGAACTCCCTCAATATCCCGGCTTTCATAAGCACTACGGTGGTCTTTGATCAAACGATTGCCATAGAGGAAATAGGATCTAATTTGTCGACCCCACTCCGCCTTAACTAATTCTCCTTTTAGCTCTCGCTCTTTAGCAGCCTGACTCTCTAGGGCTAGTTGATTTAATTTAGCCCTTAAGACTTTAAGAGCCCTCTCTTTGTTTTGATGTTGTGAGCGCTCAGATTGACAAGTGACTACTAGGCCAGTTGGCAAGTGAGTTAAGCGGACCGCGGAGTCAGTGGTATTTACCCCCTGCCCCCCGGGACCACTGGCCCGGAAAACATCAAACTTGACTTCCTCCAGATTGATCTCTTGTTGAGCACTGTCTGCTAACTCTGGAGTCACTTCTACCAAGGCAAAGGAGGTTTGCCTTAAGCCATCAGCATTAAAGGGAGAGTTTCTTAACAAACGATGCACTCCCTGCTCACTTTTTAAATGACCATAAACATTAACTCCCTTAATCTGCATTAGCACACTTTTAATGCCCGCCTCTGTTCCCACTACTCGGTCTAAAATTTCTGCCTGCCAACCCTTTTTCTCCGCATAGCGTAAGTATAGTCGCTCTAAAATTTGGGCCCAATCTTGAGCATCAACCCCGCCCGTCCCGGCGTGAATAGCTAAAAAGGCGGCCGCTCGGTCATGCTCTTGAGAAAACAGGGTTTGTAATTTCAACTTCTCGGCCTGCTCTTGCCAGCTAGCCACTCGCTCCTTAAGTTCTCCAGCCAACTTTTCATCAAATTCCTGATTAATTAAAGTTTGCCAGGCTAGAATATCTGCTAGCTCCTCGCCCAATTCTAACACTGGCTTAATTTCTGCCAAAATCATTTCACTAGCCTGGCTAAGCTTTATTGCCCTAGCCTGGTCTTGCCAAAAATCTTCCTGGGCTTGCAACTTGGCATTCTCCTTTAACTGCTTTTGTTTGGCTGATAATTTTAAGGCTAGCTCTAGTTCTTTTAGAGTCTGCTTTAGTTCAGTTGAATTGATATTTATATCAGTTGTCATGCTGTTATTATATTAAATAACGGCCTCTAGGGCAAACAAAAAGCGTCCTTTTAGGACGCTTGAGGAAAATTAAGTTTATCGCTTGCTCCACTGAGGGGCTTTTCTGGCTCCCCGCAAACCTGGCTTCTTTCTTTCCACCTGTCGTGGATCACGAGTTAGGAAGTCATTAGCCTTTAAGACCTCCTTGGTTGCTGGGAAAAGAGTGAGGATGGCCCGAGAAATTCCTAAGCGAACTGCTTCTATCTGCCCGGACTTACCACCCCCAGAAACAAGGACGGAGAAATTAAAGTCTCGTAGATGACCCGTGGCTTTAAGGGGCTGAATAATTACTCCATAGCCATCGCCAGGGAAATAATCAACCGCCTTTTGTCCGTTAATCATAATTACCCCCTTGCCATTTTCATACAAACGCACCTGAGCAACCGCTCGCTTGCGCCGACCAATAGCTTGAGTGAACTTACCAGAAAAATCAGCAGTCTCATTTTTTACCTGCTCCTTGATTTCCTCTAGGTTATCAATTTCTTTAATTTCAATTTCTCGATCTTGATAGTCTTGCATATTTTTACCCCAATAGATTACTTAATAACTAGTCTTTTTAACATCCCTACTCGCAATTTAGTAGGGGGGAGCATCTCCCGAACTGCTCGGTACAGCACCTCACCGGGATTGTCTGTAAAAACAGTAGCTAGCTTCTTGCTCTTTAAGCCGCCAATATAGCCAGTGTGACGGTGATACTGTTTTTGCTCTAATTTCTTGCCAGTAAATTTCATTTCCTGAACATTTCTGACCTCAACAATGTCGCCCAAATCTAAATGAGGCTGATACTCCGGCTTATTCTTCCCTCGTAAAATAATCGCTATTTCACTAGCCAGTCGGCCAACTGCCTGTCCCTGAGCATCTATTTGATGTAGTTTTCTCTCAATATTTTTCATAAAATTATACTAATTCAATGAGTACCATTTCGGCGCCATCACCCGCTCGCCTGCCTAACTTAACTATTCGGGTATAGCCGCCTGGTCGATCTTGATAACGAACGCCTAATACTTCTATGGCCTTCTTAACCGCATTCTTTTGCAACAAGACCTTGATCAAGCCTCGGCGAGCAGTCAAATCACCTGCCTTAGAGGCGGTAATAATTCTCTCCACCAAGGGTCTAACTGCCTGAGCTCTCGCTTTGGTAGTGGTGACCTTTTCGTATAGCAAAATACTAGAAGCTAAGTTACGCAACATTAGTTCTCGTGGTCCTTTTTGCCGATCTAAAATTTTATTCTTTTTTCGATGACGCATATCAACTAGTTTTACTTACTTATTATTTTTTAGTTTCTTTCTTTTTAGTGGTTTTAGTTGCTGGCTTTTTAGCCTTAGGAGCGACCGCTTCTTTTTTAGGTAACTCCTCCACCACTTCTACTTCTTTTTCTTCTACTGCTTCAACCTCTCCTGTCTCTTTTGGCTCCTCTTCTTCCTCAACTGGTTCAGCTAAGAAGGCTTGATACTGTTCAACTAAAATCTGGACGGAGTTTTTAAAAGCTTCTTCAGGACTAATAGTCCCATCAGTTTTAATTTGTAAAATTAACTTATCCCAGTTAGTCATTCGGCCCACTCGGGTATGTTCCACACTACTAGCAACAGAAATGACTGGGGAGAAAATAGAGTCTATTTCAATATAGCCTAACTCTTTATTTTCTCGCTTCGCCCCCTCGGGCATTTTGTAACCCCGGCCCTCTTTGACAAATATTTCTATTTCCAGGTTAGCGGTACTATCTGTTAAATTAGCTATTTCTAAATCTGGATTCTTGATCTCAACCTGACTATTTTTAGTAATATCAGCGGCGGTAACCACCTTCTTGCCCTTAGCTTTAAGTTCTAAACGAATTTCTTCTTCTCCGGGAAAGACCTTTAATCGTAATTGTTTTAAATTTAAAATAATCTCCAAAACATCCTCCTTAATCCCTTTAAGAGCCATGAATTCATGACTAGCCCCCTTAATCTTTACTCCCACTACCGCTGCTCCTGGTAGAGAGGATAGTAGAACGCGGCGCAGAGAATTTCCTAAGGTCATGCCATATCCCGGAAACAAAGGCTCTATGGTAATTGTTCCTTCAAATTGTTCAGTTTCGGTATAATTAACTTTTTTGGCTAAAGCAATGTTTTGCATAGACTCGGGCTCGGGAGAGAGACTGGTCTCTCTAGTGAGCAATTAATTATTTAAAAAGTTGATAAAAATAGTTCAACTTAGACTCGCCTTGGCTTCTTAGGGCGACAACCATTGTGAGCAACGGGAGTAATATCCTTGATCATCGTTACCTCTAGTCCATTAGCATTTAAGGCTCTAATAGCTGACTCTCGGCCCGTACCAATGCCGGAAACAAAAACACTCACTTCCTGAAGTCCATATTCTTCCTTAGCTTTTTGAACGGCAATTTTAGCAATGATTTGAGCGGCATAAGGAGTGGCTTTTTTAGCTCCCCGAAAACCAGCAATTCCCGCACTAGCCCAAGAGATAACATCACCAGCATTATCCGTGATCGTTACCATGGTGTTGTTATAGGTAGCTTGGACATAAGCTCGTCCTGACTTAACTACCTTAGCTACTTTTTTCTTTTTCTTCTTAACTAATCTTTTCTTGGCTCTAGCCTGCTTGTTTTTCTCTAGCTTTTGCTTAATTTCCTCAGGCAATTCTTCAACTGTTGAATCTAGAGAGAACTCCTCAGGCTCTTTATTTTCCTCAGGGGCACTGGTCTCTTTTATTTCTTCAGCCACAGTTTCCTCAGAAACTGAACTAGCTTTTTTTTCTTCTGCTTTCATATTTTAAACTTGAATAGATATATTATTAGGTTTTCTGTAGTCCTGCCTTAGACTTACCACTACCCATCGTCACCCGCTTGTTACCCCGAACTGTACGACTATTGGTCTTAGTTCGCTGTCCTCTAACGGGCAAACGCTTAGCATGTCTAGTGCCGCGATGACTGGAAATTTCTTTTAATCTTTTAATATTACCCTGAACCTCTCGACGTAAGTCTCCCTCAATCGCTTTACCACCCTTTTCAATTAGCTCTCTAATTTTATTAACCTGCTCCTCGGGAATATCCTTAACTCTAGTGTTTCTATCTACGCCCGCCTCGGTTAATATTTTATTAGCCCGAGACTGACCGATGCCATGAACATAAGTTAAGGCGATCTCTACTCGTTTGTCATTGGGGATATTAATCCCTGCTATTCTTACTGCCATATTATAAAGTATAAATAAAATTAACCCTGTCTTTGTTTATGTTTAGGGTTTTTGCAAATAACATGGACTCGGCCTTTACGGCGAACCACTTTACAATCTTTACAAATTTTCTTAGCACTAGCTCGTACTTTCATATTAAAAACTTAATTCTATTATCTACATGCGGTAAGTTATCCGCCCTTTACTTAAATCATAAGGACTAATTTGCAACTTAACTCGATCTCCTGGCAACAAGCGAATTCTATTCATTCTCATTTTGCCAGATAAGTGAGCTAAAATTTCATGTCCATTGTCTATCTTCACCTTAAATATTGCCGCTGGCATTAACTCAACAATCTCTCCCTGCATCTCAATAAAGTCTTTAGCATTTAAAGTGTCTTCACTACTTGATTTGTTTTTTTGATAATTTTTTGACATTAGCACAAAAAAATTTGATAAAGATAGAATTACAACTTTATCAAAATCTATTACAAAAAATTGATTTTTCCTAATATATTCTTAATGAGTCTATTATAGAGATAAGTTGTGGGCTTGTCAAGAGAGACGGGTTAAAGACGCTCTAGTCTTCCAAGATCGCCTTTATTCTTCTCACTCCCGCACTAGAGGCCTCTTCTTTGCTAATTTTAAAGTGTCCTAAGCTGCCAGTATTTTCCACATGCGGACCACCGCAAAGCTCTTGAGAATATACTTGAGCGAGGTCTACCTGGCCCGTCTTATCAACTGGTCCAACCGCATAAACCTTAACGATCTCTCCATACTTTGACTCAAAGACCCCTAAAGCGCCCTGCTCTTTAGCTTCTTCTAGACTAGTTTCCCTAAAGGTAACTGGATAGTTAGCGGCTATTACCCGATTAACCTCCGCCTCTACCGCCTCAATTTGCTCGGGGGTCAATTTATCAGGATGAGAAAAATCAAACCGTAATCTTTCGGCAGTAATATTGCTTCCCTTTTGTAAAACATGCTCACCTAAAACTTTTCGTAGAGCGGCTTGTAATAGGTGGGTGGCGGTATGCAGTTTAGTGGTCTCTTCACTAGCATCATTAAGTCCACCCTTAAACCTGCCTGCCGAAGCTGTTCGGGACAGTTCTTGGTGCTTCTCTAACTCAGTCGCAAACTCTTGCCTAATGCGCTCCTCATCTAGGTCCTCTCCCTCTCTCATTTTTCTTATCTCCTCTAATGATAGCTCTAAAGGAAAGCCATAGCTTTGATAAATATCAAAGAGCCAAGCGCCACTTATGCTCCCCGTCTTTACTTGGTCCGCTATTTCCGTATTTAGAACTCGCAAACCTTTTTCCAGGGTGCGAGAAAACTTTTCTTCTTCTTGATTAAGGTTATTGATAATAAAGGCTTGGTTATCTTTAAGTTCTGGATAAACTGACTGGTAGTCACTAATTACCACTTGAGCTAGTTGGGCGGTCCAAAGTGGTTCGGTAATTTCTAATTGCCGGCCGTAGCGAATCGCTCGCCTAATCAAGCGCCTGACTACATAACCCTGGTCAGTATTAGTTGGCCCCTGGCCGCGCGGGTCGCCAATAATGAAGGTGGCGGCTTTAAGGTGGTCAGCTACTATTCTCATTGCCCGAGTAGTTTCTTCACTCTTGCCATATTGCTTACCGCTAAGAATCTCTATCCTCTTGATCAGATTGATAAATAGGTCGGTTTGGTAATTATCATCCAGACCACTAAGGATTGCTACTACTCGCTCTAGTCCTAAACCAGTGTCCACATTCTTTTGTGATAAGGCTTGATAGTTTCCCTCAGCGGTCTTCTCATACTCCATAAAAACATTATTCCAGATCTCCACCCAACCTGGCGCTCCATCAACAAAGTCCTGAGGAGCCTCTCCTTCTCCGGTCCAATAGAAAATTTCTGTATCAGGCCCACAGGGACCGGTTTGTCCCGCTGGCCCCCACCAATTACTCTTCTTCCCTAGTTTCACTAAGCGGGTTAAGGGTAGTTGCTCGGCAATAAATATCTCTTGCCATTTATCATTAGACTCCTGGTCAGCTGGTAAATTATCTTGGCCAGCAAAGACTGACACTGCTAAACGATTTTTATCCACTCCCAACCATTGCTGGCTAGTTAAAAATTCCCAACTTAAATCAATTGACTCTTGTTTAAAATAGTCCCCTAGTGACCAATTGCCCATCATTTCAAAGAAGGTGTGATGAGTCGCATCACCGACCTCGTCAATATCTCCAGTCCGAATACACTTCTGAGCATTAACTAATCGCCTTCCTAAAGGATGAGTGGCCCCAGAAAGATACGGAACTAGCGGATGCATACCGGCCATCGTAAATAGGGCGGTGGGATCGTTCTCAGGGATTAGCGAGGCACTAGAAATAATCTTATGACCATGAGCAACAAAAAAATCTAAATATTTTTGACGTAACTCTGTAGATAACATAATGATAATAACTTAAAATTTCATTCTCTATCTTACCCTAACTTCCTCAACAATATCAAGCCCAAACTTCTTCTTCACTGCTCGCTTCACTTGATTAGCTAGCGCCATCACTTGCTTAGCAGTCGCTCCACCATAATTAACTAAGACTAGGGCTTGTTTTTCATACATGCCCACTGGACCAAAGCGCTGGCCCTTAAAGCCGGCTTGTTCAATTAGCCAGCCACTGGGTATTTTCACTAAGCGCTCACTGACTGGGTAGCTAGGCAGTTCTGGATACTTCTTCTTTAAGGCTTGATATTTAGCTAAGCCTATTTCCACATTTTTAAAATATGAACCGACATTAGGCAACCTCTCTGGGTTAGGCAGTTTACGACGACGAATCATTTTGACCACTTTAGCCACATCCGCTGCTTGAGGGTGGTTAATCTGTCTTTTTTCCAGCTCCGCTTTAATCGCTCCATACTTTAAATTTAATTTAGCTGACCGACTTAGCTTTAAAGTTACGGAATAGATAAAATATTGATCTCGCAGACTATTTTTAAAAATACTATCCCGATAGGCAAACTGACAGTCAGCTTTCTTAAACACCTTTAACTCTCCCGTCTTTAAATTAATTGCCTCTAGTTCATAAAAAACATCTTTAAGCTCTACCCCATAAGCGCCAATGTTTTGAATGGGAGCCGCTCCCACGGTGCCGTAAATTAGGGCTAAATTCTCTAAACCACTTAAGCCTTGTTTGACGGTAAAGTCCACTAACTTAGTCCAATTTTCTCCGGAATAGGCTTTCACTAGGACTTGCTTTTCACTTACCTGTGCCAGCGCTACGCCCTTAATTTCATTTTTAATCACCAGGCCCTTTACCGGCTTAGTTAAAAGCAGGTTAGAACCTCCCCCTAAAATAAATATTGCTAGCTGCTTTTCTCTCGCCCAATCTAGGGCTGCCTCCAGATCAGCCTCTGTTTTAACGATGGTTAAAAACTCCGCTAACTGTGGAATTCTTAGCGTTGTCCAAGGACTTAAATCAACTTTTTTTAAAACCTTGATCATAAAATTATTTATATTATTTTATCCCCTTATTTAAAATTATCTCCGCCACCCGAAAAACATCTCCTGCTCCCATGAGCACTATCACTTGCCCCTGGCTAGCTCGTCCCTTTAAATAGCCGGCGGTCTCGGCGATGCCTGGCAGCTGCATCAGGCGCTGACTCTTCCCTGTCTGTTGATTATGCTTAGCAATAGCGGTTACCAGTTTCCGACTAGAAGTCCCTCCCTGCTTCTCTCTAGCTGAACCATAGATGTCTAAAACAATTAATTCATCGGCCTCGGTAAAACTGGTAACAAAGTCAGCAAACAAGGCTTTAGTTCTAGTGTAGGTATGAGGATGAAAGGCCACGATAATCTCTTTATTGGGATAAAACTGTCGTAGCCCTGCTAGGGTGCTAACTATTTCTTGAGGATGGTGCGCATAGTCATCAATGATAATCGCTCCTTGATAAGTCCCTAATTTCTGCGCCCGTCTATCGGTCCCTCTAAACTCGGCTAAGGCAGTTCTGATCTTCTCTAAAGGCACTTGCAACTCTTTGGCCGCAGCGATCACTGCTAAGGCATTATAGATACTATGCCGACCCGATAGCCTAATTTTAAACTCTCCTAGATTATTAACTGAAAACACTTGCCAAGCTCTGTCCACCCTAAGACCATGGGCAACGTAGTCTACCTTCGGCCGAACTGCCTTATCTTCTAAAATCCCGTAAGTTATTAACCTGCCCTGATTGCTCTGGCTCACTGCTTTTGACAGGTTATCATCAAAATTAAGCACTAAGAATCCTTGGGGAGGAATCTTTTTAATAAAGTCTCTAAAAACTTTAGTGTAGGCCGCTTGAGTGGGAAAAAAGTCTGGATGGTCATAGCTAATATTGTTAAGCAACACTCCGAAGGGTTGAAAATATTGTAATTTATTTTGATATTCATCTACCTCAGCCAGGAAATAGTCGCTAGTTCCCAAGCGAGCACTACCCTGAAGTTGTGGCACAAAGGAGCCCACTAAAACATTAGGGTCTAGTCCAGCGGCTTGTAAGACATAGCCTAGCCAAGCCGTAACACTGGTTTTGCCATGACTGCCACAAACTGCTATCCCCGTATAGTCATTAAATACGGTTGCTAGGGCTTCAGCATAACTAAGTAAGGGAATTTTGGCAAACCTTTGTTTAGACTTTTTGATGAAGGCTAGTTCGGGATTATTTTTCTCATGATAAGCGGAGGAATAGACAATCACCTCTGGGTCCTCGGGAATATTACTAGCCTGGGGTGGTGAATATACGGGAATGCCCTGTTTTTTTAAAACTCGGTCAGTTAGGAAAGTTTCCCTAACATCTGAGCCAGACACTCGCGCTCCCTGCTTAGCTAAAAACTGAGCCAGCATAGTCATGCCTACCCCCTTAATACCAATCAGATAAAAATGTTTGCCTTTAATGGTCATAAAATTTGACTATCACTAACTCTTAACTAACTTAATAATAATCTCCGCCAAGGTCTCACGCGCGCCCCCCTTCATTAGCTTAGCTAAATTAGTCTGATATTCTTGCTGACGCGGATAGTCAGATAACAATAACTCAATTTCTTCTAATAATTTTTCCGGCTCCAACCCTACTTGATCTAATACTAAAGCTGCCTCATTATCTCTAAATACCGCTACATTATCTTCTTGATGAGAATGAGGCATAGGGATCAAAATGGCCACTTTTTGCAAACTCGCAATCTCCGTCAAAGTTCCTAGACCACCTCGGGAAATAACTAGACTGGCCTGCTTCATAAGCGCCAATAGTTCCGCCTGGGGAAGAAATTCAAATTGATAATAATGCGGAGATTCAAAATCTAATGCCTGCTTACCGGCCCCAGTTAAGTGGATGACTTGCCCTATCTGACTTAACTCACTACGCAGTTTAACTAGTAAGTCATTGACCGCCACCGCCCCCGTGCCACCACCCAGTACTAGGATTAGCGGTCGCTCAGGAGCAAGTTGATAATTTTCCCAAACTAGATCACGATCTGGCAAATTGTCAATTAACTGACTAATGGGATTACCCGTCCACACTGCCCGGGCATTGTAATCCGCTAAGGATTTTTTAAAGCTAACCGTAATTACTTTAGCCAAGGGAGCCATCAACTGATTAGCCAACCCCGGCCTAATATCTTGTTGGTGAATTAAAATTGGCACCCGCTGACAGGCCCCCGCCCAAACTAAGGGGACACTAACAAAGCTGCCAGCACTGATAATAATTGCTGGCCTTTCCCGTCTAATTAAGCGATATGACTCAAAGAAGGCAGCAATGATTCTAAAGATGTCTATAAAGTTCTGCCAAGAGAAATAGCGTCGCCACTTACCAGATTTGATAGCAATAAATCTCATTCCTTGGCCCTGATTAAACTTAGCTATCAAGTCTCGCTCTGGGCCAGTTTGGCCACCTACAAAAACTAACTCATAATTGTCATCATGAACTAATTCCTCGGCTACCGCTAGTAGCGGGGTAACTGAGCCTCCGGTACCACCACCCGAAAAAAATATTTTTTGCTGCTTCTTCATACTCTTTGCTTATAGGTCTTAGTTGGTTTGGTTTGCTTGCTAATATTAATCAAAATGCCCATAGCCATTAGGTTGGCTAAAATGGCTGAGCCACCAGCAGAAATAAAGGGCAAGGGGACGCCAGTCATGGGAATTAGGTTAGTCATCCCGCCAATATTTAAAAAGGTTTGAAAAGCTAACCAGGCCACTATCCCCACCGCTAAGAGGCTGCCGTAGGAGTCTGGGGCCTGCTTAGCAATCATCAGACCCCGGTAAAAGATAAATAGATATAATAAAATTAATAATGAGCTAAAGATAAAGCCAATTTCCTCAGCAATAATCGGAAAAATAGCATCTCCCCACACTTCTGGTAGGTATAAATATTTTTGCCGACTCTCCCCTATCCCTCGCCCCAACCAGCCCCCAGAGCCCACTGCGATTAAGGCTTGATTAATTTGGTAGCACTCAGCTTGCCGACTATAGCTCGGGTCCCGATAACAATGTAGTCTATCGGTTTGATAATTCCCCTTAAAGCTAAGAATAGCTAATAGTCCTGCCACGCCAATTAGACCAATAATTAGCAAGTGAGTCACTCGCCCTCCGCCAATAAAGAAGGTGGCAATGGCTGAAAAGATGATAATTAACAAGGTGCCTAGGTCTGGCTGAGCAATCATTAGCCCGCTCACAATCGCTAGGGTCACTAAAAATGGAAAGGTGCCACTCCAAAAATCCTTAAGCTCTCCCCGGCGACTCTCTAGCCAGGTAGCTAGGTAGATAAGGAATGATAACTTCACTAACTCTGCTGGCTGAAAAGACTGACCAAAAATAACTATCCAGCTTCGTGAGGTTCCGTGCTCCGCCCTAAGACCTGGAATAAATACTAAAATTAATAAAAAGATTGATAAAAGCAAGAAAAGAAAAGCAAACTTCTTTAGCCAACGATAATCTATTTTAGAAACTAAATAAAAAGCCCCCAAAGAAACTAATACCCAAATAAATTGCCTAAAGAAGTAGTGATAGGTATTGCCAAACTTATCATAAGAGACCACCCAAGAGGCACTAAATAGCATCATCAAGCCAAAAACTAACAAGATTAATAGGGCACCAATTAATAATTTGTCCGGCTGATGACTTGCTGTTTTGCCTTTAGTTCTTAGTAGTGACGACTCTCTATTTAGCATATTAAAATACTTGATCTAGCAAGAAAATAATTAGACCTAAGACCATTCCCACTCCTGATATTACCCAAAAGCGCATCACTATTTTAGCCTCAGACCAACCCACTGCTTGAAAGTGATGATGAATGGGAGTTGATAAAAATACCTTACGTTTAAAAAGTCTTTTTGAAGTTAATTGAACTATCACTGATAAGGACTCAAAGATAAATACCAAACCAAAGGGGATAAGCAACAAGGCATTATTAGTAAGCAGAGCAATTATCCCTAAGGTCACTCCCAAGCTCATGGCTCCAGTATCGCCCATATAAAACCTTGCGGGCGGAATATTAAACCACAAGAAGGATAATAAAGCCCCAATAATTGCTGCACAGAAAGTCGCTAAGTCATAACGTCCTAAGGCAAAGGCAATAATCCCGTAAGCCAAGAAGGCAAAGAGCAAGGTCCCGCCCGATAGGCCATCCAGACCATCCGTTTCATTAACTGAGAAAGAAGTCGCCACAATGACTATAATAAATATGGGAATATACCAAGGACCAATTTCAAAGTTGCCCAGGAAAGGAATATGAAAAATCGTCCAATCTAACTTAAAGTAGAACCACAGGGCCCCAATGGTGGCAATCAGGGTATAAACTAACAGACGATAACCTAAACTCAGACCCCCTCCTCCCCGAACTCCCTTCCCTCTAACATCCAGCCAATCATCCACTAGACCAATTAGAGCGGTGGCCACTAAGGCTCCTAGGGGTAATAGGGTTTCTGAACGTGATAAAAAGTTAAGATGAGTAAAGAGGTTGTTGGGAAAAAAGTCTGCCAAAATAGAAAATAGTAGTATCAGGAATAAAACTGTCCCCCAAATTAAAATCCCTCCCATCGTCGGGGTGCCTGACTTATGAGCATGTAAGGCACTAAAGATTGGGGTCTCACCACTATTTCTAATTTGCTTCCCCAACTTATACTTATACAAAAAATGCGTTAAGAGCGGTGTTAAGGCAAAAGCGACTACAAAAGATAAAATAGCAAAAAAGAGAATCTTGATTAAATTAAATTCCAACATAAGTTAGCGAAAGTTAATTAAATAGATAGATAATAAAGCTAAGCTAATAAAAATAGCGACCAATAAGGCGGTAGCTAATAGATAATTAAGGTATTTACGTAAATTCTGACTACGATTAAATAGCCAAACAATTAGGAAATTTATTAAAAACACCAAAAGAAATGCCAAGGGATATAAAGTTAAATAACCCTTAGTCGCCATCAAGTCCACTCCAAAATCAACATTATAATGCAAGATCACTAAATCGCCTAACAGGTTTTGTTTGATAAAATAAGCTTGCCAACTTAGGCCAATTAGAAAAACAACAAATAGCCCCCCATAGACATAAGCCTCGGGGTATTTAAAGATTCGTCTTAGTGTTTTTTTTAAATTTTGCCCGCCCTCATAAATCCGGGCATAAAGTGAAGTATAGAACATGTTAAAAATTGTTTCCTTAAGAGACTTTCCTTAATTAGTTTAGCATATTTTATAATAATACAAAATAAGCTATAATGTTAATATGGATAAAAAAATTATCAACAAATTATTAAAACAAGCCCAGGAGTATGAGTCTCTTAATTTAGCCATAGAGGAAAATGACTCTGGTCACTTGTCTGTTAACTATCTGCTTCCCTCTGGTCAGCGCCGCGTTTTAGGTTTGCCGCCTAAGTTAGAGGCTGACCTAAAGGCCAGTATTCAACAAGTGCTGAATTTAACTCCCGGTGAATTGATTAATAAAAAATACTTTAAACTCCAAGGCCCTAAGGAGCAATTTAATTTCTGGCTCACTGTTGCCCCTCAAGGTAATGGCGAGCGATTCTTTATTCAAATTGCCTCTAAGCAACCTAAATGTTGGCGCCTTAACCAACTAGGCTTTGATCGTCAGTCTCTAAAGGTGCTTACAGCGGCTATAAAGAAAAGGCAAGGCTTAATTTTAGTTAGTGCTCCTGACAATCAAGGCAAAAGCACTACCCTAGGAACCTTAGTTAAAGAAATAGATCGCCCTGATATTAGCGCCTACTACTTCCACTCTGGCCCAGGAGCCAGCTGTCAGTTCACTCACGTCAATCAAGTAGTTAACAATAGTACTAATTGGGAAAAGATTATGAAACTAGACTCGGAGGTCTTGATTATTGAGATCTCTAATCAATTAGACCTCATTAACGCTCTGCGCGCTGGGGCTAGTGGACGCTTAGTTTTAGCCTCTATTAAAGCTCATTCCAGCTGGCAAGCCTTAGACTACTGCTTGAAAGCTCCCCTGCCCTTAACTCTAAAAAATAATAGTCTGCAATTGATTATTAATCAACGCTTAGCGCCCTTAAGGCGCCAGCAGTTAGCGGCGGCGGAACAAAAAATCAATCAACGAGATACGATTGGAGTCTTTGAGCTCCTTCCCTTAACTCCAAAAATCCAAGACTTTATCACTCTCAGTAGTCAGGAAAAGAATAAGCTAAACTTCTGGAATGATTTATCACGCCTGGCCAACCAGCAAGGATTTTTGCCGCTAAAAAAGGATTTTGCTAACAAGAAAAGATTTGGTCTAATCCTATGAAGAAGATTATCTGCGTCATTCCCGCCTACAACGAGGCTCAGAAAATAGCTTTAGTAATCAGCAAGGTAAAGCCCTTGGTCTCTGAAATAATCGTCGTTGATGACTGCTCTCGTGACCAAACGGCTCAACTCGCCCAAGCTGCAGGGGCTTTAGTCGTTTCTCATGTTATCAATCGCGGCCAAGGCGCCGCCTTAAGAACTGGCACCGCCTTAGCCTTAAGTCGGGGGGCAGAAATAATTATCCATTTTGATGCCGATGACCAATTTCAAGCCAGTGATATTCCCGCCGTACTTAAACCCCTGCTAGCTAACGAAGCTGATGCAGTTTTAGGCTCACGATTTTTAGATAAGCGTACTAAACTACCTAAAGTTAAACGACACCTCATTATGCCTTTAGCGAGAGCGATTAATTATCTCTTCTTTGGTATTAGACTTAGTGATCCCCAAAGTGGCTTTAGGGCCCTTAGCCGTCAAAGTGCTCAGCAGCTAAAGATTAATAATGACGGAATGGCTCATTGCACCGAAATTCTTCACCAATTATTTGCTAATCAAAACCGTGTTCAAGAAGTGCCGATCACGGTCATTTATCATGAATACGGCCAAAGATTTTCTGGAGGAATAAAAATTATTAAAGACTTAATCATTCAAAAAATAATTAACTAACCTATGCTACAACAACTTCTTGCCTTGATTGTCATCGCTTTTTTCATCACTAGATTATTTCAACAAAAACGACGACAAGCAATTAATCCCGGGGAATTTAAATTATGGCTAGGCTTTTGGCTCCTAGCCCTGCTAGCAATTATCTTCATCCGTCGCTTAGATGCTTGGCTCACCATTGGTCTCGGTTTTTCCAGTGGCGCCATTAGCTTCCTTGTCTATTTAGTAGTTCTCGCTCTAATTTATCAAGTCTTTCGCCTGCGCCTGAAAATAGCTAAGCTAGACAAGAATATTAGTGATCTTAATCAAGCTATCTCCCTTAACAAACATCAATCATCATGAAAATTGCTTCTCTGGTCTGCGCCTACCCTCCCTATGCTGGCGGTATTGCTGGTAGCGCTAAGCAAATTAATCAAATTCTAGAATCTCAAGGACACTCAGTCACTGTTTTTGCCCCTAGCACTCTTAAGCCCTGGCTAAAGCTAGGTCATGGGGCCTTTATGCCTCAATTGCTTTGGCGACTGCGTGGCTTTGACTGCTTGTATCTTCACTACCCCTTTTTTGGCACAGCTGAAGTGGTTTGGCTATTTAAGTTATTAAATCCTAACATCAAGCTTATTATCCACTACCACATGGATGTCAGGCAAACCTCTTGGCTCACTAAACTGCTCAGCTTGCCTAGCCGACTAATCCGCTCTTCTCTCTTAAAGCAAGCCAAACTAATTATCAGTGCTAGCTTTGACTATTTGGCTAGTAGTCAAATTAAAAAGTATTTTAAAAATAATCCTCAGCAGTTTTTAGAACTCCCCTTTGCTATTGATACTAATTATTTCCAACCCAAGCTAATTCATCGTCACTTTGACAATCAAGTGATGGTTAAGGCTCAGAAAATTGTTAACTATGTCACTGATAAATTTATTAGATCCCGCGCCCTGAATTTAATCTTTGTTGGCGGACTGGACCAAGCTCACTATTTCAAGGGAGTAGATAACTTGCTTCAAGCCCTCTTTTTATCTACCAGAAAGAATTGGCGTCTAAAGATAGTGGGCTCCGGCAACCTGCGCCCTCGCTACGAAGCACTCACGAAAAAACTACTACTAACTAACCGGGTGAAATTTACTGGCCGGTTAAGTGACTCTGACCTATTGCGCGCTTTACAAAATGCTGACCTCTTGATCCTCCCCTCTATTAATAGCAACGAGGCTTTTGGAATAGTTCTCATTGAAGCTTTGGCCTGCGGAGTGCCCGTCCTAGCCTCTGACTTACCAGGGGTTAGAAGTGTCTTTACTGACGGCCAAGAAGGATTGTTAGTAGCGCCTAATAATATTGAGGACTTAAGGGAAAAGATTGACTTTATCTTAGACAACGAAACTATTAGAAAAAGAATGGCCCAAGCGGCTAGAGACTTAGCGGTTAAGAGATATGATAATCAGCGCCTTAATCAACAATTATTTAAACTCTTCCGCTCTCTATGAAAATAGCCATAATCAACAATCTCTATCATCCCTATAACCGCGGTGGAGCTGAAAATGTTGTCCGAGAAATGATCACTGAATTACGTCAGCAGGGACACGAGGTCTTTTTAATTACCACTAAGCCTCCTAAGCTAAACTACCCAGCTGAATTTACCCTACCCGTCTATCAGCTCCCTTCTCGCTATTATCAGTTAGCCGAATATTCCTACGGGCGCCGTCTTTGGTGGCAAATTGCTAATGTTTTTAGCTATCGCCAGACACGGCGGCTAAAGAAAATACTATTAACTGAGCAACCTCAGTTGGTAATGACCCATAACCTAATGGGCCTAGGCTTTAGAACTCCTCGTTTAATAAAAAAACTGGGAATTAGGCACGAACATTATCTTCATGACATCCAGCTTCTACACCCCTCCGGTCTAATGCTTTATGGCCAAGAAGGCATTATCAACTCACCCTTGGCTAAGCTCTATCAATTTTTTACACGTCACTTCTTTGGATCACCGCAGCAAGTGGTTTCCCCCTCAGCCTGGCTACTAGCACTCTATCAAGACCACCACTTTTTCCCGCACTCACCGTCAAGTGTTCGCCAATTAAGTAGTCCGCCAACCGATAACTTGCCAGTCACTAAAAAACGAAACAAACACTTTCTATTTGTCGGACAAGTGGAATATCATAAAGGCATCCACACCCTGCTCGCCGCCTTTACCCGGGCCCGGCTAATTCAACCCTGGATCAAGTTAAGTATTGTGGGAGACGGCACGCTCCTAACTGAGTTAAAAAAACAATATCAAGCTGAAAAAAGTATTAGCTTCAAAGGCCGACTTCAACCAGAAGCCGTCGCCAGACTAATGGCTAGCAGCTATTGCTTAATCGTCCCTTCCTTATGCTACGAAAACCTCCCGATGACCATCTTAGAGGCAAAGCGAGTCGGACTTAAAGTGATTGCGAGTAATTTGGGTGGTATTCCTGAGGCCGTTTCTCCTACTGACGTTTTAGTTAAGCCCGGCAATGAAGAAGCCCTAATGAAAGAACTGCTAAGAGCTTAAGAGCTGAGAATAAATAATTTTCCTTAACTATTAAAAACCTAATTGTTAATTGTTAATAAAAAAACCGTTCCCCTTAAGGAACGGTTTTGCTTTTAATCTCTAACCCCCTAAACCATGGCGGCGTTTATTAACCTTAAGGTCTACTATAGTTTTTCTTAAACCATTTTCTAAGGTGACTACTGGCATCCAGCCTAAGTCATTTTTAGCCTGAACAATATTTGGTAGCACTAATTCGGAAACAAACAAGGGGCTATCAATGTGCTTAACCGTTGATTGCGAATGGGTTTCTTTGATAATAAAGTCAACTACCTCTGCTAGCTTGATATCGACATCTGAACCTAAGTTAATTGGTCCTGCTAAGCGACTAGCCATCATTTTAGTAATCCCGTCTAAGGCGTCATCAATGTAGCAAAAAGAAGAGGAAAATTCCGCTCGGCCAGGAATCACTATTTCCCGATTATCTAAAGCATCGTTAATGAAGTCGGGGATCATTTGGTCATCATTTAGCTCCATTCGCGGTCCATAGATTCTAAACAAGCGAACTATCTTGGTATCTAACTGATAGACTTCTCGGTAATTATTAACAATTGTTTCGGCAAACCGCTTCCCTTCATCGTAGGCCCCTCGGGCTGACAAGTGATTAACTACTCCCATTTCTGTTTCCGCAAACTTAAAATTCGCTGCCTGCGAAGAACCCCGAGAGCCATAAACCACAGAAGAGGAAAACTGCATAAACTTAGCCTGATACTGCCTAGCTAACTCCAGTAAATTAATGACCACTAACGAGTTAGCTTTTAAAATCTCTATCCGATTATCTAAAAAGGCCTTAGGAGACATCGGACAAGCCAGGTTATAGATTTCCTGAATGCCTTGAAACTCCACCTTAAACTTAGCTAGTTCAGGGTGCTCAGCTAATACTAATGGTTGACTGAGATTGTGATTGATGAAAATAAAGTCAGGATTAGCTAGAAGGTGGTCAATGTTTCGTTCGCTACCGGAAATAAAGTCATCTACACAAATTACCTTACAGGTTTTAATTAGTTCATCGCAAAGATGAGAGCCAATAAAGCCGGCTCCTCCGGCCACTAAGACATTTTTTTTATCAAAAATAACTTCCCTCGCCATAAATTTTAATTATTAATTACTTATTTTTATTACCCCGGGATAAACTCCCCCAGAGAAATCCTCCGGCCAGGCATAGAAAGACTCTAGCAAGAGTCCAGTTTTAGTAAATACTCGCACATGGGCGGTAGCCCCTGGATTAGCCCCTAAGATTATCTCACTTAAACCATCATTATTAATATCTCCCGCACTAACCTGCACTCCTCCACGCCAATTATTTCCGTAGGCCTGAAAACTCTCCAATTTTTCCCCATAATTATTAAACACCTTCACCTCCGATCGGCGACCTGGTCCAGGAGCAACAATAATTTCCGCCTTGCCCCCATCCCGACGCCCATCTAAGTTAGCCACTGCCAAATTAACCCCGCCCCTAAATGAGGCCTCATAAGCTAGAAAGGCACTAATAATTTTACCAGTCTGGTCAAAGATTTTAAGCTGCGGCTCTTCTTTCGCCCCATAGGCCACCACTATCTTATCATCACCATTACCCTCTAGGTCACCTACCGCTAAGGATAGTCCTCCTTGATGCTCTTTAGCTCCCGCATAAAATTGCTTAACTAGCCTGCCCTCCAGGTCATAGCTACGCACCACAGAGTCTCCCTGTTTAGCGGTGACTATTAGTCTCGCTCCCCCTCGTGAGTCAAGATTGGCCAAGGCAACGTTTATCCCTCCCCGAAAAGACTCCTCTCTAACTAGAAACTCTCTTTTTAGCTCCCCCGCTAAGGAGTATATTTTAACCTGAGGGAGTTCTCCCGGAGCGGCTCCTAGAACCAATTCTTCAATGCCGTCTCCATCCAGGTCACCAATAGCTAAACTTCCCCCTGCTGGCAGGTCCTTTGTCCAAACTAACTCTTCTAGCAGTTCCCCACTAACCGAACTTAACTTAGCCGACTGCCCTTTAGTCTGCGGCCATAATATTAATCGTCCCAAGCGATCATATAGTTTAGTCTGAGCTAAGTGCACTGCTTGAGAAGTGTTAAGGCGCCCTGCTCCTAACAAACCCAGATAGCTAGGATTTAATAAATCAATATTATCAGTGGACTCTAGCAAGAGCTCCACTAACTCCCGACTACTTAACTCAGGATTAATCTGGGCCATCAAAGCTAGGGTGGCTGAAACTAGGGGAGCGGCCATAGAAGTGCCTGACCAATAGCCGTCGTAATAATGATCGCCCGCTAAAGGACTAACGGTATTAAAAAAGCTAATCCCTGGGGCCACTAAATCTATACATTTCTGACCATAACCAGAAAAGGTGGTTTTTTGATCTAAGGCATCGGTGGCCCCAACACCAATAACCATGTTTTCTCCATAAATTCCGTCATAACAAGCCGGATACACTGGGGTCTCATCTAGATTATAGGCTTGACCATGACTTTGTTCGTTGCCCGCCGCCGCCACAACAATTACGCCCGCTTGATAGGCTCGTTTAATTGCTTCATAAACGGCCTGACTGTAATTATAGCTAACAAAGCTAAGATTAATAATATTAGCCCCATTATTGGTCGCATAATCAATGGCTCGCACTACATCACTAATTCGTCCCTCCCCCTGGTCAGAGATCGCCTTGAGCGGCATAATCTTCGCTCGCCAAGTCACCCCCGCTACCCCTAAGCCATTATTGCCTTGGGCGGCAATAATCCCGGCAATCATTGTGCCGTGCGATAAGCCTGTTTCTGTAGCCGCAGCACTAATTTGTGGCCTGGGGTCAGGTTGATTAGTGGTAAAGTCCCAACCTTGATAGTCGTCAATAAAGCCATTATTATCATCATCAATTCCATTGCCCGCCTGCTCTCGGGGATTGTGCCAAATATTATTCTTTAAATCTGGATGCTCTATATCTATTCCCGAATCAATCACCGCTATCACTATATCCGGACTAGTGGAAATCTTCTCCCAAGCACTATCGGCCTTAATTCTAGCTAAATACCATTGGTTTTGGTAATAGGGGTCATTAGGCACTACTCTAGCCAAAACCGGCCGAGCTCCCACTAGGAAAAAAGCGAACAATAAAAAAGATGTTACAAATTTTCTCATATAACATCATTATTATAGCACACTAATTATTTTTTAACAGCCAACTATTTCTCGTTAACTAAGACCGCTAAAGTTTCCGCCGCACATTTTTCCCAACTAAACTTAGCTACCTGTTCTTGCCCTTTAGCAATTAGTTCTTGGCGCAAAGACTCATCTTTAATAATTCTATACATCGCCTGCGCTAATTGATCCTTATCATGATGGTCAAAATAAAGGACGGCTTCCCCCGCCACTTCTTTAAGGACTGGCAAATCTGAAGCCACTGTTGGCAGATTGCAAGCCAAGGCCTCTAAAATGGGGATACCGAAGCCTTCGTGTCTAGTGGGGAAAATAAAGGCGTGCGCGGCATTGTAGATATAGGGGAGGTCCTCCTCAGCTACCCAACCCGGAATCAAAACTTCATGATTTAAATCAAACTCCTCTATCACATACTTCACCTCATCAAAGCCAAAGCTAGCATTGCCAATCAGTACTAATTTTTCCTTAACCTCTGGGTGCTCTTCTTTTAGTATTCCTAGCGCCTCAATCAACATGGGGGTATTCTTCTTCTTTTCTAGGCGACCGACATAAAGGAAATAGGGTTGACTAAGATTATATTTATCTAAAATAGCTTGAGTTTTTTCTGGCTCCGCTAAAGGTCGGTAGAGTTCACTATTATAACCATTATGAACAACTTGCACCTTAGTCGGCTTGGTTTTAGGAAAGAAATTAAATATTTCCTGCTTGGTAAATTCTGAGACACTAATTATCTGCTCCGCTTTTTTTAAAGCATATTCCGTAGACCAATAGAGATAGTCTACCGAACAAGCGCCATATTTTCCTAGGGTAAACATTTTGATGATCAGATTAGCTAAAGACCGAAAACCAAACTTAGTGCTCCGAGGTTGCTGGGAGAGATATAAGTGTCGCTCCCGATAAAAGGCGATGTCGTGAATAGTATTAACCGTTCTTTTTGGTCTAATTAAGGGCACCGTATGAGCCGGAATGAACAACACTTCCGGAGCTCGCCAAATCATCTCCCAAGATAGGCGTCCCAGAGTCCAAAAAGAGGCTAAGGGCCAATCTAAGTACTTAATCACAAAATTATAATTAGTCTTAACTACCTCTAAGAGGTCTGGACTAATTGGTTCGTCTAAATAAAGCCAATAGGTATTCTCCTTATCTAATTTAGCTAAGTTTTTAATTAGATAAAAAGAGTACCATTCGGTACCAGTTCGTCGTTGTCGATTAGCGCGTGAAGCGTCAATACCAATAATCATAAGAAAAAATTCCTGAAACTTATTCAGGAATTATTATTTATTACTTAGTGGCTAAAATACTCCGCTTATATGAATCCAGATTATTCAAAGCAATGCCGGTGCCCTTAGCGACACATAACATCGCATCATCAGCCACATAAACTGGCACTCCTGTTGTTCGGGAAATTAATTGATCCATATTGCGTAGCAAGGCACTACCCCCGGTTAAGACTATTCCCTTGTCCATAATATCTGCTGATAACTCGGGAGGAGTTTTTTGTAAAACTCGCTTAACTGCGGCAATAATATCCTCTAGCTCATTTTGAATGGCTTCTGTAACATCATCACTGGAAACCGTAATGCTCCGCGGAAGACCAGTTACTATATCTCGGCCCCTAATATCTAAATGCAGCTTATCATCTATATACAGGGCTGAACCAATATTAATTTTAATCTCCTCAGCGGTAATCTCGCCAATTGCTAAGTTATACTTCTTTCTAATCAGCTCTAAAATAGCGGCATCAAATTTATTGCCCCCAACTCTAACTGAAGTAGAGGCAACAATCCCTCCTAGGGAAATCACCGCCATCTCTGCTGTCCCGCCCCCTATATCCAAAACCATGTGACCCGTTGAAGAACCAATGGGAATATCGGCGCCAATAGCGGCCGCCACCGGCTCTTTAATTATATAGGCCGCTTTAGCTCCCGCGGCAATGGTTGCTTCAATTACTGCTCGTCTTTCTGTAGAAGAAATGCCAGCTGGCACCGCCACCATTACCTCTGGTCTAAATAGCCTAATTCCCCCCAAGGTCTTGTTAATGAAATAGCGGATCATGGTTTCAGTTGCCTTGTAGTCAGCAATCGCTCCGTCCTTTAGCGGTCTAACCGCCATAATAGTATCGGGAGTGCGGCCGATCATATCTTTAGCTTCATTACCAACTGCTAAAATCTTTTTATCCGTCAAAGACACCGCCACCACGCTTGGCTCATTGATCACTATGCCGCGCTTGGGTAGATAAACTAAAGTATAGGTTGTTCCGAGGTCTATTCCGATTCGCTTGATAAACATAAAAATTTCTAAAAACTTATCTTAATATTTTTTTTGCCTTTAGTCAATTTTTTCTTTAGTATTTCTCATCCTACTCATCACCGACAGCCTCCTGGTCATAACTCTTATTATTAATAATCTTAATGACCTTTTCGGCAAATTCGTAGGTATCAAAGTCCTCCTTAAAGAAAATATAGTCCGCCCCCAGTTCTAGAGAACGACTACGACTATCCTCTTCACTTAGGTCGGTAAAGATGAAAATATCCTTATCAGTGAGCTCACTATCCTCTTTAATTTTCTTAATTAACTCAAAGCCATCAATGCGGGGCAAAATTAAATCTAGGACTAAGTAGCTGGGAGAGAATTCTTTAATCCGCTCCACTAATTCCTCTAGCTCTTCTTCGGCCTCGCTAGAAGCCACCTTAAAGCCGGCGCCAATAAATTGCGACTCTAGGCCATAGAGCAAGTTAGCGTCATCTTCAACGATAAATACTTTTTTTGTTTTCATAGTTCTAATTTAATTAATTATTAATTTTTCCCACCAAGCGGGATTATTTTGATACCAAGCCACTGTCGCGGCTAGTCCCGTAGCCAAATCTATTTGCGGTTCCCAACCTAACTCCTCTCTAGCCTTAGTATAGTCTATCGCATAACGAAAGTCATGCCCCAGTCTGTCAGTTACATACTCTAGCCGCTCTTCTCCCTGCCCCATTAATTGTAAAATACTCTTAGCTATTTCCAAATTAGTTTTTTCACTACCGCCACCGAGACAATAGGTTTCTCCGATTCGCCCCCGACTAATTATCGCCTCCAGTCCCCGACTATGGTCATCAACTTGTATCCAGTCCCGCACATTGCTCCCCTGGCCATAAATTGGTAATTGCTGCCCGTTAATTAAATTAGTGATTAAGCGCGGAATCAGTTTTTCTGGATGCTGATAAGGGCCATAGTTATTAGAGCAATTAGAGATGGTAATTGGCAGGCCGTAAGTGTGATAATAGGCGCGCACCAAGTGGTCAGCGCTGGCCTTAGAGGCACTATAGGGAGATCGAGGGTCATAGGGAGTCTTCTCGGTAAAGGGGGCGTCATCTAGTGATAGACTGCCATAAACTTCATCGGTAGAAATATGATGAAAACGAATTAGGCCATTGTGCCGCGCTGCCTCCAGAAGTACTTGGGTGCCTAAGACATTAGTTTTAATAAACTCATCACTTTGCTCTATAGAGCGATCAACGTGACTCTCGGCCGCAAAATTAACAATTAATTCTACCCCAGGAATTACGGTTGCGACTATTTGCGGGTCAGCAATATCTCCTTTAACAAACTGGTAGCGAGGATTAGTTTCCAGGTCCGCTAAATTATCTAAATTGCCCGCATAGGTTAGGGCATCTAAATTAATAATTTCATCTTCGGGATGCTGGTTTAACCAATAGCGAATAAAGTTTGAGCCAATAAAACCGGCACCGCCAGTTACTAATATTTTCATAACTAACTAGTTAATTTATTTAAAATCTCCGCTGCCTCACCCGGTTGATATTCCCGCCCTGGCCAAGAATAAAGGCCATCTTCCTTTTGACGAGGAATTAGGTGAAAATGTAAATGCGGAATTATTTGACCCGCTACCGGGTCATTATTTTCAATCACATTATAGGCCGCTACCCCCAAATTAGCCTTTAACTTCGCTCCCATTTTCTTAACCGTACTAATTACCGCGGTTAGGACTTCTGCCGGAATTGCCTCTAGGTTAGAATAGTGCTCCTTAGGGATAACGAGCAGATGTCCAGCCGTCACTGGCTTGATATCTAAAAAGGCCAGCGTTAAGTCATCTTCATAAACTTTAAAGGCTGGTAATTCTTGTTTAACTATTTTACAAAAAATACACATCGTTGTTAGTCTAATTGATAAGGACTATCGGCTCTCTCCTCCCACCTAATTTCATCTATTTCCTCTCCCTTATTTAAGCCCCGATATAGCTTATCGGGAAAATTAATTGATAGGGCCGGAACTGCCGAAACGCATTGATAGCCATGCACCACTCCGGGAGGAACCAACACCGTGCAGGGATTAGTTTCCCCCACTAGTAGTTCTTGCTTCACTCCTTTAGTCTTAGATTCTGGTCGCCTATCCCACAATACTAATTTAAACTCACCCGGACCAGGAAAGATAAAATAGTCACTTTGATAAACATGCTCATGAGGTCCTCGCTTCACTCCCGGCAAAGTTAGACTTAGATAAGCCATGGCGACAGCTAGGTCTAGCTCATCATGACGAAATATTTCCATTAAATAGCCTCGCTCGTCTGAATGTTTTTTTAATTTTTTAATCACTACTCCCGCAATCATACTTTTTTTCTATTTTTTAAATTTCCTTTGAGCAAGCCTTTTTGCGCGCCTAAGCGTCTAACCTTAGCGGCCGCATTTTTCATTGCCAGGTCTAAAGACTTGTCTATATTACCCGTCTGACTATAGCTGGCTGAAAAGGTGGAGTTAAAAATATCCCCGATTCCTGTGGTATCAATCCGTCGGCTATCCTTCACGGGGCCTCGTCGGTAAATAGTTTGCCCATCAAACACTGTCACCCCCTGCTCTCCTAAGGTAATCATCACTAGCTGCGGACCAAAGCGATGAATAATTTTAAGGAGCCGATCAACTCGGTTAAGCTGCTGATGAGTCAGCTGGTGATGCTCTGGAGAGGACAAGACTAACTCTATCGCCTCATCTTTGTTTAAGGCCAAGACCGTGGTCTTTTTTAGATAGGGGGCTAAGCGACTGAGACCGCCTCTAATTTGCGTTCCGCCGGGATTCCAAAAAACCTTAGTCTTATCTAGGTCTAGGGCGGCAAATAGTTGGCGGAGATTTCTTTGCCAAGCCCCTGATAGTGAAGCTAGATAAATATTGTGACTATTTCTTAGCGCCCGATAATCGCTGCTCTCTATCTTCAGCTTATTATTTGCTCCTCGGGCCCCAAAAATTATTCGTTCACCACCAGGAGCAATTAAGATAAAGGAAGCCGCACTGCTCTCAGCTGATATAGTTTTAATTAACTTAGTCTCTACTCCCTGATCTTTGAGATTTTGTTTAATTAACTGACCGGCTTCATCATCACCAACCGCCAACAAGCTAGCGACCTTAAGACCCCAGCGACTTAAACAAACGGCAGAATTAGCCGCCCCGCCACCATAATAATAATGAAATTTGTCTACCTTGATCTTCGCCCCATATTCAAAGGCTAGCAGTTCTTGACGAAGAATATCCTTTTTATTATCCACCAAGACTCCCTGGTCGGTAAAGAAGGAGATGTCTCTAGTGGCGCCCCCAACGGTAATGAAATCATACTTCATAGCAATAAACTTTAATTTATTAATGACTTATCTAAGAAAAAGGGATTAAAGCGCCGAGAAATAATAATCATCAACTGAAAGGTTAACAGCAGGAATAAACTATTAGCCAATCCCTGATAAGCTAAGGCGGCCCAAAAACTCGCTTGCCCTAAAAATAACTTAGGCAGACTAACTACACTTAAGTATAGGACAAAATTGGTAAATAGACCATAAAATAAGGTCATCATTAGACCTAGAGCAAGTAAGGAATAGATAGAGCGGTTAGTAAGCCAGTTAGTTAATACCCATTTAGCTAGGCAAACTGCTAAGAAAAAAGCAATTAACTGTAGGCCAAAAAAATTAAAGGATAAGGCCCCTAAGAAAAAGCCAGCCACTAGCGAGGCCAGTAGGGCGAGACGAAAATCAAAGAAAAAAACAATAAAAATTAAACTAGCCAAGATTAGATTAAACTGATTAACAGGATAGCTCAGACTGCTAATAAAAGCACTTTGTAATAACGATAAAAATATTAGTGAGCCGATTAAGCCAGTTAGTTGTTGCCAAGTTAGCTTCATGATTAATTAAAAAATTAACACACTAAGAACCGTAATTTCATTTAGATTAACTAGTGGTTCTATGGTCGCTTCTTGCCAAACATTATTGCTCTCACTTCTAACCTCGGCGACCCGACCAATGACTAAGCCCCGAGGAATCTTCTCTCCTAGCCCAGAAGTGATAATACTATCACCAACTGCTATCTTTTCTAGCTGAGGAATATATTCCATCTTCACCGTTAGGCCTAAATCACCATCCGTAACTCCTTGAGTCTTGTCTTGATTTAAAATAGCGGCCGCTAAGCGACAGCCGACACTAGTAGTGAGGCATACCTTAGCCGTATTCTCCTTGACTTCCACCACCTGACCAACTATTAGTCCCGGGCCATAAACTACTCCCTGACCAGGCTCTAGGCCATTAGCTCGTCCCTTATCAATGATTAAGTCTTGACCCTCAATTGCTCCCTCAATGGCTGACTCGCGGGCTAAAACTGAAGCTAGTACATACTGATAGTCATTAGTTTCTAAAAAATTTAATTGCTCCCGCAACTTCTTGTTCTCTGCCGCTAACTCCTGATACCCTGCGTTAGCTACTATTAGCTCCGCTATTTCTTGATTAAGTTGATCCAGGCGAGCCTCTAGTTGTTCCGGTGAGTCCGGGTCTTTAGCCGCTTGATTTATTCTTATCCCCAGCTCATACATTTTCCTAGTTAAGGGCTTAGTCGCGCTAACTAATAATCTTTCCAGTGGTTGGGTAAGTTTAAGGTAGTGTAAAGTAATTAGGCTAATTATAATTAGCAAGGAAACAAAAATTGGATTTTTGCGCCGAAAAAACTTCATAAACTTAATTAATCCAAGTCATTAACCAGAACCACTTTATTTAACAACTCTTCATTGCTAAGCAGAAGGCCGGTCCCTCTAGCAACGCAGGTCAAGGGGTCATCAACAATCTTGACTGGCACCTTAGAGGCTAAAGAAATAGCTTGGTCTAGACCCGGCAACAAGGCCCCGCCCCCTGATAAATACAGTCCTCGCTCATAAATATCCGAGACTAGCTCTGGAGGAGTGGTTTCTAAAATAGTTTTAATGGTATCCGTGATCTTCGTAATTGTTCGGCTAATCGCCTCTCTGACTTGCTTGTCATTGATCATTACCGCCTTAGGTAGTCCGGTGACTAAATCCCGTCCCCTAACCTCTATCTCCCGAGGCTCTTCTAGGGGGATAGCTGAGCCAATATTAATCTTAATACTCTCCGCTAATTGTTCGCCGATTAGAATATTAAATTCCTCTCTAATATACTCAATAATATTATTATCAAATTCATTGCCCGCATATTTCAAAGAGCGCCAAGTGACCACTCCTCCTAAGGAGATCACCCCGATCTCACTGGTGCCTCCACCAATATCCACTATCATGGTGGCCGTGGCTTCAGTGACTGGCAGGCGCGCCCCAATGGCCGCCGCCATCGCTTCTTCAATTAGATAAACCTTACGAGCCCCCGCTGACTTAGCGGCATCCTCCACCGCCTTCTTTTCCACTTCAGTTAGGTCCAGCGGAATCGCCACCACTACCCGAGGACGGGTAATTAGGGCAAAGTTTTCCCGATGGACTTTAGCAATAAAATATTTCAACATTTTCTCAGTAATCTCAAAGTCAGCTATTACTCCATCAATGAGTGGTCTAACCGCTTCAATGTGCCCCGGAGTTTTGCCTATCATCTTTTTAGCCGACTCCCCTACTTCTAAAATTTCATTAGTGCGTTTATTAACTGCCACCACGCTCGGCTCATTAATCACCACCCCTTTTTCAGTGATATAGACTAGGGTATTCCGAGTTCCTAAGTCTATTCCCAAATCATGACTAAATTTACCAACGAATTTTTTTAACATAGCTCTGCTTCGCTTAATATTTTAATTAATTCCTCAAAGGTTACTAGCCGCTCCGTCTCCTCATTTCTTTTCTTGAGCTCCAGCTTCCCCGCTTCTAGGGTCTTAGGACTCAAAACCACTCGGTAGGGGCAACCAATTAGGTCAGCATCAGCAAACTTAGCTCCCGCCTGTAAAGCCCTATCATCATATAATACCTCTAGGCCCCGATCTTTTAACTGTTGATAGATTTTTTCTGCCTCCTGGTCAGCCTGAAGAGACAAGAGATGCACCTTAAACGGGGCAATGCTCTCTGGCCAAATTATCCCTCGATCGTCATGACTAACCTCCACTATTGTCCCCAGCAGCCGACTAATCCCTAACCCGTAGCAACCCATCTCTACCAATTTTTTCTGTCCGTCCGCCTGTTGATATTGAAAATCAAAAGCTTGAGAATAGCGGGTTCCTAGTTTAAAAATATTACCCACCTCAGCCGCCTTAGCAGAGCGCAGGTCAGTTCGTCCACAACTTGGGCAAGACGACTGTTCGGCAATAATTTCTTCATTAACGGCTAAGCGACAATCATCACAAAGATAAATAGTGTCCTCCCCTGCCTCAGTGAGAGTTTGAAATTCATGCGAATACTTAGAAAAACTACCTCCGGAGGCAAAGGTGAGATAGGTCTCTTCCCCTAGACCTAGTCTTTGGTAAATATTTAAATAGGCTTTAATTGCCTGCTCATAATACTTATCTAGGTCAGCTTGATTAGTGTGAAAAGAATATAGGTCCTTCATTAGAAATTCTCGACCTCGCAAAAGACCGGACTTAGCTCGCTTCTCATTGCGAAACTTAGTTTGAATTTGAAAAACCGCCAAAGGCAGCTCCTTGTATGACAGGGCAAACTTTTTAATTAGGGGGGTAACTACCTCCTCGTGAGTGGGATTAAGAACATACTCTTTATTATCACTGGCTTGAATCTTAAAAAGAACGTCTAAAGTATCCCAGCGCTCCGTAGCTAGCCAATTATCCTTAGGGGCTAGGGCGGGAAGACTTAATTCCTGGCCACCAATTGCCTCCATTTCTTCAACCACTATTTGTTTTATTTTATTAATCACTCGCCAACCAAGAGGCAAGAAGGAATAGACTCCAGCGGCCAACTTATCAACAAAGCCTGCTCTAATTAGGGCCTGAGCATTAAAGCTAGGCTCATCCTTAGGTAATTCTTTGGTCGTTCGGGTAAATAGTTTTGATTGTCGCATAAATTTATTGCTTAACTAATTTCTTTAAAGCCTGCTTAACTCGCTCTCCGCTATCACTAATTTTCGGGTCTACCGCCTGAAGGGCTGTCCGGGCCTCATTTAAATTGTAGCCTAGGGTCATTAAAGCATCAATTTCATCACTGCTAGCTAATTGACCACTCTCATCACTTAACGTTGCTCCCAGTCTTAAAAGCTTGCTCTTTAATTCCAGCACTAATCGCTCAGCCGTCTTCTTCCCTATTCCCGAAACCTTAGTTAGCAGGTCAGCATCTCCGCGAATAATGGCTTCCTTAATATCACTGGTGCTAGCAATGGAAAGCACGCCCAAGGCAGTCTTTGGGCCAACATTAGAGACAGTAATTAGCAGGCTAAAGAGCTCTAAGTCGGCTAAGGTTTTAAAGCCATATAGGTCACTTTGGTCTTCCCTAACTTGATGGTGAAGATAGAATTCTTTTTCCTCTCCTAAAATTAATTCATTATATAAAGACTCACTCACAAAGACGAGATAGCCTAGTCCTTGATTCTCCACTACCACATAATTATTATTTTTGTTAATAATCTTTCCTTGTAAATAGGCTAACATAATTCCTTATTCCTTAACGATTAATAATTTAGCGGTCTCCTCATTAATTTTAATATCTTTCTCTAAGACCTGCCCTGCTTCTGGAGGAGCGAACTCTAAACTGACACTTAGAGTGTCTTTCATTATCTCTGCCTGTTTTTCACTAAGCATCGTCTTTAGGTCAGCAGTAATATTGAGGAAATATAGTTTTGTCCGGTCTTCTCTAGTTAGGCCGCTTTCCTTCCTAAAGAGATTAACCGCTCGCACTACCTCCCGGCGCCAACCCTCCGCTCGCAAAGCAGGAGTGATTTCCGTATCCAGTATAACGGTCATGGTCTCAGCTTGACTGATTTCTACTACCACAGTTTCTATATTAAGTTCATCCTTGATTAGTTCTAAGTATGCTTCTTTAAGTGGAGCCTTTAAATTAACTTTTATTTGACTTAACTTTTGCCTAATCTTGATCCCCGCTTCATCGCGCTTAGCTAGACCTAGCTCCACTACCTGTCGCGCTATGGCCATCTCCCTTAAAACTTCCTCATCAACTGCGCCTGCCTGAGGCCAGTCAACTAGATGAACTGACTCCTTGGGATTACTAAAATTATGTCCGCTAAGTCGTTGCCAGAGATTCTCCGCCATAAAGGGCATAAAGGGAGCCATCACCTTAGCTAGCTCTAAGAGTACCCAATGTAGGGTCGCTTGAGCAAACTGTCTATCTTGCTCATCCTCAGACTTAAAACGATCTCGGCTACGCCTAACATACCAAGTGGACAGTTCGTCAATAAATACCGGTAAGCGTCTGGCCGCTTCATAAATATGGTAATTGTCTAGGTCTTGGCTAAGCCCCGTAATCAGTTCCGCTAACTTCGCTAAAATCCACTGGTCTAAAACCGCTGGGCTTTTCTGAGGCTTTAATGAACTATCAACTTCTAACACGGCCAATTCATAGAATTTATAGACATTCTCTAGCAGCATGATGTTCTTTCTAAAGACATCCTTAACATCATCTAAATCATAGCGCTTCCCCTCTCCCGGTTGATTGATGGTATATAAGTGCTGTCTAATGGCATCAACCCCGTAAAGATTAATAACCTCATCAGGAGTGATTACATTGCCTCTAGACTTAGACATCTTCTTCCCGGTCTTGTCATTGATGTGACCTAAGCAAATAACATTACGATAAGGATGACCTTTGCCTAGAGCGGTAGAAACCGCTAATAAGGTGTAGAACCAGCCCCGGGTTTGATCAATGGCTTCACAAATAAAGTCCGCGGGAAACTGCTCCCCCTTGTCTATTAACTCGGCTTGCTCAAAGGGATAATGATGTTGGGCCAAGGGCATCGCCCCAGAGTCAAACCAGCAATCAAAAACTTCCTTCACTCGCTTCATCTTGCCCTGGCACTGCGTACAGGTGATCTCTAGCTCATCTATCGCTGGCTTATGTAGGTCTGATTGTAAATTAATCTTAACCCCACTTAACTCCGCTAATTCTTCTCGGCTACCAATTACCTTAAAGGTCTGGCAAGTAGCGCATTCCCAAATAGGTAGGGGGGTGCCCCAATAGCGTTCTCGGGAAATAGCCCAATCTTTTACATTGTTTAACCACTCACCAAACCGACCTTCTTTAATATGACTAGGGACCCAATTAATTTGCTGATTATTAGCAATGAGCTCCTCCTTTAGTTTGCTTGTCGCAATAAACCAAGAATCTTTAGCATAATACAAAAGCGGGGTATCGCAGCGCCAACAAAACGGATAATCGTGACGATACTCTAGCTCAGAGAAAATTAATTGCTGCTCTTTTAAATAGTCAATAATTAATTGTTCCGCAGTCGCACTTTTAACAAATAGTCCCGCTAGCTTATAGTCTGCTAAGCTTGCCTTAAACTTCCCCGCTTCATCTACAGTATGAACTTTAGGCAAATTATGAGCGAGACCTAAACTGTAGTCATCTTCTCCGTACATCGGCGCAAGGTGAACTATCCCCGTTCCTTCAGTGGTGCTAACAAAGTCAGCGGAAAAGACCTGATAAATAGCTAAGTCTTTGTTAGCTGCCTCCTCTTTAAGACTCGCTACCTGAAACAAGGGTTCATAACCAAGACCCACCAGCTCACTCCCCTTTAGCTCGGCTAACACTTGATAGCTTTGCTCGGCTAGCACGGTAGACACTTGCTCTTTAGCTAAAATGACCTGCTTATCATTAATTTTTACCCGAACATAGTCTAGCTTCTCTCCCACTGCTAAGGCGACATTGCCTGGCAGGGTCCAAGGAGTGGTCGTCCAGGCTAAGAGATAGTCTCCGGCTAAAATTGCTCCCTGGCCTGCCTTCACTTTAAATTTTAAATACAAGGTATTATCAGTCACCAGCTTATAGCCTTGCGCCACCTCATGACTAGACAGAGCGGTGCCACAGCGAGGGCAATGCGGAACAACCTTATGACCTTTGTATAATAATTGGCGTTCATTAATTTCCTTTAATATCCACCACAAACTTTCCATGTAATTATTCTCGTAGGTAACATAAGGATTATCTAGATCTAGCCAAAAAGCAATCCGTCTAGTTAATTGTCGCCAGTCTTCTAAATAGGTCCAGACACTGGTCTGACAGCGACTGTTAAACTCTGCTACTCCATATTTTTCAATATCTGCCTTGCCCGAAATATCCAACTCTTTTTCTACCTGTAGCTCCACTGGTAAGCCATGTGTATCCCAGCCCGCCTTACGCTCTACTCGGTAACCTGACATCGTTTTGTAGCGAGGAATAACGTCCTTAAAGGCCCGGGCTAGCACGTGGTGAATGCCGGGACGCCCATTAGCAGTGGGAGGGCCTTCGTAGAAAACAAAATTACCCTGAGGGGCCTTTTTTTCCACTGACTGACGAAAGATTTCTGCCTGGTCCCAAAAATCTAAAATAGCCTCTTCTCTTTCTACAAAGGCATTCTTCTTAATAGTCTTTTCTTTATTTGCTTGAGTTGACATAATAGTCTTAGTTCATAATTTATCTAAACTGATCAAAGCGACGATAAAGGTCATAGCCCGGGTCATCTGGATCTTCTTCGTCCTCATCGTCTTCAACTTTTAATTTATTTTTTTCCTTGCTAACTGGTGCTGATTCCTTAAGAGCTTCTGAAGATTCTTTAACCGCATCTTCATTGACAGCTAGCCGCTTTTGTTCTGCTTCAATCGCCGCCCATTCATCAATCAGGCTTAATTGAGTATCCGATTCATCTTTTGGCTTGGGTCGCCTCCTTTTTTCTTCAGGCAAAGCCTCAAAAGTTCTTAATTTTATCATACATTTATTGAATCTATTAATAGCTTAACTGCTTTTATTATAGCCTGTTAGGGTCATTTGTCAATTAAAAAAGCCTAGAAATAGGCTCTAAAGAGTCATCAGATTCAATCAAGATAGGCTAATTAACTAGCACCGCTGGGCCACTAGTCCGAAGAATTATTCTATACATATAATAAGCTGGGGGTCCCTGAGACCAACCCCAATAGTCGCCAATCGCCTCCGAATTATTCTTATTCTCTAATTGATAATGTAAATAGATATTCATTGAATCATAATCTTTAGGCCCAGCGGTCACTTCATAATTATAGCCACCCCCTACCTTAGCTGGGGCGGGGTCATTAGGTAGAGCCGGAATCTTCCCGGCCAAACAATCCCAAGCTTCCAGCGTCTCAAAAGAACACCACGGATAACTACCATTAGCCTCCTTGTACCTCTCTAATTTCAACAAAACCTCCCGCATATCAACCAGTCGTTGTGAGTCTCGCTGCTTAGAGCGGAGTTGGCTGTAGTATACGATTCCCACTGTGGATAAAATGGCAATAATAGCGACTACTATTAATAGCTCTACTAATGTGTATCCGGCTAAATTATCTTTTCCTTTATTCATATTCTTTTCTTTATTCATTATAACCAATTTGCGAGTTTTTGGCGAACTAGTTATAATTTTCTATATGTTAATAGATTTTTGTTTACCAGTTAAAAATGAAGCTTCTCTTTTAGAAGCTAATGTGCGACGTCTTTTCTCTTATCTAACAAGTCAGCCAACTACTTATCACTGGCAAATTATTATTCTAGTTAACGGCTCTAGTGACGACTCAGCCGCAATTGCCAATCGTTTAGCTCAGCACTACCCCCAGCAGATAAAAAGTTATCATTATCAAGCTGGCGGTAAAAGTTTAGCTCTAAAGAAATATTTTAATTCCAGTCAAGCGGATCTGTTAGCTTTTTTAGATATTGATTTAGCCGTTGCCCCAGAGCAGATCCCTGAATTAATTAATCCCCTGCTACTCAATCAGGCTGACCTAGTGATCGGTTCTCGTCTCGTCTCTGGTGCTAGCTCTCAGCGACCTCTAGTCCGTCGCCTCACCACTCGTTTCTATAATTATTTTGCCCGACTATTATTTAATAATCAAGTTCAAGACCTTCAATGTGGCTTTAAAGCCTTCACTGCTCAACTCTATCAAGCCCTGGCTCCTGACTTTTTAGATAATCGTTGGCTATTTGATACTGAATTAATTATCTTGGCCCTAAACGCTAATTATCGGTTAATAGAAATTCCTGTTAACTGGCAGGAACAACGTTACGCCTCTAGGCCTAGTCAGGTTAAGAAAAGTGAATTATGGTATTTCTGTTGGGGACTAATTCGTCTCCGGAGGCGGCTGAATAAGTTAAATCAATAAACTAGCTAACTTTAATAAGCTTGACCTAAAAATTAAAAGCCCTAAGCTGCTTAAAATAATCACCAATTCGGTAATAAAAGACCCAGAAATTATCTGGGCTCTTTTAATCATACTCTCAAAAACTATTTCCCGTGACACTTCTTATACTTCTTGCCACTGCCACAGGGACAAAGGTCATTGCGCCCCACCTTCTTGCCAGACTCATCTTTAAGTTTTTCAGTTACTAGGTCAAAGGTATTGCGCTCCCCAGCCTGCTTGTGCATCTCTTTTTGCGCTCCGCTAAATTCTAATTGCTGCGCTTGATTTTTATTAGCAAAGGCTTGAAGAACTTCCGCACTCACGGCTGAGAGGCCATCGGCAGTGTGATAGATGCCATAAACGATGTGTTTGTTAACTAGATTGTTAAGCTCTTGATAAAGGCGCCAAGCCTCTTTCTTATACTCCACCAAAGGGTCTCGTTGTCCATAGCCCCGCAACCCTATTCCCTGTCGCAGATAGTCTATCGCCTCTAAGTGTTCCACCCAGTGCTGGTCTATGGCTCGGATGAGCATGCCTTTTTCTACCTCCTTAAAGTCTATCCCTGCTTGAGCAAAACGATCAGTTAGTGAGTCATAAATTTCTTGGGCCTCTTGATAGAGGTAGTCAATAATCTTAGTTCTAATTTTCCCCTTATCCTCATCTCCTTTAACCAAGGCTTGAAGCTGTTCTAGTAAGCTAGCTTGAGGACTCCAAATGGTTCTAACTGTTTCATAAATTTCCTGTAAATTCCAGGACTCTTGGTCATCTCCAGCAGTATGGAAATTAACTATAAATTGTAATTCCTCCGCGATCAACTTCTTGATAATTTCTCCTAAGGACTTGGTTTCGCTACCAGTCACCCCTTCGGCAATGTCTATCACCTCCCGGCGCCGTTCGTAAATAGCGATCCGATGCTTGTTGATAACGTCATCATATTCCACTAAATGTTTTCGGGAATCAAAGTGATTGCCCTCCACCTTTTTCTGAGCGGACTCAATGGACTTAGAGATCATCTTGTTCTCTATCGGCAAGTCATCAGGCACTCGCAAGGTTTGCATCAAATTCTTCATTCTATCTCCGCCAAAAATACGCATCAGGTCATCTTCGGTAGAGACAAAGAACTGAGATGAGCCTGGGTCTCCCTGACGACCCGCTCGGCCTCTTAGCTGATTATCAATTCGTCGTGACTCATGGCGTTCAGTACCAATCACATGCAGTCCCCCTAGGGCCCTAATTTCCTCTTGCTCCTCCTTGGTAGAGGGGTTACCTCCTAGGATAATGTCCACTCCTCGGCCAGCCATATTAGTCGCTAACGTGATTGCCCCACGACGACCAGCTTGGGCAATTATTTCCGCTTCTCGTTGGTGGTTTTTAGCGTTTAACATCTGGGGCCGAAGACCCTCGCGCTCCATTAATTCGGTGAATAGTTCATTTTTTTCAATAGAAATAGTTCCAATCAAAATAGGTTGACCTTTCTCATGTCGCTCCTTAACATCTCTAATCACCGCCTTAAACTTATCCATCTCTGTTCGGTAGATTAGGTCATTATAGTCCTCTCTAACATTAGGCTTGTTGGTCGGAATGATGATAGTATCTAGATTATAGATCTTATGGAACTCTTCGGCCTCGGTGGCGGCCGTTCCCGTCATACCTGATAATTTATTATACAATCTAAACAAATTTTGAAAGGTGATGGTGGCCATGGTTTGTGACTCTTTCTGTACCTGCACTCCCTCCTTAGCTTCAATTGCTTGGTGCAAACCCTCGCTATAGCGACGGCCGGGCATCAAGCGACCGGTAAATTCATCAACGATAATAATCTCTCCATCTTTAACCACATAATCTTTATCTTTTTTAAACAAAACATTAGCCTTCAGGGCTTGTTCTAAATGATGAACCTCCTTGACTCCCCCCTCTACATAGATGTTACCCAGTCCTAAAAGTTTTTCCACCTTAGCGATTCCCTCTTCAGTTAGGGTTGCCGCTCTTAGCTTTTCGTCTATATTATAATCCTCATTTTCTATAAGCCCCTCCACAAGGCGAGCAAACTTAAAATATCTATCAGTTGACTCCTCAGCGGGCGCGGAGATAATGAGCGGGGTTCTCGCTTCGTCAATTAGAATGGAGTCAATTTCATCAACAATTGCATAGTGAAGGGGACGCTGAACGACTTGACTAAGGTTAAAGACCATATTATCGCGAAGATAATCAAAACCAAATTCATTATTAGTTCCGTAGGTAATGTCCGCCTGATAGGCTTCTCGTCTAGGCACTTTCCGAAAATGACTTAAGCGCTCATCATATTCATTAGCATCAGTATACTCTGGGTCATAGATAAAGGCGGCGTCATGGATAATCACTCCAGTGCTTAGCCCTAAAGAATGAAAGACTGGCGCCATCCAGCCTGCTCCTAAGCGGGCTAGGTAGTCATTGACGGTAATTAAGTGTGCTCCCTGACCAGCTAGGGCATTAAGATACAGGGGGGCGGTAGCGACTAGAGTTTTTCCCTCTCCCGTTTTCATTTCCGCTATTTGTCCCCGATGCAAAACTATTCCCCCGATTAACTGAACATCAAAATGACGTTGCTTAAGTGTTCGCCAAGCCGCTTCACGAATCACCGCAAAGGCTTCCGGCAACAAGTCGTCTAGAGTTTCTCCCGCCGCTAAGCGTTCTTTAAACTCCGCCGTCTTATCCTTCAGCTCAGCGGCTGATAGTGTTTGTAGCTCTGGCTCTAGAGAAGCAATTTTCTCCAGAGTCGGCTGCATAGCCTTAATTATTTTTTCATTAGCATCGCCAAGCCAGTTAAAAATACCCATAGTCTTATTTATTAAAATTCTTGCCCTTATGTTTTTTAATCGCCTGTTCTAAGTGGTCACGCACCTTATCAATCGCCTTATATAGATCCGCTTCCGTCTTCTCCACTCGTAATAGCTTCTTAGGAACTTCTAAATTAGCCTCCACTCGGAAAATATTTCCCTTCTTTTGATTGCCAGCCACTCGCTCTAATTCTAAATCACAGTTTAGGACCTCCAGGTCACCAAGATACTTATCAAGAGCATCCATTTTAGCCTGACTGTAATTAGCAATTGCTTCAGTGATTTCTAGTCTAGTTGATTTTAAATTAATTTTCATAAATTTAGATTTAAGTTAATTAGCTAAAACAAACGAACAATGTCCTTGTAGGTGACTAGCAAGATAAGGACCATTAGCAGCATAAAGCCTAAGTTGTGAATAATTGCCTCAGTTTCCTGCTTGACTGGTCGGCCTCGTAGCTTTTCAATGATTAAAAACAAGATCCGGCCACCGTCTAGTGCGGGAAAAGGAATGATATTAATAATCGCTAAATTAAGAGACAGTAGAGCGGTTAACTGCAAGAGATAGACTATTCCTAAGCGAGCGGCATCACCGGTAATGTTGGCAATCCCCACTGGTCCTGCTAGCTGACCAGAAACTGACTGACCAGTCACTAATTGACCTATTAATGAGCCAAAGGCGACCACTATTTCTTTAAGCATCAATCCCGTGGTTTTAGCCCCTTCTCCAATCGCTTGCCAAAAAGGATAGCGGACTAGGCCGGTAGAGAAAATGGAGATCCCAATAGTTGCTCGTCCCTGGTCATCTACGCTAGCCGCAATCGGAATACTTAAATTAGTCTCCCCTCGCTCAACAGTCAAGACCACTTCCTCACCTTGGGTGGCATTAATTAGCTCTGGTAAGCTCTCCTCTCCTAACACTGCCTCCGCTCCAACCGCCGTGATAACATCTCCTGGCTCCAGTCCCGCCGCCTCAGCGGGAGAGTTAGGGAGCACGGAATAGACGAGGACAGCTGATTCACTAATTATCGCCCCTGAGGAAGCTTGACTGGTCTCTTGGGGCAAGCCTAGTAAATAGCCAACGGAAAATAGTCCCCAGGCTAAAATAACATTCATAATTACCCCCGCCGAGAGGATAATAACTCGCTGCCAAATCTTCTTGCTAGCAAAACTATCTGAGGCCTCCTTGTCTTCTCCGTCTTGCCCCTTAATTTCAACAAAGCCTCCCAGTGGCAACCAGTTAAGTGAATAGATGGTGGCTTGGGGGTCTGGCCTTAGATTTTCATCAGTTGCCTGAGATAATTCTTCAGCAGACTTCGTCCCCTTAACTAGCCGCCACTTTTTTTGCGTATTACGATATAGTCCAATTGCTCGTGGAGGAAACCCAAAACCAAATTCCTCGGCCTTGACTCCCAAGCGACGTGCGGTAAAAAAGTGACCAAACTCATGAACAAAGACTAAAACTGATAAAACTAAAATGAAGACGATAATTGTCGTTAACATAAATTATATTTAACTTAAATTTCCATAATATCTTGCTCCTTGCGGTCTCTAATTTCCTTCAGTTCATCATTCTGCTTAGCGGAGTATTCATCTAGCTCTTTAATGGCCTTAAAGCGCTCATCTTCACTGATTTCTCCGGCCTCTTCGGCTCGTTCAATGTCATTTTTAATCTCATCTCGCACCTGACGCAGATTGATTCGTGAACGCTCCAAGCGTTCATTAAGGGTCTTCACTAGGGCCCGTCGGTTCTCTTCTGTTAATACGGGAACGGTGAGGCGTAAACGATCACCTTCGTTAATCACTCCTAAGCCTAAATCAGCGGCAATAATGGCTTTCTCAATATTCTTAGCCACCGCCTTGTCCCAGGGGACAATGACAATACTCTTAGCATCAGCCACAGAAATATTACCCACTGCACTTAGAGGATTAAGGGTATCATAGGCCTCCACTTGTACCGCGTCTAAGACTGCTGGATTAGCTCGGCCGGTACGCAAAGAACTAATTTCTCGCTTAAAGTATTCTAGGGCCTTGCTAAAGTCTCCTTGTTTAGCTTGTAAATATTGGTTCATAACTCTAAAATATTAATTAATTATTTTGCCTGTCTAGTTCCTAAATATAGCCTGTTTGGGTTAGCAAAGTCAATTAGCAGTCGCGCTCCCGGGCGACTACTAGGCAGCCGCTTAGTGGTCCAAGTAGTTCCCCCGTCACTAGACCGGAAGAAGGTGGTATCCGTGATATAAAACAGTTCTGCTGAATTATTAGGATTAACGGCTAAGGAATTGATAGTCGCTTCCTTCTCTGGTGGCAGGAGATTTAAGTTCTCCCAAGTACTACCCCCATCACGAGAGCGAATAATTCCCTTAGCGCTGGCAATAAATACGGCACCATCCTTTTGATTAACGATTAGCTCTCTAAAATCGGTCCCTAAATTAAAGTTTTTAAGACTAGCTCCCAAATCCGTCCAATTGCTAACTGAAAAATTGGCCTCAATATTCGTTGAGTTAGCGGGGTTGGTGGTGGTATTAGAGGTAAAGTGATAAATATTGTTCTTGCTAGTTGCTACATAAATCAACCGACTGTCTAAAGGTGAGATAGTTAATTGTAAAATACCGTTATCTAGTCGCCAAATAGTGCGCCAGGAATAGCCCCCATCTATACTTTTCATAATCTCTCCCCGACTAGTTCCTAAATAAATATTATTAGGATTATAGTGGTCTACCGCTAAGGTATTAATCGCCACCTCCTGATTGCTATCAACAAAGATTTGCTCCCAGGTACGAGAGCAGTCATTAGACCGGAAAACTTGATTACCTAAAGCGGCATAAAGCCTACACTTATTATCCGGACTAACTACTAGGTCATTAATCCTAGTCTGCGGCAGACTCTTGACCTGATTCCAACCCGTAGCGATATCATAGGTATAGAACAGGCCGTGAGCAAGACTGCCTAAATAGACCGCTAAGTGGTCCTGAGGGTCTATCTTGAGGAGATTAACTCCCACCTCAGCAATACTACCCGAACGTTCGCCTGGGCCCGGGATAGACATGGCTGCTTGCCAAGTGTCTCCCCGATCACTAGTTACAAACAAGCTACCCTCGGCCCCTTGTCTAGCACTCCCTCCTTGAGAGGAGAAAGAAAAAGAACAAGCTGAAGCTAAGATCAGGACTCCTCCGAACAAGAGGACCATTCTCAATTTTGATAAGATTGAAGCTTTTTTCATAGATTATGAATAATGATTTATAAATTAATAACTAATTGTTCTAAGACTAATAAGGGATTAACATTGTTAGCTAAAGATTTTCTAGCTTGCAGAATAGACTCCAAGCACTGATTAAGGTAGGCGACTCGTTCGGACTCTAGCGGAGGTAAGTGATTAAAGGCCTCTTTGAGCTCTTCTAATAAAACTATATGTTGCAGGTAGTCTGGCTGATTGAAGTTAAGCAGCAGGAGGTCTCTAGTTAAGCCTTCTAGTAAGGCTAGTCTTTGTTCGGCTTCGGCTTGAGCGGACTGACTAAAACTCTTATCAGAAAAATTCTTAGCCAAGTGAGCCAGTCGCTCACTAATCGCTAAAGAGAAATAGCTTAAGAAGTCCCGAGCTAGATCTAAGTAGTCCTGATAAGCTGATTTATCTGATAGCCACTGCAAGGCCTTTAGGGGTTTACCTAAGGCTAGTCCAGCGAGACTCTTAGCCATGCGCCGGTCTACCTGCTTCTCTTTAACTAAGTAATCGTAAATAGTACTGGTAGCTACTGGCTGGAAATAGATTTTCTGACCACGAGATAAAATCGTGGCAGGTAAGTTTTCCTCATTTTCCACTAAGAGGATAATAATCACCTTGTCCCGAGGCTCTTCTAGTGTCTTAAGGAGCGCGCTTTTAGCATTGCTCTGTAAGCGATCAGCCTGCTTGATGATCCCTACCTGATAATTGTTTAAAAAAGAACCTAAGCTTAATTTTTTAATAAACTCCCTCACCTGCTCGGTGCTAATAATCTTGCTGTCTGCCTCTGGGGCTAAAAGATGTAGGTCACTGTTGAAGCCCTCGCTCTCCCCCTGAAGATGCTTGGAAAAACTAAAAGCAATCGTTGCTTTCCCTAGGTCTTTGGGGCCAATAAAAATATAGGTTTGGGCTAAAGTTTGACTGCTAAGACTTCGGTCTAAAAACTCTATCGCCTGCTCGTTACCAATGGCGGGCCAAGTATATTTTAATGGTCTCTTAGTTTTGGCTTTCTCGGTACTGGTCATAACTTAATTAAGACTAATCCGACTTAAATCACTATTGCTAATCCCTAGTCCCAGATTTCGCATAATTGCAAAAGCATCCGCTGGTCGGCCTAGATAATGTAATTTCAAGGTAACTGGGTCAAAATAATAGGCGCGGCCAGCATCCTCTACCTTTAATAGAATCCTTCCTGCTAACTGTCGCCAAGAGCCTGGACTAGCTTCTAATGAAGCAAAGTTGGCGTTAGAGATTCCCAAGGATACTTGTCGCATCACTTGAAAGGCTTCTTCAGGACGACCGAGACTATAGCGTTGATTATTAACTGGACTAACATACCAAGCCTGTCCCTTGTCTTCCACTTGTAATAGGATTCGCCCCTTAACTCGCTCTGCCAAAGAGCTATTATTTACCACCGGACTACTGCTACCGCCCCCAACATAATTACTATCAGCATTAGCTATTTTAAAGATAGTCTGACCACCGATTAAATTGGCTGGACTAGGGATAATATTAGCGGTAAAGGGGGTATTGTTTTTAGCGTAAAATACTAGACCATAAACCTGATTGTTAAGGCCCTGATAGGTAGCTAAATAGACTCCGGCGGCTAGATTATGAGTTGCTAAGTCACCACTTAATTTTATAGTAGCTACCTCTGAGCCTAAGCTGTAGGTACCTCCTCGGCCGTTTAGACTGTAAAGCTTCAAATTACTATTACTTGGGTCTATCCCTGGTCCGGGATTAAGTTTAAAGGTAATTAAGCTAGGCTTAAGCGACCAAAAATTGCTTTGGCCATTTAGCTGCACATTCCAAAAAACATTAGTCCGACCAAAGTCATCAGGAGTGGTCAGGGCATAGGTGCCCTGAGGATAATCAAGTTGCCAATTTCCACCCGCTTCAGTTTTAACCGCAGTGAGCTGACTTCCTAAGACTAAATAGCCATTATCAACTCGTTGCTCATAAAGAGCCAAGCTCTTGTTAGCTAGAGTTTGACCAGCGAGACTAACATATTCACCCTTCACTCCCTTAAAGGTAGGGTCAAAGAGATAATTGCTCGCCTCACTAATCCTTAGATCATAATAGTTCTTTGTTTTTCCCTGATCATCTTTAGTGCTAATTGCGTAAATACCGGCCTGCTCATTATAGGCGCTATAGGGAGCAACATAAACCGTCGCTTGACCATCACTACCAGTCTTTAAGTTAGCAATTAGACTTTGACTATCTAAGATGGGTTGACCATCTACATTATAACGTTGTAAATACAAAGAAAAAGCCTGATTTATCTTGGGCACCCCTTGGTCATTTCTTAGCACTACCTGTAAGGCAGGCAGACTAAGCTCTAAACTGCGATCATAACCACACACATACTTTAAAGCTCCGTAGAACCAAAAACTTCCTAAATTAGCCTGCTTGTCCCAAACCTTAACTGCATAGACCTTATCCGTCCTAGGCTTAAAGCTCACTACCGCTCGTCCGGCGGCATCAGTGGTCCCATTAGCCACCTTAGCGCCAGCGCTAGCTAGATTGCCAGTCCCGACTGCCTGTTCATAAATTTCAAACTTAAGTCCGGCTAAGAGTTGTCCTCGTAGGTTCTTGAGGGTTAAAATTGTCTGAGAATTAGCTTGGCAAATATCACTAGGCACCGTCGGAGTGGCTCCCGGTGTTTTGTCTACCACCGCTCCCTTCGCTTCTAAGAGGAATTGGGCGGTTTGTCCAGAATTAACGCTTAGGTCCCAGAAATATTGATAGTCTTTGTCCACTCTAACCCGAATAGCATAAGTGTCAGGCATCACCTCTAAGGTCCCATAACCATCACTACCGATAGTATAGGAACCCACTTTAGTTCCTAACTGTTCCACTCCTTGAGCACTAAGCTTTTGGGTATAGACCTCCATAGTGAGACCAACGGCTGAGCCCCCTCCTTCATACTTTAGGCGAGTCCTAATGGTCCCTAAGGAGAAAATAACTTCCTTCATTTCACCCTTAACCGCCTTAAGATTGTAGCGATAGGCGCGTTGACTACCACTAACATATTCTAAAACATAGTAGTCGTCTCCAAGACCCGCTACTCCTTCTTGGCTACCAGCGGGCAGATAGACAATAACTTCTCCTGAAGTATTGGCGGTAAAGGAGCCTAAGGAGTCCTTAGGGCTCTCTACCAGCTCCCCATTGGCATCTCGGGCTTGGGTATAGAGATTAATTTTCTGTCCTGCTAGGGCCCGCTGGTCGGCCCCTTGAAGCAAGATTCTAAAACCACCTAAAGTAGTTTCTAGCTCTCTGGTTTCACCACAGGCCAAGTTAACATCATAGACCATAAAGCTAGCTGACTCTTTAAGGACATTCTGAACTCGGACAGCGTAAGTGGCGCTTAGCTCATTACTATTTCTAAAGCGTAGCAAAGCGGTGCCTAAATTAGCATTAACCTTAGCTGTCGCTAAGCGCTTATCTGGCTTTTTTTCTCCATTAGCATCTATTTCTTGAGTATAGAGCTCTACGGTGGCATTAGCTATATAGTTGCCACTAGGGTCACGGGCCACCACGGTTAATTCCGTATAGTCATTACAAACCGCTCCTTTAGCTAGGAAAGGAGCTAATAGAAATAGGGAGATAATTAAAATTTGACTAAATCGCTTCATTTTATTTGATAATAAGAAATAATAAAAGCTAGTTAGCGTTAAAGACTAGACTAACTCCTTTTAGTATAACATCTTTAGTGGAAAATTAAAAGCTAAATAATTCTCCTTTTATTGCTTTTTCCTACCCTTATTGCTATATTTAAAGCATAAAAAAGCTATGAATAAACGTTTTAAAAAAATCATTCTTCTGCTCGGTGACCTTCTCGTTCTTAACCTAGCCCTGCTATTTACCCTGCTCCTACGCTATGGCTCCTTATCTTGGAGTGATAATTACCGACACCACCTCCCCTATTTCCTGGTAGTCTTCGCTATTTGGCTAGTCTTTTTGTATATTAGTGACCTCTACAACCTTAACTTTGCTGCGCCTAGCAAGGCCTTCTTTAAGAAAGTCACTTCCACCTTAAGTCTTAGTCTAATCTTCTCCGTTATCTATTTCTACCTTAACGTCAACTCCTCGGTCACTCCCCGAACTAATTTGCTGATCTTTAGCGGCCTGTTTATTGTCCTCTTTCTTATCTGGCGGACCAGTTGGCAAGCTCTGAACCGCTCCCTACAAAAGAACCAGCTAGTCATTATTGGTAATAATCAATATAGCGCTAAATTACAACAAGAGCTTCAAAAAAACCCCGGAGCGGGTTATGAGCTAGCCACGATTATCAAAGATACCGCTGAACTAGCGGAGATAGTTAATTTAATTAAAGATAAGAATATTCGCACTGTTGTTATTTGTGATGACTTTGGTAGCAGTGAGCAGGTCCAAACTGCTCTCTTTGCTTGTCTAGCCCTCAACCTGAGCTTCTATGACTATCCTAGCTTCTATGAGCTCTTAAGTGGTAAAGTGCCCGTGGAGGCCATTGGTCCTGACTGGTTCTTAAATAATCTTAACGAAGGTAATAAGAACTACTTTAACTTCTTAAAGCGTCTCCTTGATCTTTTAGGAGCTAGTCTCCTAATCCTAATTCTCATTCCCCTCTTCCCCCTTATTGCTCTAATTATCAAGCTAGAGAGTCGTGGGCCCGTCTTCTTCACTCAAGAGCGCTATGGTCGCAATGAACAGATCTTTAAGATCCTAAAATTCCGCACTATGCGCACCACCAACAACCACGGTCAACCTACTAGCACTAAAGATCGTCGTATCACTCCTGTTGGCAATTTCTTACGCAAAACTAGACTAGATGAGCTCCCTCAAGCAATTAATATCTTCCGTGGTGAAATGAGCTTTATTGGCCCCCGACCCGAACGACCCGAGCTAGTGAAAGACTTAGAATTAGCTATTCCCTTCTACAAGACCAGACTACTAATCAAACCCGGCATCAGTGGCTGGGACCAAGTCTCTGGCACCTACCACTCGCCCTCCCCAGAAGACACCCTAGAAAAGCTCCAATATGACCTCTTCTACCTCAAGCACCGCTCTCTCTACCTAGACCTCGTCATCACCCTCAAGACCATCGCCACTGTCCTAGGGAGAGGGGGGAGGTAGACACATCTAACTTAAACTATTACTCTAAACTATTAATTTTAGAAAAATAATTTATGAAAATTTCAATTCTAACAGTCACGTATGGGGATAGATTTAAATATTTACAGCAAGTATTAGATAGGTGTGCTTCTGAAAGTAGGCAAGATAAAAGATTGTTTGAGATTATTATAGTAGACAACAACTCATCGTCTTCTCAAAATATATCTAAATTTATAGAAAATAATAGAGACGTAAATACAAAACACATTACCTTAAAAGAAAACAAAGGATCAGCGGGTGGCTTTTCAGCAGGACTAGAGTACTTTTTAACTACAAAGTCTGACTATGTTCTACTCTTAGATGATGATAATGTGCCTGAATCTAATTTTATTAAATATTTTACTTCGGCTCTATTTCTATTCCCAAAAAAAGATAGGCAAAAAATAATCTTATCAGGAAGAAGAAGTGCATATACAGATATTAGATTTTTTTATGGAAAATATATTCCAAATTCACAAAAAAGTCTATTTGGATTTAACATGTTTAACTATAAAGTTGTGTTAAGTTTAATAAAAAAACATATTTTTAATGAATCAAAGAAATTGCAAAGTAAAAAATTTATTCCCATTTGCATTCAGAATGGCTTTGCTTACGGAGGAGCTTTTTTATCTAAAGAAATCATAAGCCTAGCTGGACTGCCCTTAAAAGAATTTTTTACCTATGCTGACGATGTAGAATGGTCTAATAGAATAAAAACAATTGGGGGGGGGACTTCTTACTCTTTATTTCACCCCTATATAGAGGATGTTGACATAAATAATAGAGAGGGCGGATTCTTGGCTCCATTTTCAAAAAATAACGATCCATTTAGAGTGTTCCTAAATTTTAGAAATAACACTTATAATATTATCCATATTAACCAGGCTAATAAGGCTTTCTTTTTAGCAAATACTTTTATAATCCTATTGGTTATGAATTTATTTTATATCTTTAAAAAAGGTATAAATATGCATTTAATTCAACGCAATCGCCTAATTATTAAATCTATAAAAAGGGGGATAATAAAAAATTTTGACATACCTGAGCATATTGGCATGCCATAATGATTTTTATAATAATAAATCACGCTAATAATTAATTCATAGCTCCAATTAAATGAATCCTCTTGTCTGCTAATTCTTCAAAAAAATAGCCCCCACTCTTAATGGCAAATAAATAAACCAAATATAAAAATTAAACTTTTTTAGCTTAAATAGCTCTTGATAGAGCTTAACTGTATTTTTTAATTTTTCTATTTTGTTTTTATACATTCTAGACACGCCCTCATAATCATATCCATCGCTAAACGTAGAATTAAAATCATAATAAAAAAAATTATTAGATAATTGCACAAAATACATCCACTCTTCGGCCTGTTTTACTAGAAAATCTTATATTTTTATATTTTGTGGAAATAACATGAGTAGCATCTCCTTTGAATTTTTTAAAAATAAGATAATCCTTTAAATAATTAATCTCTTTTTTATTGACGACATTTATAGTAATTGGCTTATTGTCGTTAAAAATTGCCCTATTTGAAACATACCAACCATGAGCTGGATTTTGCTTGACAGTATTTATCGCCTCACTTAAACACTGTTGATTGAGCCAATCATCATCGTCTAAAAAAATAATATAATCAGAATCTAAGCTAATATTATCAAGAGCAAAGTTTCTAGAAAAATTTACCCCCATATTCTCTTTGTTTTTAAAATATCTTATTCTCTTGTCTCTCATTATGTCCCCATTATCTATTTCAGTATAATTAAAATTTGGAGAATCATTTATTATAATCATTTCCCAATTAGGATAATCTTGATTTAATAGTGACTCCACAGCTCTCTTTAATTCCTTTGGCCTCTTGTGCGTTGGGGTGATAATAGAAAATTTCATATTATGTGATTTTAAAAATTTTTTTAATATTATCCTTTATGCCTAGTTTTTCGGTATATTGTTTAATAAATTGGTGTAATCCAATTTTTTTTATAAATTTATTCAACGGATGCCCCCAGGAATAATTCCACAAATGAACTGCATAGCTTTCCAGGGGAGCATTTTGATAATTAAATTTTTTTATCTCATTAATACCAAAGGGATAAAAGTAAATTTTATCAAAAATTTTTACCTCACTATACTTAAAAATATTTTTTTTATAGACATCTGTAATAATTTCGGGAATCGTCCTTGGGTCTATATTTTTAGAATTATAATACGCCAAAACATCCCCCACTAGCCTATCCCCCTTTTTAGCCCCCCAAATTGCCCCATTTATCGCCCTATTGTCTTCTTTTCCCAGAAAAGAATCATAATTTAAAAGATCATTGAAGTTTTTTAAGACATACATATCCGTATCCAGGTATACCCCCCCCTCCTCATGCAATGCAAAAAGCCTTGCAACATCAGAAACAAATGCCCACTTCTTGTCATCGTATGCATTTTTTGTATAAGAATTAAAATTTATATCAAAGTTGTCTTCATTCCATTCTTTGATTTCATAGTCCGGCAATACTCTTTTCCAGCTAGCTATACACTTTAAAACTAAAGGAGACTTAGGCTTCTTTCCAAACCAACAATAATGAATAATTTTTGGTATTTTTTTCATTTTTAACACTTAGTTAATTAAGTTAGTTTATTTTTTATAAATTTCTAAATATTTCGTAACCATAGTATTTAAAGAGAACTTTTTTGGATCCTGAATACTGCTTTTATTGCTAACAAGTTTTAATATTTCTAAAAAGCTTTCTTTATTATTTAATCTAAAACAACTCTCTTTGCCAATTACCTCATAATTACCTCCAACATCACTAGCAATAGCTGGAACTTTGGCTAGCACAGTTTCTATTAAAGAAATTGATAGACCTTCATAAATGGAGGGTAAAACAAATAAATCTAGTCCTTTAAGATATTTAGCAGCATCAACTATTTCTCCTAATAGTAATACATCATTATCTAAACCTCTTTCACCTATTAGCTTTTGATATTTTTCCCTATTAGGACCATCACCAATTAGAATTAGTTTAGCATTAGGAATTTCTCCTAAAACCTCCTTAAAATTATTAATGAGAAACTCATAGTTTTTAGGATAGGCTAGTCTTCCCACAGATCCTATTAAAAAAGAGTCTTCTAAAATCTTAGACTTTTCTATTAAATACTCCCTCGCTACCTCCCTGTTATAAAAATCTACTTCTGCTCCATTGTATATTACTATTCCCCTATTCGTAATTTTATTTTTCTGAGCGATCTTTAAATTATTCTCACTAACAAATACTATTTCATTTACAAACAAAAGGTTAAACTTAAAAAAAATAAAAAATAGTAACTTCTTTAATATATTATCTTCATAGCCAGGGTCTAAAACTGATAAACCATGCACAGTGAAAACTATTTTAGTTTTTTTAGAAAATATCTTTAAAAATGGTGCTAGTAACAGAGTATTAGTGCTATTTAAATGAATCACGTCAAACTTGTTTTCCTTAATATATTTCAAGGAGTTTCTGAGAAATGATAGATTAGCTAAAAAAGAAAAACCTCTTTTAAGGTCTTTAATTCTAAAAAAATTAATCTGCTGGTCATGGGCATACTCAGACAAATACTCCCCTTCTCCCGCCGCTATGCTAACCTCTCTGCCTGACTCTTTTAGTCCCTTAGCTAGGTTGGCAACAAAATTCTGAGCCCCTCCCACCTCAGCTTTAGTGATCAAGAGTAAGATTTTTTCATTGCTTTTCATGTTTCTTTCTATTTAAATTAAAATAAGTCATCCCCACTCCCGGCACCACTAAATAGGCGATAATGGTGGCGATGGCGGCTCCATTGATGCCGTAGTGGGGGATGAGATAGTAGTTTAGTCCTATGTTCACTATAGCACCGATTAGGGTAATAATGAAGTAGAATTTTATCTTATCTTCCGCTATTAAATATTGATTAACTAAATAAGTTAAGGCCATCCCCACTATTGACCAAGCGCCAATTTGAAGAGTTATGATTGCTGCTGAGTAATCAGCTCCAAACAGGATAATAATAATATACTTAGCTAATAAAGTTGTCGCTAAGGCTATTAAAATAGATATTATCGCCAATAACTTCCCCATGCTCCTTAAACGATTATGATAAGACTGTAAATCAGTTTTTCTAGCATTTAAAATAGCGGGAAATAGTGAGCCAGCAATAATTGCTGGCGCTACATAGGTTAGCTCAAAGACTCGCACCGTAGAGGCATACAAACCCACTGCCTGCTTATCAATTATTTGTCCGATCATTACCTGATCTATTTTCATATAAACCAACATCGAGGCATTGGTAAGCGCTAATAACCAAGAACTTCTAAAAATCTGTTTAGCAAGCGGTAATTTAAAGCGCCAAGCCCTAACCTTGAGTCCTGATCGTTGATAGGCTCGGAACAAAAACAAGCTAATCCAAACGCTATCTAATACATAAATCAACATTAGCCAAATGACTCCTAGTCCATTTAAAATAAGGATAACTTTAAGAGCACTAGAGATTAGTCCAGCCATTATCTGTGATTGAATATTCTTTTTGGCTTGAACTTGCGCTTGAAAGAACAGGCTTATCACCCCAAAGGCTTGGATAATTAAAGCTAGGGCTTGAATTAGAACTAGGAATCTCACTAGATTAGAAGAATCAATCAAGAAGATAGTTCCTACCGTCACAATAAACGCTATTCCACCACCAACTAACTTCATCACTAACGCGGTTCCCATTAATTGATCTCGCTTCTCTGGAGTATTAACTAATTCTCGCTGTAAAATATTATCCACTCCTAGTGAAGCCAGGAAAGAAAATAGTCCCGCAAAGGCTAGAGCGTAAGAAAAGATCCCATAACGCTCTGGCCCTAAATAGCGGATAACCCAAGCCCCCACCAAAAAAGACATTAACAAGCCAAAGGCTTGTCCTAGAAACATCCAACCAGTATTAGCAAAATAGCGCCTAAAGCCTTCATGATTAAAAATCCAACGCCATTTAACTGGTGTTATTTTCTCAATTGTTTGAAATAGTTTAGTTAGCATTAAGGGGTAATTAGAGATTAACAATACTTCCCTGACCTCTATAAACTAGCATATTTAGGCAATAAATTCCAGTTAATTCTCAAACCTTCTAATAGCCGATCTATTGCCTCAACTTCCCTATTATTAAAATATAAAGAAAAAATAAAGAGAAATATAAAGAAAAAATAAAGAACTAAACCTAAGCCTATTTGAGGGCTATAAAAGAAATATAAAGAAAATATAAAGAAAAAATAAAGAACTAAACCTAAGCTTATTTGAGAGCTGTAAAGAGAATATAAAGAAAATATAAAGAAAATATAAAGAGAAATAAAGAAAATATAAAGAAAATATAAAGAACTAAGCCTAAGTCTATTTGAGGGCTATAAAAGAAATATAAAGAAAATATAAAGAAAAAATAAAGAACTAAACCTAAGTCTATTTGAGGGGTATAAAATAAATATAAAGAAAAAATAAAGTCCATTAAGTCATTATTAACCTGTTAAGACAAGGCATATCTATACTTCTCTCTCATTCATTTACAGATTAGCTAATCCCTGCTACCATAAACTTGTCTTTCTGTTTACTAACCTTTAACACTTATAACTTATGAAAACTATTTTAGTGGCCGGCGGAGCCGGCTTTATTGGTAGTCATCTCTGCCGTCGCTTATTAGCCGAGGGAGAGCAAGTAATCTGTTTAGATAACTTGCTAACTGGCTCGGAAGCTAATATTCAAGATTTAATAGCCAACAAAAACTTTCAATTTATCAAACATGATATTGAAGAGCCCTACTTTGCTCAAGTTGATCAAATCTATAATCTAGCTTGCCCCGCCTCTCCAGAGCACTATCAAGCTAACCCTGTTAAAACTACGACCACTTCGGTCCTAGGAGCAATTAATCTCTTAAATCTCGCTAGACAAACTGGCGCTCGTATCCTTCAGGCTTCTACCTCTGAGGTATACGGCGACCCTCAGGTTCACCCTCAAACTGAAGACTATTTTGGCCACGTTAACTGCCTCGGCCCTCGTTCTTGTTATGATGAAAGCAAACGTGTAGCTGAGTCTCTGTTTATGGACTACCATAAACAATATCAAGTGGATATCAGGATAATTAGGATTTTTAACACCTACGGCCCCTATTTAGCTACTAATGATGGCCGGGTAATCTCTAACTTCATTATCCAAGCTCTAAAAAATGAAAATATTTCTATTAATGGCGATGGCTCACAAACCCGTTCTTTTCAGTATATAGATGATCTGATCAATGGAATGGTCCTAATGATGAACAATACCCAAAACTTCATTGGTCCAGTTAATTTAGGTAATCCCGCTGAATTTACCATCAAAGAATTAGCTGAGAAAGTCCTGGCCCTGCTACCTGAGAGCCAAAGCAAACTAAGCTATTTACCCGCCCTAACTGATGACCCTAAAAAAAGACGTCCTGATATTTCCCTAGCCAAACAAACTCTTAACTGGTCTCCTTCCATATCTTTAGCCGAGGGCTTAGAAAAAACTATTCAATATTTTAAAAACACTATCTAGCCTTAGCCTCACTATTTAAAGATAGTTGTGATTATTTTAAATAAAAAAAGAGCTTGTCTGACAAGCTCTTGGTTATTAGACGAAGACTTAGTCTTCAGTCTTCTCTTTTTCTATTTCTTTTTCCTCTATTTTATCCTTCTCCAGTCCTAGGCAATAGACTAGCCATTGTCCGGATTCTCCTATAACTATCCTTCTAGTTAGCATGAAAACGTAGCTAACTATAAAATAGACTACAAGGAGAATTAGAGTATTAATCAGTCCTAGGAAGATTAATAATAGCAGACTTGTCCAGGCCGTGGTTTCGACAAAGAACTTTCTGCTATTCATCTCCCAGAAATTTATTGCTGCTGACACTACTATGGCTCCCATTCCCGCAAAGACTATGGTCATTACCGGAAGAAGCCAATGGAAAGCAGTGATAATTAATATTCCTGCCCCCACACTTGCGAAAAAAATCGCTGTGGGCGCATCCTTTTTTCTCTTTTTAACAAGCGAAGTGGCGGCTAGCACCACTAAGCAAAGGTAAACAAGAATCAAGTCATAATACCGGGGTATTACAATTTGATTCTCTAGTAACTTAACCGGCACCTCCTTAGGAAGGAGAAATAGGTAGGCTGCCAGAATTGGCAAAATGAAAATGATCGGTAAGGAGATAGTTCTCCTCACCAGTTTGCTTAACTTTTTTTGTTTCATTAATACTTCCCTCAACTTACCCCGTTACCGGTCTCGCTGAGGGCCTCTTTTTTAAAGATTAAACATGGAGTAATTGGGCTAGCAATTAAATAAGCTACTTAATTCACAGCCCAATTACTCCAGTCTCTTGCTTTGTTAAATAACTAAACTTCTCTGTATCCTGCCACATATTTATTAATTTGTAAAGGGGCACAGACTGGAACACTAAAAAGAGCCTCTAGCGAGACTCTTTTGTTAATTTACTATTTTTTATTTAATCCTTCACCCCTATACTGTTATTTCCCTAGCCTATCGCTAATCCCTGAGGGAGTGGCTGTATTAATACCCGCTGGGATTCCTCCAGTACCCGCTCCGAGACAATAGGTGAGCGTATAAGTACCATCGTTTCCTGCTGACTTGTAATCATAACTATTATTATTATCACAAGTAGTGCTATCGGCTGGAGTAGGAGGTGTAGGAAAAACAATTAAATATGGAGTGAGAGTGGCTGTAGAGGCTACCAAGCTACTAGTATTAGTTGGATACACCAAATGATCATTGTAGTACATCTCTAGGGCCATTTGGATGTTCTTGACATCTGAGACTCGTCTGGCATCTCGAGATCTGGCTCGGGCAGAGTTAAGGGCAACAATGGAGAGTGTTGACAGTAAACCAATAATCGCAATAACGACTAATAGTTCTATGAGAGTAAAGCCGGGTTTATTATTTTTCATATTATTCTTTCAAACAAATAATTTAACTAAATATTTTAATTAGATCCAAAGGTGCTAATTCCTGAGGGAGTGGCTGTATTAATACCCGCTGGAATTCCTCCAGTACCCGCTCCGAGACAATAGGTGAGCGTGTAGGTCCCATCGTTACCACTCGCATCATAATTATATGCATTATTATTATTATCACAACTTCCATCAGCTGGGGTAGGAGGCGTAGGGTTAACTATTAAATAAGCCTCTGAGGAGGATGCTAAATCATCAGTGCTAGTTGGATACTTTAAATGGTCATTATAATACATCTCTAGGGCCATTTGGATGTTCTTGACATCTGAGACTCGTCTGGCATCTCGAGATCTGGCTCGGGCAGAGTTAAGAGCAACAATGGAGAGTGTTGATAGTAGACCAATAATCGCAATGACGACTAAAAGTTCTATAAGGGTAAAGCCGGGTTTATTATTTTTCATAATGGTTTTTTAATATTAAAAATATTAGTAACTATGCTCAGATTATAGCATAGTTAGAAGTTAGAAACAATTCTCTTAACTAAATAATAGCATAATCTAAAAAAATGAACAAGCTAATTCGGTTAAATTAGAACTGGTTAGCCATATTATACATCGGCAAGATAACCGCTGCCACCATAATCCCTACCCCGATACCCATAATTACCATGATCAAGGGTTCCATTAATTTACTTAAATTATCTAACATATTAGTAGACTCCCGGGAATAGAATTCGGTAATTCTATCTAAAACGGTATCAATCTTTCCGGTTCGCTCTCCCACGGCAATCATTTGCGGCACCATGCTGGGAAAATAGCTGCTAGTTTCCATTACGGAAGCTAAGGAATTACCATCATTGATGGCTTCTAGGGTATCCATAATTAGTTCCTTGTAAATAGTATTACCGACCACTGAAGCAGTAATTTCTAATGAACGAGTGATGGTCACTCCTCCTTTAAGGAGGGTGGATAAGGAGCGGGTAAAGCGCATTAGGTAGATGTATTGGAAGAGCCGACCAAAGACTGGCATTTTCAGCTTAACAATGTCTAGGTTTCTCTTTCCGCCATAGGTTTTAAGATATAGTCTCAGCAAAAAGCCTAAGCTAATGATCAGGGCAATAACTAAAAGAATATAGTGTTGCAAGAAACTAGAGGTACTGATCACTAACCTAGTGGCTAATGGCAGGTCAGCGCCACTCTCCTCTAACATTGAAGTTAGGTTAGGGATAACATAGAGCATCAGGATAAAGGCCACGCCCACTAAGGCGACGAGAATAAAGATGGGGTAAATCATCGCCCCTCTAATCTTGGAACTAATATCATAACTCTTCTCCATTTCATCAGCTAGGTAATTAAGCACCTCATCTAACTTCCCCGAAGACTCTCCGGAGCGAATAATATTAACAAAGAAATCGGAAAATATTTTAGGACGTTTAGCAAAGGCATCAGAAACAAAGGAGCCGGCCTCAACCTCAAAGGCAATTTCTGAGACCATGTTTTTAAGTGATAAATTATTAGTCTGGTCCACTAAAATAGATAGGGCTTCAGAAACGGTAACATTGGCAGAAATCATCACCGAAAACTGCCGAGAAAACACTACTAGATCCTTAGTTTTAATGGGAGAGATCAATAAGTTTATTTTAGTTTCCAAGCTATCATTCACCGCCACTATTTCCCGAGGATTAAGGCCTTGTTTGCGCAGACGATTAAAGGCATCAGCCTCTGTTAAGCCGACGATCGTTCCTCTTTTTTTTCTTTGATTAGCGGTTTCCGCTAGGTATTTGTAGATAGGCATAAACCTCTAAAATTAACTTTCTATAACTCGCAAGACCTCTTCCATAGTGGTGATTCCTTGAAATACTTTTACCACCCCGTCTTGCTTAATGGTGACAAAGTCCTCTGTCTTACGGACCGCCTCCTCGTTTAAGTCCTTGCTACCATTGTTAATCATCTCACTTAGCTCTTCATTAATATCTATCACCTCAGCAATGGCCACTCGTCCAGAGTAGCCGGTATTTTCACAACGTTGACAGCCCACTGCCTTATAGGTTTGATAAGTGGCAAAAACTTCTTCTGGAGAACGGAGTTCTGGTAATTCTTCAGCTAAAATGTGCGGCGGAATCATTTGTAATTCTTTAATCATTTCTTCCTTAGCATCACTAGACAAATCTACCACCTGCTTACAGTGCTCACAGAGACGACGGGACAAACGCTGCGCCACCACCGCTCGCAGAGTGGAGGACAAGAGGAAGCGTTCTATTTTCATATCCACTAGCCTAAAAACCGCTCCAATCGCATCGTTAGTGTGAATGGTGGACAACACTAAGTGTCCCGTTAAGGAGGCATGAATGGATAGCTCCGCTGTTTCTTCATCACGAATTTCTCCGACCATAATAATATTAGGGTCTTGTCGTAAGAGTGAGCGCAGTCCGTTGGCAAAGGAAAAACCTATTTTCGGTTTAATCTGTGATTGGTTAATCCCCTTAATTTCATACTCAATTGGATCCTCTAGGGTGGAGATATTCACTCCTTCTTGATTAAGAATATTTAAAATGGCATACAAGGTTGTCGTCTTTCCACTGCCCGTAGGACCAGTGACCAAAAAGATTCCACTAGTCTTTTTTATTCCCTCATTAATGCGCCGTAGTGCCAATTTGTTAAATCCTAAGCCCTCTAAGGTGGGAGCCCCGCGGGAGGTGTCTAAAATTCTCATAACCACCTTCTCCTGATTAACTAGCGGTAAGGTGGAGACTCTAAAGTCTACCTCCTTGTTATTAACAATTAGTCTAATTCGTCCGTCTTGAGGAATACGAGTCTCATCTAACTTCAGCTTGGATAAAACCTTAACTCTGGCAATTACCGCATTATGAATGCTCCGCGGCAAGGTTAGCGAGGTATGTAGCATCCCATCAATGCGGTAGCGCACCCGACTCTCCTTAGCAAAGGGCTCAATGTGGATATCGGAAGCCCGGGCCTCCACTGCGTGACGTATGATTACTGAGACAATTCTAGAGATCGGAGCACTGTTTATATCCTCATCTATCACTCCCTCATTGTCTGCCCTCACAGTTACCAAGTCTTCGCCCTCTTCCCTAGCCTTAACTTCTAAAGCACTAGAAATTTCTTCCTCTAGCTTTTGATACTGCTTCATCGCCTTCTCAAAGCTAGAGCGAGAGATTAGATAATGCTCTACCGCCAAGCGCTCATCTGAGGCCAGGAAATTAATTGCCTCAATAGTTTTAGGGGTGGGGTCAATTAGCCCTATTTTCACTAAACGATTCTCGCGGGCGAAACAAATAATTTGGTAAGTTCTGGCAATTTCTTCTGGAAAGAAATTCAAGGCCACCTCCGGCACTTCCTCGGCTAAGAGATTATAATAAGGGAGGCCTTTCATTTCGGCCTTTAGTTCGGTTAGTTTCTCTTCAGTAAAGATTTTTTGCTCCACTAGATATTTTTCTAAATCAAATTGTCCGTCACTGATTAATTCTTTAATTTGATCATACTGTCCCTCTGGCACTAAACTTTTGGCCTGCAAAAAATTAAGGAGCTGAATGTGTTTGCTCATGATTTTTTAATTAAGGAGTTTCACCGCTAGTAGTTGGCGCGATAAACGGCGAAGCATTGCCAACCGCACAGGTTAAGATTTGACTATACTCAGATGCTGATAACTGACTAATCTCTCTCTCGCCGAGATTCATTAAATTGCGACAAACCTGCTCATAGTCAAAGCCCGTCACATTGTTTTTCAGAACAATGAACTTAGCATCATTAATCACTGTAGTCTCTAGTTCCTCACTAGGGAGTGGTGCTGGAGCCATTAGAATGTCCGTCACCTCCACTAACTCAGCCTGCTGGTGTAGATAGTCATAAGCCACTTCCTGCCAAAAGAAAAGCGCCCCTCCAGCGATGACTAGAATAACTAAGAGGATTTGTGATAAATAGCGATGGCTGTTTTTCATAGTCTCTAGTTAGCGAAATAATAAGTGGTTAGACTTAAGTTGGCCGTATTCCCTCCGGGAGAAAAGCTCAGATTAGTTACATCCAATAAACGAAGATTGCTCTCTAAGACCCGTAACATTCTCTTAAAACCACTGTAGTCAATCGTGGAAATATTAAGTTCGGCGGTAACTGTTCCTATTTTAGTTGGCGACCCGGCCTCAGGTGGCTCTTGGCTTAGGCTAATAGAATTAGTGATAAAGCCATTTTTAGTAACAATTTCTTCTAGTTCACCAAAAAGTCGCTCCTTAACATATTGGTCTGGCAAGACTTGATTAAACTTATTGACATCTAGCTCTGGCAACAAGTCATAGGCCTGAGAGATGGCTTGTAAGTTAACTAGCTTTCGGCGCTGCTCGGTTAATAATAATTGCTGTCTATTTAAATTATCCTGAGTGAGGCTAGCCACCTCTTGATACTTAGGCAAAATAACGGCTAGATAGGCTAATAATAGTAATAATAAGATTCCTGTCGTTAGAATCAAACTAAAATAGTTATTGAGAAATAAGTTGAGAGAATTTTGATTTCTTTGATCGCGTGATAACATACTACTTTTTAAAAATCTCTGGATTAATTTCTAAGTTCAGCGAGAAGTTTACTTCCTTTTGAACAAAAACTTCTCCCTCTTCCTCTACCTCTGACTCCGAGTTAGCTACTTGAGAAATCTCCGCTTGCTTGACCAGAGGGTCGTCTAATAGGACCTTGACCTGCCAGGAAGCATCCTGAAAACTAGAGGCCGTAGCCCTTAATTCATAAACCCCATCAGTTCCCCCAGAAAATCCAGTAAACTTAACGGTGCTTAAAGTGTTTTTTTCTAACCAGTCAAAAAAGGCCGACCAATAGATATGCTCCGCTAACAGCCCTGATAGGCCGACGGACTTCTCTTTGTAGGCCAATGCTTGATCAGCCTCTACCTGTAGGGCTCGCACCTCTTCCCTGACCCGATTAAGTTCAGTCGTTAAGACTTGGGTTTGTTCTTCTTCATATTGCGCCCAGTAGTCTAGGCCTAGATAAACCTCAGTAACTATCAAGCCTAAGATAACTAAAGCAAGAATCAGTTTAGATAGATTCTGGCGCCAAGCAAAACTAATCTGAACCTCTCCCTTAATTAAATTAACATCTAAAATCTTGGGGTTTTGAATGGCTGCTCTTTTTTCAGTTTTATCTTTAGCTCTTTTAAATAGCATAATTATTCTATTTCTCGCATCGCTAGACCAATGGCGACGGACAGCTTCGCTCCCACCTCCTGCAAGACGGGCCGCAGCTCTTCTGGATACTCAACCCGATTCCAAGCGTCGCCGATAATAACTTTAAGATTAAGGCGCTCACTTAAATATTCAGGCAAGTTAAGCAACATTGCTCCTCCGCCAGATAAAATAATTTTATTAACCTCCTCTTTGGTTTGGGATCTGAAGAAGTCTAATAGATATTGAATACCCGTCACGATCGGCTCTATGGTTTTAGCAATTAATGGCGATAGCTCTGCTGCTCCTCCCTGTTTATCAGCCGCATTAGCCAAGTCTATTTTAAACTGTTCAGCTTGAGAATACTCTAGCCCCAACTGTTCCGCTAGGGCCTTGGTGATTGTTGAGGAGCTAACCGATAAGCTCCGATTAAAGACGGGAATGCTTTCCTTGATAACAAACATATCAGTACTATTGGCCCCAATCTCCACCACCATCACCGCCTCTTTATCACTGCCTACTAAAGACCGAACCAGTGAAAAGGTTTCAGTTTCTAGGCTAACTAAGTTAAGACCGGTCTTTTTAAAAACCTCTACATACTTCCGCACCAATTTCTTGGGAGAGCCCGTTAAGAATACTCGCATATTACCCCGGGTAGGGATCTTGCCATCTGGACCAGGAATAATTTTCCAATCCAAAACCATTTCCTCTAGTGGTAAGGGAATCACCTTACGGGCCTCTTCATTAACCGCGGTGAGAATATTCTTTTTATCAACATTCGTTAGATTGATAATTGAAGAAAAGACCGCAAAGTTAGGCAAAGAGGCAGTTACTTTAGTAGCGGTAATCCCCGCTTCCTTTCTAACCTTTAAAATAGCTTGTGATAAATAAGCGAGGTCTTCAACTTTAGTAAAATTAACATCTGTAATATTTTCGCTAAAGGCATAATTAGACAAACTAATTTTACGCCCCTTCTTTTTTAGCTCTACCATTTTTAAAGAAGAATCCCCAATATCTATGCCTAAAAAAAGATTGTCTTTGCTAATAGAAAATAATCCCATAATCTTAAATAATAAAAAAGAATTTGATTGAATAATCTCAACTTTTAAGATATACTAATTATATCTTAATTTAAAACATTAAACAAGCATTTATGAGTTTCTTTTCTCGCTATAAAAGATTTTTTCTCCTCTTAGGCTTCACCGCTTTAATCTTCATCATCGGCTACTTTATCTGGCAAGTATTTTTTAAGTCAACTTCCCTAATTAGCCCTCCTGACATTACCCCGCCTGGTACTCCTGGAGAATTTCCCTCTCCGGGGCCTAGTACTCCAGGCGAATACTCTCCTGGCGAAGACGGGGGACTCCCGGGTATTACTGACCCCAATCAAGCAATCAACCCTCGCCCTGGTGACCCTAGCTTAGGTGCTCCTAGCGAAGTAGCCTTAGGAGGAAAAACCCTAGTCACTCCCATTAACCCCGAACCTTCTTTAGGGATTACCCTCAATCAAGGTGGTAATTTACAATATTATGACCGCTCCTCCGGTTTGTTCTATAAACTCAATCCTGATGGCAGCAAAACTACCTTAAGCGACCGAGTCTTCCACTCCGTTCGGCAAGTTACTTGGGCCAAACGAGGTGATAAGGCGATTTTAACCTATCCAGATGGCAATAAAATTGTCTATGACTTTAATAGCCAAAAGCAAGTCACCCTTCCCTCCCACTGGGAAGACTTTAGCTTCTCCGCTGATGGCGAACGTATTGCGGCTAAAAATATTGGCTACGACTCCTCCGATAGCTGGCTAATCGCTGCTAATGCCGATGGTTCTCGGGCAGTTGGAGTAGAGCCCATTGGTGATCGCCACCCTTATGTCTATCCTAGCTGGTCTCCCGCGGGACAAATTGTAGCTTTAAATACCGAGGGCGTGAGCTTTGATCGTCAAGAAGTTTTCTTCGTTGGTCTTAATGGTGAAAACTTTAAATCTACTATTATTGAAGGACGAAACTTCCAATCACAATGGTCCCCTGAGGGAGAGAAACTGCTCTATAGTGTTTACAGTAGTCGTGATAATTATAGTCCTCGTTTATGGGTCGTTAATGCGCAGGTTAATACCATTGGTGAAAATCGTCATCAGCTCGGTTTAATGACTTGGTCTAATAAATGTGCCTTTGCCTCAGAAACTGATTTATACTGCGCCGTTCCCGCCGAAATGCCTGAAGGCGCCGGCATGTTCCCTAGCTTAGCTGATGAATTCCCTGACACTATTTACAAGATAGACTTAACTACTGGTGGCAAAAAGATTATCGCTATTCCTGATGGCTTCTTTAATGTCTCCCAAATGGTAGTCTCTGAAAACCAGGACTATTTATACTTCTTAGATAAATATAGTGGGACTGTTAATGAAATAAAATTAAGCTACTAAATAATTGCTCGTGCGAAAATTATTTACTCGGATCAAGCACTGGTTGCTTGATCTTATTTTACCCTTAGAGTGCTTAAACTGCCGCCAAGAAGGCTGCTATTTTTGTGATGCTTGTTTTAATAAATTAAGCTATCTGCCTCCCGCTAGCCAAGTGAGGCTCAGTCAGGGTTTAATTAGTGATCAACTTGATAACTTAATTATCATTGGCCACTACGAGCAAGACCCTTTATTAAAACGCTTGATTATTTATTATAAATATAGATTCCTGGCTCCCCTTAGCCTAATTTTAGGGAAATATTTAGTAAGCGCTCTAAAGAAATATCCTCAATTAATTGCCCCTTTAGCCTCTAAATCAGTTCTCCTTATCCCCCTGCCCCTAAGCTCTAGACGACAAGCTTGGCGCGGCTTTAGCCAAACCCAGCTACTAGCAGAAATTCTTAGTGAAACTTATGGCTGGCAATTAAGTGGGCAGCTTAAACGTCCCCGACACCGTCCTCCCCAAGCCAAGCTTAAGCGAGAGCAACGTTTAGAAAACGTGGCTAATGTTTTTACCTGGACAGGAGAAAGCTTAGCCGGAAAAACTATTATCTTGCTAGATGATGTGATTACCACTGGAGCCACCTTAAACGAGGCTAGTCGAATTTTAAGAGAGCAAGGAGCCTTAGCAGTTTGGGGTTTAGTGGTAGCTAAGGGCTAGCTCCCCTTTACTTTTATAATCATTAGGCCTATAATATTAACACTCATGGCTGATTGCTAGGTCTACCAAGCCTAGTTAAGAGCTTGCTCTTAAGTCTGTCCTAAGGCCATTAATGAAGCGCTAAGTTATTAACTTAGAAACTGGGTGGAACCGCGAGATGAATAATCCCGTCCCAGCTAAAACAAGTTTTTTGTTTTAGCGGGGAGGGGATTTTTTATTAACTAACTTAAATTAAACTATATGAACACTCCGATTAGCACCAAGCGTCACAGTCTCGCCCACTTGCTAGCCAGTGCGGTGCTAGAGCTCTGGCCAAGCGCTAAGCTAGCTATTGGCCCTGATATTGATACTGGCTTCTATTATGATATTGATTTTGGCGAAACTAAGATAAGTGAAGCTGATCTGAAGACTATTGAGAAAAAGATGAGTCATTTAGCTAAGCAGAATTTAGACTTTAGTCACGAGGAACAGGAGCTAACTCTAGCCCTAGCTGCTGCTAAAGAGCGCCAAGAGGACTACAAGGTGGAGATAATAGAAGACTTAGCTAAAGAAGGAGAAACTAAGCTAAGTTTTTATACCGTTGGTAAGTTCACTGACCTCTGTCGTGGTCCGCATGTCGCTAATACTAAAGAGATTAAGCCTGGCTCTTTTAAACTCCACAAACTAGCCGGCGCCTATTGGCGGGGTGATGAAAAAAACAAAATGTTAACCCGTATTTATGGCCTCGCTTTTGATACCAAGGAAGAATTAGCCGCCCACCTACTAATGCTCGCTGAGGCGGAAAAGCGCGACCACCGACAATTGGGTAAGGAATTAGACCTATTTATGCTCCACGACTTTGCTCCCGGTATGCCCTTCTTTCTTCCTAAAGGTTTTGTCCTACTCTCACAATTGACTAAATTAGTCAGAGAGATTTCCTACGGCCCCGGTTATCAAGAAGTGCGCACTCCTCACCTGTTAAATGCAGAACTTTGGAAAACTTCTGGCCACTGGGACCACTACCAAGAAGATATGTTTATCATCCACCAGGCCGAAGGAGAAAGTGACTACGGGGTTAAGCCGATGAACTGTCCGGCCCATATGTTAGTCTTTAAACGTAATCTTCACTCCTATCGTGACCTACCCTTACGTCTAGCTGAGACTAGCACTCTTTACCGTAATGAAAAGTCTGGCACGCTCCATGGCCTAACTCGGGTCAGGAGTCTGTCTCAAGATGATAGCCATCTCTTTTGTCGCCCCGATCAAATTCTTGAAGAGATCATTGCCCTGCTAGATCGGGTTAAACAAGTTTATCAAATATTCTCCCTAGAAATTGATGAGATTCATCTCTCTACTCGTCCAGATAGCTTTTTAGGAGAAAAAGAAGTTTGGGATGAGGCCGAGGATAATTTAAAAACTGCCTTAGAGACCGCTAACTTAGCCTACACTATTAATGAAGGTGACGGCGCGTTTTATGGCCCTAAAATTGATGTTAAGGTTAAAGATGCTATTGGCCGCCAATGGCAATTAGCAACTATTCAGCTAGACTTTCAACTACCCCAACGCTTTGAACTTAAATATACGGATGCCGCGGGCCAGGCCCAAACTCCCGTAGTTATTCACCGAGCTATTTTAGGCTCCATTGAACGCTTCCTGGGAGTGATTATTGAGCACTATGCTGGGGCCTTCCCGGTCTGGTTAGCCCCCGTTCAAGTTAAGTTAATTTCGGTGGCCGAGGCCCATCAAGCCGCCTGTCAAGAATTAGCCGAACTATTTAGCAAAGCAGGAATAAGGGTGGAGCTAGACGGTAGTAATGAAACGGTGGGCAATAAGATCAGGAAAGCTACCCAAGAAAAAGTTCCCTATCTGCTAGTAATTGGTGATCAAGAAATGAACTCCACCACTTTAGCAGTCCGTGATCGGGGCACTAATGAGACCCGAGCTATTAGCCGCTCTGACTTTATTCAAGAGATTTTAGACAAAAATAGTCGTTATCAATAGTAATTTATGAGCCAGCCTAGAAAAAACTTCTTCCTAGCTTATTTCATTAGTTTTGTTTTATTTTTCTTGATTATTGGCCTAGTAATTAGTCGCTGCACCGCTCCTCCTAAAGTGATTTATTTCTACGGACAACGCTGTCCTCACTGCTTAACAATAAACGAATTTATCACCGAACAGCAACTGCCTAATTCTCTAGCCTTCCTCAGTTATGAGATTTCTTCTCCTGAGCAGTCTCAGCTATTTTATGAGAAGGCCGCTAGCTGCGGACTAGATCGCAGTCAAGCCGGGGTCCCCTTTGTCTTTGATGGTCGCCAGCGGGCCACTTGCTATCTCGGTCTTAGACAGGTGCTAGACTTTTTTGAAAAAGAATTAAAATAAACTTTAGGGACTGTAATAAAAAACTCCGAGATTTTTTCTCGGAGCTTTATTTTATTTAGGACTATCAGTCAAATTGTTCTAACCAAGCCCAATCGGGATGATAGACTTTCCCCACTATATCAAATCCATCCCCTATTGACATATACCCTCCCCATTCAGTTGGGGCTATCCGTCCTGACATCTCTGTATTAGATCCTACCGATGGAATACCCGGCTTCTTGCTATTCCAGTAGGGTTTAGTAAAAAAAGTCTCATGTACTTCAAAATAGTAATCTTCAGTTTCTATATAATAGGGGCCCCCTGGCATCCTCTCTGTATAAACAGTATACTCCCTAAGACCTCCCATTCCTAATGAGTGAATACTGTCTCCATCAAACCTTCCTGAGATCGTTAAGTTAGCGCAAATCTTAAAACTTTCATCCATATTAAATCTCCTATAATAGCCAACGAATTCAGCCTCAAACCTGTCTTCCGATTCTAATCTAATAAGGCCAGTCATTCTAAAAGGCGATCCCAGTTGATGCTTCTCTATGCTTGCCTCAGACAACTTAACTTTAAAGAAATCTTGGTAAACAATCGCTACTACTTTTACATAATCTGTCCAATCTTCACTCTTCTCTTCACTCTTCTTAACATTAACCAAAAGCAACTTATTTATACCATTTTCTTGATAGAAATAGATTACCCCTTCCCGATGCTCGCCAGTATAAGAGTCAATAACATCTCCCTGGGAATTTATTTTATAAATCCCCCTGTCGTCAAAGCAAATAACTATGTTTTTATCAAGGTCAAACTTAGCATAAGAAAATGTTCCCTGGTAATCTTTACTCCAATTTAACTCACCATCATCTAGGCGATAAGAGTTAATGAAAAAATTTTCCTTTTTTATTGGACCAGAGCAATTTTGGTGATTAAGAAAATATAAGCAATTCTTTTCCTCATCAACCAATATTGGATTTATAGAAGCACCATGGCTATGCCCAGGAGTAATGATATTATTTCGCCATAATAACTTTCCCTTGTTATCCATTTTAGCGACAAAGCTGTCTTTGTCTCTGGGTCTTCCTCCGTAGGTACCAATAGCATAAACTGCCTCCTCTGAGTCTGTTGCTACAAACATGATTCTTGCTCCAGGTATAATAAAGGCATCGCCTTCAGTTACATATCGGATGTCGGTTCTAAAAGAAATCTCTCCTCTATCTACCTCCTCACCTTTGTTGTTATGGAGAATAATCTCCACAGAATAATCCGTATCTGGCTCTAGATTGTCCAGCTTATGAACACGTAAATATTTTTCTCTGACCCTGCTTGTTATTTTAACTTGAGAAGCTTCGTTAACTTTAAGGCTCAGATCATATTCATCTAGACTGACATTCACTTCAATAGAAATGTGAACACTTTCCGCCCAAATTCCCCTCATTTCTATAGACACTATCTTGGGAACCTCTTCGATGGGACTATTTCTTTCGAAATAGTCTAGCTCACAACCAGATAATAATACAACTGCTACCAGGCTAACTATCGCTAAGCCCATGGTAAAAAAAGATTTTTTTCTCATGATAAAACTATTTTTAAATTAAACATTAGATTGATAGTCAGGCCAATAAGCTACGGGACTGACTATCAATCCAAAGTGTTAATTATTTGTTAAAAAACAATCACTAATTTGCTTTAAATTAGATTTCCCTTCATTCTAAGCCATTTAACTGGCCAGGTCAAGCAAATTAACTGTGTTTTCACCAACCATTTTTGACCATTAAACCCGAGATAATAAAAAAGGAGCTTATTTCAAGCTCCTAATATTTCTAAATGCTTCTGAGATTAGTATTCCCAGAAGTCATAAACGCTCCCCAAATCTAATCCATAAGGCTCCTCCAGGTCATTTGGAAAGACCCTGGAGGGGAGTTTTTTAAAAGCTTCAGGAGGAATTCCCTCAGCTAATAGTTCTCTCTTTTGTCTGGGAGTGAACTCCAACATCCCCAATGGGATGGGGCAAGAGTTGTTCCCATCTACCTCCTTTACGGAAGCAAGATAAAGGACTTCACCCTTAGCAAACTCTTCCCGGTAAACCAGGTTTGTGCAATAATGCACAAAAGTGCCTGGTAAAAAATAATTTCTGACATCGGTACAGCGTAATACTCTGTCCGACTTGATCCGGGCTACGTTAGGGTAATACACCCCATTGCGCATCCAGACCTGATCTCTTAACACCCATTCTCCTCTTTTTTTTCCGTTCTTTTTCATTTTTACAATTTTTTTTGGTTAATATTAAGCCCAGTATTTTTGTTGGGCCATTATTGTTAAAGAATTATTGATATATTACCTAAAATAACTAATCTTGTCAATTATTTAAAGTTTTTATTAAAAAAAGAAGCTAATTAAAATATTATCTTCTCTTTACGATTAACTTTAAAACTAAAGAAACCCTAGCTCAACAGGTTTTCTCCAGTCATTTCCCGGGGTTTGTTTAGCCCTAGTAGGGCAAGGATAGTGGGGGCAACATCTTGTAGTCCTCCGCCTCGCCTAAATTTCTTGGCTTGCAGAGCTGGACGATTGCTAACTAAAATTACCGGCACGGGATTAGTGGTATGGCTAGTCATGGTTTTGGGTCCCTTGTCTTCTGCATTGCCATGGTCAGCTAATAATAGGCAGGTATAGTTTTTAGCTAGGGCGGCCTTAACTATTTCTCCCTGAGCTTTATCAACCGCCTCAATGGCCTTGATAATCGCCTGGTGCTTAGCGGTATGTCCGACCATATCACCATTTACTAAATTTACAATAATTAAGTCATATTTTTCAGTCTTAATTTCCCGACACAAGGCCTGACTAATTTTTGGGGCACTCATCTCTGGTTGTAGGTCATAGGTAGCAACTTGAGGAGACTTGATTAAAATTCTGTCCTCTCCCTGAAAGGGAACTTCTTTTTGCCCATTAAAGAAAAAAGTGACATGGGCATATTTTTCCGTCTCACTAATCCTTAATTGTCTTAGTCCCGCTTGAGCAACCACTTCTCCTAGCAATTTAGTTAATTTTTGATTAGGAAAAGCTATTTTTGCTACTTGCTGTTGGTAGTAGTTGGTCATGCTTACCATCTTCAAGGGGATTAATTGGCGCTTAAACCCAGCAAACTGAGGCTCGCTTAGGGCCTGGGTTAGCTGCCTGGTTCTATCTGTGCGGAAATTAACAAAAATCACCCCCGCTCCTGACTCTATTCCTTGATATCCCTTAGCACAACTTGGTTTGATAAACTCATCCGTCTCACCGGCCTGATGACAGGCTTTAAGGAATTTAATTGGCTCAATAAACTCCCTGCCCTGTCCTTGAGCTATTGCTTGATAGGCCAACTTAGTTCTCGCCCAGCGCTGGTCTCTATCCATGGCATAATAGCGACCAGAGATAGTGGCGATCTTGCCAATTCCTAATTCTGCCATCTTCCTATTTACGCGCCTTAAGTGCTTCAGACTCTCCGTAACTGGTGCATCTCGGCCGTCAGTAATAACATGGATTAAGATATTGCTAAATTTCTCCTGCTGACAAAGGTCCAGTAGCGCTAACAGGTGATCAAGATGAGCATGGACTCCCTGGGTTTGTAGCAAGGTAATTAGATGAAGGGGTTGATTCTTTTTCTGACAATAGTTAATAAGTTTAAGTAGCGCTTGATTATTAAAAAACTCACCATTAGCTATGGCCTGATTAATTTGCTCTAGGGCTTGGAAAATAATCCTCCCAGAGCCAAGAGTTAAATGCCCTACCTCAGAGTTGCCCTGATAGCCCTTGCTTAGACCGACGGCCTCCCCGCTGGCTTGGAGCAAACCGTGGGGGTGCTGCTGTAAATAGCGGTCTTCATTAGGGGTTTTAGCGGCAGCAATATAATTATGCTTAGTTGCCTGACGATAGCCCCAACCATCTCTAATAATTAATACTACCTTATTTCTCTCAACCATATTTTTTATAATAAAATCTCCCAACAATGGATATTCCTTTGCCTAAGACAAATATTAGCATATTTAAAGGAAAGAATAAACTAAAATTTAATTCAATTTTATCTTAAAAAAAGAAGGCTAGGCCTTCTCTTAGTTTTTTTGTGCTTGCTCGCTCTTTTCTTGAGCGAATAAGCACTCGGGACAGAGCTCCGGATAGTCCGCATAGTTGTCCGCTATGTAAAGCAGATTAGGAGAATTCATAAACATATGTATGGCTCCCCACTCTGCATCATTTAACTCTACCCATATTTCCCCCTCAAATTCTTCAACTGCTGAGAGGCACTGTCGGGTTTGTAGCTCCAGACTTTGATTAATTTCATCTAACTCCTCTTGAGAGCTAGCTTGTCTTATTTGTTCCCGGGCAGCTTCTATTTCTTCCGCTTCCGCCTCTTTAAAACTTTGCTCCATTTCTTTGATTGCCTCGGACTCTATCTTAATCCGACGGCAACCGGGGCAATATACAATTATCATAATTATTTCACTGACTTACCCTGCTTTCTAACAATCTCGTCAATGACCTCCTTGTTTGGTTAATAATGTTAATGATCTCTTTAGCTACTATACTGTTAATTTTTAGAAAAATCAAGGCTAGCAACCCTATTTAAATACTCTTAGCCAATCTATTTCCGACTGTCCCCACTGCCTCAACTGCTGATTACAAGCGGAAAAATGGCGACTACCAAAGAAGCCTTGATAGGCTGAGAGAGGTGAGGGATGCGGAGCTTCTAAAATTAAATGCTTAGTCTCGTCTATTAGCCCCTTCTTGCCTCGCGCATAATTACCCCAAAGCAAAAAGACTAAGTGTTCGTGCTCATTTGATAAAGTTTTGATCACCATATCGGTAAATTCCTCCCAACCCTGACCCCGATGGGAGGCGGGCTGCTGAGCCACCACACTTAAAATCGCGTTAAGCAACAACACTCCTTGCTCGGCCCAAGCCGACAGGTCGCCTGAACTAAGGGACCAGTCTAAGTGCTTATCTGGATAGCAGTCCGCTAACAGTTCTTGATAGATATTTCTTAAAGAAGGCGGCAAAGGAACGCCCGCGGGAACGGAAAAACTTAGACCCTGAGCTTGGCCTGGGCCATGATAAGGGTCTTGTCCTAAAATAATTACCTTCACTTGTGAAAAGGGTGTTAACGTCAAGGCTTTGAATAGGTTCTCTAAGGGAGGATATACTTCTTTGCTTAAATATTCTTGACGAACAAATTCAGCCAAGGCTAAGAAGCTGTCTGTTTGAAGGTAGTCCCTTAGAGCTACCTGCCACTCTGAATTTATCTCTTCCTTATTCATAAATCATCTTATTGCTAACAAGACTATTTTATCATAAATTAGACTAAGCAAAAACCGACTAAGTCGGTTTTTAAATAGGCTAATCTTTGTAGTAATTTATTGCACCGTCCAGCCGCCATCAACGGTAATTGTTTGCCCGGTCACATAGTTAGCTCCTGGAGAGGCTAAATAGACAACCGCCTGAGCAATATCGGCTGGTTCTCCTTGACGAGCTAAAGGAATGGCTAAAGTAGTTTGCTGCTTAGTTTGCTCATCTTGAGCACCACTCGCTCCCGGCGTCTCAATCGCTCCTGGAGCAACATTGTTAACCGTAATCTGACGAGGGGCTAGCTCTAGGGCTAAGGCCCGAGCCAAAGAATTTACCGCTCCCTTAGAAGCACAGTAGTGAGTTAAGCCTGGGAAACCAATCGTGCCGGCAATAGATGAGATATTAATAATTCGTCCGCCATCTGGCATGACCTTTAAGGCCTCTTGGGTGCAGAGAAAAACACCCTTAACATTAATGTTCATTACCCAATCCCAATCAGCTTCACTCATTTCCGTAAAGCTCTTAGCGGGAAAGACTCCAGCGTTATTAACCAGAATATCTACCGACTGAAAAGTCTCTTTAGTCTGGGTGATCATTGCCTCAATTTCTTCTTTTTTAGTAACATCACATTTAACTGCTAAGGCCTCTCCTCCTTGGGCAATAATTTCGTCTACCACTAATTGACTCTCTGTTAAGTCTAGGTCTGAGACTACTACCTTGGCGCCCGCTTGAGCTAGGGCCAAAGCAATTCCCTTACCGATGCCTTGCTTAGCTCCAGTGACAATGGCAGTTTTACCAGTTAATTTCATAAATTTTATATAATAATTAATTAAGCTACTGATAGCTTAGCATATATTTCCACTTTTGATAACTACTAATTAGTGGCGGTAAAGTATGTTTGTTGATTAACTGTCTTGAGTATTAAGTCCTTAAATTCCCCCGCCTCACTACGCCACTCATTAGCAAAGCCCCAACCATTCCAGCGCCAAATAGCTAAATACTTACCCTGACACTCAGTCCCCTCTTGATACTCCCCCTCTACTGTCAATAATTCAGGAAAACCATCGCCATCTAAATCTTGGACTATAAACTGACAATTGGCTTGCTCTAAGTTTGATGAACCCCAAAGAGGCTGGGGATCTCCTTGATTGTAGTCTAAGACAAAGAAATGATTTTTAACCCTCAAGTCGTTTTCTGCCAACCAAAAAGGTTGCGAGCTGGCAAAGCTACCAGGCTTCCATAGCGATAAGTTAATATCTACTACCCCATCATTATTAATATCCGCTAACTGAAAGTCATCAATCTGCCAGTCCTCTGGAGATTGCCAAATAATTTGACCTTCTTTAATTATCTGCAGTTGTCCCGCGGATAATAAATAGTCTTCAATGATCCCATCCTGATCTAAGTCAGCCCTTACTAACTTGCCCAACTCTTCTTTGCTAGTCTCTTCAGACTCCCTTAAATAGCCAATCACTGTTTCTATTTCCTTTTCACCATCCCAATAATAAAGGGGCTGTAAATCAAGAGGATAAGCCAATCTAGCTAAAATCTTCTCAGCTTCCGCTGACTTAGCTAGTCGTGGTTGCGCTAATTTTTCCATCACCACTGGCCAGAAATAGACTTCAATTACCCCTTGCCGACTAAGTTTTAGCTCTATCGCCAAGCCTTCTTTAGTTTCTTGAGACCAAGACTGGTCAAAAACAAAATTACCTAAGCTATAGAAAATATATTTCCCTTGATACTGCTCCATGGTTTGTACCACATGAGGATGATGGCCAATTACTAAGTCCGCTCCGTAGTCAATGGCCGCTCGGGCAAAGTCTGTTTGCCGACTATTAGGCTGGGGGACATATTCTGTTCCTGAATGGAGAGAGACAATAATCAGGTCTGCTTTTTCTTTAGCTTCCAAAATCGCGGCCTGCAAGCGCTCTTTATCCATTAGCGCTGTTCCGGCTCGATCACTACTCGCCCGATAACTAGCCGGCACCACATCACTATCATTGTGAGCGATAAAGGCTAAGGTCAAGCCGCTCTTGCTTAAATAGACTGGAGCATAAGCCGCCTGGTCAGTTTCTCCGGCGCCAACATAAAGAACTCCTGAGTCGGTTAAGCTATTAAAGGTATCCTTAAGTCCTTTTTCTCCAAAGTTGGGAGTATGATTATTAGCTAAAGAAACAATATCTATTCCCAAAGTTGCTAGAACTTCAGCCATCTCTGACTTGCCTCTAAAAATCATTTCTCCACTTTGAATTACCCGACCCGGAGTGAGAGGGCTTTCTAAGTTAGCGAAACTTAAATCGGCTGATTGAAAAAATCCTTCTAACTGCCGAAAAGGGTAGTACAGGTCATCGTTTCTATCCATCATCATCTCCACTCCCCGAGAAAAAGAAAGGTCACCCACTGCTAACAGGGTGATCCTGGGTTCAGGGTTGGGATATTCTAAACTAAGCAAACTCCCCTGCTCTTCTGAATTAATTTCTAAGTCTTCTTGATGTTGATTAGAAATAACTAGACCAAAGACTAGGGCTATAATTAAGCCTAGGAGGAGTAAGTTAATTATCCAGTTATTCTTTTTAATTAGCATTGACTTAATTATTCTTGGCTACTAACTAGATACGCACTAGTCCACTGAGGTAATTTTGGCAATGGAACATTGCTATCTGGCCGAATCATCGCTCGCCATTTTTCATTAGTTAAGCGGTCATTCATTGACCAGGGGAATTCGTAATAGGAGAAAACCCCTCCCTTAGCTAAGCGCAGCTGTCCCTCAATGGGAACGATAGCCAGAATCTGGAAAATATTACCCACTCCCACCTCTAATACTGCCCCATTAGGGTCAGTAGCGACATCAGTGATAACGGCGGCCGGATTCTGATCGAGATAATCTCTGGCACCAGTAGAGTTAATGAACTCCGGCTCATTTTTATTAATCTCTAACCAAATATGTTCTAGTTGTCCACCATAAGAACGAATTAGCTCATACTCCTCCTCACTTAAACTCTCATTGGCTAATTCTTTTTCAGAGATCACTCGCAAAGAGTCGGCTAATTGTTTCATTAATAAGAGATTATCTTTCTGATCTGAAACTAGCAGGTCCCGAGACTCTAGGCCAGAAATAGTCATTTCTAACAGAGCACTAAGCCGGGCATAAACCTCCGGGTTTGGTTCAACATAACCTCGGTCATCATTATCAGGAGGAAAACCTCCTCCAAACTCAGCATAGACTTGCTTGGCATAAAGAATTGTATCGTGCTTCAGCTCAGCCCAACTGCCTAAAAAGGCACTCAAACTCTTTCTAGTCCAAGCTGAACTTTGCATAAAGACTGGATAGCCCTCACCTCTCTCTTCCAATAATGGTCGTAATTGATATAGCCAGCCCCAGTAGAGGTTTTGCTGCCAATGATTCTCCGGTAATTCTTTTAAATAAACCTGAAGCTTGCTTAGATTTTCAGGATAGCAAGCATAATCTTTTTCTCCCTGACTCTCTAAAATTGCCTCTGCTTCAGATGAGCCAAGGGCCGCAGGAATATCTAGCCCTTGAGGCAACATACGCCCCTCATCAAAGGGAGCATCCTCGCAAGATCCCCCTTTCGGGCCGACCTCTCGGGTGATTAGGCGCTGGAAAATCTCCGCATCAACTGTAAAGCGTTGCCCCATAAATCTGAAGCCCTTAATTAGCGCTTCACGATCAGAGTCCAAAGAGGCAATAAATATGGGAATAGAGTTAATCTTTGGACCTTCTAATTTATTTACCGCCTCAGAAAATCTGCTAAAGCTAGCTTGATCTTGACTAATTTTCACCAAATCCTGCTCTTCGCCATAGACTTGAGTAATTAGGCCAATCATTTGCTCGTAGGTGAGGTCATCACTTTTGCCAACAAAGAAATTAATTGGCTCGTAAAGCTTTTTCCATTGAGATAAGTTAGCCTCTTCGTCTAAAGCGAGAGTCATTAATAGGGCTGACTTTAGCTGGCTGTCTCTATCTGAAATAAAGGTAAATCTTCCGTACCACATCATTGTGCGGAAATATCTTTCTAGCTCTTCTGACTTAGTATAGTGTCCTCGGGGAATATACTGTGTGTAGTCTTCTAAGTATACTTCATCAGTTGAACCTTTCATCACCGGAGAACCTTTTAAGTCTTCATGTTTGTTAATGGCCTCTAATTCTTGATTAACTTCGGTAGCTACCAAGCTAGGGATAACAAACTCGGGGTCTAAAAGCTTGTTGCCTACGGCAAAGAAGGCCACATTTCTCCTAGCCTCCTCTTCCCAAGTGGTCCCTTGTAGTGTCTTGTATTGATCAAGGGCACTGGCAAACATTTGTTGACTTAACTTTTTTAGTCCAGCTGATAATTTTTGCTCCTCTAACTGCTTAAGCAAGAAGTCAAAGAGCAAATGGTAGTTATGTAAAATAGAGTCGGTGGTAATAAAGCTAGGAATCTTGTTATACCGATTAGATTCATATAGCGGGAAAAATTCTGAATAAGTGTCTGGCCGAACTATAAACTGATTTCTCGCCAACATCTCCTTGTCTTGGTCTGATAAATAGAATTGCCCTAAATTAGTAATATTACTTAAATTAGATTCCAGGGGATATTTAGGGATAGCGGGATTAACTTTGATAGTCTGTAAATTATAGGGAGCAAATTGATTAGCGAGTGGATTAATCTCTAACTCTATTAATTCCTCTTCCTCCTCAGTTATTTCTACAATAATTTCTGAAGAAACTTCCGGCTCGGCCTGCTCTTGCTTAAATAGGCCTTGATTTCTGGTAATGGCAAAAAAAGAAGCAATCGCTAATAAAAGCACCGCTCCCCCAATAGCTAGCCCTAGGCCCCAGTACTTTTTAGCCCTAGGCTCTGGTGGCGTTTCTACTGGATGTGTTGATAAATTAGCTTGATCCATAGTTATTATTAATTAATAATAAAATCACCTTTAGTTTATCACTATTTGCCCTGATTATCAATTAGCCTGAAGAGCAAATTGACTATAATAGAGCGCCGCATATGCTCCTTGTTTGGCTAATAATTCCTGGTGACTGCCCTGCTCCACCACTCGTCCCTCCTCTATCATTAGAATTAGGTCAGCATTTTTAATAGTTGAGAGCCGATGCGCAATCACAAAACTAGTTCGGCCCTTCATTAGTCTCTCCATCGCTTCTTGAATTAATATTTCTGTTCGCGTATCCACTGAACTAGTGGCCTCATCAAGAATTAAAATCGGAGCAGCAGTTAACATCGCCCGAGCAATGGTAATTAATTGCTTTTCTCCCTGAGAAATATTATCCGCCTCTTCGTTAATTATTAGATTATAGGCATCGGGCAGGGTTCTAATGAAATGATCAGCCCGAGCGGTGATCGCAGCTTGATAAATTTCTTCAGTACTAGCCTCGGCTCGGCCATAAGCAATATTTTCTTTAATGGTCCCTTTAAACAACCAAGCATCTTGTAGCACCATGCCAAACAAAGACCTAAGGTCCGAACGTTTTAGTTGTTTAATATCCAAACCATCAATTCTAATTTCCCCGCTATCTAGCTCATAAAAGCGCATTAGCAAATTAACTAGAGTGGTCTTGCCAGCTCCCGTAGGACCAACTATCGCTACCCGTTGCCCGGGTTGAATATTAATTGAAAAATCCTTAATCACTGGCTCACCAGCAAGATAGGAGAAATTAACCTGATCAAACTCCACCTGTCCCCTAATTTGACCAACTGATAAGGGTTCGCTAACCTCAGCCTCTTGCTCGGGCTCTGATAAAAACTCAAACACTCGTTCAGCGGCCGCAGCCGTTGATTGCAAGACATTAGCAATATTGGCAGTTTGAGCAATGGGGTGATTAAATTGTCTAAGGTATTGAATGAAGGCTTGGATTCCGCCGATGCTTAGTCGTCCCTGAAGGGTTAACCAAGCTCCTAAGACCGCCACTGCCACATAGCCTAGATTGCCAATAAAGTTCATCACTGGCATTAATAGGCCAGAAAAGAATTGAGACTTCCAGGCACTGTCTTGTAGCTGATCATTAATCTTCTTAAAGGCTCTAATGGAGCGCTCCTCACCGTTATAGGCTTTAACGACTAAGTGACCAGAAAACATTTCTTCAATATGGCCATTTATTTCTCCCAAATATCGCTGCTGACGTAAGAATTGTTTTTGCGAACGTTTGATCACAAACTTAACAAATAAGAAGCCCAGCGGCATAACAATTAGGGCCACTAAGCTTAGTTGCCAGCTAATTAAAAACATCATCACTATTACCCCAACTAATGTGGTCATGGCTGAGACTAGCTGAGTGAGACTTTGGTCTAGTGACTGACTAACTGTATCCACATCATTAGTCACCCGACTTAAGATCTCTCCGTGAGTCTGTCGGTCATAATAGCTAAGCGGCAGGCGATTAATTTTTGCCGCAATATCATGGCGCAGACTAAAGGTGATCTTTTGAGTTACCCCCGCCATTAACCAGCGATGCAAATATCCAGTCCCTAAGCTAAGGAGATAGAGAGTTAATAATAATTTAACTAAGCTTAATATTCTGCCAAACGCTATTCCCGACCCAGACTGACCGCTAACTATTGTGTTAGTAATATCTCCGAGAATCTTAGGACTGATAATAGAAAAAATAGTGCTTGCTAAGGCTAAGACAATAACGCCAATAATTGCTAAGCGATAAGATCGCAGTCGTTTTAATAAACTCTGCATGGTTCCCTTAAAGTCCTTGGGCTTCTCGGCTGGACCCGAAATTCCGTGCCCCCTTCTAAGCGTAAACTGCGGGCTAGTTGGTTTATGTTTAGAATTTGTTTGCTTGTTCATATTATTCTTTCTCTTGATCTAGGCCTAATTCTTCAGCTGATAATTGCGACAGAGCGATCTCTCGGTAAATTGGCGAGCTGACTAACAAGTCTTCATGTCGGCCTTCACTAACTAGCTCTCCTGAGTCTAAAACAATAATTTTATCGGCCTCCATAATAGTGCTGACCCGTTGAGCGACTATTAAGACTGTCTTTCCCTTAAGACTATCCTTGAGTTCCTGCCTTAATTTTAAATCTGTCCTAAAGTCTAGCGCTGAGAAGCTATCATCAAAAATATAAATCTCAGCTGACTTAGCTAGAGCCCGAGCAATGGCTAGGCGTTGCTTTTGCCCGCCGGAGAAGTTGGCTCCCGCTTGGGCCACTTTAGACTTAATTCCCATCTCAAGTTCATTAACAAACTCACTAGCCTGGGCAACCTCCAAGGACTTAACCACTCTTTCGGTAGACATTTTTTCATCACTATAACTAATGTTTTCTAAAATATCACCCGAAAAAAGAATGGCTTTCTGAGGAATGTAGGCAATTTGCTCTCGCAGTTCCTGCTGACGCATATCCTTAACATCAATTCCCTTGATTAGAACCTGGCCCTGACTAGCCTCATAAAATCTAGGGATTAACTGAATGAGAGTAGACTTACCACTACCAGTGCTGCCAATAATTGCGGTGGTCTCCCCTGGCTGCGCTATAAAAGAAATATTCTTTAAAACTGGCTCCTCGGCTTCCTCGTAGGTAAAGGAAACATTTTTAAATTCTATCGCCCCATTTAATTTAGTAATAGCCGTCGCCTTGGGAGAATCCACTATGGCTGGCTCCGCTTGCAAGACTTCTTCCACTCGGTTAATTGAAACTGAAACCCGGGGGATCATAATGAACATCATGGAAATCATTTGGAAAGAAAAGATGGCCTGCATTACATATTGCATAAAAGCCATCATATTCCCCACTGGCAATACGCCTAAGTCTATCTGTTTAGCTCCAAACCAAACAACCGCCACCATGGCTAGACCTAGCAAGAAGGTAATCCCGGGATGCATAATGGCCATCAGTCGGTTTACGATTAGATTCATCTTAGTCAGCTCCTGATTATTGGACCCAAAGCGCTCTTCTTCTAATTTTTCTTTTCCAAAGGCTCTAATCACCCGTAGCCCGGTAAGCATCTCTCTGGTAATTAAGTTAAGGCGGTCCACTAGGGCTTGAATTTTCTTAAACTTTGGCAAAGTGAGCCAAAAGATAAAGCTAATCATTATTAACAAGGCTAAAATAGCTGCAGCCATAATCCAGGTCATAGCAGGAGCTAATTGATAGGCTTTAACAATCGCAATGACTCCCATTACTGGGGCCATTAGCGCCATGCGAAAAGTCATAATGACTGCTGTTTGGATTTGCTGAATATCATTAGTACTTCTAGTGATCAATGAGGCGGTAGAGAATTTATTAAACTCCCCCAGAGAAAAATTCTCTACTTTAGTAAATAATTTATTACGAAGCTGGTGAGAAAATTTCGCTCCCAACCGAGCGGATAGATACCCTATTGCTATGGTTAGCAAGCCTCCTACTAGAGCAAAAGCTAACATAATTAGGCCATAGCGATAAACTAAGGGAATATTTTGCTTAATAATTCCCTCATTAACTATCTTGGCTAAATAATCTGGTAAGCTTAAATTGGCCCAAGTTTGTCCTAGGGTAAAGAGTAGTAATAAGAGAATACTAAACCGAAATGGCTTAAAATGCTTAATAAATGATTTCATAAAAAAACTTAAAGTCTTTCCTTTAATAATTAACTGTTAGGTAGTTTAACACATAATTAATGCTTGTGCTTAAATTTACTCCAATAACTCAACTTAGACAAGTTAAAACATTATTAAAAAAGCATCACTTATGATGCTTCTTGCCTAGCCGGCAACGGTTATTTATCTCTCATTCCTATATAGACCAGCATGGTCTTCAGTCCTTCAGACCGATCACGACGATAGGAAAAATACTTATCTGATAAGCAATAGGTGCAGTCAGGACTAATCTTAATTTGCTCTCTTTTAAGTCCTAGTTTCACTAACTGCTCCACTACTACTCCAGCTAGGTTAATGTATCGCTTTCCCGCCTTATTAATAATCTGATCTGGATATTCACTAAACTCTTTAGCAACATCTTCCTTCACCTCAAAATGACAGGCTTGGATGTGAGGACCAACCTGAATCATAATATCTTGAACCTCTGAGTCAAACTTAATCAAAAACTCAGCTATCACCTTATTAATCACTCCGGCCTTTAGACTACGCCAACCAGCATGAGCAATTGCCACCACCTTCTTGTTTAAGTCATAGAAATAAACAGGCAAACAGTCAGCCACTGTTAGGGCTAAAACTACTCCTAAATCTCCAGTGATCAAGGCATCACCAGCTGGCATAATCTTTCCCCTATCACTCCGCCTAACTACCCTCACCTGACTGCCATGAACTAGGTTGGCAAAAACAACCTTCCTAGTCTCTATTCCTTGGTTAATAAAAAATGACTCTCGGTTTTTCTCGGCATTATTCTCCAGCTCCGAAAGTCTCATATTCCCATCCTTCCGCAAGGACATTCCTATGATTATGTTTTCTGGATTAAGGGGGTTGGGCATAAAAGATTTAGATAGCTCCTATTTGTTTAGCAAATAATTACCTGACCTAAGTTTCTATATCCAACTAAATCCTTTAAACAGCTTTTAGCTTAAAGTGCTTGGCTAAATACTTAAAAGCTATATTTTTTATAATTTATAGATTGAATCCAATATGCATCACTCAGGTTTAACAGCTCTGTTAAGCTACAAATTAATCTATAGACGAGTTTATTATATTAATCTAATTAGAGTCGCTCTTTTTGATTTATTTGTCAAACATTAATTCAAAAATAAACTCTGCAACATCTTTTAGTATATAGAGAAATACTCCTCCAATTATTACTCCTAAAGCTATATTAATAATAAGAGACCAGTTAAAAAACATATTTTTATTTTTATTAATTATAAATTTTTAAAGCTAGAATCCTCTTTGATATTTAGCTTCTATTTGTGAGCATTCGGTATTTCTTAAAGACCAATCTCGATTTTTTGCCTGATAATTTTGGTCATCATGCTGTTTATAAATTATATATGCCCTATTATGGCACTCAATATTTTCATACTGAACTCTAGCATCTAAATATTTGTTAATTTTATTAATAATAAACAATACCGATAAAGCAATGATTAAATAAAATACAATTTTTAAAATTAACTCTTTTTTCATAAATTTAAATATTATTTTTTTATAAAATTTTTTATCTAATAAAATTTTTATAAAATCATCACATAAACACCCTTGGAATTTGAAACTTCTCTCCAATTGTAATTATTAGACTGCAGCTCACCTATAGTTCCTAAATATTCAAAATTTTTTAACATAACAAATTAATTATTATATTATTTTTTATTGTTATAATATTTCTTTCAACACCACCGCTTCATTATGTGCTTCATCTTTAGCGGCAAAAAGAAGGGTGATCACTTTATTTTGCTTAATCATTTCTTGAAGCTCTTCTAACACTTGGCTATCTTTTAATTCCTGGCGATAACGCTTTTTAAATTCTAGCCACTTCTCTGGGTCATGGTTAAACCATTGTCGCAACTCAGTTGATGGTGCTAGCTCTTTTAACCAAGCATCTAGCTGTGCTCGCTCTTTTAAAACTCCTCGGGGCCAAAGACGATCTACTAAAACTCTTAAACCATCATTGCTAGCTGGCTCCTCATAGATTCTTTTTAGTTTGATGACTGCCCTAGTCATAAAAACTATTCCTAATTATCCTTCTTCTTTTAACTTCTCTAAGATCGCTCTAATCTCTGGAGAAATTTGCTGGAGGGCTAATGTTTTATCAATTAATTCGGAAACTTTCTCTCCATAACTAGTTGAGCTTTCTTTTTTCTCACTCCCTTGACTAGGTGACTTATTTAAAGAGTTTTCATAATCTATTAATACTTGTCTAGTTATTTTCTCCAGCTCTTTATCGCTATATATTTCTTGTAAGGCCTTAAGAATTTTCTTGAAATCTGCGTTAAACTTATCTGGCTTCTGTTCAAAACTTTGTAGCAAATGGAGAACTTTATAAGCTAACATTGTGTCTGGCCTAGAGATATAATAATCTTGTTCCGCGACTCTAATCTTCGCCACTCTCTTTTCTCCAAATGTCTCCACTGGATCACACATTATCTTTAGTTGTCCTTTTTCTTGCTTCAAGGCTTTAAGTCCGATCTCGGGAACTTCAGTAAAGGCGGGTCCTCCCCCACCCTTTCTTAGTCTAGCCGGATTGCCTTGGTAGTGTTTACTAGGAACATAATCTAAGTCACCCAGTTGACGAGCAAAAGAAGTTAAAATCCTGCTTGCTGACTCTGGTATTTTTTTAGTTTGAACCTCTACTATCTCGGGAATTTGTGCCCCATCTACTGTGGTGAATTCCTCAGCCTGAGAAAGCAGCATAACCGCTAAAGAGCCAGAGAGATAATAATTTAACTTTCCCTTAAACTCGCTATCAGTCTCAACTTGTGGCCAACGAGCAACCAAATACTCAGCAAACTTTGTGGCTGACTCTAAAATCTCCCTTTTCTCTAAAGTGGTTTCTGTTTCCAGCTTATCCCCCTCCAATTCTTCTTGAGCGGGCGTGAGCTGAGTTATCTTCTCTAAATTATTCATATTAGATAGAATTATTTTTTAATACTAATTATCTTTATGTCCAGAATCAGACCCTTTTTAAAATTCAATTCTTTCTGGCAGACTTGCATCTTTTTTATTAACAACATCTTCATATATTAATTTCATTTGCCTTAGGGCATCTTCAGGGGAAATATATTCATAACCCGTGTTGATAAGGAGCTCTACTAACGGGAGTTATGACTGCCTAGCTTCATCAAAATTTATTTTTTCTAATGACATATACTTATTTTAATCTCTTCTTAGATTTTTGTGTTGGTAAATAGTTTTCAGCGCTCACCACTTTTTGACCTGTTTTTTTCTCAAGAGCTAATCGTGCATCTTTAGCAATCCTTCCCCCTCGCTTTGCCGGAATCTTGTTTTCTTCTAAGTCCTGTGAGTGCTCAGACTCTGCGATCTGCCTGGTAGATAATTCAGCAAGAGCGGTAAAAATCAATTCAGCTTCTGACATGTGGTCCCGTAAGTTTATAGACTTATCAAGTCTTTTTAATTTCTTATGTTCTTGGACATCAAGGTCACTCCACTCTTGATGAATGATATTTGTCAAAATTGCATACTCTTCACCCTTCTTAACATTAGCTGATTTCCAATAATCAGTTAATTTGTTCCTCGTTTCTTGCCCCATCATTCTTTGTTGTATCCACTTCTCACTTCGTCCATGCTTTTGCCAGTATTCACGGGAGCGATTCAAGGCTATTTCTGGATTAACCATTTCCTCAATTCGTTCTTGCCCTACTTTTGCGAGCCACTGCTTAAAAGGCTCTGCTTTAGGGGAAGAAATTGCTTGAATGATACGAAAAATTCCTTGCAAATTTATGCTATCCGTTTTATATTTTTTACCATCTGTTGCTGGTAATTTCAGTTGTACGATTTTTTCGTATAACTCATAATATCCTTCAGAAACAAGCTTTCTTTTAAGGTCACTCCAATATCTATTTGGGTTATTACTTTGAGATAAAACTGCCACAATATCAACAATAGAAAAATACCATTCATTATCATGCCAATCTCTCCTAATTGTCTTTTCTTCAAAAATTACTGGTTTTATATTCTTTTGTTTTATTGTTTTTTTCATATTTTTACTTTTATTATTTACAAAAATAATAATCACTATAATTATCTCTAATCAATTTTTTCCAAGTGACTGTTTCATTTTTGCCCCCTAGATCGTTTTTATGATAAACCAATAAAATCCTTATTTCTCTTGTTTTTCTATTTGCCGATAAAATACATCTGTTGCCTGAGGTCTTTTTGGAGAAATTAGTGCCAGCTACACGAAACTGCATTTTTAGCACCGCTAAATCTCCTTGACTACTTATTTCCTCTATCATATCGGTGCCCCTGACGCTGTCTAAATTTTCTAAAACCTTCTCAAGCCCCCTGAAGGTTGTCTCCCAATATGTTTTATATTTTTTTCTAAATTTTTTTATATAATACTTTTCGGCAAAATCTTCTGTTTTAACATTGTATTTAATAAACATGTCCCGGATCTTCTTGAATGATTAATTCGTAAGAAATAGTTTCATCAGGCAAGCTGGCCTTATAGGGTAATTGATTGTGAGTGAAGTTAACAATCTCTCTAGTTTTTTTATCTTCCCATTTTTTGGCAATCTTAGTAATGAGGCCTGCCTCTTTTTCTTGTAATCTTTTTAATGATGCTTTTTTAGAGCCCTCATTTTCACTTATTAATATTACATCGCTCTTCCTGTTGTCTCGCTCTATTCTCCCTTCCTCCTCCAACTCATCTAGGGCTCTAAAATACAAATCTGAAACTGGACCATATTTAAGTCTTCGGTATTGCATTCCACTCATACTTTCAAAATTAGCATAGTAATAAGAAAAATCTGCTAAATATAATAATTTAGCTAATTTAGTTTTTGGAACCTTGCCATCTCCTTTGATATTAAAAAATCTAAGAAACGAAAGAATCATCTCTTTGTACTTTTCTATATCTGGCACTACTCCCATTTCCAGGTCCCCTAAACTAATACCAAACATTTTTGTTATTATCTGAGCTTCTAATAAAGTTAAGCCCCTCTTCCCTTGTTCAATTAAAATATAGGAAGGCCTAGACATGCCTAATTTTTCAGCTACTTCTTGTTGTGATAGGCTTTTCTGCTCTCTTAAATCTTTTAATAATTGATGTAATTTTTGACTCATATTTTTACACTTAACTACTATTAGCCTAGCACTGAGAGAGAGCGAAGTCAAGTATATTGATATTGATAGTCAAGATTATTAACACATAATTTCAAAAAGATTATACTAAAAACAGAGCCTTAAATAAGCTCTGTTTTAAACCATTTCGTGCTAACACAATGTGGCGGTGAAATATTAACCTTTGCGCGAACCTTTTTCCAATCGCGAAGCGATTGATCTGCGCACGCTCCGCGTGCGTGGTGGCTCTGAGCCAAATCGTACGCGCGGAGCGCGTGGTGATACTCTCTGCGCGCGCAAGCGGAACTCCCTTAAAGATTCACTGGAATAAACTCTTTTGGAAAGATCATTACCTCTCTGCCCACTTTTGACTCATACGCATTGTGTTGAATAGCAAATCCTTTTGTCCGCATTGTTGCGTATAAGTTTTTAATATATGGAACGTCATCGTAAGTCATAATCCACTTCTTGAATGATGATTTTTCCAAAAATTCTGATAGATTTTCGTGATCTTTGTTGCTGTAATGGTTCAAGTATAGAGATTGCCCTTTTTGAAAATACGGTGGGTCAAGAAATATAAAATATTGGCTTCGGTTTTTTCGTTCTTCCAGCTTTTTTAACAATTCTATGCCGTCCAGATTGTACACTTCAATTTTATTATGAAATTCTTTAATTTTTTCAAGCCGATCAATAATAGTTTGTTTGGTAAAGCGTGCACTTACTTTCCATGTTCCGGATTGATCAGTTCCGCCAATCGGCCCGCCATTCATTATTCCGGAGCGATTTGTTCTATTTAAAAATAAAGTGGCAAATGCAAGTTTGCGCTTGCTTTTTGTCGAAGCATAAATTGCTTTTTGCTTTCTCCATTCCTCTATAGTTATATCGGTTCGCCGTATTTTATTGATTAAATAGTCAGTATCGGAAACCGCTATTTTCCAGAATGTGAAAATTGCCTTATCAAGATCGTTGATAACAATTTTTTCAACTTTTTTTGCAAAAAGCAAAGCAAGGGAAGCGCCCGCTCCACCGGCATACGGCTCAACCAAAATCACCTTTTCTTTTTGGTTGCAGTTTTTCTCTATTGCCTCAAGTAGTTTGTTGGCAAGACGTGTTTTCCCGCCTGGATAACGAAGCGGACTCGAAAAACCAGATATTTTTTTGTCAGCTTTACTTTTCATTGTGTTTTGCGTGTGTTATGTCTAACATCGCTCCTATGATAATTGACATAGCGACTGTTTGTTCAAAATTAGCAGAATTCGCGTAGTTGTGCGCCCCAGATTGTAATAACTGAATTAAATTTCCTGCATTATTTATACTGTTGTTTGCTAATGTTGTCTTTTGATCCGTGGTCAAAGCCTCTTTCGCTTCAACAAAATTACTATTCACATAATCAGCAATTTTTTTCTTTTCAGGCGTTGCAGATTCAACAAGCAATCGCAAAGACATTCTAATCATTGCGGGAAAATTTTTGGAAAGCTTAGCAGTATTACTTACATAAAAACCATGCAAATCTAATATATCCATGTAAATATTATTCGTGTCTCCTTTTTTTAAGAACAAATCTTTCCCGAAGAATTTTTGCTGCTTAGCTTTCTCTCTTTGTGTTTTTCTTTGCTTTTCTTCTTTAGTTTTAACGTCTTCGTTTTCGTGAAATGGAAGAGTTGGTTTAGTTGAGTCTTTTGGCTTATCTCCAAAAAGCTCTTTCATAAATTCAATTGTTTGAGGTGTGTGATAAACACTTGCGACAGTTACATTGTCTTGAATAACTTTATCGAACAACTTATCCAAGCGTGCGCAAGCCTCTTTTTTAGCTGCTGTGAAAATCAATTTACTACCACTAACATTCACTCCTAAGTATGACCGAGATTCTGGATTTGATAGTATGCGATTGATTGTAGATACCTTTAATTTCTTCGTATCGATTTTTTTGTTTAATTCTTTCTCTATGACTGAAACAGCTTGCATTGCCGGAGAAATTTTACCCTCAAACTTATATGCGAATCTGTCTTTTTCTGCAGACCCCCATGAATCTTGACCAACGCCTTCATTTTTACCAGTATGATCTAACTTAATCCATTTAGCTGCCGATTTTTCATCAGCGTAGACAAAGGATTGAATATTTTTTGGTGCTACTTTTTTTGTTTTGGCTAGATTTTGAAATGCTTTTTTTATTTTCTCATCTTTTATAAAAGATTGATCATGTAAACATTTAATTGCCGTTGTTCGTCTATTGCCGTCCAGCACAAGGTACTTTCCTGATTTCACCTCTAAAACTCTGAAATCTTTAGCCTCGTCTAGCCCGTGTTCTAAAATATGCTTTGCAAGATTGACAATTTCTGACCCTTTTTCTTCAAGCATTAAATCAATCGCTTCTTCTTGATTCTCTACTGGATCAAAGCGATAGTTCTCCGGATTTACTATGAGTTTTGTATAGTGAATAGGTTTTTTCATAATTTATTTCCCAGATTTAGTCCTGTTATCTGGCTTGCACAACATTTGGCAATTTTTTTCAATTGTTTTCCCGCCAGAGTGCCACGGCACAATATGATCGGCTTCCATTTCGTCAATTGCGAAATGTTTTTTGCATATCGGGCAAATTCCTTTCTGTTTTTCGTACTGCGCAACTTTTGTCTTTTCATCAAATACTCTCAGATTGAGCGTCTTTTCGTTGCCCGTTAGCAGATATTCGTAAATGCCTTTCTTGCTGTCCACCTCGTCATCGGCAATCAATTCTGCAATCCGCCTTTCTAGGCTCGCCGCGTTCAGTTTGTCGTCTTTGTGCTCGTTATAAAATCGCCCCCACTCCAAACCTTTCATAATCTTGCGATATTCAGGAAATACTCTCTCCACCCACGCTATAACCGCTTGGAAGTATTGCCATAGTTCCTGCGCGTCAGCGTCTTGCTGATGGAGGCTCATGTAATTCTCAATTTTGCCTCCTGAAATCCAGTCAAGCGCTTTTTCCAAATAGTCCTGCCGAATCGGCGAGCCGTTTATGTAATTCTCGCCAATTTGATATGCTGGCCCGCCGGTTTTGCTAAACCAACGCTTCGCGTCGGCAAGCCACGGACCCGTGTGCATGGCGTTCAGAAGTTCCTGATCGGTTAAAGGCTTGCCCGCAATATTGATCGTCCGAAACCACGCGAGTTTTTCGCTTTCCGTACCCTCGCAAATGTAAATTGATAGTTCGTAGTCTAAAATTTTCTGCTGTTGGTCAGCGGTCAAATTATTGAAAGCGAGTTCATAGCCATCATCAAACTTAATGGGGATAATCTCAGTAACGTATTGGCAAATTGAAATTGTGCGTTGTTGTCCGTCCATAAGTTCAAAATTTCCATCTCCATCATCCGACCAATACATGGTATTGAGCGGAAAGCCTGATCGTACTGTTCGTATAACAGCGTCGCGCTCTTTCTGCCCATAAATAAACTCGCGCTGGAACGCCGGACGAATATTGAGTTTGCCACCATAACCGACCACGCCACTCTCGCCACTGTCTTTGTAGCCGTTCACCACATCCCGTATTTTTATGTTTTTTAGCTCTATTTTCATATTTATTGCCTTCGTTTAATTATAATCCTGTTGTAAATTTTTCGCCCGTCTATAATCGTATACAGTTCGTAACCTATCCATCGTGCCGAGTTTGCGATACCCAGGATTTCAAACTTGTTTGATGAATAATCTCGCATACTTCCTTTGTCCATTGATGTACGGTCGGCCCGCTTTGTATTCGATACAGATTCCATCTGGTTCAATGACTCCTGTTTGTCCGAGGATAGCGAATGAGTATTCTGAAGTACGGTTGTACTCTCTCTCTCTCTCGTAAACGCTAGGTCTTTGTCGTCATCACCTTTTCTGAATTTGACTATTTCTATGCTGCTATCAGGAGTCCAATAATCCAAAAAGGTTATCGGAACCCCCATAACGCCATCATAATCAGTGGGGATTTCAGCTAATTTCGATACTTCAATAGCGTCGTAATTATCGTATTTTGGATAAAGTCCTTTCTTGCGGCCTTGCTCATAAGTGAGGTATGGCGTAAGCGGGTTTTCAGACCTATCTACATAAAGATTTGTGTACCAACCGACATTGCGAAACTTTACAAGACCAGTATTCGGGTCGTATACGCCGGATGCAAATTCGCGCGCCTTCTCTGGTGGGATTTTGAAATAAGCATTTCCTCCAGCAAAACCATATCCGAGCCACAGCTTATTTTCTTTAATCAATTTGAAAATATCTTTATAGGTGATGGCATTTTTGCTTCCGATAATAAGAAATTTTTTGTTATGCTCCACAAGTTGCGCCACAAATTCACGAAAAAGACTGAATGGTGGATTGGTAATGACAATATCGGCTTGTTTAAGAAGTTCTACGCATTCCTCACTACGAAAATCGCCGTCTTTAAGTGGTGTAGAAACATTTTTATCGTGCTTTAGCAAATGCTCAACGTCGTCCATACTTATCGCCCCGTCTTTGTTCATATCCGGTACTTCGTTGATTTCCACCACATACGGCTCTTTCTTTTCTGCTTTTTTCAAACCCTCCATCAAGCCGGGGAGCATTTGTTGTCCCACGATTGGCGAGCCACTAAAACTGGTGGAAATAAGCTTTTTAAGGCCGAGCGTATTGAAATTAGCAGCAAAATATTTGAAAAAGTTACTCTCAAACGGATCATCGCAATTACAAAAAATAACCTTGCCGCGTAGTTGTTCACGGTAATGTTTGAGTTCGTTGGCAATATCGCCAAGCTGTGTATAGAATTCATCATTCTTTGCTTTGCTCGCCTTATGAAGATTTTTATTTAATGATTTGCTCGCCATAGTTATTTGTTGTAGGTATAACTTTGCTTAATAAGCTCAAAAACTTGCTCAATTTCTTCTTCCTTTTCGAGCTTCACTTCATAATCGCCATTACCCCAATGCCCGATTTCCTTTCGGAAGCGGAAGTTACATTTGGCGGTACCTTTTGGTTGAAATTCTAACTTTTTTTGAACAAAATCCAGAATAATGAGGTGCGTTTCCGCTTGCCTCCGCTCTGCTACGGCAAACCAAAACAGAAATTTTTTCATCTACGCCCGCAAATCTACTGATTCGGAAGATCGACAGGTGCGGAGTATTGGCGACCAGATTTCTGAATTGAAAGAATTAGCGAAAAAGGAAAATTTGGAAATTGTTGATACTATTGTGGAAAAACAAACCGCCAAGAAACCTGGTCGCCCTCTCTTTGCCGAAATGTTGAAAAAACTTGAAGCGGGCGAAGCTGTGGGAATTTTAGCTTGGCACCCCGATAGACTGGCAAGAAACAGCGTTGACGGCGGACAAATTATCTATCTCGTAGATACTGGGGTTATTCAAGAGCTAAAATTCCCAACTTTCTGGTTTGATCCCACTCCGCAAGGCAAATTTATGCTCTCCATAGCTTTCGGACAGTCAAAATATTATGTTGATAATCTTTCGGAGAATATCAAGAGAGGACATCGGCAAAAATTGAAAAATGGCTTATGGCCTCAAATGGCTCCTTTGGGATATTTGAATAATAAAGAAACAAAACTAATTTATGTTGATAAAGAAAAATCGCCATTTATCAAAAAGGCATTTGAGGCATACGCCACTGGAAATTATACTTTGAAAAATCTCCGAAAGATTATCAACGGCTTGGGACTTGTCGGCAAGAAAGGTAAAATGCTTTCCGTTTCAAATTATCAATACCTTTTGCAAAATCCTTTCTATCATGGACTTATTCGCTATGGCGGTGAATTTTACGAAGGAAAGCATAAACCGATTATTTCAAAGAAGCTTTTTGACGAAGTTCAGGAAGTGATGAAAAGAAAATCTAAACCGCAGAAAGTGGAAAAGATGAAATTTTTTCTTTATCGTGGATTTTTCAAGTGCGGTGAATGTGGATTTACAATAACGGCAGATAAGAAAATCAAGAAAAGTGGGAAAGAATATATTTACTACTATTGCACCAAGAAAAATCCACATCACAAATGCACGCAAAAGGTATTTACGAGAGAAGAAAAAATTTCATCTCAAATTAGTGAGGAACTTCAAAAAGTTTCTTTGCCTGATGATTGCGCTGATTGGATGATCAAGGAATTGAAAAAAGAAAAAATCCAATCAGACACATCATCAGACTTTTTTGTGCAAAAGACGGAAAAGGAACTTTCAAAACTTGATGAGAAGTTGGAAAAACTAATGACCGCTTATTTGGAAAGTGTCTTGAATATCAAAGAATACCAAAAAGCGAAAAATGTTCTCATCAATCAAAAACAAGTTTTGAAAGACAAATTGAAGTCTTTTGAACAAAAAAGCAATAATCGGTTCGAACTCGCCGACAAGTTTATAAATGACAGTAAACAAGCCAAAATTATCGCTTTAAAAGAAAATCCCGAAGGGATTCGGGATTTTCTAAAAAAGATTGGTTCGAACTTCCAAATCCAAAACCAAAACATTTCTTTTTCGCCACGCGGAGCGTGGCAAATCGTTGCAAAATCAGCCCTTTCAGCCTCGCCTGCGGGCGAGGCGACCGCACCGCAGGTGCGTAAAACTTCCGAAAACTCTGAAATTGTAAATTGGCGGAGAGAGTGGGATTCGAACCCACGGTTGGCTTGCACCAACGACAGTTTTCAAGACTGTTCCATTCAACCACTCTGGCATCTCTCCAATAAATTGCTATTACTATAATAAACTTGAAGCAAATTGTCAAAAAATTAATTAGCTTTAATAAGCGTTTCTAGCCATTCTAAAGCTTGATTAAAGTAAGGTGATAGGGCTAATAAAAAGATTACGTAGATGAAGTGAATATAAACCTGCTTGAGAATGTTTAGCAAATAAATAACTAGGACCACTGGAAAAAACAAAATAACTAAGGGATTACGCAGGATATTATGCTTAGCATTATTAAACAAAGCCCTAGCATCACCCGTAGACGGAATCGCTTGCAGTCCCAAGACTATTCCTAACCACAAGAATAATATACTTAGGGCTGAATAGGGTTGGCTAATTAAAGAAAATAGCCAGATAGCTAGCAGTGAATTGATAATCAATGGCCCTAGAGAGATAAATAAAGCGGGAAAGAATCGTCTTGGCTCATCATGAATAACAAAGCCGGCTACCTTGTCATAACGCAACAAGCTAATCCGATGAATCCTCACTCTAAATAATAAACAAAAAAAGACGTGCGCTAACTCATGAACCACTATTCCCGGAGCAACTAAAATAAACTTTAAATATTGCCAAGTCATAATCTTATTGTACCATAACTAGAGCTATTAAAAAAAGCGTTATTACTAACGCTTTTATACTATACTAGGAGTTAAACTAAAACTCCCGTTTTTGATTTGTGTATCTCTATCAACTGCCCCATGGTTATCAGCTGATAACCAGAGTTGTTATTTTCTGGAGTCCTTCCCACCACCATCAACTCACAAGAGTCAATGTTGTCTTGCAGGTATCTAGCCTGCCGACTAGAACACATGATCAAGTCAAATGGTTCGGGATTAACTTCTTTCTCTTGAGCATAAAGCCTTTTAAAGGCCTTGTACTCTAGCAGCATCCTCTCTTCCGGCAACAGGTCAAAGCGTAAAACGCTTTCCTGATCCGTAATATCTGGCAACATGCCAACCATTACTAATTTGGTCATTGGTAGTAGACGACGAATATATCGCACCGTCTCTACACTGCATAACGAAGAAACTGACAACATATCCGGAGCAAAATATTTTTTTAATATTCTATCCACTTCCTTCTTGCCCCCCACTAATCTGAGGTCTAAGAATATCCCCATTTCTGAATGGGAGTTAATCAAAGCATACTTCGCACTCCTCACCAAATCTGGTCCACTCATATCAGTAGAGTGCAGTTCTTCCCCTATTCTCACATAGGAAATGGAATTAAAGCCAGCCTGCTTCATACTAATCAACTGATTCAATGAATACATAAAACTTTTACCACTTCCTGCCTGAAAATTAATAATTTTTTCCATTCTTTTTGTTTTTTTAAAATTGTTAAATAACTAGATTATCGTAGTCTATAATAACAAATAAAGTTATGTTTGTCAATAAAAAAGCTAAACTATTGGCTTAGTTTAGCTAATTTTAATTAATAGCCCAATTATTTCTGCAGCAATTCTTCCTGCTTAGCAATCACTTCTGGTTCTAGGCGTTGATACAAAACCTTGGGTTGATATACTTTAACCTCTTTTAGAGGATGGTACTCCCATTGCAAAGACTTTAGCTCTAGGCCCAAGGATCTAGCAATCTTCTCGGCCGTGCTCGGTAAGAATGGGGCAATTAGGCTAGATAGGGCTCCAATGGCTTGTCCTACCACCGCTAAGTCTGTCTCCGCTTGCTCTGGATTAGTTTTAATTGTTTTCCAAGGTGCCTGGTCATTAATATACTTGTTCCCGGCTTCGGTTAGCTTAAAGACCTGTCGTAAGGCTTCCCGAAAATGTCCCGCGGCAATAGCTTGCCCAGTGCTAGCAAAGGTTTCTTGAGTGAGTTTGATAAATTCTTGGGCTGCAGGCTCTAGCTCATTAGGCAAGCGAACCCCTTTGGGAAAATTCTTTTCAATAAAAGAGAGTGAGCGATAGACAAAATTACCCAAAGTGCCAATTAGCTCACTATTAATCCGCTGAGCAAATTCTGGCCAAGAAAAATCAGCATCTGAAGTCTCCGCTCCATTAGCGATTAAATAATAGCGGAGGGTTTCATAATCAAATTTAGCTAAAAAGTCTGGTAGCCATACCGCGTGACGACGACTTTTAGAAAACTGTTGCCTCTCTAAAGTTAAATACTCTGAGGAAATGATCCTATCTGGTAGATGCAAGTCTCCTTGCCCTAATAAAATAGCGGGCCAAATAATTGAGTGAAAAGGAATATTATCTTTGCCGTGAATATAATAGTGTCGCGCCTGGTCTGTTTGCCAGAAATCGCGCCAAGCCTCAGCTTGTCCTTGTTTCTTAGCCCACTCTATACTAGCTGACAGATAGCCAGCCACTGCTTCAAACCAAACATAAATTCGCTTCCCCTCATAGCCAGGCAACGGTACTGGTATTCCCCACTCGGTGTCCCGGGTAATGGCTCTATCTAGCAAGCCTTGTTCTAAAAATTTGGTGGTAAAGTTCTTGGCATTTAAGCGCCAACCGGTGCTCGCGGCGACCCACTTCTTTAAACGATCTTCAAAGGCACTTAATTTCAAAAAGAAGTGCTCAGACTCTCGCCACTCTGGCTGACTACCACAAGTCTTGCAATGAGGATTAATTAGCTTTCTGGCCTCCATTAAATTGCCGCAATGGTCACATTGGTCCCCTCGGGCAGCAGCGAAATGACAAAGTGGGCATTCTCCTTCTATATATCTATCAGGCAAAAACCGCTGACAAGTGGGGCAATAGGGGAGTTCTTCAGTTTTGGTGTAAATATCCCCATTTTGATGTAGTTTGAGAAATAGGTCTTGAACTACTTCCTGATGATTAGCGGTTAGTGTGGTGGTGTAGTTATCATAAGAAAAATGCAAACCCCTGATCAGAGTCTCGGTAAATTCTGTATGATATTTTTCCGCCACCGCTTGTGGCGCTATCTTCAAGCGCTCCGCTTCTAATACTATTGGGGTGCCATGACAATCACTCCCAGAAACATACAGCACCTGATGTCCGGCTAGGCGATAATAGCGCGCTAGGATATCGGCGCCGATTAAGCCAGCCACATGCCCTAAGTGCAAGGAGCCATTGGCATAAGGCCAAGCAGCGGCAATTAAGATTCTTTCTTTGTCCATATATTTAAACTAAAAAGACTGTTTAAATTAAACCTATCACCTCCCTTCTCTTTGGTCAATTGTTTTCCCAATCAAGCTGAACACTTTCTCCTAAATAAGGGATTTTAACCGCCACTTCCGGATTTTGACTCCTTAACTTCTCAGCTAACGTTCTAGCTGACTGCGGCTCACCGTGAACTAGAAAAATGTTTTTAAGACCCTTCACTTGAGATAGGTAGTTAAGGATATTTTTTTGATCAGCATGAGCACTGAGAGTATTTAGTTTCACTATCTGCGCTTTAACCGTAAATTCTTCTTCATGAAACTTAACCGTCTTCTGTCCAGACTCTAATCTTCTTCCTAAAGTATGCTCCGCCTGAAAACCAGTTAGAACTATAGTTGAACGAGGGTTAGTAATGTCCTGCTTAAGATGATGGACGACCCGACCACCCTCTAACATGCCAGAGGAGGCGATAATGATTAGCGGACCTGGCTTATCATTGAGACTCCTAGACTCCGCCACCGTACTAACATAGTGTAGCTTTCTAAAGGAAAAAGGTGACTGACCGTCTTTAAGGAACTCCTGCCAAGACTCTTGATCAAAGTCATTAATATATTTATCAAATAGGCTGGTAATACTATTTCCTAAGGGACTATCAACATAAACCGGAATATCAGGAATTTCTCCATCGCGATATAGCTTGTGAAGAATGTAAATTAGGTTTTGAGTTCGCCCTAAGGCAAAGGCGGGTACCAAGACTCGGCTCTTTTTGTTAACTGCCTCAATGACAATCTTTTTTATCTCCTGATAAGTCTGACTGGTAGGCAGATGCTCTCTATCGCCATAAGTGGACTCACAAATTACCGTATTAATTTCCTCCGTCACTAACTCGGGGTCCGGTAAAATCGGTAAATCCAAATTACCAAGGTCGCCAGTATATAGCAGGGTTTGGTCATAATATCTAATCGCCGTAATTGCCGAACCAAGAATATGACCGGCATCAAAAAACTCAATCGTTAAATTAGGATTAATCTTTTGCGGATAATGATAAGGAATTGTTTTAAATAGTTGGCAAACTAGATTAACATCTTGCTCGTCAAAGATTGGCTTTAAGGCCTCAGTTACCCCAATCTTTCTAAAATATTCATAGTCATTAGCCTGAATTTTAGCCGCATCTAACATAATTAACCGAGCAATATCAGCAGTCGCCGGAGTGGTGTAAATAGGTCCTCGGTAGCCATTTTTAACTAACAAGGGCAAAGAGCAACAATGATCCGCGTGAGCGTGTGACAAAATAACCGCCTCTAGGTGATTAAGCTCTGGCGGTAAAACTGAATTAGCTCGGTAAGCGTCTAGGCGACGTCCTTGGAAGAAGCCACAGTCTAAAAGAATCTTTTTCTTTCCCAGTTGCAACAAATGTTTAGAGCCAGTCACTCCGCCAGCCGCTCCCAGAAAAGTTATTTTAACTTGATGTTTCATGCTGATATTATAACACAATTATTTCTGACTGTCAGAGCTAGATAATAAACTAGGTGCTCATCAAGCACCTAGTTTATTATTCTCTTATTCCTTTTAACCAACTCAATCTTTCCTTTCTCATCAACTTCCTTCCTATATAAATAACTATTTTCAACCAATCAATTTCTGCTACCTATCACTTAATTATTTTAACCAAACATTAACCAGGCGGGCTTAAAGATTAATAGCAGACCGATAATTAACATTAGAATGCCTCCCACTAGTCGCGATATTTTCGTATATTTAGTAGTAATTCCTGTAAGTTTCAAGGTGGCCATAGCAATTAGAAATATAACTAAGTCATCTAACATGAAGAAGAAGATGTAAAGCAGGAGATAGAGATAATATCGCCAAGTGGCCATCTCATTTAAGGCTAGGACCTGGGTGTAGACCGCTGGAAAGCCCGCTGAGCAAATGAGCTCCACTAAATTAACCGCAAAAGCCAAAACAATAATTCCCCCTAAGGCGAGCCACAAGCTATTGCGCTTCACCGCTGTCTTTAGCCTTTCAAATACTCTCTGTCGCTTTTCTCCATCAGCTACCTCACAGCCACTATCCTTGCTAAACATAAAGTCTTTAAGACTATAGACTCCGCCCGCTAAAGCAACTACCCCAATAAGCGCTCTAACCCAAGTTACCATTCCTAAGAAAAGTATTAAATTCAGCCAGGCTGCCATAAAAATAAAATAGACTAAAGCTGAGGCGATAATAAAGGTTAGCCCGAGTATCCACATTCTCCGCCTATCTTTCATTCCCAAAAGCAAACTAATCAAAAACAACAAGACCCACATGGCACAGGGATTAAATCCATCTAAGGCGCCGATAATAATAGTTAGCACTGGCAAAGAAAAACTAAGGGCATTAACTTCTCCTAGAACTGGTAATTTAATTAGTTTCTCTTCAGTCTGCTTGTGCGACTGACTCTCTTCTTGGTCTAAGCTTTGTGCCGGGGGACTTATTGGCTCTTTATCTGGCAGCTCACTTTCAGTCTCAAGAATTCTTGCTATTGAGTCAAAGCAACCTAACTTTAGGCATTCTGCCACTCGTTCCTCTATTTCTCGTGAAGTGACGCCTTCAGTGTAGCCAACAAAGTGCTGATCACCAACAATGAATAAAGGGACACCATCAACTCTAATTCCTAGCTCTTGAGCAACTTTTTGCAAGAAATTAACATTACTCCGATTATTATAGATCTCATATTTCTTGATCTCTAAATTTGGATATTCTTTCAGCAGTACCTGATCAAAAAACCGTTGCTCCTGATCACAGTGCGGACAGCCAGTGCCATAGAAGAAATAGCCAGTTAAAGTTTTTTCTTGAGCTAGACTAGGCTTAGTCAACAAAAACAGCCCAGCAGTCATTAAAAGCACTAATAATAATTTGTTTAATTTATTTAAATTAAACCTCATAATTACAAGTCTTTATACTCATTAATTGTCTCTATTAACTTCTTTTTGCTCTGCTCACCATTGAGTCGCAACAACTCCTTCCCTTCTTTATCTAAAAAGATCGCCACTGGCAACACTGAATTAATTTGATACTCATTAACTTCCTCCTTATCTTTATCAAAGTCATAATACTCAGTTTCCAACCAAGCAAGCTCTGTCTCTAATTCTTCCCAGCGAGGCTTCATAACTAAACATCCAGGGCACCATTCGGCGCCAAATTTAATAATTTTCATATATTTAACTGTTTAATAATTAATGTATCTATTATATCACAATCCTTTCAAGAGAATAATAGCTGAGACCTCCCACTCATAATACCTCACCCAACTTAAAGGCTAATTATTATTATTTTTTACTACACCTTCTTTTGTCCACAAAAAAGCAGGCAACTTATGCCTACTTTTCAGGGGATAGACCTTGGCGGAGAGACGGGGATTCGAACCCCGGATGCGGGTATACGCCCGCATAACACATTAGCAGTGTGCCGCTTTCAACCACTCAGCCACCTCTCCTCTGTTTATTATATTTAACTTTTATGGTATAATCACTATATAAAATCTAACTTAGCTTGTCAATCTAAACTATGGCCAAAAATAATCAAACTTTACCCACTTTTGTTCAATGGGAGGTCCCTGAATACCGCACCCCTGAGCGAGGAAAAAATTGGTATATCATCGCGGGAATTATTGCTGCTTTTTTTGTTTTCTTTAGCCTATTTGCCTTTGAGGGCTGGCGCTTAGTCTTCTTGGGTGCGCGCTCTAATTTTCTCTTTATCGTTATTATCATCATTTCTGTAGCCGTTTTATATTTCCAAGAACAGTCTCCGGCCATGATGGTGAGAATCAAGCTCGGCCCAGAAGGAATTAATGTCGGCAAGAAGTTCCACTACTACAAAGAATTTAAAAACTTTAGTGTTCTTTATTTACCCAAAGAAAGTATTAAACGTCTTTATTTTGAATTTAAAAGCTCCACTAAAATGCGTCTTTCCTTCCCCCTCCGTAGCCTGGACCCTTCTCTAGTGAGAAAGTTTCTCGCCCAATATCTTAAGGAAGACTTTGAGCGAAAAAATGAACCCCTCTCCGAGCAGTTGACGAAACTCTTAAAATTGTAATACACTAGAAGCTGCGGTACCCATCGTTCAATGGATAGGACGCAAGCTTGCGGAGCTTGAAATCCAGGTTCGACTCCTGGTGGGTGCACATTAATAAAAAACAGGGGAAGCCTTGTTTTTGTTTTTTATGATCAATCTAGACTCCCATCTTAGTGAACTTAAGCAAGTTGGCGCGGTTCGGGCTAAAATTTTAGCTAATTTAGACCTTAACACAGTCACCGATCTTTTATATTACTTCCCTTTCCGTTACGATGACTTTGGCCAAGTAACTAAAATTAGTGAGCTTAGAGCCGGACAAAGCTTTAATATCATTGGCCAGATTGAACTAATTCAAAACAAGCGTAGCTTTAAGCGACGTATTTATCTAACTGAAGCCTTAATTAGCGATGATAGTGAGACTATAAAGGTTATTTGGTTTAATCAAGCCTTTCTCACTCGCACCCTCCAAGTTGGTGACCGAGTTTCTTTAGCCGGCAAGGTTAGTGATGAGCAAGGTCAACTGGTAATGATTTCTCCGCAATATGAGAAAGTCTCCGAACACGGCCTAACTCATACTCAGGGACTGGTTCCTATTTACCACCTGAGCGCCACCCTAACTCAAAAACAACTGCGCTCTTTAGTGAAGCAGGTAATTCCCATTCGTCATCAGCTCCCTGACTGGCTACCAGCAACTATTAGCCAAAAATTAAACTTACCTAGCCTGGCTGAGGCCCTGCAAGGCATTCACTTCCCTAAAGATCAGACTGAACTGCTTCAAGCTAAGCGCCGCCTGGCTTTCTCCGAACTATTTTTGCGACAACTGCGCTCTCAGCTACTAATCAAATCCCTGCAAACTCGCTCTGCCCCTCCTCTGCCCTTTCAAGAAACGGCCATCAAAGAATTTGTCGCTCAATTGCCCTTCCCCCTAACCTCTAGTCAACGTCAAGTTGCTTGGGAAATTCTTCAGGATCTAGAAAAAGCCGTCCCCATGAATCGCCTGCTAGAAGGTGATGTTGGTAGCGGAAAAACTATTGTAGCCATTATGGCTATCTTAAACACCGTCCTAAGCAAACACCAGGCCGCCCTAATGGCCCCTAGTCAAATTCTTGCTCAGCAACACTATCAGACTGTTAGCAATTTTTTAAAGCCCTACCAGCTTAAAATTATCTTGCTAACTGCTGGGCATCGGGCTACCCCAACTGAAATTACTCAAGCTGATATTATTATCGGCACTCAAGCGCTAATTCAAAAAAATGTTAACTTCGCTAACTTAGCCCTAGTGGTTGTTGATGAACAACATCGCTTTGGGGTTAGACAAAGACAAGAGCTAGCTAGTGCTGGTTCCTTAGTCCCTCACTATCTGTCTATGACCGCCACTCCCATTCCTCGCTCTTTAACCCTAACTATTTATGGCGACCTATCGCTCTCTATTATCAAAGAACTTCCGGCTAACCGCCAAACCGTAATTACTGACCTAGTTAGCGAGGACCGCCGAGCGGGCGCCTATCAATTTATCCGCGAACAGATCAAATCAGGCCGACAAGCCTTCTTTGTCTATCCAGTGATTGAGCCCACTAGCAAACTGCAAGTTAAATCAGCTAAACAAGCCCACCACCAATTAGCCACTGAGGTGTTCCCTGACCTAGAAGTTGGCTTGCTACACGGCCGACTTAAGACTAAAGAAAAAGAAGAATTAATGACTAGATTTCTCAGACAAGAATTAGATATTTTAGTCGCCACCTCCATTATTGAAGTAGGCATAGATATTCCTAATGCCAGTATTATCGTAATTGAAGGCGCAGAGCGCTTTGGTTTAGCTACCCTACATCAATTTCGTGGCCGAGTTGGTCGCAGCACCCATCAATCATATTGTCTGCTCTTCCCTTCTAGTGAAGAGATTAATAATCCTAAAACCCTAACTCGCCTAAACTCTCTGTTGAAATATCAAGACGGCCTATCTTTAGCGGAAATAGATTTAAAGCTCCGTGGTGCTGGAGACCTTTATGGCCTCGCCCAAAGTGGCTTTTCAGAATTACAAATTGCCTCACTTTATGACCATAAGCTAATCAAGCTAGCACAAAAAGAAGCAGTCTCCCTAATCTCTGATGACCCTGAGCTTAAGAAATACCCTCTTCTTAAAGAAAAACTCGGCGACTGGGAAAATGAAGTTCACTTAGAATAATTGCTAAGATTACCACTATTTAAAGCCATTCTCTTGACAATTTCCTAAAATATGTTATAATAACTTTAGTACTTTAAAATTTAAAGCCTGCCAAAGACAGGCTATGTCTAATCTAAAAAAAAAGAAAAAAATGGAGAACGGAAAATTAATGGAAGCACAGTACCAAGGAGATAAAATTTTGGTTGATCTCAATCAAATTTTAGTAAACGAAACCGGAACTAACGTGGCGATCGCCTGTTACCTTCACTGTCAGAAAATCTCTGACGTAAAGGATAGCCGAGCTGAATACATAGACTCTCGGGTTATTAATTTCACCCCCAAAGGACGTGAATTAATAGAAACTATTTTCAAAGAAGAGTCTTTAAAAGCAACTATGAGGAGATCTAAAAGAAGGAACGGAAAATAATCATAAAAGCGAGAATAATCTCGCTTTTTTTATTAACTATTAATTTGTCTAAGCTATGATTAATTTAAGCTATAAACTTTACTAAGTCTTGTAGCTCCTTAACTTTTATTAATTCCAATCCAGTGATTGCCTTAGCATTATCCGGCACTAGCGCTTTTTTATACCCCAAGCGCTTGGCTTCCTTTAGTCGCTCAGCTAATCGGGAAACTGAGCGCACTTCCCCTCCTAGACCTACCTCTCCTAGCACTACCGTGTCACTGGGAAAGCTTTTGTTTAACTGAGAAGAAATGATTGCCGCACAACTAGCTAAGTCTAGCGCTGGGTCATTGATCTTCAGTCCGCCCACAATATTTAAAATAATATCGGCACTCACTAAATTAATCTTAGTTCGCTTGCTAATAACGGCACTAAGAACTTGTAGGCGACTTAGGTCTAGGCCACTCACTTTACGTTGCGGATAACCAAAAATTGTTTTGCTCACCAAGGCTTGTATATTAACTAAAAAGGGCCGACTCCCTTCTATGACACAAGTAGCCACCGAGCCGGGCACTGAGCCTAGTTGCTCGTCTATGAAAATAGCGCTTGGATTACTAAGTTCTTGAAAACCGGTGTTGGTCATTTCTAATACTCCTAATTCGTTAATAGAGCCAAACCGATTCTTAGTCGCTCGGAGCAAAGAATAGTTGTGATTAATTTCTCGCTCTAAATACAGAACGGTATCAACAATATGTTCTAAAGATTTTGGCCCGGCAATTTGTCCATCTTTAGTAATATGACCAATTAAAATAACGGCAATATTGTTACCCTTCGCTAATTCTAAAAACTTTACCGCAGCGGCCCTAATTTGAGAGATATTGCCAGCCTCAGCAGGAACTAAGGAGGAATAAACGGTTTGAATAGAGTCTACCACCAAGACCTCTGGCTGGTCCTGGCTAATTGTTGTAATAATCTTTTCAACATTAGTTTCAGCAATAAATCCTATTTTCTCCACTGAACAATTTAAGCGATCTAAGCGAGCCTTAACCTGACTAGCCGACTCTTCCCCACTAACATAGACCGCTCTGGCCTTTTTGGTCACTGCTTCTATAATCTGCGCTACTAGAGTGGACTTGCCCACTCCCGGCTCACCACTTAAGAGAATTAAAGAACCTGGCACTAATCCGCCTCCTAAGACTCGATCTATTTCTGAAATATTAGTTAGTAGTCGTGGTAGGGATTTTTCCTTGATGGTTTTTAAGTTAATTATTTCTGTTCCCCCTACCTTTTTAGCTAGGACCTGTTTCTGGCTATGAGTATCTCTAATTTCCTCGGTTAACGTTCCCCAGGCGCCACACTCTAAACAACGCCCACTCCACTTTGGATGCTGGGCGTCACAATTACGACAAATAAAAATAGACTTAATCTCACTCATAATTAATCATTTATTACCTCTAACTAATCCTTGCTCCAATAAGCGGCATCAAATAGCCAGTCACCATTTACCTCCAAAAAGACTAGCCGTAAATCTTGGCTATAGGGGTCACCACCAAACATTTCCCCTGTACTTTCTTGTCGCTGTGTAGAAACGACTATCTCAGCTCGGCCAGCCTGAGCATCAAATTCTAAAACTTGATAATTAATTGCTTTAGTAACTATTCCGTAATATGACTCGCTGCCATGCTCCTTTCTTAGGCTGCCTACATAAGTATCTACCCAAGTTCCTAGGCTTTCAGTCATGATAATCTTTAGGTCAGTTAAATTACTGTAATTTGATTGACTAGAAAAAGAGCCAAACCTTTCAGTGACTGACATCGCCAACTTTCCTAAGTCATCCGCCGTTACGGCCTTAGGACTAACCTGACTTAAGTCATAAGAGCGATAGTCAGCAATTACATTACCCGGATTACTACTAGGTTCATCTGAGATTTCCTCCCCTGGCTGACCCGGAATAACTGGCAATTCAGTCATTCTAGTCTCTCGGGTATTGTATAAATAAAATACTATTAAACCAATGATGATTAATCCTAGTAAAATTAACAAGATGCCAATGGCTTTTCTATTTCTCATCATATAATTATTAATTAATAATTAATTTAGTCGCCAGCTTCTGCCTGGCTTCTTTTGAATTCTTTTTTGGCCTCTTCAATCTCTAAGAGTTGCCGCGGATCAGAGGTGATTAGCTGATCTTCAGTATAAGAGGCAACTACTTTCATCGCCACGTGTTTATTGCCCGCAAAGAAGATCCCTTCGCCAAGGCCACTTTCTAATAATAAGAACTTCTCTCCTTCCGTTAACAGGAAGGTCTTTTTTACCAGCTCAATCGCCGCTGGAGATTGCTTAAAGAGAATTTGCAAGGAAGAGTTGGTGACAATCGCTTGCCCATAGGGAGAAGTTAAGAAGTCGTTAACGTCCTGAGTGATAGTAGTTACCCCCAAATAATACTTCCGACAGCGTTTTACTAAAGCGAAAATAAACTTAGCCGAATCCTCGTGTTGCATCATCCACCAAGCCTCATCAATGACCAGGATTCTCTTTCTCATTTCGCTTCTAACTATATTCCAGATGTAATTAATGATCGTATAAATAGCAATGGGTCGCAATTCATCTTCTAAGTCTCGTACTGAAAAACAAACCAGCTGATTATTCATCTCCACATTGGTAGGATTATTTAACAAGCCTGAAAAAGTTCCCTCTGTATATTTCTTTAAGCGTAAGGCTAGGTCAGCCCCTCCTTCCATGCCATCCAAAACTTGCTCTAGGTCAGCCATAATAGGGGGCTCTATTTTAGATAAGTCCGCATCCGGAGTGATGTCCTTTTTCGCATAAGTCTCCAGCAAAGCCCTATCTACGATTGAATCCTCATCATGATTTAAATTGCCGATCATTAGTCTCACTAAGCCCTTAAGGGTAATTACTGCACTACGAATAATATCCTTGGGGCGCATATCTTGGCCAATTGCTCGCGGCAAGTCAAAGGGATTAATCTTGTTCTCTGAAGCCAGTGAGATATTGATATAAGTGCCTCCCACTGCCTCCGCTAAGTACTTATACTCATACTCTGGATCAATCACAATTACCTCCGTTCCTAGCATTAGTGAGCGCAGAATCTCCAACTTAATCGCATAACTTTTTCCTGCTCCGGAAGTAGCAAATACTACTGAATTAGCATTCTGAAGAGAAAACCTATCAAAAAGTATTAAGCTATTATTATGGCGATTAATCCCATAAAGAATCCCCTCATCACTGGTTAACTCGCTGGAAATAAAGGGAAAAGACGAGGCAATGGGCGAAGAGTTCATGTTAAAGGTGATATAAAGCTCATCATTACCTAACGGCATAGTAGAGTTAAAGCCCTGCTCTGATTGGAAATAGACTCGTCGTGAATAAACTAAGCGGGAGCCAAAAATGTCCTCTACCTCATCTGACAAGCGGTCCAGTTCTGCTAAATTATCAGCATAAAGAGTGACATAAAGTGAGAACTGAAAAAACTTTTCTGTTCCTTGGGTTAAGGCATCGCGTAAATACTCAATATCGCGCAAAGCGGTTTCTCGTAAAGGGTCTCGGGCGGCCCCCTTTTCATGGTCAGACATAATTTGCGCCTCTAATACTCCCACCCGGTTCTTTAATTGCTTTAAAATAATGGCACTTTTGACTGGATAAAAGAACATCCCCACATCAAAAGCGGTATTTAAATTAATAATCGGCGCAAACCAACCAACGGTAATATAACGGGGATAACTGATTACGAAAATAGTCCGGACAAACTTCCCGCCCAACATCAAGTGATTAGTGTCCACTTTCAAGCTAGCCGGAGCAATAATATCTTTTACCGACACTACTCCGCGACGAAAGGCTTTTTCTTCCTCAATCACTTCCCTGGTTAGTTGCGGGTCTCGCTCAATGGGCGCTCCCGGTTTTTTGCCTGAGAAAACTGACGCTTGTAAATCTATTTTCTTCTTGTCTGATTGTTTAAAATTAACCATAAGTAATTTTTAGTTCTCCACTCGCAACTCTTCAATATTAGCTAATGACTGATTGCGAGCTGTTTCTGGATTATATGTTTTATAGTAGAGCTCAATGAGACTTTGTGTGTCTAAGCGTGCAACGGAAATTCCCATAGATTCTAGTCCCCCCGCTACACTTTGCACCCGACGATCCAACATATCCTGATATTTACGAAAGACTTTTTCCTTGAGTTTGATAGTCGTCGCCGGTCTAAGCGCTTCTGAGATAGAACTAAAAAAGCTCTTATGTTTATCAGTGAGGGGGTCATAGGGAACAATCACATAAAACCGCTTATTCATTATCTGTCCTAGCGAAGCTAGACTATCTATATATTCTATATAATCAGCTGTCTGAGCCTTAAGCAAACGATTAACCTGCTTCTTCTCTTTGTCCTTTAAATACTCTAAATAACTACCAATATCTAGCTCCCGAGATTGAATAACTATTTGCAGGGTGAAAGATAAATTATTTAAAAACTGCACATAACCACTAATTACTGCATTTTGTTCATCCTCACTTTTTAGGGAAAAATTAATACTAGAAGCTAATAACACTGCCCTAATAGTGCCATCTTTTAGCACAATGGTATTGTCTTTAATTTCTGCTATATCTAAATACTGTTGAGTGGAGGCAGCTGAGCTTTGATTGGATTTTTTAGTAGCCATAATTTAAAAATTAAATATCTGCGGACTCACCTTTATATTTACCTTGAGTATCTACCACTAAGGCCAGTTCAGCTAGCCGTGATTTTTTATAGAATTCTTTATGAGTCACTACCGGGACCTCTGGTTTAGAATAGGTCTTAACTGCTTCTAGTGGTTGATCAGCATCAATTTTTCTCCATAATCTTAACCGAGGACGGCGCAGGGTTTGCAAAACATTTAAAAAGAAAAAATGAAAGGGACGGGCATTAATTTTAACAAAGGCAAAGGTTGCGGCTAGTAATAATAGTATTACGGTAATGGTGATAAATAGAGAAAAATCAAAAAGCCGATAAGAAATTCCTCCCAGTAGGGCTGCTGCTAGTACAATCAAAAACTGCCTGACCGTTAACGGGCCAATAATTTTAGCCTCAACATCAATAAATTGTGGAACGGTAAATTGCTGCATAACTTATAAAATCAACTTAGCATTTAGGCTTATAATTTCCTCTATTTCTGCTACACTTAAATACTTATTGGGATGTTTGTCATGATAGCTAGCTAAATTCTTTACTGGAATGCCCTGCGCCATCGCTTCCTTAACCATTTTTAGGTACAAGGCATTAACTGGACTGCTTCGCCAGGCCTGAATTCCTTTGATCATTCTATCATAACCATCCCCTTCTAACAATTTAATTTTCGCAATAATTTTATTAGCTATCTCTGCGGGAGTCTTGCCTAAACGTCGGAAATTTTCCAAGTCTAAATACTTTAATTCCTCAATTGGTCCCATCAATCGGGGCATGGGCTTTATATCTCTCACTATCGGTTTAGTGGCTGGTCGTCCAGCGGAAGCCAGAGAACGAGCCTCGGCAATGCCCGGAGCTGATAAGGGATAGCTTAAGTCTTTCTTGGCCGGCGGCTTAACTTGTTCTTTAGGGCGTGATAATAAAGCTTCTGCCTCTTTATTTGACCTAACTTTTTTCTCAGCCTCACTCTTTGGCGCTAATTGCTTGTCTCGCTTAAATTTAAGCCGTGCAAACATTGTCGCCATCTTAGAGACTTTAGCCGATTGCTGAGAATCTGGAACTGACTTTAACTCCTGCTTAGTCAAGGTCGGCACTGGAGTCGGAGAACTAGCCTGGGGAGCGGTAGGCTTAACCGGTTCCTCTGCCAAGGTCTTGTCAGGACGAGAAATTGGCGATAAGCTCTCAGGCTTAATTGGCTGCGCAATTGCCTTTCTTTCTTTAGGTTGGGCTAATTTCTCCGCTTCAATTGGAGCCTGTAGCGATTGAGCTTGAGCAGGAGACTTTAAGGTTTCTGGCTTGTCTGGTGCCTTGACTTGCAGAGAAGTGTCTAAGGGGGCTAAGGTGGGAGTTTCCCGACTAGCTGCCTTTAACTGACCTTGCTCTTGAAGGGCTGACTTTAAGTCATATTCTGCCGGCGTGTTTAATAAGTCTTGCGCCATTATCTCTTGCAAGCGCGAACTGCTAACTGGCTGACTAGCTACTTTGCTCTCAACTGCTGAGGTTGTCGTTTCAGGAGAATGTAAAAATTTATCACTCAGTTCTATAATTTTTTGAATCTCTGCTTCTGGTAGATTTAAGCCACCATAGACCACTGACTTGGCTAAGGTGTCCTGAATGGCAATTTTATCTCTAATTCCTTTAAGGTAGGTGATAATTATCCTCTTTAGCCTTTGCTCTAGTTCACTACTAGAAAGCTTGATCGCTGATTTCTTGATAATCAAAATTGCCTGCTCCTCTTTAGATAGTGATGGACTAGCAGACTCTAAACCTAAATGACCAGCTACCTGACTAAATACTTGCTCGTTTAACTTCTTCGCTAAAGATTCGGCTGCGGTTTGTGATAAATTAAACTCGCCAACTAGAGTTAAGGCCAGGTTTTGCCAGCTAACTATCTTAACCATCACCTTCATCACTAGAGCCGCTAGGTCTAGACGGTACTCCTCTTCCAACTTAGAGATGATGTTAATCATCTCTGGAGTGGATATCTTTTCTCGCAACTCTTTAGGGAGGCGATTAAATTGTTGTAAATAATCAAACATTATTTATCACTACTTAGTTTTTCGCAAACGCTTAATCTCTTGCTCAATTGCCTTGCGCTCCAAGCTATTAACTGGATAATTATCAAGCGCTTGCGCTAATTCTGCTAACTGCCGCTCTGTGGCGGTCATCTTTTTTGCCTCGGGCTGAGACTTCTTCTCCGCCCCGAGTTGCTCCTTCGGCACTTGAGTCTTTGCAGCAACTGGCCCCTTAGCGGTTAAAGTTTTCTTTTCTTCTCTTAATGGCAATCCTTTTTCCGTTGGCTCAGGAATCAATTGCCAGTTTTCAATTGGAATTTTAGCTAAACTATCTGGGAAAAAGCTAAGATTGCGATAAGCGCGTAAGAGATTTTTTACCTTCTCTTTGTCTTCAGTGGACAAACCTTTAACATTAGCTCCATGATTGAGATATTGAATTAAAACTAGATCATTAAAATCCTCCACGCCATTCTCTTCAAAAAAATCTTCTAGCCAATTAGCAATTGTTGGCGCCCCTTCTTTCTCCCCGATCTTTAATCTCTTTGAGGTAATTTCTTGCTGATTAGCTAGCAAAGCCTTAACAATCTCACCCTGAAAAGAACCGTCCCGAGAAAATTCATAAAAAATGGAATTGTTAAGAAGCTCTGTTTTTTCCTTTTCTGCTCCTTCGTTAAAATATTCGGCCACTTCCTTCTGGATGATTTCTAAAATACTTTCTCTGGACAATAGTCCCGCTGACTCCTCTAAGGCGTCATCAAATTCGTCCTCCCTTAAAGCCTGGTCTAAAGCCTCTGTGTCTAATCCGGTTATAAAAATTTCGGCTGACAACTGCTCCTCAATTTCCATTGCATCCTCTTCGGCTAACTCCTCCTTGTCCATTAAATAGTTGGCTATCTCCGTAAAACTAAGCTCGCCAATTGCCAATAAAATTACTAAAAACTTTAAATCCACCCCATACTCATCTTCTATGGCCGTTATTCGCTGAAAAGCCTCAGGGCTATCCACCTGATTCCTTAAAAAATCAGGCAACTCTCTAAACGCTTGTAAACACTCTTCTAAATAAGTCATAATAATTTAATAGCTATATTAATCGTTAACTACTTGTCTTTTCTAGATATTTCTATTTTCTCTCATCATCACTTTAAAGTAGTCATCAATCGTTTTAGCGGTAGATTTAATATTTTTATCTAGCATATTATACTGCTTAGCTAAAACTGGGTCTCTTTTTTCCTTAGCAATTATATCCCTAGTTGGTTTAACTTTATTATTCCTCTTCTGAAAATCCATTAAATTGGCTAACATTTTTTGCTGGAACTGACGACTTTGCTTAGCTTCTTTTCTAGTAGAAATCATATCTCTAGAGTCTGTGCTGCGTACCGTAAAGTCTACCACATCTTCTCTATCCACTCCCGCCCCATGCAAGTCTTCATGCATAATAGTCTCTTTAACTTGATTGGGGCTCTTAAATCCTTTAGCGCTAGTGTTGATCATCTCTAGAGTTCCTAGCTCATTAGGATTATCTAGCTTTGCCTGAGCACTCTCTAAATTAGCCAAACGGCGACTATCGCTCTTTGATAAATTACCCCCTTTGCCCTTTAGCTGACTTATCTCTTGTCCAATAATTCCTGAAACACTGCTCGCCAGTTTGCCTATCAACCCAGGATCAGTGGTTGTGAATCCTCGGGCATCGCTTAGGCCATTTCCTGCCTTTAGGCCTCTAATAATTGTATCCTGCAGCTCTGCTCCTAGCTTGGAAAAATCAACTCCCACATAATCTTCTTGTCCTCTAGCAAAGCCATTAATCGCCAAATTTCCCCTACCTTCGGCAGTTAATCTCGCCTCATCAAAGTCTCGATCGCCTGGTGATTCGCTTCTCCTCTCGACCAATCTCTTCTCGCTAACATCTTTTTTAGCTCCAGCAAATACCTCCTTGACCTTATCTTCATCTTGGAAATAGTCAGCCCCATCTCTAATATTTAACTCATGCAATCTATTTCTCGTTTCTTCCACTGACTCTAGATCATTTGTTCCTGTTATTACTTCCAGATTTTGACGTTGAGCATTCACTATATTTTGTACCGCCTGACCTCCCGCTACTGTGGGATAATTATATTTCTGATATCCTGGAACTGGAGTTCCTCCATAATTCAATCGATCATCTTCTGCATCAGTCTGCTCTGGTCTAAATGGTGGAGTTCCGGAAGTTCTGCCTAAATAATTATCCAGCTCACTTGGACTCAACTCTCTTCCTTCAGCATATCTTCCCCCCAATTTACTTCCATCCTTTTTGAGTACCTCCACAAAATCAGTTAAGCCAGCGTCCTTTCTTCCTGATTTAAAGGCTCCCGCTAAGTCAATGTCAGTTTCTATCATCTTCTTAGCCCCCTCCATCCCCGGCTCTTCCAAATTTAAGCCCATTTTTCCTATCCATACGGCCATTGACTTGGTTAGCTTATTATCTGAATTGCCATAATCATTCTTTTGAATACGCGCGCGCGCTTCTTCTAAAACCTTAGGATCTGTTGTTGCTAATGCTCCCGCTTGATTGTTTAATTTCTCTACTGGGACAGGGAATATCTTTCTAGCTTCCGCCTTAACTGCCCTTCCTTCTGGAGTGTAGCCTGCACGAGAAGCTTTCATTGCTAAAGTCCTAAATCCACCCGCCCCTCTCAACTCTTCCACCTTTTCTTTTGCTTTCTTTTCTGTTTCTGCCTTGTTTTTGCCTAAACCGATCAAAGCACTTTCTGACATTTTTCTTACCCCGGTGGCTCGCAAGGCAAACCCTGCTACTCCTCGTTGTGACGCTACTTTATCCAAAGCACTTCTCACTCCCGGTTTGTTTACCGCCCCTACCGCCCCTCGTCCCAAGGCTTTGGCTGTTCCCGTCACTCGGCGCTTGCCCCAATTGCCAACTGCCATGGCTCCTTTTTGCAACTTAGCCATTCCCTTGCCAGCAATTGATCCGGCCACGCCACCAATTCCATTAGTAATTTGTAAGCCTCCAACCAACATTCCAATGCCGATAATAAATTTCAAGAAGACGTCTATTTCCTGAGCACTGGAAGTATTTTTTTTGTTAGTTGCTTCAACCTTCATGCCTATTCCCGCCGCCAATTCTGTTGCGCTCTTTTCCTGAAATTCTAGCTCTTTTTCTACTGTCTTATCATTTTGCATAGCATTAAATGATAACCAGATAAAGAACGCCAAGACTGGGCCCACTATTAAGTGTTTAGTAAAATCACTCCACCATTTAGCAGAATACTTTTGTGCTCCAGGGAAGGCCGCCATGATATAGGCTAATGGCGATAGAACAACATAGATCCAAATCATTACCATTCTTATCACTAGCATCGCTAACATCGTAGTAATTACCACTATCGCCACCAAGACGTAAAGGAGTCCTAAGATATAAGCGCCAACTATAGCAAAAAATCCTAAATCATCAGCACTATCGGCCAACTTCACTATTTCCGTGATTCCTAGGCCTTGAACTAAGTTAGCGGCAGCAATTGATTTAAAAGCATTAACAAAAGTTAACATCGCCACCTGAGCAACTGTGATTAATACGCCACAAATGGTTTTAGAATAGTTGATCAGTATGGCCATTAGAATTATCTTTGGCAACCAGGTCTTATAACTATACTTCTCTTGATTTAAAATGGTCGCATAAGCAATTACCAGCAAGGCCACCACAAAAAACATGTTGCTAATATTTCTCACCAATGACCAACCCGCTATTACCGCCTCATGATTAACAAAAGTATTAAATTGGGCTATTGATATTAAAGCCTCTATAATTAAAGCCAGTAGTACTCCTAAAGCGCCAATAATCCAGCCTAAAAACCCTCCTATAAATTTTCCTGCCCAATCTCCTGGGGCAGCTTGAACTGGTTGAATCAATAAGAGTATGGCTAAAACTACTAAAAAGATTAGAGAAAAAACTTTAACACTTCTTTTACTAATTTTTATTTTTCTCATAAATTATTTAAAAATACTTATTATCGCATCCCATAAAGTACCCAAGGTGTTAATAATGAACTCTAAATTAAAGGATAAATAATTAGCGACAATAATCGCTATTATTGAAAAACCAATAAGAATTACTAAACAACCCAAGTCTAAAAGTGCTAATCCTATCTTTTCCAATAAATTAAGCCGACTACCGCTTATGTTTTTTTTACCAATAGCTGCTCCCCCTAGCCACTCATCGCCTAACTTACAAAAAGCTGCTTTACCAAAAACCATGCTTAAAATTACATGAATATTTATCCAAATCAAGGTTAGACCCCAAGAAGGGATTAGGTTAATCCAGGCCTGTCGTAACAATCTATTCGTAGCCGGATTGCCTTTAGGGGCAACCGGTAGCTCTAGATCGCTCTCCACTTCCCCTTCCTCACTCTCAGCATCAAGCTCCTCCTCTTCCTCAGTCTCACTTTCTTGCCAGTCAGCCTGTTTGCTAGCATTAAACTCAGAAACCCGGGAGTTATAATCCTCCTGACTACTGCCTACCGAATCTTGTTTAGCTAGCAACTGTTCATCTAGGGCCATATCTTATATTTCTTATTCTTCTACTTGCTATTATACAATAATCTGAGATTTTAGGCAAAATAATAACCGCTTAACTTAAGCGGTTATTATCCTTATTTATCTATTTTTATAATAGCTATTCCTAGCTTGTTATCTCCCAGTTATCTATCAATTTAATCTTGATACTCATCGGGCCTGTAGTATTGTAATAATGATAAAAGATATGTGGATTTTCGGCCTGAGGGCGATTATCTTGGCCAACAATAGTCTGTGATCGTCCATCTCCCCAATCAATAATAATTTGCTTCAGTGGCTGCTGTGACTTATTAACCTCAGTGTTAAATTCTAGCTTATAAAGACCCCTAGTAGCCACATTTATTGTTGCGTTGTTTGTATTTGCTGCCGCTCCTCCATTAAATTTAAAATTAGTTACCTTTGGTTTTACAGCACCACCACTTATTGAATCATCAGACCCCTTGCCACTGACAACTGTATAAGTTTCTAGTCCGGGATTGTAGCTGTAGAAGTTATATGACTTTCTAAAGAAGCTACTCAAGACATCCTTATACACTGGCTCATTTGCTACTGAACCTGGGAATTTGTCCCACAAAGGAACACAGGTGCCATAACCACCCTCTGAACAAGTTCGGGAAGAAACGTAGGTGTCTTTTTCTTGACCCTCACCTACATAAATAGTGTAACGACAGAATATTTCACTTGTTGGGCTCAAATTATTTTCTTTAATTTTTGTTCTATCATTATTATCTTGAGCTGCCCAAATAGCTCCATAACCCTTACTATCTGTAAGTTTCTTGCTAACACTAGGTATTGCTACCTCCCATTTATTAACCATTAAATTGTCGACAGTATTATAATTGGTCTCTGCGTTAATGTCATAATCTGTACTATACCAATTATGGCCATTCTCTTTCAGGCCATTCGCATCCTGATTATGGGCACAAAACCATTTACCCACTTCTGTGCCACTGGTTATAGACTTTCCATTTATCGCCGCTTCTAAGCCCCAGCGATTTTCTTTTGATGTGTCGCTAGGAGCATCCTTAACCTGGACAGCTATCACATTAATTCCTTTTTTTAGTACTAAATCTTTTTTCTGCAACTCCTTATTATACTCCCCACTTTTTTTCCCATTAAGGTATATTTGAAAATAGTCATCACCTAGTATTTCCAAATTTATTCTTTCGCCTTCTCTATTTTTACTATCTATTTTAGCTAACAAGCAATAAACATTAGGATTTAGACTGCAATAACCGATATTGTCACATCCTGAACCACTACAACCATAAGGTCGTCCAGCAAAAACGTCTTCCTTGTTTTTCGCAGAATATTGATCTCTAAACTTAACTGCCCCTTGATGGTTAAGGAAATTAAAGTCACTTGGCAAGGAAGCCGCTCCAAAAGGCGCTTGATCAATATTACGACCATATCTATCTAATCCGTAATTTTTTAGATAAGTTGCTTTAAAATAACCTTCTGGAGTACTGGTTGAATACTCTAAATTAGATAAACTTACCCTATCAGCAAAAGCCTGGTTATTACCATAAGAGTCAACTAATTCAATAAAGTTATTACAAGTTAATTTAAAGTTTTTATCAGGGTCGTTTCCATTAATTAATTTCAAGCCACTCTCACTTGCTGGGGGAGCATTGTAATCTAAAACCCTTACTGGATTATCAATGGATCCTTCAATAACTCCCATGTAATTACTACCCCCCTGCTGCTGACACCAAGGGTCGCCACCAACTTTATTATACGCTTCGGTACAATAATCTGAGCCTCGGTAGCCCTCATAAATATTAAAGCTTGCTCCATTGTAAGTCACTACTCCATCTCCATTCTTAAAAAGTCTAAACCAAATATCTTTCTTCTCTGTCATTCCTAAGATTACATACTCTTGATCAACTAGAGTACCATCATATTTAATCCAACCTTCTTGGTATGGATACCCATCACAGGCATCCATATTAGAAATAGTTTTTTTCTCCCCTCCCTCAGGAAGCAAGAATTCTGCCGTATCACTAGGCAGACACATAATCTTAAAGTATGACTTAGTCATCCCTTTTTTTTCTCCAATGGCTATCGCTGGGCGATAGTTACCTGAACAAATTGCTTGAGAAAAGTTTCTCGCTTGAGCTAAAAATTGAAATAACTCTGATTCATTTCTTGGTGTACTCCAGAAAGTGGACAATTTGCCTATTGTACTATAAGTGTTCCAGCCTGGTTTTCCGTCTTTTCCTTCATTCTCCCAAACTGCACATATACTACCATCAGTTTCGCCCGTTCTTATCGTTCCTGCCTTACCAAACCCAGATAAAGCCATTGGCTGAGCGGTCACCTTCTTAACTAGGTCAAAATTACCATCAGCTAGAGCGCAGTAGTTTAGGGGGTAGACTCCTTGATAGCCCTCTATGTTCTCACTAATCCGTGAAGCGGATATTTTGTCTAAGGGGTACCAAACTAAGCAGACATTTTTATTATACTGGTCATGCTTAAGACAATAGCCCTCTAAACCATTTTTAATTGAACCATCGTCCTGATTAACGCAAGTGAAGCTATCATCAGTTGGGTACAAGCGACACTCTTTAGCTACATATTGATTTGGGCCAACCTCTAGCACTGGCTCTATATTAAGGTCATCAAAATACACTGAAGCATTACCCGAGTCACTGGTAGCCACCGACAAGGTTATATTAATAGTATTACTACTGCCTGTATTAAATTTATATATCCGTCTCTCCCAGCCCTTAGCGCTAGGAGGAATTACAATTGACGTCTCTTTATTGCCAGTTTTTAATCTAATTATCCCTTCAGTTCCCTCTGAAGTGTTAACTAGATAGTTTAGATAATAGTCCTGATTTTCCTCTAGCTTCACCCCACTATCTGGCGTGATAGTGACTAAATGATTTTGTGGCACTTTAAGGAAGGATTTTCCATGAGCTGGATACTCTATATTATTCGGCGCGTCCTGTTTTTCTCTAATTAAATAGTCATAAATATTAATATTACATGACTGTCCATTGCTCTGTTGGCAAGATAAATAGGGCATCAGCTCTTCAAAGTCATAATGAACGTCTGAGTTCAGTCCCACTTCTTGCATGCTCGCTAAGTTGTACCTATCCAGCATGGTGTAGCCGCTGGCATTTCTGCTAATCTCATCATATCCCTGCTTATCACTTGAAGTCTCTACCCAACTAACACACTCTCCCTCTTCTAATTGAGTGCATTCACCAATAGCATAACAAACCTTCTCTCCCTTTTCATCAAACCCATATGAAAGACAATCTAGCCATCTAGAGCATTCTCGGTTGGGTGCTACCTTGATTAGTTTATTAGCTGTACAATCACCAGAATTGCAACTAGAGACCGCCCTGCCATCTTCGCTAGCAAAGGCATTATAGTTATTACTAACATAACTCAGATTACCCACCGAGTTTCCACTAGACACCTTGCGCTCATTAAAGAGAATACAACCATTATCTAAGTTTGGTGACTCGCAAGTCTCTATCTCTCTGCTTAGCTGATAGTTAATAATCACCTCTTTAACAATCGGACTAACATTAGTTCCGGTCACCCTCATAGTCATTCCTCTGGCTGACCCCGTATGAACAATTGCTCCCTGTTGGCCGGTTAATGAAATAGTTGTTGTGGAGTTTCTTAAAGAATTATTTTCTAATAGCTGTCTAACCCCAGCTGAGAATTTTAATTCTACCTTTGACTTGGGAACAGTATCAAAGGAGATTGAGTATAGTTTATTTGTCTCTAAATTAAAGACTAGGCCAGTGCCATCATTCTTGGCTATCGTGGCGGAAATAGCACTAACTGGGTCTAAATACTCACTACAACTAGCCGCCTCTGTTGTACATAGACCTACTTTATCGGCAGGCGTATCAATCGCCTTACCTAAACCTCCATAGCCAAAGGTTTTGTCTGTAGTTACCGCACATAGACGATCAGTTTTATCCAAGATACACTTCCCCCCACCACAATCCTGGTCCTGACGACAAGTTTGCCTCTCGTTAGCATCTATTCGTCCGTTGTTATTCATATCACAACGATTAACTCGGACCTCATACCAATTCTTGCCAGCCGCTGAGGATGACCCTGTGCGGTATTCACAATAGTTATTGCCGGGATTCTTGAAATAAACAGTTCCCTTTCCAGAGCTCCAAGCAGAACAGCCTAAGGCGCTAGGGCCACAAATAGTTTCTCTAAATTTATCAGGGTCTATCTTTTTGTACTCATCTGACTGATTACCCGAATCATCTATTACCCTGCCTGTCAGCTGACAACCCTTTTCTGCTTCGCCACAAGATTTAGTGCGATCATAAACAGCGTAAATAGTTTCATCAGCTGGAACAGTTACACAATCTTTATCTCCTGACTGACACGACTTATCATCTCGCTCGCCATTCCAAGTCTCAATCTCAGGAGAGGCTGAGTTTTGGGTCCTAATCATTTGCTCACAACCAACTGAAGAGTTAGCACAAAGTTTAGAGAATTTAAGCAAACTATGAGTTTGGTTATCACGATCAGTGTATAGTGAGCAGCCTAGATTATAGCTATCACCCCGATATTCACCATTAACATCAAAATAGCAAACATTAGGAATCCGACCACTGTCTTTAATTAGATAATAGCGGTCACTAATTTCAGTTAAAACTAGGTCGTCTAGATAGTATTCACCATCATTATTAGTACCAATCACTAACAGCTCTCCTGCACTAACTTGATGGTCTAATTCTTGTAGGGTTAGTTCGTAAATTTGCCAACTATTTCCTCCCTTAATATTAATATGCTCCCCTTCATTAAATTCTGCTATCTCTAAAGCGCCCGTCTCGGGATTGGCATTAGAGAAATAAGCTAACAAGGTAAGCGGTCTCTCTGACCGAGCCATAAAGCGTAAGTTATAGGACTTACCTTGAGTAACTGCTTGCCCAACTGGAAGCTGAGCAACGGCCTGCCTGTTATTATTAGCAGTTGAATCAGTTAGTTTTAATCCTGCCACTGAACATTGGTTACCAATAGTTCCTGAAACCAGCATTGACCCTCCACTACGATTATTAGAAACCTGACTGGCGGTTACTCCATTTGAACAATTTGACTCCCAGCCCTGTAAGCCATTGTCAAAGTTAAAGGAATAGATATTCTTAATATTGTTGCCATTGCTACCACTATACTCTCGGCAACCAGCTGCTGCCGCTGAACAAGCCTTACCTTCTCCGGGAATCGCTTGATAAGTACAGGCCTTTAATGACTCGTCCCACTGACCACCATTTAGACAAATATAGCAATTGCCATTATCCCAATTACCATCACTGCCCTGACAACTCGCTTCACTCTTCTTGCTTTGGTCTATATTCTTTTCTGTCATTCGGTAAGTTAAGCAATTCTCTGAACAAGTAATTGTTTTAGATAGCAAGTGGTAGAAGATTTTTCCGTCAGTGTCATAAAACTCCCGACAGTCAGAATTATACAAGGGATCGCCTGGCTTTTTCTTATAAATTTCTTCATTACACTCCCCCCTGTCATCAATAACCGTCTTTGGTCCTCCTGTCTGCTGATCTTTTTGCAAAGTAAATAACTTTAACTGCGAACCATTCTTAGTCACTTCCCAGCTATAAAAACTATCACACTCCGTGGGGTTAGGCTTTATACACTGCCTTAACTCTTGATAATATTCTCGCCCTTCCCCACCAGCTCTAACTGAGTCTAAATTGGTAAACTCATTACAACCAACCGCAGCAGCACTACAAGCGGTTAAGTTGGCAGGAATGATATTCTCAGCCTGAACTGGGTTAAAATAATTAGCTCGGGCAAAATATAGATTATAGCCAACACATTCTTGATTACAATAGTCATCTCCCGTTACTTGCGCCGTCACCTTAACCTGATTCTTAACACTGGTAAATGACTCACAACCAACTTCGCTAGCATTACACTGTCTAGTAAAGTTAAGACAAATACTGGGGGCATCTTCCTTTAGCTCATAGTTCCCTCCTCCCTTATAGCAAACATTTTCTAAATAAGGAGGAATTAGTTTTTGGTAAACTCGATAATTTCCATAAATACTAAAGTCACTGCTAACATTACTAACTTCAAATTTAACATTACTAACCGAGAATGAGACTCTCGCCCCACTAGCGGTTAAGCCCATAATGCCAAATTCCGGTCTTTGATAACTACTATCCGCTCGTCTTGTAACTCGCAAGGTTTGCCAAGCACCTTTAGCTAACGTCTCTTTAGTGACTGCTGTGGGCGATAAGGCATCGCTACCTAGATAGGCAATCACTCGATCTCCCTCCTCTAAATAAACATCAGCTGTTAGGGTGTATGACTCGCCAGGAATTAGAGAAAAATTATTTGGTAATAAAGATTTCTCTGGTGAAGAATAAACCTTAGCGGTTAAATTCCCCCCAGTTGACCCAGCCGCTACTGATCGCCTAGTTGTTGACAAATGAATCTCGGTTTCTTCGTCCTCAGTAATAACTTCTACCCGTTTTTGTCCTTCCGCTGAATTCTGAGAATAAGCGATAGGCCAACCAGAGAAAACTATTTCTATGCCTGTCCCTAAATTATTTGTTTTGACCTCTTCCTCGTCCAGCCAAGTACTAGTAATTAAATTAGCTCCCCAAGTAGGCTTGACTCTGATTAATTCTGTGCACCCTTCGCTGCGCTGACTACAATCATCTGCCTTAGTCAGGTAAACGCCCTGCTCATTGCTCCAGGAAATTAAATTAGTAGTACTTGCATAGCTGCCTGTTAATAAATATTTAGCACAACCCGCATTGTCAGCATCACAATTGCCATAATTTAAGGTATTCTCCAAAAATGAGAATCTCTGCCGACTAGTTTCGTTAGTAAAGGTTTCACAAGTATTATAGACTGGCTCACAAGAAGCCGAGTCAAATTCCCAAGTTCTTCGTTCTTCATTACAATAGCCGAAATAATCACAATTTCCCTTTCCGTCCTCCTGAATACAGGTTTGCTCATCAGCACAATAGTCACTAGCCCGAGAAATATTGTAAACACTAGCTATCTTCACCCCTCCTTGAGAGGAGCCAGGAATATTAATAGAGCTAACAATCTGAGATCCGATCCCCTTCTTAGCACAATATGTTAATGGGGCCTTAAGCACCCAATGAGGATCAACTAGGCCCTTGCACCAAGCAGTATCTTGAGGATTGAAATTATTACTAAAGCCACTATACTCATCTCCCTCGGCATAACAAGACACTAAATCCCTTAAAGTCGCTTCCTTTGCTTCAGGTATAGTATCTAATTTATTAAAAATCTCTGCCCAAATAGTTGGCAATATCCGATGTTTAATTAAAATATCAATATTGCGCGCCGAGAAAGCCTGGGCATCAATCTTGCCTTCTTTAACAAATCGCCAATTAGGATTTAGACTACCATCATTCATTGCCTGAGCAATTGTTTTCTTTTTAGTAATTGCTTCCAAGAAACGATCATCAATTACACATTCATTTGGCCCCGGATTACTGGGGTCAGGACAAGTAGATAATTTAATTAGGACATCATAGTCAGAGTCAGATTGATAATTTGGAGCAATTACCTTAGCAATAGTTTTTCCCAACTCTGCCTCTTTATAGGTCACATTAGGATCGCTATCGTAGCCAGCAGAGCCAAAAGAACTAGTCCCTCGACTAGCTAAGTCTCCTAAGTTGGCCATCAGTCTATTAAACGAGGTAAGGGCTAATTGGTTTAAGAAAACATTAGCTGAATCAACTACTATGTCCCCCGTAGTCATCAGGAAAGCACTGGCTGCTGTCTGTTGAGTTATTAAGGCCTGCCGCTCAGCAGCATTAGGCGATCCGATTAACTCTCCAGAAATCTTTCTAACATCTAGCCAACCGTTACCAGCTACCAAGGTTCTTTCCTTGTTAACCTTAGCTTTCTCCTCGGCCGTCATTAAGTCTGAGCTAAGAATGGTAAATATTCCCAAATCATTAGAAATGGGGTTAAACATACCCTTAACCTCATTTAAATAATTTATATTAGTGAACTTTTGATAATCACTGACTATTCCATCTCCCCAATTCTTTATCAACTCTGTCGCCGTACACTTAGGGGCTCCTGGCTGAGACTGAGCGGCTAAACCTAAGGATATTTTTAGCCCCGCCTGCAAAGAAGAGGGCTGACAAACATTAACTACCATTCTCCGCTCCGACACTCCTGGGGTGCTAGTAGCTAATTTACTTTGAGACGCCTCTTGGCATTTCTTATAACACTCGGATATCCCCTCCACCCCACATTTACTAGTACACTCTTGAAATTCTTTTTGGGCTCCTTTTGTATTACCTATATCGTTAGTCCAACTATCAGCAAAGGCATTAACAAAGGTTTGTATCGCCTCTCCCCCTGCCTGGTCAGCCACCTTCTTCAAATACACATCCCATTCCTCGGTAACAAATAAAGGCTTTTGCCCCCTGTCTCCTGAGCCAATGTAAGTAGCGGTATCATAAGCTATTTTATTTAGAGAAGTTTTAAGAAATCTATGAAAAGAGATCGAGGCTGCCCTAGTCAGTCCCTCTAAAGTCTTTCGCCAAAAGTCACTTTTTATATCAAAAGTAATTCTTTGAGCAGAGGCCGCGGGGTCAACTACCACTGCTTGCGCCTGAACATCTTTAGGGACAGCTAAAACTCCCAGTAACATTATTAATAATAAAAAAGAAGCTAGCCCTTTGACTGCTAGACTCTTAGGGCTCTTAATAATTAAAAATGGAAACAAAGATTTCATTTGTTTATTATTTAACTAATAATCTAAATTAATTATTTAATTTTAACTCTTGTTCACTGGCGATCAAGGCTTCCTGATAAGCGGCCAATAGCTCTTCATCGCTAATCTTATCTAGCTCCGCTTGGTCATAGCCTTCACTAATTAGCACTTCTCTAATTATCTCCGGACCTAATGTTGCTAAATCAAAGTCTCCCTGACCCTCAGCCTCCAATAACCATTCGTTCTCCTCTATATCTAGCTTCTCATCAGGAATAGTGATAGACAGTCCAAAGCAATTTTCACCCTCTGGGCAAAGCGGGTCAGTACCGGCCATTATCTCGTCATAATCACTAATGCCGTCCCCATCAGTATCTTCTAGATAGGGCGAGGTGCCATAAACATAAATCTCATCATAATCACTTAGACCGTCGCCATCCGTGTCCCTGTTGTGTAAATCTGTCTCCTCGGTGATAGTCGTAGCGCCTTCTCTACGAGGAAGCTTAAATGGCCCCTTGATCCCTTCACTAATTTGCACCAACCAAATACTTAAGATTAATAAGGAAAAAAAAGTTAATAAAATTAAAGCAGTTTTCTGGCGACGAGAAAAGTCCTCAGGATTGTTTTTTGACTGATAAGGTGAGCGCTGCTGATTCATAAAAAAATTATTAACTTAGCTTAATTCACCTAAATTATAACATAAAATCCCTTAATTCAGCAAGTAATCTTTGCCAATCTGCCAGGCTCAATTGCTCTGCTCTAAGAGACATATCTAACTTACTATTCTCTAGGGCTGTTTTAACTAAGTCTCCTGATATTTTTAGACTATTGGCTAAATTATTTTTTAGCATCTTACGCTTAGCGCTAAAACCTGACCGGAGTAGGCGAAAGAATAGTTTTTCTTCTTCTAAATCACGAGCACCTTCTTTAACTTCTAGCTTCACTATCGCACTATCCACTTGAGGTTCGGGCCAAAAATTGCCGGCCTTCACTTCCCTAACTATCGTTACCTTCGCATAATATTGAACTGATAGTGCCAGCAAATTCATTTTCGGAGGTTGAGCAATTAATCGCTCGGCCACTTCTTTCTGAAGCATTAATACTAATAACTGTGGTTGTTGAGGGGCTGATAGAAACATTCGTAAAAAAATTGCCGTAATATTATACGGCAAATTAGCAACTATTTTATAGCTCTCCCCTGGCAAAAGCTGTTTAGCTAAATTAAACTTTAAAATATCTTCATTAAATATCTGAATATTACTAAGGTTAGCAGCCGCTACTCCTGATTGTAAGTACTGGGCGAGTCGATCGTCTAATTCCACCGCCAAGACTCGCTTGGCCTGGGCTGCTAGCGCTAGGGTTAAGAATCCCAAACCTGGCCCCACCTCCAACACTGTCTCATCATCTTTTAAGTCTGCTTCAGCCACTATTCTTTGATAAATCCGTTCGTTGATAAGAAAGTTTTGCCCCTTGCTTCGCGCCGGCTTAATTTCTAATAGTCGACAAATTTCTCTAATTTCTGATAAGAGTGTGGCCATAATAAATTATTTAATTACTAAATTAAGCAACCTCCCTGGCACATAAATAACTTTCACCAATTCTTTGTCAGCTAGCCAGCGACTAATGCCTGGCTGTGCCTGAGCTAGCGCTAAAGCCTCAGCTTCACTTATCTCTCTAGCTACCGTTAAGGTTCCCCGCAATTTGCCATTTACTTGGACCACTAAATTAATCTGTCCCGCCGCTATTAGGCTCTCATCATAAGCTGGCCAGGTGGTGCTAAAAATACTCCGACCCAATTCTAATCGCTCCGCTAACTCCTCGCTAAGATGGGGCGCAAAGGGGGATAGAATTTGTAGGAATTTTAAGTAGTCATCTGCAGATAGAGGGATAACTGATTGCTGACTCTTTGCGGCTAACAATTCATTAACCAGAATCATTAAAGCGGAGATGGCGGTATTGAAAGCAAAGTTTTCAATATCATGCTCCACTTTCTTAATTGTTTTATGAAGCAAAATTTTTAGCTCCTTAACTTCTGCAAACTCCTGAGCCTCACTTAAGCTAACTACTTTTTCTAAAAATTTACGACAACCACTTAAGCCGTTAGTGCTCCAGGCGCTGGCCTGTCCAAAGGGGCCCATAAACATTTCATAGACCCGTAAAGAGTCTGCTCCATATTCATTAACTATTTCATCGGGATTAATAACATTGCCCCAACGCTTGCTCATTTTTCTTCCATCCTCGCCCATGATCAAGCCCACTTGTTGTAATTTCTTAAAGGGCTCACTCTGGCTAACTAGCCCTTCGTCAAATAAGAACTTATGCCAAAATCGGGCATAAATTAGATGACGAGTAGCGTGTTCCGCTCCCCCAACATAAACATCTACTGGCGACCAATATTTTTCCAAATCTGCTGCTACCAAGGCCTGGTCATTGTGAGGGTCAAGATAACGTAAATAATACCAACAAGAACCAGCCCATTGAGGCATGGTATTAGTTTCTCGCTGAGCCTGACCACCACACTTTGGACACTGAGTATTAACCCAGTCGCTAATTGCTGCTAGCGGCGATTCTCCGGTACCAGTTGGCTCATAACTAGCCACCTCAGGCAAAACTAGGGGCAGTTCTTCCTCAGGAACTGGCACCACCCCACAGTGCTGACAATGGATTAAGGGAATCGGCTCTCCCCAATAGCGCTGTCGGGAAAACACCCAATCTTCTATTTTAAAATTAACCTTTTCGCTCCCTAACTGCTTCTCTTCTAGCCAAGCGGTTAGCTGTTCTCGGGCTTTTTGAGAACTTAAGCCTGAATATGCTCCGGAATTATGTAAGTAGCCATCAGCGGTATAAACCTCCGTAGTATTAATTAACTCCTTAGCCGAAGGAGAGATAACTGGTCTAATGGTTAAGTTAAATTTCTGAGCAAACTCATAATCTCGTTCATCATGAGCCGGTACCGCCATAACTGCCCCTGTGCCGTAAGAGGCTAAGACGTAGTCAGCAACAAAGACCGCTACCGCCTCTTGATTAAAGGGATTAAGGGCTTGCACTCCTACCAACCTCACTCCCGTCTTGTCTTTATTTAAATCAGTTCGCTCTAAATTGGTTTTGTTTTTAACTGCTTGTAAATAGTTAGCTAGCTCTTCTTGATTATCTATTTTATCCTTAAGTGTCGCTACTAAAGGATGCTCTGGGGCCAGGACTACATAAGTGCAGCCAAAGATAGTATCTAGTCTGGTGGTAAATACTTTAATCTTTTTTTCAGGGACGATCTCTGTTCCTAGTTGTAAAGAAAATTCTAACTCCGCTCCCTGGCTTTTTCCTAGCCAATTTCTTTGCATCTCCTTAATTGACTCATTCCAAGCTGGCAATTGCTCTAGGTCAGTTAAGAGTCGGTCCGCATAGTCAGTTATTTTTAACACCCATTGTCTGAGTGGCTTTTGTTCTACCAAGGTGCCACAGCGCTCACAGGCTCCCCCTTCTAAATCCTCATTGGCTAAACCAGTCTGACAAGAGGGACACCAATTAATTGGTGCTTCAGATTCATAGGCCAAACCTCGTTTAAACATTTGTAAAAAAATCCATTGCGTCCATTTGTAGTAGCTGGGGTCAGTAGTATTTATTTCCCTAGACCAATCATAGGTAAAGCCTAACTTGGCTAATTGCTCTTTGTATTTTTTTACATTCTCAGCGGTGCTCACTCTAGGCTGAACCTTGTTCTTAAGAGCATAATTCTCTGCTGGCAGACCAAAAGCATCAAAGCCCATGGGGTGCAAAACATTATAGCCTTGCATCATTTTCAGCCGGGCTAATACATCGGTAGCAATATAGCCCTTAGGGTGGCCAACGTGTAGTCCTGCCCCTGAGGGATAGGGGAACATATCTAAAATATAATACTTGGGGCGACTACTATCATTGCTAACCCGATAAAGCCCGCTAGACTCCCAGTGCTGTTGCCATTTTTTTTCTATTTCCTGATGACGATACATAATAATTTAATTTAACTAATTTCTAAAATTACGGGCGCATGGTCAGAGCCTAAAACCTGGTCTAGTATGTCGGCTTGAATTAATTTCTTCTTCAAAGCTGGTGATACGCAGAAATAGTCTATCCGCCAACCAATATTTCTCGCCCGAGCAGCGCTCCGATAGCTCCACCAAGAATACTTAACTTGATCACCTTGTAATTCTCTAAAGGTGTCTATAAAGCCGGCGGCAATAAATTTATCCAGCCACTCTCTTTCTTGAGGGGTAAAACCTGGACTACCAACATTTTCCTTAGGCCTAGCTAAGTCTATTTCCTGATGAGCAACATTATAATCTCCAGTGATAATCACTGGTTTCTTTTTCTCTAATTGCTTAGCCTTAGCTAGCAGGGCTTCATTGAATTCTAGCTTATACCCTAGCCGAGATAGCTCAGGATTAGCATTAGGGAAATAGGCATTGATTAAATAAAATTGAGGCAGCTCTAAAATTTGCGCTCTGCCTTCTGAGTCAAACTTCTCTACTCCTAGACCTTCACTGTATTGATGTTTTTCAGATAAGCTCTGCTTAATTAAAATAGCCGTGCCACTATAGCCAGCTCGCTCTGCTGAATGCCAATAAGCTTGGTATCCAGGAATTTCTAACTTTAACTCCGCTAAGGCGGTTGATGAAATCTTTATTTCTTGCAAGCAAAGAATATCTGGAGACTCCTTGTTGAGAAAGTCTAAGAAGCCTTTTTTTAGCACTGCCCTAAGGCCATTTACATTCCAAGAGATTATTTTCATAATTTATGATATAATTTGATTATAGTAGAATCAGGTTTATTTTTCAATTAATTACTTATCTTTTAATTAATTATATGAGTCTAGATGAAAGAATAAAATATGCTGAGATGAAGGCTCGGCATAAGCGCGCCCTCAGGCCTTGGTATAAAAAGTTTTGGGGAATTTTATTAATTATTTTCTTATCCTTTTTTGCTATCATTTTTATCTATTCTGCTATTTATGTGACCTCTGAGGTAGGTAAAATTCTTAAAGGCGAACCAACTACAATTTTAAATACTCCTGACCCGACCGAAACCTTTGAAAAACTTCTTTATGGACAAGGGGGCTATTATCTAGGTTCTAATGACCCTAAGATTACCATCATTGAGTTTACTGACTTTGCCTGCCCTTACTGCCGTCAATCAGCTATAGAAATTCTCCCCCTGCTAGCCGAATATCAAGATACCGTTAAACTGGTTATTAGGGACTATCCTCTGCACGATAACTCCATTGAACTGGCAGTCGCCATGCGCTGCGCTGGCGAACAAGGTCGCTACTGGGAAGGTTATGAAGCTATTTTCTTGGGGCAAGACCTGCTAGAAGATAAAGGAGAGGAATTAAAAGAAAATCTTTTCTATTGGGGCGATATCATTGGCCTAGACCTAGATAGATTTGAAACCTGTTATGACGAGCGCCGCTATTTAGATTTAATTAGAAGAGACTATGAAGATGGTTTAGCTCTAGATATTCTCGGCACACCCACCTGGTTTATTAACGGCTATCCTTTAACTGGCTATTATCCCGCTGGAGAATTTAGAGTCTTGTTTGACAATATCCTAGAGGAAATAGAGCGGCACGATGCTTTAAATTAGCTTTAAGATAATTAATATGTTTAATAACTATAAGCTTACTAAACAATTTAAAACCAGAATTTTTCTCTTAGTTGGCTTGATTGTTCTCGCCTCCTTCATCTGCCTTCTTCCTCAAGTTAGTTTAGCTAAGAATGACCCAGCTGAACCCCTAACCTTTACTTCGGAAATAACTATTCCTGGATTTATTAAAGCGGGGGAAGCTGTTAAGGTGGGCTCATTTAATAAGACCTCTGGAGACATGGAAAGCAATCTTCTCGCTCTAATGATTATTGGTATTTTCAACTATGCCGTCTCCGCTAGCGCTATTATTATTTCCTTGATTCTAATGGGAGCTGGAGTATTGTGGCTAACCTCTCGTGGCAGTTCTTCGCAAATAGAGACTGCTAAAAAACTTATCTCCGGCAGCTTCATTGGTCTCGCCATTCTGCTATTCTCTTGGGTTATTTTAAACACCATCAACCCCAAGCTAACTGAACTTGATGCTATAAAAACCAAGGTAATCTTGCCTGATGTCGCTTGCTGCCACCCTGAATCAGGTTCAACAATTGGAGTTAAAGGTGAGTGCGCTAGCCCTAGTGTCATGTGTGAAGATAATTACTTTTGCACCAAAACTACTAACGGCTACGCTTGTAGTTCTCATCTAGGATCCACTTGCTGTGTTTATGAATATCGAGGAGCCTCTGGCTACAACACTTACTACTCTTACTCTACCGTTAACAGTGACGCTGGCGAAAAATGTCCGAGTACCAAGGAAGTATTTAATAGTGGAGATATTACTCTAGCTCAAAATGAATTAAATAAAAATCTGATTTTTTCTTTAATTGAAACAAAAAAAGATAATAATTGTGGAGATTTAGAACTTACATCTTCTGAAGTTATTCCTAAAGTTTGTGATAACGCTGACCCTGGAGAAAGATGCAATCCCTATGGTCTTGGCAATGCTGCTTATGGAGGTAATAATGGTTTTTGCTATAATAACTTATGTTATTTAGGAACGAGTGGTAAAGAAGATGAACCTTGTGGAACAGAATATAATTCTAAGTGCTTGCAAAATAAATATTTAAAAGATAATTCTCTAAAATGTATATCTGATAAAGGTGGGCGCGGTTGCAATATGGGATTAGTCTGTTGTCAGCATGATGCTGAAAATAATTTAAAAAAATAAGTGATAAAAAATAAATAATTTTTATTCACTCTCAACCATGTCTAAGTTTTTATCAAAAACTCTCTTAGTAATTGCCTTAGTGTTATTTGCTTGTTTGTCTTTTTTTATTCAACCTACTCAAGCTCAGACTGCCACTAACTGTAGTTGGGAAAAAATACAGTTTTCTACTGGATCAACGGTAACTGGTAACACTGGTTCTTCATATACTGGAGGTTGTCGAGCGAAGGGTCTAACTAGTTTCCCCGCTGCTAACTGTGAGTCTCCTGCTCCCAAAGGATCAGCTATGTGGAATACTTCTTATGAATGTTGCTGCGAAGTCTCTGCTTATTCTGCTCCCGAATACTCCCCATTGTTCAAGGCCCCTGACTTGGAAATAACTATTCCTGGTTTAGAAAAGTTAAGTGACGTTCAGTGTCCCTTGGGAGAAGAATGTGAAATTCCTTGGATGACTTTGTTAATTAGGGCTATTTATCGCTATGCTATTGCTGCGGGAGGGATAATAACCTCACTGGTCTTAATGGGCGGCGGAGTGCTTTGGCTACTCTCTCGCGGCGATGCCTCTAAAATTGAGAAAGCTAAAAACTTAATCTCTGGCAGCTTTGTAGGTTTTATTATCCTGATCTCTTCCCATACCCTACTTTCTTTAATTAATCCCGACCTGGTTAACTTAAAAAATATTACTATCCCGGGAATTGAGCCTTTAGACCTTAATACTTCTCTAAAAATTGAAGAGATTACTGACGCTGATTACCGACAAGCTTGTAACGATTCAAGAAATGGTGACTATTCCACTTGTGAGGCTTTGGGCACTAATTACCCTGAAGGGATTGAATTAGTAAGTCATGACAACACCTTAGTTGCAGCTGAGACTTTGGGTAAATATTTGCAAGCGATGGAATGTGTAAAAGAAGAAAATGAAGGTCAGGGTTTATTTTACATCCGTGAAGGCTGGCGCTCTCCTCAAGAGCAGGTTAGACTTAGAAAGAATTATGATGCTGCTAAAGCTGCCGGAGAGAATCCTAATCCGGTTGCCTTTCCTTGCTGTTCTAACCATAGCCTCGGCACAGCGATGGATATTAATCGTTTAGATGGACAGAAGATGGACTGGAAATTTAATGACTCCTCTAGCCTCACCAAGTGTATGAACGCGGTTGGCTTAAAGGCAGAAATTCATCCCCAAGAACCTTGGCACTGGTCCCCTACTGGGAAATAGTCTCCCCTCTATCCATAGCTTGATTAGCTAACTTGTCAGCGACCGTATTTTGTTCTCGGGGAATGTGGGTAAAGCTAATGCCCACAAATTCCCAGCTAAGATTATAAACTTCTAAAAACAAGGGAGCTAATTCCTTGCTTTTTATTTTATACTCTAAATTAAGCTGCTTAACCACTAACTCACTATCTAAAAAGCACTCTACTTGGTCAGCTCCTAATTCTTGAGCTTTTTTTAAAGCAACTAACAAGGCATGATACTCAGCTTGGTTGTTAGTCGTCTCTCCTAAATATTGGGAGATCGTGGCTAAAACTTCTTTTTTTTCATTATATATCACTGCTCCGATACCGGCTGGCCCCGGATTGCCCCGAGCCCCACCGTCAGAGAAAATAATCATTTTTGACATAATTTTAAGTCAATTATTTTTAATTGTACCTCACGTTTATTATTAAATTCATTAATCTCTAAATAATAGCTTAAGGCAACTTGCTCTCCTACTACTAAATCCTGATAACGTTCTGCTTCGCCAAAGGCTAGGCCCCAAAAAGATGACGAGGTCTGATCTCCCAGTTGAGAGAACCTAATTTTAATATGCTGCTTATCTAGGCCCAATAAGTTAATCTCCTCTATCTTAAGCTGATAACTAGCAAATTTAGGCGGCTGATTATCTTGACCAAAGGGGGCCAGGCGATTAATCTCTTCAACTAATCCTAAATCTATTTGCGCAAACTTTAATTCCATTTCTAAACTTAATTTAGGAATTAGAATATTGCCCACTATTTCCTGGTTAGCTATTTCCCTTAGTTGCTTCTTAAATTTTTCTAAATTTTCCTCAGAGCTAATCGTAAAACCACAGGCCAAGGGATGCCCTCCATATTTATCTAAATAAGCGGCGCAACTCTCTAGAGCTTTCACTAAATTAAAGCCAGGGATAGAGCGACCAGAGCCCTTAAAGGAAAACTTTTTAGGGACTAACTTTTTTTGTTGACTATCAAATTCAAATTTTTCTACTACTCTGATTATTATCAAGCTGGGACGATAATATTTTTCTGTAATCTTGCCCGCCACTAGACCAATTACTCCCTCATTCCAAACTTGATCTTTGGGGGCGACACTAATAATTATTTTAGGAATCGCTGTCTTAGCTAACTGCTGCTCAACCGCTACCCTAATCTCTTCGGTAATCTTTTGCCGACTAAGATTTTTTTGATTTAGCTCATTAGCTAACGAACTAGCCTCTTCTTGATTAGTAGTTATTAGCAAGCTAAAGGCGGTATTAGCATGACTAAGTCGGCTAGCCGCGTTAAGTCGGGGTCCTAGCTGCCAACCCACTTGCCAAGCCTCTATTGCTTTTTTCTCACTAATCTTGGCCACCTTGATTAACTCTCGTAGGCCCAAGCGACGCTGACGATTAATTATTTCTAAGCCCCGCTTAACTAATAGTCTATTTTCTCCCAATAAACTAACTAGGTCAGCAATCGTTCCTACCGCTACTAAGTCTAATATTTTTTCTAAAATTAACTGCTTTTGCCTAAGGGGTAATTTGGCTTTATGAATCAAAGCGCTCGCTAATTTAAAAGCCACTCCCACCCCCGCTAAGGTTGGCCCTGGATAGTTGTTTCTTTTATCTGCCGGATTAATAATTAGACAGTCTGGCAAATCTTCAGCCGTCTCTGGCAACAAATGATGATCGGTGATAATTATCTCTAGTCCTAAGCTTTTAGCATAAGCAACCTCAGCCTGATTACGAATACCAGTGTCAACGGTAATGATTAGTTTAAATCCCTGCTTAGCGATTAAGTCTAGCGCCGCCTTGTTTAAGCCATAACCCTCACTTACCCGATCTGGTAGATAGACCTCAACCTGAGCTTGTAAAATTTGCAGGACTTCTAATAGGACTGCTGACGAGGTCACTCCGTCCGCGTCATAGTCACCATAAATTAAAACGGGCGCTCCCGCTTTAATTTGGTCAATAATTAGCTGGACACTAGCCTCCATATCCTTAAATAAGAAGGGGTCATAAAATCTATCTTGCTCATTATCGCCAATCACTAAGGTTCTGTCTTCCTTTAATTCTCCTGATAAAAACCTCTCTATCTCCTCCCGGTCTTTGAGTTGACGATTAAATAGTAATTGCAAAAGAACCGGAGATAAGTCCGGTTGACTGGCTAAAAATTCCTGAGGAGCCTGAGGGAGAATTGTCCACTCTTTTTTTATTGAAATATTATTTTTTTAATTTATTCAAAAAATAATGACCCTAAGGATAGGGCTACCATTGACACGGTCACGATCACGGAAATAAAGATCCAGATTATTTTAGTTAGTTTCTTTTTTTTCATAACTGCTTATTAATTTATCTTTTAAGAATTTTAACAAAAGTATCGGGTGGGATTTCTACGCTACCCTTTCCAGCTAACATCATTTTCTTTTTGCCTCTCTTCTGCTTTTCTAGTAGTTTTCTTTTCCGAGAAACATCTCCCCCGTACAGCTTAGCGGTCACGTCTTTGCGCATCGCAGAAAGTCTCTCCGCTGCAATCACTTTCCCCTGCAGGGCTGCTTGAATTTTAACGGCAAACATTTGTCGAGGTAAATTGTCCTTTAAAATTTCTACCACTTCCCGGCCCTGCTTCATCGCCTCATCACGATAGACAATGGTAGCTAAGGCCTCGATCATTTCTTCCGCTACTAATATATCTAGACGAACCACCTCCGCTGGACGATAGTCTAAATACTCATAATTAATGGAAGCGTAGCCTGCTGAGACACTTTTTATCTTATCATAAAAATCAGTTAAAATCGCCGCCATGGGAATTTCGTAATGCAAGATGACTCGTGATTCACTCTCGCCACTAGAGATATACTCTGTATTTTTATAAACTCCTCGTCTGTCTTGAGCTAAATTCATAATACTCCCCAGACTAGACTCGGGGCTAATTATATCTAACTTCACCCAGGGCTCGGAAATACTTTCAATCTCTTGAGGTTCTGGTAAACGTTGCGGAGTCCTTACCAATAGTTCCTCGCCATTCTTTTTAAGCACCTGGTAGGCCACACTAGGGACGGTAACGATTAGATCTAAATTATATTCCTCTCTCAATCTTTCCTGAAACACCTCTAGGTGTAGCAAGCCTAAAAACCCACAACGAAAACCAAAACCTAGCGCATCTGATCGCTCTGGTTCGTAATAGAGCGAAGCATCATTAAGCTTTAGCTTGTCCATCGCCTCCCGCAATTCCTTGAAATCACTACCTTCCTTAGGAAAGATTCCCGCAAAAACCATGGGCTTCACTTCTTGATAGCCTGCCAAAGGCACTAGCTCGGCTGCCCGACTAACTCCTTGATTGGCCGTTAGGGTATCTCCGACCCGACAGTCTGCCACTGATTTAAAGCCGGTAATAATATAGCCTATCTCCCCGGTTTTTAATGAATCAGTTGAGACATAGTCCGGTTTAAATATACCGCAATCTAAGACCTCACTCTCTGTTCGGCTAGATAATAGTCGCAATTTATCTCCTCGGCTAATTGTTCCCCCAAATACTCTTACATAGGCAACCACTCCTCGGTAAACATCATATTTAGAATCAAAAATTAAGGCTCGGGGCAAATTAGTCTGACTCTCCTCCTCTTCTTGAGGGGCCTGCCCCTTAGCGATCACTTCATCTAGAATTTCTAAGACTCCTTCGCCGGTCTTCCCAGAGCAACTCAAAACCTCTTCTTCTTGGCAGCCCAATAATTTAACTATCTCTCGCTTAGTCTTAGCTACATCAGAAGCTGGTAAATCTATTTTATTCAAAACGGGAATAATTGTCAGGTTCTGCTCTAGAGCTAAATAGAGATTGGCGAGCGTTTGGGCCTGAATTCCCTGAGTACTATCAACTAGCAAAACAGCAGTTTCCACGGCTGCTAAGGAGCGAGAGACTTCATAGGAAAAATCTACGTGACCCGGAGTGTCAATCAGGTTAAATTTATAGCCCTGATAATCCATGGTCACTGGCTGTAGCTTGATAGTGATACCTCGCTTTTGCTCTATCTCTAAACCATCTAACAGCTGATCTTTCATTTTTCTTTTTTCAACCGTCTGAGTTAACTCCAGCATTCTATCTGCTAAAGTAGACTTACCGTGGTCAATGTGAGCAATGATGCAAAAATTTCTAATTTTATTAACTTCTTGTTTCATATTTCTCTTTTTTAAATCCCTCGGGCCTCAGTCTGATCCTCTACCTTGATCTTATGGAAGGGTAGTCTCTTTCGTAGGGCTAGTAATAAGTCTCTCGCCTCTGGGCTTTTAAGAAGATAGCAGAGGAAGAAATAGACAATGATTCCCAAGCTAGCTGATACTGTTAACTGGGTAAACACTCCACTAAACTTGGTCATATCTATAAAGGGCCAAATAATTGCTTTCATCTCTTGAGCTACCAGGCCAGCGACAATAGCGCTAAAAGTGAATTTTAGAACAGATTGTAAAATATTGCTAATGTCTAGATTACCTATCTTGACGCAAATCGCTATCCATAAGAATAAAAAGTTAAGAATACTGGTAATAGAAAAAGCTAAGGCTAAGCCCACTACCCCCATCTTGGGGCCCAAATAAATGGACAGGATAATGTTTAAGACTACCGCAATCACACTAAAATAGAAAGGAGTCCGAGAGTCTTGGCGGGCATAAAAAACTCTAGTAAGTAGTGGTAGAGTGGCTTGAGCGAATAGGCTCAGGGTAAAAAACCCTAAAGTATTCATCGTTAAAATAGTGTCCTCCCAATCAAAGCTCCCGGCCCCTAGCACCACTCTCACTATTTGCGCTCTAAAGATAATCATTAGGACCGTCGCCGGAATAACAAAGAAGAATATCTGTCTAACTGTTTGGGAAAAGTTAGCACTTAATTTCTCTAAATCAAAAGCAACTAATGATAAAGCCGGAAAGGCTGCCACCGCAAAAGAAATGCCAAAAATGCCAATAGGAAATGACTGGAGATTATTGGCTAAATTAAAAATTGCTAAAGAGCCACTAGCTAAACCTGAAGCTAGAATCGTAATCACCACTAAATTGACCTGAGAAACCGCTAGACTTAAGGTGCGAGGAATCATCATCCGCCAAATGGTTAAAGTATTTTTATCTCGCCAAACTAAGAGTGGTCGGTAGCGATAGCCCAGTTGATAAGCAATGGGAACTTGAACCAAGAAATGCAAAAAAGCTCCTAACACTACTCCCCAAGCTAAGCCCGTTAGTCCCCAACGATCGGTGAAATACAGAGCACCAACAATAATACCTAGATTATAAAAAATGGGTGATAAGGAATAAACTAAAAATCGCTTAAATGATTGCAGAATACCACTAAATACTCCCGAGAGACCAAGGAACAATGGGGACAGGAACATTATTCTGGTAAGCCGCGCCACCGCTACCTGCTGTTCTGGAGAAAAACCTGGCGTTATTAGTCTAGTTAAGGGCTGGGCAAAAATAATTCCTAAAATAGAAATAATCCCTACCCCTAGCACTAAGAACCCTAAAACATTATTAACTAAAAACCAAGCCTCTGAATTATTCTCTTCTCGCTGCTTAGCGGGTCCCGAGCTAGAAAAACTTTTAATTAACGAAGTAAAGATTGGCACAAAGCCAGCGGAAAGGGCGCCGAGAATTAATAGATTAAAAATTAAGTCCGGAATCCTAAAGGCAGCATAATAAATATCCAATTCTGGGCCTGCGCCAAACTTTCCCGCTAAAATTCTATCTCGGAATATTCCCAAGAAACGAGAAGCCAGAGAAAAAAGCGCCACCAAAAAAGCAGCTGACATAACACTATTAACTTGCTTATGAAGAATTTTGACTAATTTCATGTTTATTAATAATTAAAAATCATCAGCGACCGGAGCGTCGCTTATCTGCTTAATTGTTTCTGCCAAGAGTTGCTGCACCTCAGCTTGATAAGGATTGTAATAAAGGGCTTGTTCAAATAAATTCTTAGCGGCAATGAATTTTTCCTGCTGATAATACAGTTGTCCTAAATTAGCTAAAGCTTTATCATAATGCGGATACCTGGCCAGCTCTAATTTAAAATATTCCTCAGCCAACTCTAGTTCTCCTAAATTAAAATAAATCAATCCTAAATTATTATAAACCATTGGCTCGTCTGGATTCAACTTAAGAGCCAGTTCATAATGCTCTTTAGCCAACTGAAAGTCTCCTGCTAAATAATACATCGCTCCCATGTTTTTTTGGGCTAGCTCTGAGTGAGGTGAATCGGCTACCGCTCTTTGCCAAAAAGTTAAGCGATTAGAAAAGTTTTGACTATGAGTGAAGGTGATAATTGCTAATATTAACAAGATTAACCCCGCTCCCAATTTAACCCCGGTCTTTCTAAAGTTAAGCTCTTTGATAAACTCTATCTCAGAAATCATAATCAAGAATCCAATTAGTGGTAAATATAAGCGGTGCTCTAAAATAAATGGAGCGGCGGAAGAGATAATAAATGGCGGGAGGAGGAAGATTAAAAACCAAGCTAAACCAAAAATGAACCGGGGATAATTAATTTTTTTAGATTTAACTAAGGCCACCACTAAAATTATTATCGCCAACAAGCTCCAAAGAAAGGTGGTATCGGCTGGCACTGGCAAAACTGATAAATTAACTGGCAAAATTAGCTTACCCGCTAAGATAACAGCGGCTGATAAATTATCCCCTAGCGACTTTAGGGCCTGGCTAAACAAAATATTCTCCTGAACAAAGGCCAAACGTCGCATCACTAGCCAAATAGTCCCCACTAGTATTGACAGTAGTAATACTAACAGCTTCTCAGTCTTTTGACTATCTGGCTTTTTGCCGATAGTTAGGAAATAGACTAGGGCTAAAACTGGTAAAAAAATAACTGTCTCCTTAGTAAATAGGGCAAGCGCAAACCAGCCAGCATACGCTAAAAGTGAACCCAGTCTTGGTCTGGCTGCAAACTTAAATAGGGCTAGTAGTGATAAGACGGAAAATAAGGTGACCAAAGAGTCATTGCGCCCTGGCAACCAAGCCACTGCTTGGCTAATCGCCGGATGAACTAAAAATATTAGGGCTAATAAAAAAGCTAAGGGGCGGCGAGTATTCAACTTAGTTAAGCTTAAAAATACCAAACAGGCAGTTACTAAGTGAAGCAAAAGATTGCTTAAAAAATAAACCCAAAAAGTCCCCTGCCCCCAAAGGGCGTCTAACATAAAAGAAACATTGAGCAAGGGGCGATAATAAAAATTTGTCCCAGAGAAAAAGGCATCACTAGAAAAGGCTAAAGGAATATTTCTTAAATTACTAATAATCTCCCAATTATCAATAATCAAGGTATTGTCATCCAAATAAGTTAAGTCAAAGCTTAAAATTTGACTGTATAAAACAAAACCTAAGACCACTAAGATAAAATAGGGTCGCCAAGAGCGTAGTTCTTGCCAATTAATTAATTGTAATTTAATTTTCTTAGTCATTTATTTGTACCTACCTAATAAATACTTTATCGCCACTCCCACCGTCTGCCAGCCATAACGCCAACTACGCCAAAAGTTAATTGAAGAGGCCTCCGGAAAATACTTAACCGGTACCGCTATTTCTCCCAAGCGATATTTTTTAGCCACTGCTTTAAACAACATCTCGCTATCAAAAACAAAATCATTTGAATTGTTCTGCCAATCAATTGTTTCTAGAACCTCTCGCCGATAAGCTCGCATACCCGTGTGCCACTCTGATAAATTCTGGCCCGTGACTAAATTTTCAAAAATAGTGAGCAAACGATTGGCTAGGTATTTGTATCTCGGCATCCCTCCCGCTAAGGCCTCTCGTCGGCTCCTAATCCTTGTTCCCAAAACTAAATCATAATAATCCTTGGTAATAAATTCTACAAAAAAGGGAATTAATTTAGGGTCATACTGATAGTCTGGGTGAATCATGATCACTATCTCGGCCCCGCGCTCTAGCGCTAGATGGTAGCAATCTTTTTGATTAGCACCGTAGCCTTCATTAATTGCTCGGGGAAAAACTGTTAGCCCTAATTCTTGAGCAATTTCTAAGGTATTATCAGTACTTCGGTCATCAACTAAAATAATCTCATCCACTATTTCTGGAATATCCTCTACCGTTAGTCTGAGCGTGGCGCTAGCATTATAGGCAGGCAAAACAACAATGACCTTCTTAGCTTGAGACATTATTTCTTGAATTTAAATAAATAATTGCTACCCCTAACCATAAAATTACTAGGTAATTAAGATTTAGGTAAGCAATAATAAAGTTAGGCCAAATAAGCTCTAGGCCAAAGAAAATTAAGACCGTGAAACTTAGGAAATAAAATAACTCTTGAATAATAATATTTTTGTTAGTCTGCTTAGTCATGCCTTAGTAAAGACTTAATTTTCTGTCCCAAAGTTCGTCCTGAAAACTTAAGCTCCACAGACTGTATCTCCACCCCGCCCTGACCGGGGTCCTCCACTCTCAGTCCTGGCACCGAAATCATAAAACGATAACGCCCTTGGTCGCGTTGAGCTCCTTGTAAATTAAAGGATAACTCGGCAGTCTTAACTCGCTCCTCTTCCTCTGGCTTCTGATATTTAGCAATAATATATGGGGGAGCGCTAGGAATAGAGAAATAACGATCGACTTTTTTTAACTCTGGATTAAATAAGCTCTCTTTAGTAAAGGCGAACACTCCATTGTTAGCTAAAATTAATCCAGGCCTCTCTAAAAATATCCTATTTAAACCCGTAGTCGCAATAGTTTGCTCTTCTTGACGATAAACTGAATTTAAGAACAGTTCCTCTTCGCCAAAAATGATTCTTTGCAAACTATCCGCAGCCATCACCTTAACTTGTAAATTATTGCTATCTGTAAATAGTTCTAGTGGTGCTTCTTGATCTGTTTTAGCTAACCACAGTCTGCCACTAAATGCCAGCTTGCTGTCCGTTACGTAAATTCTTTTAATTAAAGTTTCATCACTAATTTTAAGCGCCACCTTATACACTCCTAGCGGCAGGTTGGGCACCGACAATCTTATTTTATTTACCTCCCCCCGACTCTCAGTGGCTAAAAATTCAGCCTCCGAAATGGTTTCCCGAGCAAGCTCTGTTCCAGCAGAAAAGAGAATTAATTCTAGTGGTCGTAGCTGACTCTTAGCTGTCTCTCGGCTAAAATCCACCTCTAAGTTCAAGGTTCCGGGGGCGTGATAAATATAAAATTGATGCGGTCCTTGTAAGAGCTGCTTTATTTCCAGTGGATCTCGTGATTGATAATTACTAATTTGATAATCAAACGGCAAATCATAATTATAGACCGCTAAGCAATTATCTAATCCCTGCTGACAGCCCGCTAAACTTCGCTTCGCTAAGTCAGCCTGAAAATCACTTAGACTAGAATAATGTGGTGTTTCTTGGAGCAATAATAAGTCATCTGCTTCTAACTTAGACCAGCGCAAACTTAAATAGTCTAAAAACTTATTGCTCAAAGGTTGTAGATTGTATTGCCAGAGGTCTTTATCCATTAGCACTCCAGCTTCAATAATCGGCAAGTCTATGCTTAAGTTATCTTGATAAGTTATTTTTAAATCAACCCGATCAAAAGTCCGGGGAGTAAAGACGTAGAAATAAGCTGGGTCACCAATTATCTGCGGATATGACTCATCTCCCACTACCACTCTATCTTTAGGGTCAAGATTGGCAATAAAGCCTCGGCCAATTATTGGCGTTTGAGAAAAATCACGAAAATACTTAATTTGCCCATTAGGCACTATTTTCAAAAATAATAAAACTAATATTAGACTAGCTAAAATAACCCCGAATCCTCCTCTTAGCTGCCTAGTTAGGGGCCAATTTTTAAAATATTTTTTGCTCATAATACTATCATTCTACTCTATTTTTGCCTTTCTGACAATAAATTACTTTATACCAAAAAAGGGGTTTTACCCCTTTTTTTCTCTCCTTATTTTTCAATCTTTAAGCATCTAATTTATAGTCAAAGCGTTTCTTTTTTCCCTGATAACCAGTTCCTGCTGGAATAAGGCGACCAATAATAACATTTTCTTTTAAGCCGTCTAGATAATCAATTTTACCATTAACCGCCGCATCAATTAAGACTCTAGAGGTCTCTTGGAAAGAAGCGGCCGATAAGAAGCTGTCAGTCGTTAAGGAGGCTTTAGTGATTCCCATTAATAACCTCTCTGCTTGGGCTGGCTTCTTTTTAGCCAACTTATTGGCTTCTGCTAAAATCTCGTCCTCAACTGTTTCACCTGGCAATAGATTAGTCTCTCCCGCATCTTTAATTAAATAGCGAGAAAACATTTGCCTAGCAATAATTTCAATATGCTTATCATTAAGTGGCTGGCCTTGAGAAGAGTAAACGTATTGAATTTCTTTAATAATATACTTCTGTGTCTCTAGTCGGCCTTTTAATTTATATAGCTCTCTTAAGTCCAAGCTACCTTCAGTTAATTGTGTCCCTCGCTCAACCTGGTCTCCCTCATCAACCATTAACAAGGTGCCTTTCATAATAGGAAACTCCTTGACCTTATCAACCTCCTTGATAATTCCCACATACTTTGGATCAATTGCCGCTTTCCCTGAGCTCTTGGCTTTAACCACTTCACTGCCAACTTTAAATAATTCTGTCCCTCGGGAAACTTTATCCCCCTCTTTAACTAAAACCTTAACTTCTAACTTCTTTTTATCCTTAGCAGTCGCCCCTGTCGCTAACTTAACCTCATTAACTTTTTCTGAGAAATAATACTTCTCCTGGTCTTCGCCGCGATAAATAATGTTTAAAATTTTAGCTTGAGGATTGTTAACTAAAATTTCTTTCCCCTGGGCATCAGTAATTGTCTTTTGGGCAAATTCAATTTTAACCCGACCAGCCACATCGGCCATCAAGGCCTTCTTTTTTGGACTTCGGGCTTCAAAAATTTCTTCCACTCGGGGTAGTCCTTGAGTAATGTCATCTCCCGCTACTCCTCCTGAATGGAAAGTTCTCATCGTTAACTGCGTTCCTGGCTCACCAATAGACTGCGCGGCAATAATCCCTACCGTGGCTCCCATTTTCACCGGCTTATTATAGGCCAAATCCCAACCATAACACTTAGCGCAAACCCCTTTATTAACCTGACAATTTAAGACCGAACGAACATCAGCCTCATTAATCTCTAGGCTCTTTAGCTTCTCAACTAGTTCATCACTGACTAGCTCTCCCGCTAAATGCAAAGTTTTTCCCCGGCTATCTTTAAGGTCTTTAGCTAAATAGCGACCAGTTAACTGTCTAAAGAAGTCATCACCTCCAGCCTCTATTTCTGCACGGTTAAGATTAATTCCCTCTTGATCACCACAATCATCTTCAGCAATAATTACGTCCTGAGAGACATCCACTAATCGTCTAGTTAGATACCCAGCGTTAGCCGTTCTTAGAGCGGTATCTGACAAACCTTTTCGCACTCCGTGAGTGGAAATGAAATATTCCAACACTCCAAAGCCTTTCTTAAAATTACCCTTAACCGGCAACTCAATAATTGCCCCTGAAGGCGAGGTCACCAAGCCTTTCATTCCTAAAATCTGAACTGGCTGAGCCCAAGAACCTCGGGCCCCCGAGTCGATCATTGAATATACGGGCAAAACATTAACTAATTCTTCCTTACAAATATCAGAAATTTTTTCCTTAACATTAGTCCACTCTTCAATCACCTTGGCATAGCGTTCACTCTCAGTCAGCAGTCCGTCTTCAAATTGCTCTTGAATTAACTCTACTTTTTTATTAGCCTCCTCTACTAAGCGATCTTTTTCTGGCAACTCTGGTAGGTCGCCAAAGCCCCAAGACAGTCCTGACTTGGTAATAAAGGCGAAGGCGCTATTTTTTAGGCCATCAATAAATTTAACCGTTTCAGCCTCCTCATATAGTCGTAAGCTTTCCTTAATTAAATCTTTCAGCTTTCCCTTGTCAACGATCTCATTAATGTAGCGTAGTTTTTCAGGTAGCAATGAATTAAAGATCAAGCGTCCTATACTAGTCTTAAGCATTTCCCCATTATACCTAACATTAATTGCCTCATGTAGTTTAATGAAATGATTCTCGTAGGCTAAAATTGCTTCTTCTTCACTATAGAAATAGGGCATCTCCTTGGCCTCCCGTTGCTCATATTCTGCTCCAACTAAGGTTAGGTAATAAGTTCCCCAAACAATATCCTGTCCGGGAGCTACAATTGGGTCCCCAGTAGCGGGCTTAAGTAGGTTGTGAGTTGATAACATTAATTCAGCCGCTTCTCGCCTCGCCTCTTTAGTCAAGGGAACATGAACCGCCATCTGGTCTCCATCAAAGTCAGCGTTAAAAGCCGTACAGACTAGCGGATGAATTTGAATCGCCTTTCCTTCAATTAAGACTGGCTTAAAAGCTTGGATTCCCAAGCGATGCAAGGTCGGAGCTCGGTTAAGCAGCACGTAAGCCTCTTTAACAGTTTCTTCTAATATATCCCAAACCTCCTCATGGCCAGCTTCAATATAGCGAGAGGCACTGCGAACATTATGAACAATCTCCCGCTTAATTAACTGTGAGATAATAAAAGGCTTAAATAGCTCCAAGGCCATAATTTTCGGCAAGCCACACTGATCAAGATTTAATTTAGGATTAACCACAATCACTGAACGTCCCGAATAGTCAACTCGCTTACCCAACAAGTTTTGACGAAAACGTCCCTGCTTGCCCTTAAGAGTATCGGCTAAAGATTTTAGCTGTCGCTTTTGACTAGTAGAGGCAGTAACTGTTTTAGTGTGTCTGGCACTATTGTCAATTAAGGCATCCACCGCCTCCTGTAACATTCTCTTTTCATTACGACAAATAACCTCTGGAGCATTTAATTCAATTAATTGCCTTAAGCGATTATTGCGATTAATTACCCGACGATACAGGTCATTTAAATCTGAAGCAGCAAATCGGCCACCATCTAGTGCGACCATTGGCCTTAGATCTGGAGGAACTACTGGCAAAGTCTTCATGATCATCCACTCGGGACGAATATTGTTATTGCGAAAACTCTTTAAAAGCTTAAGGCGCTTAATTAATTTTTCTTTTTTCGTTTCCGTGGCCTCTTCTAGCTTAGCTTCTAGATTCTTGATACTCGCCTGAAGGTCTATTTTCTCCAGCAACAATCTAATGGCTTCAGCGCCAATAGCGGCTTCAAAAATATGACCAAACTTTAGGCTTAAGTTTTGATAATCTAGCTCTGATAAAATTAATAAAGGCTTAAGGTCCTTTAGTTCTTTTTGGGTAGTACTAAAGTCCGCCTCTAGCCGCTCTAGCTTATCAGCCCTCTCTTTAGCTAAGTCCTTTTCACTAAGCTCACTTTGACCCTCTTCTTCGGTTAACTTCTTTAACTGAACCTGATACTCGTTGTTAATGCTTTTCTGCTTAGATTTATACTCCGCCTTAATCTGCTCTAAGGTGGCCTCCTTAAGGGTTTCGTCTACCTCAGTGACAATAAAGTTAGCGTAATAGATTACCTTTTCTAAAGATTGAATGCCGAGGTTTAATAATAAACCGATCTTAGATGACAAGCCTCTTAAAAACCAAATATGTGAGGCAGGGACTTGTAAGGAAATATGGCCTAGTCTTTCTCGGCGGACGGCGCTACGAGTCACTTCCACTCCACACTTATCACAGACTATTCCTTTGTAGCGAATCTTTTTATACTTACCACAAGAACACTCCCAATCCTTAATGGGCCCAAAAATCTTCTCACAAAACAGTCCATCTCTCTCTGGCTTTTGGGTTCGGTAATTAATTGTTTCTGGCTTAGTGACTTCACCGTGTGACCAGCTGGCAATCTCTTCGGGGGAAGCTAGTTTAAGGCGAATAGCGTCAAAATCGCTAGTTTTAATTGGATTTAACATATTTTAAAAATAAAAATAATTTAAAATAATACTGAGACCTAACTAGCCTCTTCACTAACTTCCGCCTCTTTAGTAGTTTCCTCTTCTGCCCTGTCTGACTCTTCTTCTTGATCTAGGTCAGTAATCACCTCTGAAGCTGGTTGATTACTCTGACTGCTAAGCAAGTCTACATTAAGGCCTAAGCCTTTTAATTCTCTAATTAAGACATTAAATGACTCGGGAACATTTAACTTCTCTATTTCCTCCCCCTTGATAACCGCCTCATAAGTCTTAGATCGTCCGGGAACATCATCTGACTTAATGGTAAGCATTTCTTGTAAAGTGTGAGCGGCGCCATAGCCTTCTAGGGCCCAGACTTCCATCTCTCCAAATCTTTGACCACCAAACTGCGCCTTTCCTCCTAGTGGCTGCTGAGTGATTAGCGAATAAGGGCCAATGGAGCGTTGGTGAATCTTGTCTTCCACCATGTGATTTAGTTTTAGAACATATTTATGGCCAACCGTTATCTTGTTGTCATAAGGCTCGCCTGTCTTCCCATCATAAAGAGTAATCTTGCCATCTTCAGGTAAGCCCGCCTTAACTAATTCCTCCTTAATCTGCTCTTCACTGACACCATTTAAAGCTGGGGTGGCAACCTTGTAGCCTAACTTATGAGCAGCAAAGCCTAAATGGGTTTCTAATAACTGTCCTAGGTTCATTCTAGAGATAATTCCTAAAGGAGAAAGAATAACATCTATTGGGGTGCCATCGGCAGTGTAAGGCATATCTTCAACTGGCACTACTTGAGAAATAACTCCCTTGTTCCCGTGACGTCCGGCCATTTTATCGCCTACTTGAATTTTTCTTAAATTAGCTACCGAAATTTGAATTGACTGCAAGACTCCCGCTGACAACTTGTCTCCTTCTTCTCGAGAAAATACCTTGATATCCACCACCTTGCCATGCTCACCGTGCTCTAAATACAAAGAAGAGTCTCTCACGTCTTTAGCTTTCTCACCAAAGATAGCTCGCAATAATCTTTCCTCCGCTGATAGAGTTGTCTCTCCCTTGGGGGTAATTTTACCAACTAGAATATCGCCACTAGAGACCTCGGCGCCAATTCTAATTATTCCATCTTCATCTAAGTTTTTTAATTTCTCTTCACTGATATTAGGAATATCATTAGTGACCACCTCTGGCCCTAATTTAGTATCGCGAACATCAATAGTATAATTTTCTATATGGATAGAGGAATAAACATCTTCTTTTACCAAGCGCTCGGAGATAATAACCGCGTCTTCATAGTTAAAGCCCTCCCAGGTCATAAAGGCCACCAAAACATTCTTCCCCAAGGACAGCTCTCCTTCATCAATGGCTGGTCCATCTGAGAGGACCTGACCTTTTTTAACCTTCTCGCCAACCGTAACTATTGGATGCTGATTAATACACGTGGATGAATTAGAGCGCACAAATTTATTAAGTGGATAACTATCTATTCCCCCTTTTTTGTTTTTCACCTCTAGCAAAGCGGCTTCAGCGGTAATCACTTCTCCGTCCTCTTTAGCAATCACTAAGTGACCACTATCCCGAGCGGCTCGGGCCTCCACTCCGGTACCCACAATTGGCGCCTCTGACTTTAGTAAAGGAACTGCTTGGCGTTGCATATTCGTTCCCATTAGTGATCGCTGTCCATCATTGTGTTCCGTAAACGGAATCAAAGAAGTAGCGATAGAAATAATTTGATTAGCGGCCACTCCCATTAAGTCAATCTTTCCCACCTCTTCCATGTCCGGATGACCAAAACGCCTCACTTCAAATTTATCTACCAAGAAATAACCTTGGTCATCAACTGGCGCTGTGGCGTCAACGGTAATATATTTTTCTTCTTCAAAGGCATCTAAGTAGATTATCTCATCAGTTACCCGACTACCCTTTTTTTCATGCACTATCTTGCGATAAGGGGTCTCTAAAAAGCCATAAGAATTTAATCTAGCATAAGACACTAAGTGACCAACTAAACCAATATTCGGTCCTTCTGGAGTAGCAATCGGACAAATACGACCATAGTGAGTAGTGTGCACGTCACGCACATCAAAACCAGCTCGCTCTCTAGTTAGTCCCCCGGGGCCCATGGCCGACAACCTTCTTTTGTGCTCCAGTTCAGCTAGCGGATTAACCTGATCCATAAACTGAGATAACTGTGAAGACATAAAGAATTCTCTCACCACTCCAATAATTGGTCGGGAATTAATTAGCTTAGAAGGAGTTAAGGAGGAAACCTCTCCAGTAGACATCCGGTCTTTAATAATTCTTTCCATTCTCGCTAGCCCCACTCGGAAGCGATTTTGAATTAGGCCCCCAATCGCCCTGATTCGCCGATTACCTAAGTGATCAATGTCATCTTCTGGCTCTTTAGTGATATTCAATCTAATTACCTCTTTAATAATCAAAACTAGATCTTCACGACGCAAAATGCGATACTCTTTTTTATTACTAGGTAAATCTAAATTAAAGCGACGATTTAATTTATAGCGCCCCACTCGGCCAAAGTCATAGCGATCAAATCTAAAAAACATGGAATGAATTAATTGGCGAGCATTTTCCACTGAAGCCAGGTCTCCGGGACGAATGCGACGATAAACTTCTTGCAGTCCTTCAGCTTCATTTTTAGCCAAATCTTTTTCTATCGTGGCTTCAATGTAAGTAGGTTCGTCTTGGTCCTTAACCAGATCAACTTCGGCAAACAATTTCTTGATCTCTTCATCAGTTTCATAGCCAAAGGCTCGTAGCAAAGAGGTAACGGCCACCTTTCGCTTACGATCTATTCTAACCCACAACACTTTATTAGCATCCGTCTCTATTTCTAGCCAAGCTCCTCGGTTAGGGATAATTTTGGCGCCATAACATTTTTTGCCCTTAACAAACTCTGAAGAAAACATTACCCCAGCACTTCTAATCAGCTGTGAAACCACCACTCGCTCAATCCCATTGATAATAAAGGTTCCTTTATCAGTCATTAACGGTAGGTCTCCTAGAAAGACCTCCTGGCTGATCACCTTTTTAGTCTTTTTGTTAACTAACCTAGTCTTGATTCGCAAAGGAGATTCATAGGTAATATTTTTTTCATGACTCTCCGCTTCACTAAACTTAGGTTCGTCTAAATAGTAGTCGTCTAAATACAATTCTAAATCACGGCCAATGAAGTCAGTGATTGGATTGATTTCATCAAACAATTCCAATAAACCTTCTTTTAGAAACCAGTGATAAGAATCTTTCTGAATTTCTATTAAATCTGGCATTGGCAAAGCTTCTTTTACTTCAGAAAAATATTTTCTTTTAGTCATAAGATTAGGCTTTTTATTAATTTATTTAGACAAAAAACCGCTAATAAATAGCATTTACAGCAAAAAAACCCAATCCCAAATTGGCTTGAGCTTATCTCGTATTAAATTAACTAGTTTTTTGGTTGATCACTTTTTTTAAATTAAAAAAGTGTTAATGTTTTTATGATATAATATTAAACTCCTTTTGTCAATACACAGTTTTTCCACAAGCAAGTTAATAACTAAAAAACTTCCCTTGCTTACTCAAAATTAGGTTATTTAGACAGCAACTTATCCAGCTCTTCCCTAACCACTGTTCGCTCATCCCAGGGCAATTTTTCTCCTTGGGCTAGACAAATATGCTGTTCGGCTCCTTTGCCGGTAAATAGTACTAAATCTCCCGCCGTGGCTAAAGATAGGGCCTTGGCTATTGCCTGGCGCCTATCTAAAATGGTGAATAAATTTTGATCCATTATTTTACCAGCTGCCTTAGCTCCCGCCGCCACTTCTTTGATTATTTCCTCAGGGTCCTCATCATAGGGGTCTTCATTACTAACAATAACTATGTCCGCCTGGCGGCCTGCTAATTCCCCTAAAATTGGCCGTCTAGTTTTATCGCGTCCCCCTCCAGCCGAACCCAAGAGGTGAATAATTTTGTTTTTAGGTAACTGCTCTAGGGTCTCATATAGTTTCTGAAGAGCCACTGGCTCAAAAGAATAGTCAACGATAGCCGTGAAGTCTTGTCCTGCCTTAATTAACTCCAACTTTCCCGCCAAACCCTTCACCTGCTCTAAACCGGAGCTGATTTTTTCTGCCGAAATACCTTGACTGAGGCCAACTGCATAAGCGAGTAGGGCGTTAATAGCGTTAAAGCGGCCTAGTAATGGTAGGGTTATTGGCTGGTCATCTATTATGAAACTTAAGCCCGTCGCCTCTTCACTAAGGTCCCTACCCCTAACTACCGTAAAGTCTTTAACTTGTGCCTCAGCGCTTAACTGACCAAGAAACTGTTCAGCTTGAACATCGGAGGCAAAGGAACAGGCCAGCTTAGTTTCGCTCCAATGATTAAGGAAGTCTAAGGCGTGCTCATCATCCCCGTTGATAATAATAGTTTTTCTCACCCTGCTTAAGTCTAGCTTTTTAAGCCCACTGCGTGGCCTTATTACCTCATGTTGCTCATTGATATATTTAGTCCGGCCAGTCTTTAAGTGTTTGAATAAGCGTTCTTTAGTCTTTTTGTAATTAGCAAAATTCCCATGAGCCTCTATATGCTCGGGATAAAGACTGGTAAATACTAGGGTGTCATAGTTAATAAAGCGATGTCTAAACTGCTTGATTCCTTCTGAAGTCGTCTCAACAATGGCGTAGCGACAACCATTTTTAAGCATGGCTCGCAAGCTTCTTTGAATGAAGAACCGGCCGGGCATGGTCATTTTTTTATCATTCAACCACTCTCTATCCCCATCAGAAAAAACAGCTGTTGAAGTGAAGCCTGTTTTGTATCCGGCTTCTGCTAATATCTTGGCAATTAAGTACACCGTTGAGGTTTTGCCAGCCGTGCCCGTAACTCCAATCACGACAAGCTCTTGACTAGGCGAACGATAGACTATTAAAGCTAGCCAGGCAATAAAATAGTGATAAATTGGCTGCAAGGATTTGAATAAACGCCGCGGTACTAATTTTTTTATCTTTTCTAACATAGACTTCTATTATAGCAGATAATGGAGAAAGTAAATAATAGAAAAACAAACTCGTCAAACTAAATGTGACAATAAAACAAAAACCACTCGGATTCCGTCGAGTGGTTTTGTGAAATTTTTCTTCACGGTGGGCTAAAAACTTTTATCAAGTTAATAGCTATATACTAATAATACGTAATAACAAGCTTTTTGTTACACCGCATTACTACTAACACTATAGCATAGTTAAATAAAAAGTAAAAGGATTTGCTAGAAAATCAATCATTTCTCTTAACGAGCAAAGAACATTTCATCATCATCAGTTAAGGGGCTGGGCCTGTCTTCTTCGTCTAATGCTGGCTCTTCCTCTTCTTCACTGACAGCGCTATCAACCTCTACGTCATCGTCCTCCCTAATTTCTTCTAAGATTTCTGTCTCATCATTAACCACTTCCTCTAATTCTTCAGGACTTAATGATAGTTCCGCTTCAGTCTCCGCCTCTAAATCTTCCTCAGTTGACTGATTGCTAAAAACTAGAGTATCGTCATTGCCCTCATCGCCAGCTAGATAGCTGTCTGGCTGCTTAGACTCAGCCCGATTATGAATTGGAATGCCGGCAATAAACTCCCCTTCATTCATCGCCTCATATTGCTCCTGACTAACTAGCACTTCCCGAGGCTTAGAACCATTGGGAGGACCGATAATTCCTGAGTCTTCTAGCATATCTAAAATCTTAGCCGCTCGCCCATAACCAATTGACAAACGTCGTTGCAGCATTGAGGTAGAAGCCTTACCAGCTCTAACAATAATTTCCTTAGCTTCTTCAAATAACTCATCTTCATCACCCCGGGTTCCATCTAGGCCCACGCCGGCATTGCCGCCTACCTTTTGCCTATCCGTCACTCCCTCAAGATACTCAGCTGGACCACTTTTTTCTTTAATATAATTAACGACATCATTAATTTCCTCATCGCTAAGGTAGGCTCCTTGAATTCTCTTGGGCTTAGCAAACTCCGCACTGGAAAACAACATATCGCCTTGCCCTAATAATTTCTCGGCTCCTGATGAGTCTAAAATTGTTTTTGAATCCACTAGTGAAGCCACCGAAAAAGCAATTCGTGTAGGAACATTGGCTTTAATCAATCCCGTGATCACATCAACGCTAGGTCGCTGCGTGGCTAAGATAAGGTGGATGCCTATTGCTCGTGACATTTGCGCTAGTCTAATAATCGCTGCCTCCATTTCCTTACCACTAGTCATCATAAAGTCCGCTAGCTCATCAATGATAAAGACGATATAGGGGAGTCTTTCAGCTGCTGTTTGATTGTATGATTGAATATTGCGCTTCCCGGCCTGATTGAGCAGATCATAACGTCTTTCCATTTCATTTAAGCACCACTTCAGTGCATTAATTGTTTTATTAACATCAGTAATCACCGGAGTGAGCAGGTGCGGAATGCCATTATAGGTCGGCAGTTCAACTCGCTTAGGGTCCACCATAATAAAGCGCAAGTCTTCAGGGTTATTTTGATATAACAAACTCACAATAATAGCATTGAGACAAACCGACTTACCTGAGTTAGTTGCTCCGGCAACTAATAAGTGGGGCATTTTAGTTAAATCATAAAGCCAAGCGGTGCCCGCTACGTCTTTACCTAAAACTACAAAGAGATTATTCTTTCTCTCCTTAAAAACTTGGTCAGCTAAAATTTCTCTTAACCCGACAATCGCCTTAGCCTTGTTAGGCACCTCCACTCCCACCAAAGACTTGCCCGGAATCGGGGCCTCAATTCTAATTGGATGAGCCGCTAAAGATAGGGACAGGTCATTATTTAGAGTGGTGATCCGTGATAACTTCACTCCCGCTGCTGGTCTGAAGGTGTATTGAGTAACGGTTGGGCCTACCTTAGTCTCCCCCATTTCTACTTCTATCCCAAACTTTTCTAAGGTCTTGCTAATTTTTAGAGCATTGATTTCTGTATCCCCTCCAATTGCCTGAGAATATTTATCGTTTAACAATTCTAAAGGCAGGTCTATCTTAACTGAACGCTTGGGCCAAACAATCTTCTCCTGAACCGCCGGACGCTTAGACTTGGCCCGCTGTCTAGCTGGACTAGGCGACTCTTCCTCAAATAGTTCTTTTTCTTGCCAAGACTTTAAGACCTCATCTGACTCTACTTCTTCCTCTATAATAATATTCTCCTCTTCCTCCTCTTCTATCTCTTCCTCTTCATGACTTTGAGAAAATAGATTGCGGAAAAATAAACCAAATGGTTTAGCAAATCTAAAGACTAGACTTTCTCGGCCTATTATTTTAGTTAACGAGGTATTAAATACCAGCACCAAAGAGCTTAATAAGATTGCCAGCAACACTACTAACCCTCCCCAAAAGCCAAAGAGATAGAAAAATAGTCTACCAAAGAAATAGCCTAAATAACCTCCTCCAGTTCCCCCCTCCGCCTGAGCTAGCCAAACCTCAGGGTCATAAAAAAAGTGAAATAAAGTCTGATACGCAATGAATAATAAGCCCAGTCCTAAGTAGTCGGCAAACTTTAATGGCTGGCGTTCGCGTCGGTAGGTAATTAAAGCCCAATAAATAAACATCACTGGCACTAGCCACTTACCAAAGCCAAAAATTAATTGTAGCCATTGAGAAACGAAGCCTCCAAAGCGACCAGACAAATTAAATAGTCCTAAAAAACTAAGTAGCCCTAAACCGATTAACAATAAAGTTAAAATACTACGCTTTGCCTTATCACTTAACTCTAGGCGAGGTAGGCTAAGGTAATCATTTGACTTATTCTGTTTCTTGGTTGACTTTTTTTTAGACATACTAATCACTTTTAAACGACTTAAGGACCTTTTTTGCTTTAATTAAGAACTCTGCTTGCCGATCCGCTATCTGTCTCTTCCTTAACTTAAATATTATGCCATACTTCTTCCTTTTCTTAAACACCTCCTGAGCTCGCGCTAACAAGGCTCCCTGACTGAGGTCCTCTAGACTAATTACCAACTCTGGCAATTTAACGTATTCGGCGAAGCTATAATTTCTTAAATCATAAGCTACGCTAATCTGGGGAGTCTCTGCTCCAAAGGCCATTACTCCCACATGAAGCATCATGCCAATCACTAAATCTAGTCGGCCATAAACATATTTCTGTTCTCCCGGTTTTAGGTTTACTAAATGCCTGTTCTTGATTTTTAGCTTTGGATAGATCCGACTCTCTCCCGGATGATGCTTAAGATAATAGAACTCTACCCCTGGACCAGTCTCTCCGCCATAAGTTTCTTGAAAATAGTCAATCACCGCCTGATAAGCTCCTAAAATGTCATCCTGCCACTTACCAAAACCTAACCAACCTGAGTAGTTTAAATTGAGTCCAATTCTAATTGGTGAAGCGGTGTTTTTCTTTTTTTGTAGCGCCAGCTTAGCCTGACCCTGACTCAAATCTCTGGCGGGAATAATGTCCCCCTTGGCGAGGGCTAACTTTTTAAGAACTTCCTCTTGAGGAGCCTGCTCACTTAAAACTAGGGCTGGGTCCCCCACTACCTCAATTTTCTCTGCTGCTAAACCGTGGTCAATTAAAAACTTTTTAGTATTATCATCCCGAACTCCTACTAAAATTGCTTGCTTAGCTAAATAGGCAACACTTGAAGCCGCTGCCTTGCTTAAAGCCGGTGCCCCCACTTCTCTGATGTAGCCAGCTCCGAAAATAATGATTGGTTTTTTTAACTGTTTGATAAACTTCTGGCTATAAGGCAGGAAGTAAGAATAAAAAATACCACCCCCGCCAATAACAATAAAGTCGGCTTGATTTATTTTCTTAGCCTCCACCGCTCCTCCAGTTTTTAGCAAAGACACTGGGTAATCAATAATCTTAGCTTCCGGAAAGTGTTGGCGCAATAACTCTTGAACGGCTAGCACTATGGCCACATCTCCCTTGTTTTTCTTGTCCCAAACATGCAGATGAGCAATTGTGATTGACTTTTTATTTTTCATGGCTATCTATAATTAAATCTTCTTTAACTTTATTAAATAATTTCTCCCCTTGAGTTTCATTGGGGTCATGCTTAAGGAATAAATAGGTGGCAGTTCTAATGGCTGTCCAGTCATAGTAAAGTTGTATTCGTTTTTGTAGAGCAGGACTATCTGACTGACCAGAGGCGAGAAAATAATTATCTAAAAATAGTTTTTTCATCTCATCAGCAAACTCTTGGCTCCCTATTTTAACTAAAATCTTATACTCTAATTGTTGTAAAAATGTTCCCAAGTCTCGGGCGTAGTCTCCTTGGCAAATATCTGTTAGGTCGATCACCCCAATAGAATTTTCTCCTGTTTTGATTATATTCTCTGGGTGCGCATCACCATGGATTAAGCACAAGTCTTTAGTTTGACTTAAGTAACTTTCCTCTTCTGTAATGAAGTAGTGGTAAAACTTCTCCAGCTCATCAGAATATTGACGATTAAAGCGCAAGGACATTTCTCGCAAAATATTTTCCACTCCCGGCACTACTGTCCTGATCCTAGCACTATCAGGGTTAAAGTTAGGAGCTTTAATAGCTGGCAGACTATGAAGACGAGCAAAAAGCTGCGCTGTTGCCACTACCACCTTAACAATCTCTTCTCGCTGATTCCCCTTGATGTAATATAATAAATTTTCCCCCACTAAGGCCTGATAAAAAGTGGCGTTAAACTCTGAACTGTAAAACAAGGGCCGCGGAATGCTAACTGCTTGATTGTTAAAATTCTGCTCAGTTAAATAAGTTAGTACCTGATAAACATTTTCTCGTGGCTCATTGCTATGAGCTGAACAAACTATTTGCACTAGCTCCCTATCTCCCGATTCTTTTTTAAACCAGACCTGAAAACTAATTACTACGTGATAGGTAGTGGTCCAAATTAATTTTTTATACGGCTTTATTTTTACCTGACCAATATCTGTATACTGCGAATAAAGGGGGAGAACTTGCTCTTTAAAATAGGTGAGAACAAATTCTTCATCAAATAGCTGTAAAATTTTATTCATATACTTGGTGCCAATATTTTTGCCAATGAGTTTCCCAAATTAACTTCCTGATTTTTATTGACTGTCTTTCCGCTGCTAACTTATCCTTTTTGCTAGTCAAACTATTTAAAGCTCTAACACTTCTAACTAAATCTCCCACCCCCCGCTCTATTTCATCTGGGCTCCAAGCGAAGGGGCCAAATTCTTGAGAAAAATCATGAGCACTCGCCCACCAAAAGGTACAACTAGCCAAGCCCCGAGACAAGTGCCAGCGATACCAAGCATAGTTTTTATCTCGCCGATATTTCTTGTCTAAACTTAGGGCGAAGTTAGCTAATTTCCATAACTCTAACTGAATCTTATTATTTTTATTTTGCCACAGAGAATAGGGGTTGTTTTGAGACAATTCTTTAGGACTTGACTCCCAGGAAGAGGCCACGAGCTTAACTGAATTCAATTTCTTAGGCAACTGGTCTAGATAACTGGAAATTGTCATCGTCTTGATTCTTTTCTCTTTAGCAATTTTTTCCATTTCTCCCGTTGGATCTTCATGACGTAAGCCATAGAGCTCAGCATCAGTAGCGGTGATCTGAACTGGAACTTGTCCCTGCTTTTGCTCCGGAGACTGCTTTAAAATCTCTAACAAGGCATCTGGCGGATAGGCGTTAGATAGATCTCTTTCTCTAAAAATAACCCTTAAGCCGCTAGCCTGATCTCGGTAACGTTGCCTTAGGTCTAGTCCTAACTTTAAATCTCCTCTAGTAATTTCATCTACAATAATCCACTCATAGCCTAATCTTTTAACTATTTTAGCGACTGCCTCTGAATAGGCCATCTCCGGCAAAAAGAAGCCTCGGGGCTGAAAATTCTTACCAAAGTTTTTTTGTAAAATAGCTAAATTGTCTTTTATTTGCCTAGCCACCTCAGTCGCCGGTAGGAGTGGTAGAAAACCATGATAGTAGGCAGAGCCCGTTAATTCCAAACGTCCTTTTTTCACTAAAACTCTTAAGCGTTCTAGAAAATTGGTTTCGCCCGCATCCTCTAGTCGCTCCAAAAGACAGCCACTGATATTGGCCGTCATCCTTAGTTGAGGATGCTCTTCTAGGAGCCTAATCAAGCGCCAATAGCTTTTATCTAAGGCCGTTTTTATATTATAAAACTCCGTATTAGCTGGTTGATAAAAATGTAAAAAATTAAGCCAAATCATACTTTTTTGCTACGTAAATCCCGGCGATAAAGATTAACATATTTTTTAGCGGGAATTTGCCAACTAGTTGATTGACTCATCGCTCGCCTAACTAAATTGCGCCACACTTTTTTATGTTTATAATTCTCCAGGGCCCTGATAATCGCCGCGTAAAACAGAAACTCATCCTCCGTTTTAAAGGTAAAGCCAGTTCCTCGCCCCGTACTCGGATTAAAATTCTCTACCGTATCTCGCAGGCCCCCTACCGCTCGGACAATGGGAATACAGCCATAGCGCATAGCAATCAATTGATTAATTCCACAAGGCTCGTGATTAGAGGGAAGCAAAAATAGGTCAGCGGCCGCATACAATAGGCTTTCCTTATTTTGATCAAAGGGTAACCAAATGGTTTTATCCTGATATTTCCTTTGAATCTTTTTAAGGGGCTTAATATATTCTTCATTACCATCCCCTAAAAAGATAATTTGAATATTTAACTTTAGCAGGTGCTCAATGATTCCTAAGATTAAATTAAAACCCTTCTGAAAGGTAACCCGAGAGGTGGTACATAAGATTGGAACATCTGCTACTGGCAAACCAATTTTTTGCTGAAGATATTTCTTGTTTTCTAGTTTAAGCTCTAACTGCTCCGGAGTATATTGTCGGTAAAGACTATCATCTTTCTCTGGATTATAAGTATTATGGTCTATCCCATTGATAATTCCAAATAAGCGATCTTCCCTGTTTCTTAAAATCCGCTGCAAGTCTTGCCCAAACTTTTTGGTCATAATTTCCTCCCGATATTGCTCACTAACCGTATTAATAATATCTGCAGATAAGATTGCTCGTTTGGCAAAATTAATATCCTCCAAGCGAGGGTCGCTTAAATGAGGAATTTTACCCCGACCATAGTCCTTCCTATCAGTGGGAATTTCCCACCAATTACGCCCCATCTGAAAAATTAAATTATGAATAGTGAAAATTGTTTTGGCTTTTCTAAGTGTTTTAGAATAGCGAAAATCTGTTTTTAAATAGTGAGGAATTAGTCCAGTTTGCCAGTCATGACAATGAATAATATCAACGGGAATCTTTAGTACTGACAAAAGCTTGAGCGCCGCCACACTAAAAACTAGAAAGCGAGCATTTTCTCTGTCAGAGCCATAAATTTTCTTTCGCTTAGAAAAGAATTCGGTGTTTTCAATAAAATAAACTGGCAAGCCTTCCATTAAATAGCCTTGCCAATAATTAACCTTCACCGATTCTACTGAATTTAGGCGAACATCAATATCTTTAGAAATTAACTTTAAGTTATACTTCTTCTTGTCAATAATCTTGCCATACAGCGGAGTGATAATCATCACTTCGTGTCCTAAGCGATTTAAAGCTTTAGGCAGACTGCGAGCAACATCTCCCAGTCCCCCTGTTTTAGAAAAAGGAGCGACCTCAGAAGCAATGTGAACTAATTTTAATTTTTTTGACATAAGCGAGTATTTAAAGCCGTGATGGCGATAGCTAGGGCATCAGCGGCATCATCTGGTTGAGGAATTTCCTTCAGCCCTAATATTAATTTAACCATTTTTTGTACTTGTAATTTATTAGCTTGTCCGTGGCTAGTGACCGCTAACTTGACTTGAGGCGGAGTATACTCAAAATAGGGTAACTTATTTTTAGCTATTGCTAAGAGAATTACTCCTCGGGCCTGTCCGACGGCCAAGGCAGTTTTAGTATTTTTATTAAAAAATAACTGCTCAACCGCGACATAGCTTGGCTGGTATTGTTTAATTATTTTATTTAACTCTTGGTCTAAACTAAACAGTCGTTCGGCTAGACTTTGAGTAGCAGATGTTTTTATTGTTCCGTAAGTTAGGCAGGTTAATTGGCTGCCCTTAACCTTAATTACCCCGTAGCCAGTATCCGCGGTTCCCGGGTCTATGCCTAGAATAATTCGCTCCTTAGTCATGAATTATTTACTCTAAATTAGTATAACAAGCACTAACATCTTCATTATCTTCCAGCATCTCCAGGCAACGATCAACTGTCTCTTGTTCAGCTGTCTCTAGCGACAATTTGTCTTTAGCCACATACTCTATCTCCGCTGACTCTAGTGATAGACCTTGATTTTCTAAGTAGTCTTTAATGGTAATAAAATCCTTAATCTCTGTTTGGATAATTAAGCCCTCTTCATCGCTGATAATCTCAGCGACATTTAAGTCAATCAAGGCTAACTCTAGATCTGCTTGCTCAATTTCCTTTGCCCGTAGTTCAGCCCGGGAAATCATAATCACCCCTAGCTGATCAAAATTCCAAAGCACCGCCCCCAAGGAGCCGCCGTGCTTGGTAAAAGCATGGCGCACGCTAGCACTGCTCCGGTTCTTGTTATCAGTAATACACTTAACTACTACTTGCACTCCAGCTGGCAAAACTCCTTCATAATAAAGCTCCTCCACCACTTCACCGCCCAGCTCTCCAGTCCCCCTTTTAATGGCTCGCTCTATATTATCCTTAGGCATACTAGCCTCACGCGCCCTATCTATTGCTGCTCGCAGAGAAGGGTTAGCGCTAGGATCGCCCCCCTTTCTGGCGGCAATAGTAATTACATTGCCTAGTTTGGTAAAAATTGCCCCCCGCTTAGCATCCGCAACTGATTTTTGTCGATGAGTTGTTGCCCATTTAGAATGTCCGGACATAAAATTTCTCTTAATTTTAGTGCTTTTATCTTATCTCAAATTGAAATAAAAATCAAGATGAATTATAATGGAAAATAGATAAAACAACTAAAATATGAGTAAAATTCAACTAGCTAGTCTAGCAGAGATCACTCTGCAAGCTTTAGACTTTTTTATTAAAACCCCTCCCCGTCGCCTTCGCTTAGCCGCTCGTTCTTTCCCGCTTGTCGTCGGTAGTGGTAACGCTTATCATACCGCCCAAGTGCTCTTTGCCAAACGGCGAGCCCTTGTGGCTAATGAGAGTACCTTTGCTCAAGTAGTTAGTACCTACCGGCCTTTAATAAGAAATAAAACCATTACTGAGGCAATTATTATCTCCGCCTCTGGTTCTAAAGATTCGGTCTGGGAAATAGACTTGGCTAAACAGGTTGGCCTAAAGACTATTCTTTTAACCTGCCAAAAAGACTCCCCAGCTGCCCAACTAGCCGACCAGGTTATTTTATATAAAAAGATTCCTGAGCCCTATACCTATAATGTCTCTACCTACCTTGGTATGATTCTATCTAGTACTCAAGAAGATCCTCGGTTTATTAAAAAATACTTAAAATCCCTGCGATTACCTGACTTTAAAAAATATCGGGCCTTTACTTTCATTTTACCTGACCACTTGTCAGCGGTAGCGCCCATGCTAACCATTAAGCGTGATGAACTCTTTGGCTCTCAACTATCTCTGCGGGCCTTTAGCTTTGGGGAAGCGAGACATGCTAAGTTCGTTAACCCTAATAAACATGAATTGGTAATTAGTTGGGGAACTAATCAACACTTTGGTCTACCGGAAAATCGCTACCTCCTTAAATTGCCCGCCCAGGCTCAAGCCGGCCTAGTGATGGCTCTTAGTTATTATCTAATCGGCAAAATTCAAGAAAGCAAGCCTCCTTATTTCCAAAGAAATATTGCTAATTATGTCAAAAGTGGCCCCCAGGCTTATGGACAAAAAAAGCCTTTTCCTCTAGTAGTTGATTAATCTAGCCCTGCTAAAAAAGTTCTATAAATTGACTAAAACCCTTAAAAAATGCTAGGCTTACCCTACTTTTTCGCAATTATATCAAACATCGTTTAGGCCAACAATTAAAGAAACTGGGTATAGATTTAGGATTAATCTCTCTAAAAGCTTTAATGCTACTTAAGAAATTAATCATTGCCCCGATTAAGCTGTTAATCGGAATTCTTCTTTTCCTTTTTAAAGGCATTTTCTATAAAATTCTCGTAAAAATCTATTACCAAATTTTTCGCTGGAAACGAAGTGGGGTGATCAAAGACTCTCCCCTAGAACTACTTTGGAAACAACCTCTTTACCCTCTAATTACTATTTTAGTAACTGTAGTCTTGGTCTCTGGAGCGGGCAATACTCAACGAGCTAAGGCGATGCCTACTAAAATTAAGAAAACTGTTGCCTCTAGCTTGTTCCATAATAGCTATTACGACACCTTTGATGATGAGTTAATTGAAGAGGGCTCAATTCCCTTAAGCTTATTGGCCAGTTTAACTGATACTGAGAGCTATGAAGACGATTTGCTGGCTCTAAAGAAAAATGAAGACTTGGAAACAACGGAAGAGCGAGTGGTTGCTAGCAATATCAACTTCCCTGTCGGTGACCCTGATGTAATTGCTAAACCTAAAGAACAACAAACTGACCTCGTCATCAGTGACACTGGTACTCCGATCAGGTCAGGCACCACTTATTATACCATTAAGCCTGGTGACACTATTTCTTCTATTGCCCAAAGCTTTGGTTTAACTGTTAATACTATCTTATGGGCTAATGACCTGAGTGCCACTAGCCTTTTAAAGATTGGCCGAGAATTAACTATCCCTGCTCAAAGTGGTCTGCTCTATACTGTTAAAAGTGGTGATACTTTAGCTAAAATTGCTAAAACCTATGACCTAGAGATAGATAAGATTGTAGCGGCTAATTCTCTAGGAAACACTTTAACTATTGGCAAGGAACTAATTCTTCCCGGAGCTAGAAAGATTAGCGCACCTGTAGTCGCCAGCGCTCCTAGCACCCCAAGCTATACCGGGGCCTCGGTTATTAAAGATCTGATTAACCCTAGCACCGCTAAAACTAGTTCTAATAAATTAGTTTGGCCGGTGGGCTGTACTAGAATTTCCCAATACTTCTCCGTTAGCCACCCTGGTCTAGACGTGGCCTGTCCAATTGGCACCCCTATTTATGCCGCTGACGATGGAGTGGTAATTATTTCTCAAGGGGGTTATAATGGTGGCTATGGTAATACCATTCTACTTGAACATAGTAGCGGCATGAGGACTCGTTACGGTCACGCCACTAAACTATATGTTAAGGTTGGTGAAACCGTTACCCGCGGGCAACAAATCGCTACCGTTGGCTCCACTGGTCGCTCTACTGGACCTCACCTCCACTTTGAAGTTGTAGTTGGAGGTATAAAATATAATCCTTTTAATTACACTAACTTTTAATTTATGGGCAGTTTTTTTCTTGGCTTAATTTTAATAGCTCTAGGAATTTTAATTATTATTAAAACTGAGTGGTTGCTAGAAAACTTTGGCCGGATGTCTTGGTTTGAGCAAAAGCTCGGCTCTAGTGGTGGTAGTCGCTTAGGCTATAAATTGGTTGGCCTAATTTTTGTCTTTGTGGGCCTTATCACTTTAACTGGTAATAGTACTGACTTTCTCACTTGGCTAACTTCTCCGCTAACTAGATATAACTAAAACTCTGGACTAATTCTTTTTTATTACTTATACTCAATTAGTCATTAAGGGCCCTTAGCTCATCTGGTAGAGCGCCTGCTTTGCAAGCAGGAGGCGGCAGGTTCGAGTCCTGTAGGGTCCACCTTAAACCAAGACTCCCATTTAGGGAGTCTTTTGTAGATAAAAATGAGACTCTTTAAATTTAATATTAATAATTTTTCCAGCTAAACCCTTATTTGTAATAGCTAGCTAGCAGATTATTTAAACTCCTATTCTAATTAGAGATTTTTCAAATAAAGACAAATAGAAACAGCTTAAAGAAAATTAAGATTGGGGGCAGAATGTAGGGCTCAAGCTATTGACATTTTAATATAAATATGCTATTATTTAACCATTGAGATAGTTCATTAACAATTTAAAAAAAGATAGTCATGAAAAAAGTAAATTCTCTTGCGAACCTATTCTTAGGTTCAAAAAAAATTATTGAAAGGATTCAGCCAAGAATCCAAGTTCTGGAAAAAGAAATCCAAAAAATAAGCACTATGAATAACAAGGTTGAGGCCATAGTTCGCCTTTTCCAAGTTATTTCCCCAATTCAAGATGCTGGCGGATTCGGCCAAGAAATTCTTGACCTTGAAAAACGCAATCGCAACGGCAAACTCAATGCGCAAATTGAAGCCCTAGAGGCCTTACAAGCACATTTTCATAACGCCGGACGTTGTGAATATGGCTTCAATAGGACTGTTAAAGGCGAGGTAGTTACTGCTGAAAAAGTTTTTCTAGGAAATGTATTTGGCCTCTGGACCAAGCCAGCTGCTTATTGGCTTGGTGAAAAGGAAAGATTAGAAAAAACTTTTCGTCCGGATGTCTCAAAAAATCCAGAAAACCCGGCATCTAGCTGGTATCTCATAAACGACTACCAGTGCGGGGGTTTTGTCAAAAGCCACACCGATGGCATTCTCAAGCAAATAGCGCTGTTAAAAGCAGTCGCTTAAATGCTCGCAAAATCTATAAGGAAGCCCTAAACCAGCTTCCTTTTTTATTTATCTAAAATTATAATATCAATATATCTTCTACCTACGAGCCAAGTTCTTAAATCATACTAGACCTCTTATCAAACAAAAACCTCCGTTTAATTACGGAGGTTTTTTCTTTCTAATCGCTTTATTTATTGCTACCCCTAGCTCCTTATTCTACTGGACAAGCGGTAGACAGGCGGTCATAGCGACCACAGAGACATTCGCAGCTCATTGGCATAAAACAAGCATCTATTTGATTCTCCCAATCAACTGCCTCGCAGTCACACTCTTGGAAGTTAGGATTTTCCATCAATTCCGCTAACTCACTTTGATCTCTCTTTAAACAAGAGTCACAAAGAGGAGCATCAGTCCCACACTCAGCGGTCTCCGTCATGTTGTACCAAGGCTCAACCTCGGCATCTTCACCACCTGACCAAGAGAGCAAGGCGCAAGCCTCTCCCTCTCCATCAACTCTTAAGCAAGACTCACAACCCTCTTCACTAGGACTGGTGCAAGTGATAATGCTCTCAGTCTCAGCCACCTCTTCATTAGGTAAGGTTTGCTCACTGCTAGGACTAGAACAAGCAGTTAGAAAAAAAATTGTTCCAATTGCTAAAAATGACAATAAAAATATTTTCTTCATAAATTTTTATTATTTATTAATTATTTTTATAAATTTAATTAACTACCTTCAGTATAGCAAATAAAAAAAATTAAGCTAGCTCTAGCCCTATTTTTACCTCATTCGCCAGGCCGCTTTTTTTGTTGTAAACTAATAGGGCTAACTAATCTAATTTTATCTCTATGGCCTTCTACAACCCTCTAAGGCAAGCTGCCTGGAACTATGGTGGAAAGAATTGGCAGCTAAGCCGAAGCAAAATAGAACTATTCTTAGAATGCCCACGCTGCTTCTACTTAGATAACAAATTGGGAGTTAGGCGAGTGCCCGGTTTCCCTTTTCACATTAATAACGCCATTGACCAACTACTTAAACAAGAATTTGATATTTACCGTGTTAAGGGCGAACAACATCCTCTACAGCAGGAATATGGCGTTGAGGCTCGGCCAGTCTCCCATCAAGAACTTCCTGAATGGCGCCGTAACTTTGGAGGGATAAAATACTTTCACGCTCCCACCGGCTTAACAATCTCTGGGGCAATTGATGACCTGTGGATCAATCCCCAGGGAGAATATTTAGTAGTGGACTATAAGGCTACCGCTAAAGAAGAGGCGGTAACGGCCTTGGATCAGGGATGGCAGCGTATCTATAAACGTCAGCTGGAAATTTACCAATGGCTCTTACGCCGCCAAGGCTTGCCTGTTTCTAACCTAGGTTACTTTGTCTATTGTACTGGCAAGACTGACAGGCAGGCCTTTGATAAAAAGATTGAATTTGATGTCCATCTTATTCCTTATGAAGGGAATGATGCTTGGGTAGAAAAAACCCTACTAAAGATAAAGACTTGCTTAGATAGTAGTCAGATTCCTCCCGCTAGCAAATACTGTGATCATTGCGCCTATTGGCAAGCTCGGCAACTATTTGAAAAATAAATTAATTCGTTCTATTATACTCTTAGCGAGAGGGCAAGTGGCGAAATTGGCAGACGCGCTACGTTCAGGTCGTAGTGATAGCAATATCATGGAGGTTCGAGTCCTCTCTTGCCCACCGTAAGGGATCATTAGCTCAGTTGGTTAGAGCGTTCCGTTCACATCGGAAAGGTCGACGGTTCGAATCCGCCATGGTCCACCTTAGTAATAATAATTTATTAATCTAATTTTATGAAAAAGAAAACCTTCTTAATCACTTTAAGTATTTTTATTACCGCAGTCATTGTTATTATCTTGGCCTACGGAGCTAAGCTGCTTAAAGAGAGTTTTATTGAACCTACCTATGACACTGTCACTATTGAGCGCTCTAGTGATTTTTATGAGATAAAGGCCGAGTATCCCCGGGAGAGCTTGGATAAAGATAATATAATGAAAACCTATGTTACTAATTTAGTTGAAGAAAGAATGGCTGACTGGGAAGTAGGTGGAGAAATTTATAACGCTGAACAAGCCGTAGCCCAAGAATTTCCTGACAGACCTAAGATGGTCTACACCTTAAACATTCTTTATCAAAAGTTTAATTCCTCAGACCTAGACACCGTCTCTTACCTATTCATCGTTGAAGAGTATACTGGAGGAGCTAATGGGATTATCAATGTTCAAACCTTCACCTTTGATTCTAACGGTTTAGTGGAAATAGAAGATGTTCTAAATCTGGCTGGAGAGACTATTAACCCCGAAGGGCTAGTAGTTTATAATGACCTAGCTTTATCTAAATTAATTTTTGAGCAAACCACAAAAAATGAAGAACTTTTTCCTAATTCAGAGATCACTCAAGAGGGCCTAGGGCTCGCTTATCTAAAAGATGACGGAGTTAGCTTGGACTTAGAAAAGTGTCATTGTGATGGTTGGTTTTATGGCGCTAATCTCCAAAACTTCGTCCTAACCAATGAAGGGATTAGTTTCTTTTACGGCAAATGTGATATTACCATCTGTGCCTCGGGAGTGGTTCAGGTTAGTTTAGATTGGAAAACTTTAGCCCCCTACTTAGTCGCCATTGATTAATTTTAATCTAAGAATCCCCGCTACTAGCGGGGATTTTTGATACTTATTTAAAATTGCTCCATCGGGGTAAAAATGATAAACTAAAGCTATGAAACAAATAAATAAAAAATTAATTATCATTGATGGACATGCTTTAATTCACCGCAGTTTCCATGCCCTCCCCCCTACTTTGCGAACCAAAAGTGGTCAACTAGTTAATGCCGTTTATGGCTTTAGCTCTTTTTTATTAAAAGCCTTAAAAGAATTTTCTCCTGACTATGTTGTCTTGACCCTAGATAAACCGGGGCCAACTTTTCGTCACGAAGTCTATGAGGAGTATAAAGCGACCAGAGTTAAAGCTCCTGATGAATTATATGAACAAATTCCTTTGGTTAAGGAGGTCGCTCAAGCCTTTAACATCCCCATTCTAGAGCTAACTGGCTTTGAAGGTGATGACTTGATCGGCACTATTTGCGAGTTAACTAAAAGTCAGACTGACCTAACTAAAATTATTATTACTGGCGACTTAGATACCTTGCAGTTAGTTGGTCCTCAGGTAAAGGTCTATACCATGAGTCGTGGTCTAAACGATAGTGTTTTATATGACGAAGCTAAGGTTCAAGAGCGCTACGGCCTAACTGCCTCGCAAATTATTGACTACAAAGCCTTACGGGGAGATGTTAGTGATAATATTCCGGGGGTAAAGGGGATCGGAGAAAAAACTGCCCAAGAACTACTAGCCACCTTTGGCAGCTTAGCGGGAGTCTATCAAGCAGTTGCTAAAAATGACCCTCGCCTTAAACCTCGCATCTTAGGACTACTCCAAACTCACCAAGCAGACGCCTTCCTTAGTCAAGAATTGGCCACTATTAATCTTCAGGCGCCAATCAAGTTTTCTCTGCCCGCTCAAGTGTTTGCCGAATTCTCTAAAGACCAAGTCTTTACCCTATTTAGTCGTCTAGAGTTTAAATCCCTGCTCACTAAGGTCCGTGGCCTACATACACAATTAAACCCTCAGGACTCAGCAGCTACCGAAAGCTTAAGTCTCCCTTCTAAACCTGGCTATCAATTAATCAATACTGAAGCTCAACTTAAGAGTTTGTTAACTAAATTAAAAACGAGGACCAGTATAACTATCAATCTAGCAACTAATCACTCTGACCCTCTGGAGGCGACTTTATTGGGAATAAGTTTTGCTTGGCAGGAGCAGAAGGCCTATTTCGTGCCCGCCCAGGCTTCCTATTTAGCTAAATTAAAGCCCTTCCTAGAGTCAGCTAAGTTAAAAAAGTCAGGCCATAATTTAAAATTTGCTTGGCGCGTTTTAGCTCAACAAGAGATCTTTCTTCAGGGACTTTTTCTTGATACCCTAATCGCCGCCTATTTACTAAACCCTGGCCACCAACAAACTGATTTAGATAATTTAATTTTTAGCGAACTAGGACTAGAGCGAGACTACTCCTTTAAATCTTCTTCCTCATCCGCCACTCAACTCAGCCTCCTTGCTCAAGACTTAGATTTAGAAAAATTAAGTCTAAAAACTAACGAAGAGGCTGACTTAATTGCTCGTCTGGCAAAAATTTTAGAAAAAAAATTAACTGCTAAAAAACTTTGGCAATTGTTTAGTGAAATTGAAATTCCCCTGCTTAGCGTTTTAGGTAAAATGGAAAATCGGGGTATTAATTTTAACCCCCAGCCTCTAAATTTATTAAACCAACAAGTCACCAAGAAACTAAACTCTTTAGAGAAAAATATTCAGCGCCTGGCGGGAGAAAACTTTAATCTCAATTCACCCAAACAACTTCAAAGGATCCTTTTTGAAATTCTTGAGTTGCCCACCGAAAATATCAAGAAAACTAAGACTGGCTTTTCTACCGCTGAAGAAGAATTAGAGAAATTAAATGATGTTCATGAAATAGTTCCTGAGCTACGTGAGTATCGGGAGTTAAATAAGCTGCAAACTACCTATCTTAATTCCCTGCCTAAAGAAGTTAATCCTAGAACTGGGCGAATTCATTCTAACTTTAATCAAACTATTACCACCACCGGCCGTCTTTCCTCTAGTAGTCCTAACTTGCAAAATATTCCTACCCGAACTAGCGAGGGACAAAAAATTCGTCAGGCCTTCATTCCCGCTCCCGGCTGCCTATTTTTAAGCTTTGACTACTCACAAATAGAACTCCGCCTAAGCGCTCATCTCTCTGGTGATAAAAAAATGATTGCCGCCTTTATTAACCAAGAAGATATTCATACCGCTACCGCTGCTGAGATCAACCATCTACCTCCTAGTGAGGTCACTAAAAACATGCGCCGAGAAGCTAAGGCCATTAACTTTGGAATTCTCTACGGCCAAGGGATTCATGGTCTAAGCCAGGCAACTGGCCTAAGTTATTATCAGGCCAATGAGTTTATCAAACGCTATTTCGCCGCTTATCCGAAAATAAAGTTAATGGTTAATAATTTTATCAAACAAGCCCAAGAAACCGGCCAAGCCTTGACGATGTTTGGACGCCAACGTCCTCTACCCGAAATTAACTCTCAGATTCCTAGCTTGCGCCGTAGTGCCGAAAGAATGGCAATCAACACCCCTATTCAAGGAGCGGCGGCTGATTTGATTAAGCTGGCAATGATTAAAATTGATGACTTAATTAATGACCACCCCGAGGAGATAAATTTAATTCTTCAAATTCATGACGAATTAATTTTTGAAGTTAAGCAAGATCGCTTAGACTTCTATGCTCCCCAGTTAAAAAAGATTATGGAAAGTTTAGTTAACTTACAGGTCCCCATTATCGCCGAAGAGTCTCGGGGTAATAATTGGGGGGACTTAGGTTAAATTATTTTAATTTATGAAATTTCCCTCTTTACAAAAATTAAATAAACAAAAAATCGCGCTCTTGGGCTTTGGTTTAGACAATCAAGCCTTATTGAAATTACTAACTCAGCAAAAAATTTCTGCCGAAATAGTTATTAAAGATGCTAGTCGTGATCCTAAAAATTTCAATCAAGGTCTGGACGACTTTGACCTCTTGGTTCGCTCGCCTGGCTGGCCCCTTCATGACCCTCAGCTACAAAAAGCCTTAGCAAACAAAAGAACAACTTTAACTAGCCCCCTTAATTTATTCTTTGAACTTTGCCCCAGCAAGAATATTATTGGCATCACTGGCACTAAGGGCAAAGGTACAACCGCCACCCTTATCTATCAGCTTTTAAAACAATCGGGCCAACGAGTCTGGTTGGGCGGAAACATCGGAGTCTCCCCCCTTAGTTTTTTAACTAAAATAAAGCCTGAGGACTACTTAGTTTTAGAGTTATCTAGTTTTCAGTTAGAGGATTTAAGATTCTCTCCTAAATTTGCGGTGATCACTAATCTATTTCCTGAACACCTCGCTCCCGCTGACCCTAAAAATCCTAATTATCATCTATCTTTGACTAGCTATTGGCAGGCTAAATTAAATATTGCTAAACAAAAAACTAATCACTACTTAATTGCCAACCCTCAGCTTGCCTCTAGGCTAAAAAATAGAAAGCTGCCTGGAAAACTTATCTATTTCTCCCCCGCTACTATCCCTAGTCAATTGGTTGGTGACTATAATCGGGAGAACATCGGGGCTGCCTTAGCCGTGGCTAAATTGCTTAAACTAAACATCAAAACAACTAAGCAAACGATTGCTAATTTCAAGAACCTAGAACATCGCCTAGAATTAGTGGCCACTCGCAATGGAGTTAAATATTTTGATAATAGTTTTTCCACCACTCCAGAAAGTACTCGTTTAGACCTTTTGTCCTTTTCTGAGCCCATTATTCAAATTGCTGGCGGGGCTGATAAGGGAGCTGATTTCTCTAAGCTGGCTAAAACTATTACCCAAGAAGTTAAGCACCTCATTCTTCTGCCCGGACTAGGCAGCGACAAACTTAAAGCGGCTCTTAAATTAGCCGGATTCCCAGCCGAGAAAATATCTTTTGCAAAAGAGATGTCTGCGGCCGTAGCCCTTGCCAAACAAATTGCCACTAGGGGCGATGTCGTACTACTCTCGACGGCTTGTGCTAGTTTTGGTATATTTAAAAACTACAAAGAACGAGGTGATTTATTCAAAACCTATGTTAAGCAAAAAAACTAAAGAAAAAGATCTAATTGGGGTCTTTGATTCTGGACTAGGAGGTCTAACAATTTTAAAATACTTTTTAGCCGAACTCCCTAACTATAATTACCTTTATCTAGCTGATAATGCTCGTCTCCCATATGGCTCTAAAACTCCTGAGATAATTTATCAATACACTAAGGAGGGGGTAGATTTTCTATTCCAACAAGGCTGTAAGTTGGTCATTCTCGCTTGCAATACTGCCTCAGCCTACGCCTTAGATAGACTGCGAGAAGAATATTTACCCAAACACTTCCCTGATCGTCGTATTTTTGGAGTAATTAGACCACTGGCCGAAGCGGTTAGCTCTAGCTCCGCATCCCGAGTGGGGATCTTAGCCACTCAAGCGACTGTTGATTCCGAAGTTTATTTACAGAAAATTAAAAAACTTAATCCCCAAATTAAAGTTTGGCAAAGCAGCGCTCCCTTGTTAGTTCCTCTGATAGAAGAGGGCTGGTTAAAACGACCAGAGACTAACATGATTATCAAGAAATACCTTCGCCCCCTTAAGGTAAAGCAAATAGACACTCTCTTGCTAGCTTGTACTCATTACCCGATCTTATACCAAGAAATTAAGCGTATCGGCGGCCGTCGCCTTAAAGTGCTTCATCCGGGAGAAATAATTGCTAATAGTCTAAAAGAGTATTTAACCAAACATCCTGACTTTATCAAGCCTAGTCGGCGTCCTAGTGAAACCTACTACGTTACTAACAAAGCAGCCCGCTTTAAGCGATCAGCGGAAAAGTTTTTAGAACATAAGATAAAAACTGTTAAAGAAATAGATATTACCCTATGATTATTTTCCTGCACGGTGCCGACACTTTCCGTAGTCGTCGCTGGCTCAAACAACTACAAGACAAGTTTCGCTCTGAGGTTAATCAAGCCTCTCAGAGTTTAACTACTTTAGCAGGAGAAAACATAAAACTAAGCGACTTAGTTGAGAAAATAAATACCACTTCCCTATTTACCGAAAAGCGACTAGTAATTGTTAATAATATTTTTAAAAACAAAAACCCCAAATTACTAGCCGACCTGACTGATTATTTAAAAAAAAATAACGACTCTTCAGATATCACTTTAGCCTTTATTGACGAAGAGCTTGAGCTTAAAAATCGCCCAGAGGCAAAAAAATTATTTAATTTTCTTAGTCAACAAAAGTTTGTCCAAGAATTTAAACCCCTTAACAACTTTCAGCTGTTAAACTTCATTAAGCAGGAAGTCGCTTCGTATGGCAAGGAAATTGCTCCCCCAGCTAGCGCCCAATTGCTAATCAACACCAATCAAGACCTCTGGGCCCTAAGTCAGGAAATTAAAAAGCTGGCCTTCTTTGGTGAAGAGAAATTAATTAACTTAGAAATGGTTAAGGCCTTGGGTGCTAATGTTAGCGTGGAGAATATTTTTGCTCTCACTGATGCGATTAGTGTTAAAAATAAAGCTTTAGCCCTCAGTCTCTTAGAGGAGCAATATCTGGCTGGCCTTAAAGAGTCTCACCTTTTGGCTATGCTAATTAGGCAATTTAAAATTCTAACGGAAATTAAAGATGCCCTTGATAGACATTGGTCTCCGGCTAAAATCACTCAGGAGTTAAGGCACCATCCTTATGTTATTAAAAAAGGAATTCAGCAAGCTAAACACTTTTCTCTAACCGAATTAAAGCGCCACCTTAATCAACTAATCGGTTTAAATTCTGCCAATAAATCTCGGGACTTATTGCTAAAACCAGAACTAATGCTACTTATTGCTAACTTGTAATTAGTGAAATAGCTTGCCTTTTTGTTTTTTATTTGTTATATTTTTATTCGTAATTTCCTCAGGGCGATTAGCTCAGCTGGTTAGAGCGCAACACTGATAATGTTGAGGTCGGAGGTTCGAGTCCTCCATCGCCCACTTCTAAGGAAAAATTATCGCGGGGTAGAGCAGTTGGCAGCTCGCCAGGCCCATAACCTGGAGGTCGTCGGTTCGAGTCCGACCCCCGCAACTAGTAGCTTAAGTGATGACCCTTAAGCCTCGGTAGCTCAGTGGTAGAGCAGAGGACTGAAGATCCTCGTGTCGTCAGTTCGATTCTGACTCGGGGCACAAAACTTAACCCGCTCAAGTCGGGTTAGTTTTTTTCCGGGGTGTGGCCCAGTTGGTCTAAGGCGCCTGGTTTGGGACCAGGAGATCGAGAGTTCGAATCTCTCCACCCCGACATCTAAAAATACCGCTAGGCGGTATTTTTAGTTTCCTAATAACTTTTATGACAGTTAGTCCTTTTTCTCCCCTCTTGATTTTTTTTTATGATTATGCTACCATTCTCTTACTTTTAATTAATTAATCTTAGAAATTTCAGTATGCCAAATAAGAAATCGGCGGAAAAAGAATTACGTAAAAATATTAAGCGTAAGGCCGCTAACAAGCAAGTTTCTGTTAAGTTAAAGCGTCTCACTAAAAATAACTTAAAACAGATTGCCGCTGGAGATAATCAAGCCAAAGAAGACTACCGACAAACTGTGCAGGTAATTGATAAGGCGGCTAAAAAAGGAATTATCAAAAAAAATACCGCGGCTCGTAAAAAGTCTCGGTTAATGAAAAAAATTAATACTCTAAAATAATTAACTAATGACTCTTTACTGGGTTTAGGGATTAAGCCCTAATCTCGGATAGAGCCAAAATTTTATGTTGGAAAAAAAGACTAAAGAAAAAATAATTAAAAAGTATCGGACTCACGAGACCGATACTGGTTCACCTCAGGTGCAAATTGCCATCCTAACTGAAGAGATCAAAGACTTAACCGAGCACCTCAAGGTGCACAAACATGACTTCTCTTCTCGCCGTGGATTATTAAAAAAAGTTGGTGAGCGACGTAAGCTTCTTAAGTATCTACAAAAGGAAAATAATGAGCAATTTCTAGACTTAGCCTCTAAATTAAAGCTCAAAATTGCTCAAAAGATGACCGAAGAGGAGGAAGAAGAGTTAAAGAAAGAAAAGGGTTACGTTAGCCCCGAAGAAACTGAAGAAGAAGATGGCGACGAGGCTTTAGAGGCGGTAAAATAAACTTACGATGATTAAGCACGAAGAACAACGAATTGGCGTTTTGGTAGATGTTTCTAACATGTACCATTCTGCTAAGAACCTCTATAACCAGAAAGTTAATTTTAAGGAAATTTTAAGCAGAGCAGTGGCTGGGCGAAAATTAATTCGGGCCACTGCTTATGCTATTCGGACAGAAAATCAAGATGAGGCTCCCTTTGTAGAAGCCTTGGGGCAACAAGGTTTTGAGGTTAAGATGAAAGACTTACAAATTTTTGCTGGTGGCAGTAAAAAGGCTGACTGGGATGTAGGGATCGCTATTGATGCGATTAAATTAGCTGACAAGCTAGACGTAATTGTCATTGTCTCTGGTGATGGCGACTACCTGCCCCTGATCTCCTACCTTCAGAACAACAAGGGTTGCTTGGTAGAGATTATGGCCTTTAGAAAAACTTGCTCTTCTCGCTTAATTGAAGAAGCTGATGACTATATAGACTTAAGTAGCAGTAAAAAGTTTTTAATCTATAGTCGTAAAAAATAAATAATAAAATTTAATAAAAAATAATTAATTAATAATTAATCTGGCCATTAAATAGATAGCACTGTATCACTACAGTTCTGTAATTTGATGGCCCAGATAAAGAAAAATATGAATAAAGAACAGGTATTTAAGACCCACTGGTTGGGCCAAGAGCTAACTATTACTACCGGGCGCCTCGCCCTACAAGCCGATGCCTCTGTTCTCGTCCAATATGGCGAGACCGTGGTGATGGCTAATGTCGTTCAAAGCAAAACTGAGCGCGAAGGAGTTGATTTCTTCCCGCTAATGGTAGACTTTGAGGAAAAACTATACGCCGCGGGAATGATTAAGGGGTCACAGTGGATCAAGCGCGAAGGTCGCCCTAGTGACCAGTCAGTTTTAACTGGCCGAATGATTGATCGCTCAATTAGACCCCTCTTCAATCAAGCTGACCGTCGGGATGTGCAGGTAATTATCTCCGTTCTCGCTGTTGATGGTGAGAATGACTACGATATTGTCTCGCTGATCGCTGCTTCCGCGGCGCTATCAATTTCTGGAGTGGAGTGGGCTGGACCAATCTCAGGTATTAGAGTTGGTCTGATTGATGGACAATTTGTCTTCAACCCTAACTATGAACAACAAGCCCTTAGTGACCTAGACTTGATTGTCGCTGGTACCGCCGAGCGGATCTTGATGATTGAAGCTGGAGCTAATGAAGTTTCTGAGGAAATTATGGCCAAAGCTATTATGGCTGGCCAAAAGTCATTAACCGAATCTTTGGCCTTAATCAATGAATTGAAAAAAGCTATTCTCCCTAAAGAGAAAACTGTTTACCCTCCTCTTAAATCTCCTGCTGAACTAGAGGCGGAAAAATTTAAACAGGAATTAATTAAAAAAGGCACTGCTTGGTTAGAAGAAAAGGCTGCCAATATTCTATTTGATGAAACCTATTACACTAAGCGTGAACGGAAGCTAGCCATTAGTGAGATCAAGGATCAATTGAATAAATATCTCTTCTCTCTTGAGGCTGACCGAGCTGATCGGGCTTACGTGATAAAGAATTTAGTTGACACTCTGGTTGAGGCCGAGATCACTAAAGCAATTTTAGAAAAAGACCACCGAGTTGATTTAAGAAAACTAGACCAAGTTAGAGATTTAGTAGCTGATGTCGCTATCTTGCCCCGGGTTCATGGTTCTTCGCTCTTCTCTCGGGGAGAAACTCAAGTCATGTCCATTATCACCCTCGGTGCCCCTGGACTAGAGCAATCTCTAGAAGGAATTGAAGGGGCGAGCAAAAAGCGCTACATGCATCACTATAACTTCCCCCCTTATTCAGTTGGTGAAGTCTCCCCCTTGCGCGGAGTTGGTCGACGAGAAATTGGACATGGAGCTTTAGCAGAAAAAGCCCTGATGCCCGTTATTCCTAAAAAAGAAGACTTCCCTTATACTATTCGGGTAGTTTCTGAAACTCTGGGCTCTAATGGTTCTTCCTCTATGGCCTCCACCTGTGCCTCTAGTTTAGCCCTAATGGACGCTGGAGTGCCTATTAAGCGCCCAGTAGCTGGCATAGCGATGGGATTAGCCTCAACGCCCGATATGAGCCACTGGAAGGTTTTAACTGACATTCAGGACCTTGAGGATGGCTTGGGAGGAATGGACTTTAAGATTACTGGTACTAGCCAAGGATTAACTGCCATTCAACTAGACACTAAAACTATTGGCTTAGACGAAGAGATTATTCGCCAAACTCTTAGCCAAGGTCGCCAGGCCCTAAACCATATTCTCGCCACCATAACTGAAGCCCTTCCTGCCCCTCGCCCTGAACTATCACCTTACGCTCCATCCATTGTGAGCTTCTCTGTTTACCCTGAGAAGATTGGCTTAATTATCGGTCCCGGAGGAAAGGTCATTAACCGCATCATTGCTGAAACTGGAGTTAGTATTGATATTGAAGATGATGGCTTGGTAATGGTTTGTGGAACTGAAGCAGCTATGGTTAGCCAGGCGATTGAAGAGATAAAAGAAATAGTTCATGTCTTTGAGGTTGGAGAAGTAGTTACTGGTAAGGTGGTTCGTCTCTTAGACTTTGGCGCCTTTGTTGCCCTTAACTCCAGTCAAGATGGTTTGGTTCATGTTAGTGAATTAGCTCCCTATCGCGTAGATAGCCCTGATAGCCTATTAAATATTGGCGATCAAGTGACTGTAAAGATCAGGGAAATTGATGAGCAAGGGAGAATTAATCTCAGCATGAAAGACTTGAGTGAGAACTCTCATTATTGGCAAGACGAAAAAGGAAAGTCTACAGGACAAAACTTTGGAGGACGTTTAGGGTTTAACAAAAAACCCAGCTACAACAACCGCCGTGACCAAGGTGGTCGTCATCGTGGCTTTAAAGCTGATCGCTAAATCTTGGTTGACTTTTTGTCTTAATTAAGATAATATTGCTCGCAGATAAATAATAAGAAATTAATTCAGAATAAGCTTATGCTAACAATTAAATTGTCACAAACAGGAAAAACTAATAAAAAAATGTTCCGTTTAATCATTTCGGAAAAAAGTCGTGATCCTTATGGTCGAGCCTTAGAAATTCTTGGTTCCTATAACCCTCACACCAAGGAATTGCTAGCCAAATCAGATCGGATAAATTACTGGCTATCTAAGGGAGCCCAAATGACTAATACCGTTAACAACCTATTAGTTGAAAAGAAGATTATTGAAGGAAAAAAGGTAGTCGCCTCTAAGCCGGGCAAGGTTAGTGAAAAACGAGCTAATCAAGCTAAGGCCAAAGCGGATAAGAAGCAAGCCACCGAAGCGGCTTCTAGCGCTAATACCGAAGCTCCTGTTGAGGAAACTGTTTCTGAGGAACCAGCTAAAGAAGGTGTTGAAACTGAGGAAGCCCCTAAGGAGGAGGTCGCTAAGACTGAAGAGGCTCCTAAAGAAGAGGATGCTGAGGTTGAGGAGACTCCTCAAGAGGACCAATAGACCTTTATTGACAAATCCCGGTTCTTTGCTATAATTATATCTAAGTCTGCTACTTAGGCAGAGCTAATAACATTAAAAACTAAACGTATGGTAGAACAAGACAAACAGTTTTTAGAAACTGTGGTGAAGCAAATCGTTGGCAATCCTGACGATGTTGTCGTCGATAGGGCGATTGACGAACGAGGAGTCTTATTGACTCTTAAAATCAATCCCGCCGACATGGGCTATGTTATCGGTCGCAAAGGGCAAACTGCTCAAGCGATTCGCACCTTGTTAAAAATTGTTGGTGCTAAGAATAACTCTCGCGTTAATCTTAAGATTTACGACCCAGAGGGAGGCAATCGCCAATCAACTCGTGAACCTCGTGAGGTTCGGGAAGAAATTGATACTTCCGCTATTGACGATTTGGATATCTAAACTATCTAGACAGAAAAAGTGTCGGGTCAAACCGGCACTTTTTTGTTATAATAGAATAGTAGTTAAAATATTATGAAATTTCATTTAATTAGCATCTTCCCTGACATCTTTACCAGCTATCTCAATGAGAGCATTCTTAAGCGTGCTCAGGAAAAGAAAATAATCAAGGTTAAGACTCACAATCTTCGCCACTACACCACTGACAAGCATCAAACAGTTGATGATACTCCCTATGGTGGTGGGGCGGGAATGTTGATGAAAATAGAGCCACTCTACCAAGCGCTAAAAGAGATTAAGAAGTCTAGTTCAGTGTCTAACAAAAAGAAGCGAAAAGTAATATTATTATCCGCTTCCGGAAAGAATTGGAGTCAATCTCTAGCTAAAAAATATAGCCAACTAGACGAGTTAGTCTTTATCTGTGGTCGCTATGAGGGCGTTGATGCCCGAATTAGGCATTTTATTGATGAAGAAATCTCTATTGGCGACTACGTTTTAACTGGCGGCGAATTGCCCGCCCTAGTGATGATTGATTCTATCACTCGCCTACTACCTGGCGTACTGGGCAATGAAGCTAGCCTGCTGGAAGAGTCCCATTCACTCGCAGGTATTAACGAATATCCACAATATACTCGGCCGGAAGTGTTTGTTGCGGATAATAAAAAACATTCGGTTCCTAAAGTTTTGCTTAGTGGCAATCACCAAGAAATTAAGGCCTGGCGCCTTAAAAATAGCAAAAAAAGAACTTAAAAACTTTCATCATTAATCCTCCTGCCTTAATACCGTCCAGCCTTCCGTCACTTCTTTTAATTTTCCTTTTAGGGCAAAGCCGGCGGCCTTTTGATGACCACCACCTCCCCACCAAGCCGCTATTTTAGCAACATCTATCTGATCGCTAGTAGTTCTTAAGTTGCCTCGCACCCAGCCCTCTTCTTCTCGTAGCATCAAAGCAACTTGCACTCCTGATAAATAGCTTAGGAAAGATATAATGTCACCAAACAAATCAGCCTTGGCTGACTGCTCTTGAGGGGAAAATATTTGGCGCAAATCTGCCTGACTTAAGCCAACAATTAATAGGCCAGTCTGATCATTATATTTCATTCTCTCCAGCACCTTGCCCCAAAGCTTTAGGGAAGAAAAGCTTTTGTTATGAACTGTCTTGTTAATTATCTTCGGCAAGGAAGCACCAAAGAGCAACATTTCTGAAGCAATCGCCAGCGCTTCGCGGGAGGCATTGGCGTGTAAAAAGTGCCCCGTATCAGTCATTAGACCGATAAGAATACAATTAGCTAAGGGTTTAGTAATTTCCAGTTGATTAGCCAAGAGAAAATGATAGATAATCTCGGTCGTCGCTGCTTTTTTAGGCTCTCTAATTTCCAAGTCAGCATAACTTTCTTGTTGCTGATGGTGATCAAATTCAATTAAATACGGTTTCTTTTTAATCCTGGCCGCTCTTAATGTTAATAGCTCTCTAATCTCTGGCTCTAGGCCTGTTCTGGCTATTGAACCACAGTCTAGGATAATAATTAGATCAAAGTCTAATAAGCTCTTTGGGGCGGTAGCCGAAATTAGCTGTTCATTGTTAATAAACTTATAGACCCCCGTCGGCTTACCCTTGGCAAAGGCAAACCAGCTTTTGTTTTCTTTTTTAAGCACCTCAATCATAGCTCCGATTGATGCCAAAGCGTCAGCATCAGGCGACAGGTGGCTAACAAGTAAAATCTTATTACTCGCTCTAATTTTTTGATAAGCTAGTTGTAGTTTTTCTCTAAAATTCATATCTTCTCCAATCAATTAACCTCGTATCTTACTAGATAATAACAAAAAAGTCCAGACCCTAAAGTCTGGACTAAATTGATAAATTTTAACTATTCCTCCCTATTGGCCTTAGTTATTAACTCACTAATCCGACTAGCTTCTTTTTCACTGGCATCAAAAACCCAGGTAAAGTGTGGTAAACGTCTCAGTGGTAGGCGTTTTTTTAAAATATTAACAATTGCTCCTGTAGTAGCCTTGAGTTGTCGCAGAGCTGTGCCCGCTAATTGGTCTGGTAAAACTGAGATACCCACCTTAGCCTGTTTAAGGTCTGGCGAACAATCTACATAACTAACTGTTATCAAGCTATTAGCCAGGCCAACTTCACGATTAACAATGGGGGCTAATTCTTCTAACAACAGTTCATTTAATCTCTCCTGACTGGACATATTAAATCTTGTTAATTATCCGCTCCTCTTTATAGACATTCAAAATGTCACCCTCTTCTATCAAGGGCTCACCGGAGAACATAATCCCTGCTTCTTGGTCTTTCTCTACTGATTTAACATCTAATTTTCCAGATTGCAATTTAGCTAACTTGCCAGCGACAATAAAGTCATCACCGCGCATTACTTCTATCATCGCCTCGCTCTCTATTTCACCATCTAGGACCTTGCCACCCACTATCTGACTATCCGTCTCGGTTCTAAAAATAGCTAGAACTTTTAAGCGGCCTAAGTCTACTCGCTTAATTTCTGGCTTGACTAGTAATTGCATCTCTTCCTTAATATATTCAATTAAATCATAAATTACTGAAAAGGTTTTAGCGGTCACCTGGCGTTCACGAATGAGAGTTTCCATAGCTGGTGATAACCGGACATTAAAGCCAAGAATAATTGCTCCTGAGTCTTCGGCTCGCTTAACATCTCCTTCGGTGATATAGCCCAATCCTCGGCTAATTACCTTGACCCGGACTCGCTCGCTATTAAGCTTCATTAGCGACTCCTCAACTGCCTCAGCAGAACCTAGGAAGTCTGCCTTAATAACCACCTTAACTGCTGGGATGTTTTCATCAACGTTTTCGCCATCTGTCAGCACCGGACTACTTGGTTGAGCGGCAGCTCTGATCTTTCTAATTTTTAACTTCTCCCCCTCACCAACACTTAAAATATCTCCGATACTAGGTGAGATCTTTAATCCTAAAACCTTAACTGGTGTAGCTGGACCAGCCTCAGTTAAATCTTCACCCCGATAATTCTTAAGAGCTCTAACTTTGCCATAAATAACTCCCTCATAACATAATTGATCTCCCACTCGCAAGGTGCCATTTTGAATAAGAATGGTTGCTAGTGGGCCAACCGCTTTGTCTACATTGGACTCAATTACTGTTCCGGCCGCTTCTGCTAAGGGATTAGCCTTTAAACTACTAGCCTCAGCATCGGCTAATAATAACACCATATCTAATAACTCCTCTATCCCCGTTCCCTCTTTAGCAGAAATCGGTGAACAAATGGTTTTTCCACCCCAGTCTTCAGGGGTAATATTTAACTGAGTAGATAGCTCCTGCATAACCCGATTAACATCAGCGGTATCCTTATCAATCTTATTGATCGCCACTAAATAGGGGATTTTAGCAGCCTCAATTATTCTAAAGGCTTCCACCGTCTGTTGTTTAACTCCATCATCAGCCGCCACAACTAAAATAGCAATATCCGCAATCTTGGCTCCCCGGCTACGCATAGCGGTAAAGGCTTCGTGTCCAGGAGTGTCAATAAAGGTTAGGGCTCTATCGTTTCTAGTAATTTGATAAGCACCAATATGCTGAGTGATTCCTCCAGCTTCATCAGAAATAATATTAGTATTACGAATAGAATCTAATAACTTAGTTTTACCATGGTCAACGTGTCCCATCACGACCACCACTGGCGCCCTGTCTTGCAAGTCCGACTGGTCTTCTTGGGCTAAAATGTCAGCCAACTTTGTTTCCTCCACAACACTTTCTCCCTCCTCTTCAGCCGCTTCTTGAACATCCAAATTAAGGCCTTCACCAACAATCATCGCTGTATCAAAGTCTATCTTTTCATTAATAGACGTAAAAACCCCATTTCTAATTAGTTCCGCTAAGACCCGATTAACGGGAATACCGGCTATCTCCGCATAGTCCCTGACGGTAATCACTGCTGGAATGAGAATAGTTTTCTTTTCTTTAGGCAAAACTTCATCTTGCTTTTTAATTTCCGCCGCCGCCTTCTGTCGTTCCCAATCTCGGCGCAAACGAGGCCAATCTTTAATAATCTTCTTGGCGGTATTGTTATCCACCTTAATCGCCTTTTGACCAATACTAAAACCGAGTTGAGGCAATAAATCGCGCAACTCTTGAGGGGAAATTCGTAAAATTCTAGCCAACTCTGTAATGTTCATAGTCAAGGCAAATTAGTGAATAAATTATTACAAAAAATCAGATAATCTCTTTATCTCTAGCCCCAGTTTACTCCATTTTTACCGATTAGTCAATTTAATGGCCTAAAAGTCTAATTTAAACTTTAATTACCTTTTTACTAAAGAGATCTCAATATAGCCCAGCCTTCACTTGCTCTTAAAAAAATACCCCCACTAGTGGAGGTATTTCTAAAAAACTAACTACTAACTAATACATAGTGACAATATCCTCATCATCATTAATGATCCGGTAAGCCATAATCTCCCCTTCAGAGTCTCGCTGGAGAACTTGAACCTTATGGGTATAGGGTAAATAGAATTGAATTTTCTCTTCATCAGTCATTAACTCTAGCTCTAAGGGTTCTTCTTCTCTAATCCCCACCATTCTCATCTCTACTGGAGTTCCTGTTTCTTCATCTCTAGTAACTGCCTCGTAAATCCCTAATCTAAAACCCCCCGCTTTAGTAACCTCCTCTTGGCTCATAATATCTAGATTAGAATAGTCTATCTCTGTTGACTCAGAGGGATAATAATAGGGGACGTAGCGATCTTTCCTCAGAAAAATAAACAACCATATAGCTACCCCAATTAAAACAATCAGGCTAATGATTAAGATAAGATTAGATTTTTTGCTAAACATAGATCTTAGCATATATAGAACTAATTAAATAAATATCTAACTATTGAAAGAGCCATACACACCCGGGAGAATTTAAGCATTGTGTTACTCCTAGGCTCCCACAGTAATCCCCAAATGTTGGGTCTGGTATCCTTCCGTCAAAGCCGTGAATAGGCAGAGTTCCTCTTACTGCGCACACCCCCTCTTCTGAAGATCCAGAGCCACCTGAACTACTGTCTTTATACTGAGCTATTGCATAATAATGGTCATTTATATTAGAGATAGTCCAAGGGTTAGTTCTTTTAATAGAAGGGGTAGGAGAGATTATTTCCCAGCTATCAAATGTATAGCCAGAAAATGGAGTAACTGTTACGGCTTCGGTATTTTTTCCTGTTCCATAAATAATTTGAGTGATACTACTTGTAGCGGCCACACTATTAGTTTTAACAGTCCCATAATCTCCAGCATCAAAGATGGCATAAAACCTTATTGCAGGCTCATCACGAACACAGCGGACCGGGAGACTGGCTTGATAATTATTATAGTATGTTGGTGATGAGCACCGGCTATCTGGCTCAAAAGGATTAGTATTACTGTGTGATAAAGTCCACATGCACGTTATCAGCATCTGATGCCCAATATCCTGTATTTTCTGCCTATATTCGCACATGCAAGTTAAGGACGCTGGGTCAGTGTAAATAAACGTAGGCTCGCGCATTAAAGCCATGGCCCATGAGAGCTTGCTACCACGGATTTGGTGACTTCGCCACCGCAATGATCATAGGCTATGATTAGCAGTACTAAATAATCGCATCGCTTCCCGTATTGCAGGAGCCCCGCCTCCTTTAACATTCCCTCCGGCCTCCGACGTTCCCTCCATAAATAGTTACTCTAAGGTAGAAAACTCATTGACATCGTTGGTACATGCCAGCCAGTTGGACATATTCCCTGTTGCGTGCCTGGTGTACTCCCCAAGCCAGTAGCCTCGCTCCTGGTGTAGATGTCCACCTTGATCCTGAAGCCTGAAGGATGAAACACTTATTGCTTCGCCAACACAGTATTTCTCTATAACTCCCTTATTAGTTGGCTGGACTATTTCCTTGACTTATCTCATGTGCCAACATTCAAGTCTCTGTCCAACCAGCACTGACTGCCGATTTGAACTACACCATAGCTCTCTCCTCCATAACTAATTGAGCTGGGACAAGGGCTACCACAAGAGCCACAATCCCCTAAACTGTTAGCACAATTCTCTCCCACTACAGTATTACACTGTCCATTACCAGGACAAAAGTCTGAGAGAGAAAGCCCTGTTACTGATTTTTTATTGATCGCACTTACAAAAGAATTCCACTCGCCTTTAGTTCTGGTGGGGACGAAGTAGTCTACGTTGGTACTATTAACTATACAAGTCCCTATTTGAGTAATCGTACTAGCTACTGTCGCAGGATTGTAGTTATTAGAAGTATTCCAGAAGACAGCCGTGGTGTTTTTTCCAGGAGTATTCTTCGATCTAAAGCCATTGCCTACTTGGTCTATTATTTTTTGATTTATTACCACCGCAGAAAGTACACTAGCGACCACCAAAACTCCTAAGGAGATAGTAATAATAATTAATGATTTTTTATAAAATAGTTTCATAAACTAAACTAGTAATTATTCTTAGCTAATTATATTATAGCATATATCTAAAAAAGCGTTAATAGTTATTATTAACGCTTTAATTTTAATTTACTCCTTAACTAGCCTTATGCTAAGGCCTGTTTGGAAATGAAATATTCCAGCTCTGCTACCAGGAGTATTAGTTAGGTTAATGTAGTCTCCGTATACGCCATACTTGTCACTAGTCCAAAAAAAGGCATCCACTCTAAATTCGGAAAATTCCGAATTTATCGGTAATACTCTCTCGTCAGTAATAATACGTCTTCTCCCTCCTGGCAAAGCACTAAATCCAGTGGAATTAGTGATACCAGAGACTGGTAAGCCTTCATAACTTAACCAGTAGTCCGGAGACATTAGGTCTCTAGCTTCGTCTGGCAGTAGTATTAAGGGACTCCAATCCTCTTTATCGCTCATAATCTTATACCCCGCCACTAGTCCTCTAGGGTCAACACCTACGTGGTAGTTGTAGAGAGCGCCGTAGATTTCGCCATTCTGAGGGTCGTTATCGTAATAACAGCGAGCGGGACCAGTTTGGTTTATCCACTCAATGTTATCAGTGACCTCAGGAATAGGGTCACCATTTAAGAAGTGAGTAGTTTTAAGGTTGCTTTGCAACCATACTTGTTCACCGATCTTGATAGCAATGTATTCATTACCATCATAGTCTTTGACTATTTCTTGGCAAGTCTTGAAGCTAGCAGTCTTTCCTCTAGCTATCCCATGCTCATTCTCAGAGACGATAGTATAACTATGAGTTTCACTTCTAGCTAAACCCCCTACTTCAAGCTCTATCTCTCCTTCACTAGTTACTGGAACTTGACGTAGTCCTAAACTAGGAGAAGAAATTTCAAAATAGGTGTTAGTCGCGTAGCCATAGGTATGAACTTCCGCTCTAAGTGTGGCTATAGTGTCCCTTACTTGAGTCGCTTCTAAGGTTTTAACTTTAGAGAGACTATTGAAGGCCACTTCCTTTGTCTGTCCATAACCTATGCCTGCTAAACTACGAGCATAGGCTCTAATGAAATAGGTTTGACCAACCTCTAAGTCAGTAATGCTTACATTAAAGTTTGCTTGAGGTCCATCTGCATTATAGCTAAGGTCACTAATCGTTGGCTCGGCGTGTTTACTAACACAGAAGCCAAAGTCAGTTACTTGTTCGCTACCCATTCTAGTTACCTTTCCCCAAGCAGTTAGCTTGGCTTCAGTTATATTAACACTCACTTCCCCAGTTACAACGGTCGGGGGCACCTCCTGGCAACTAGTGGCCAGGAAAACAGCGGTGGCTAAAAAGACTATCGCCTTTTTAATGCCTAATTTCAGAATTGTTTTCATTTCAATATATTTTTTGTTATTATTCAATTGTTAAATTACTAGTTAATCTTGTATTAACTATGATTAGTATATCGCAATATTAGATAAAAGTCAATGGTGGCGTAATTTTTGACTAAGTAGTCCTTAAAGCTCCTGCCCCCTTCCCAAAATCTAAAATTAGTGCTAGAGTAATAAGGTAATTTATAATTTATTAAATAGGACAGTTTTTGTTAGTTAAAGAAAAAGAATTTTGTTTGTTTTTATTGATCGAGCTTGTTTTTTTGAGATTATTTAATTATGCTTTATTGTAATTATTGCTTAAAGTTAGCTAAAAAACCTGATAAACTTCTGGGCTAATTTACCTAAATTATTTTGGGCAGCTTATTAATTTTCCAAAAACAAACTCACCTTCTTCTTTAACTACCAAGACCCTACATTATCTATGGAATACTTAAACTATTTTCTGTATTTCGCAGTAGCGGTTGGTGGTTTTTTTGTTGGCCTCTTCTACTACAAAAAGTTGGTCATCACTAAGATTGACAACGCTGCGGATAAGGCAGAAAAACTCATTAATGACGCTAAATTAAAAGAGAAAGAGCTGTTGATTGAGGCTCAGGACAAGGCTTTTCATATTATTGAAGATGCTAAAAAAGATGAAGCTAGTCGTCGCCAAGAAATCAGCCAATTACAGAAACGATTAGAGCAACGAGAAAATTCTTTTTCTCAAAAACTAATAGAGCTCCAAGACAAACAACAAAAGCTCTATGATAAGGTTAATGAAGTCCAAGAAATTAAAGAGCGAATTAAAGCGGTTAAAGAGCAGCAAGAGATTAAGTTGGCGGAAATATCTAAACTAAGCCCTGAAGAGGCTAAGGAAATTCTCTTAGAGAAAATAGAAGAAAACCAAGCTGAAGACTTAAAGGTCAGGATCAGAAAATTAGAAGACTATGCTGAAGATACTCTAGAAGAAAAAGCTCGGGACATTATGGCTCTCGCTATGCAAAGACTAGTGTCTGACTATACCGTAGAACTTACCACTACCACGGTAGACCTTCCTAGTGATGAAATGAAGGGGCGGATTATCGGCAAAGAAGGACGAAACATTAAGGCAATTGAGAATATGACTGGGGTAGAAATTATTGTTGATGACACTCCTAATGCTATTACCATCTCCGGCTTTTCCTTAATTAGACGTCATATTGCTAAAAAAGCACTTGATCATTTAATCAAAGACGGGCGTATTCATCCCACTAAAATTGAAGATGCAGTAGAGAATGCTAAACGAGATATTGTCATTGATATTAAAAAGGCAGGTGAGGAGGCAATGTATGAGGTGGGCGTCACTGGCTTTGATCCTAAGCTAGTGCAAATTCTTGGTCGTTTAAAATATCGGACTAGCTATGGCCAAAATGCCCTAAGACACTCCATTGAAGTGGCTCATTTAGCCGGAATTTTAGCTGAAGAATTAGGCGCTGATGTCAATCTAGCAAAAAAAGGCGCTCTCTTACATGACATTGGTAAGGCCGTTGACCATGAAGTCCAAGGCAATCATACTGACATTGGTCGGGATATTGCTAAAAAATTCAATCTACCTGAAGAAATTATTGCCCCCATTGCCACTCATCATGATGACCTGCCCGCTACTCTAGTCTCTATTATCGTTAAGGTCGCTGACGCTATTTCCTCCGCTCGTCCTGGAGCGAGAAATGATAACTACGAGAACTATCTACAGCGCTTAGGAGAGCTAGAAGATATTGCCTTAAGTTTTGAAGGAATAGAAAAAGCTTACGCTATTCAAGCTGGTCGAGAAGTTCGGGTTTTTGTTGAGCCCAAGAAGATAAATGACCTCCAAGCTCATAATTTGGCTAGAGATATTGCAAAAAAGATAGAAAATGAGTTAAAATACCCAGGGGAGATAAAGATTAATGTTATCCGAGAATTACGGGCCATTGAATATGCTCGTTAATCAATCTTCACCTGATCAATTTGCTTTTATTTATTAACCATTCCGCTTATGAATAAAGCTCAATTGATAGATAAAATCTATCGTGAAGTTGAGGGTCTAAACAAAAAACAGGCCGAAAAAATGTTAGATACCTTAACCAACACTATCATTGAAGAGTTGAAAAACGATAGAGAGGTAACCATTGCTGGCTTTGGGACTTTTTTATCTAGAGTCCGTTATGCCCGCGGTGGCGTAAATCCGCAAAATCCTAAGGAGCGAATTATTATTCCTGAGGTTAAGGTAGCTAAGTTTAAAACTGGTCACCACCTCAAGCAAGCTCTAAAAGGAAATCGTTAATTCCAATAATTATCCCTTCAGTCAGCTTGTGACTGACTGAAGTCTTTTTGCGCCTGTAGCTCAACTGGATAGAGCACTTGGCTTCGGACCAAGGGGTTGTGGGTTCAAGTCCTGCCGGGCGCGCTAAATCAAGCCTTGAAATTTATTCAAACTTGTAGTAAGATAATCGGGCTATCAATTAAATATTTAGGCTGGGTAGCTCAGTTGGTTAGAGCGTAGCACTCATAACGCTAAGGTCGAGGGTTCGATCCCCTCCCCCGCCACCAGCTTATTTTAGCGCTGTTAGCTCAGTTGGCAGAGCAGCTCCCTCTTAAGGAGACGGTCGTAGGTTCGAATCCTACACGGCGCACCAAAAAACTACTTAGATTAAGTCTAAGTAGTTTTTGTTTAGCTTATTATCTTTCCCTTTAGCTAGCCCTATAGGCACATCAGCTCTTCGTTGGGCAAGGTAAATGATCCCTCACCTAATCCAGGAATAGCTTCGTATTCGCTAATTTCTTTAGCGGGACTAGGAGTGGTATACTTAACTTCTTGATTAACGGGAATCTCATCAATCGGCAAGCTTATCTCCGCTTGATTGTCTATCCACTCAGAAAAACCTTTCCAGATAACCTTGTCTGATGATAAAACTCTCTCATACTCATTCCACCACTCTAGTCTAGTTCCTCCTAAATAGGCGTGAGAAACTAAAATCATGTTATCTGGCTCCTTAGCGAGACTCTCTTCTAAAATCTCTCTGAACTCTTGACCGCTAGCTCCTCTGGCCCAGAGACTGTAGTCACATAAAGAGCCTCGGCCCATGGGCTCGCCAACATCCACATTAGTAACAGAGATTATCTTGGCTTCATACTCTTCTGGACTATATAAAGTAGCTTCAACATCATTAACTCCTCGTCCTAAGAGATATTCCACTCCCAACTCATCAGCAACTTGCAGGGTAGTTTCATCGTAGGCAAAGTACTTGCTGCTAAAGACCCGCATTTTCTTGCCAGTTATTTCTTCAACTAGATTTTTAGTGTCTAGCATGTCCTGATACTGCTTTTCATAAGGAACTCCCCAATAGGGTTCACCACTGCTCACTCCGGCTATCTCATAGCCCTTATCTGCTAAGCGCTTAAAGTCTTCAGGATACTCTCTAAGCATATTAGCCTGAACATCCATTAGGGCTGTCAGGCCTCGCTTATCCAGTTCTTTCTCCCACTGCCAAACCCCATCCATGTCTTCAAATTCAATTAACATCATTAGGCCATTAATTTTTTTAGCCTCCAATGACTCTTCCGGACTAGGTCCAGTCGCTGGTCTAGCAAAGATTATAATTACTGCCACTAGCCCTAAGGCTAATAAGGCGATAATTGGTAAAGAATTTTTTTTATTCTTCATAATTCTTTATAATTAAATTAATAAATAATTTTAATCGCCTTACCGTTAACCAAGGCGTCGCTTATTTTCTTATGAGCAGAAATTAGAATCCTCTGATAGGTGCTCTGCGAAGTTTCCATCTGTTTGGCTGCCGCTTTTTGTTCCAGATTATCAATATAGCGCAATCGGTATGTCTCCACCTCTTCTCTGCTAAGCTCCACCATTTGAAGCTCCGTCATCGGCACGCCACAAGGCTTAAAGCATCTAACTTGAGGATCAAAACTTACCCTTCTATTTAGCCGTGGTCTAGACATAATAACTAGCTTTGCTCTAAGTCTTTTTCCTGCTCTTCTAGTCTAGCTAATTTATCTAGCAAGATCTTCTTTTGCTCGGCCAGACTGCCTGCTGTAAGAGAGGCTTCATTTCTCCGAGTACCCCTAAATATCCTTCTTAAATATCTACACCCTGGACAACTTCGCTTACCACAATCTCCCTGACCCCGCCCGTCTTGAGGGCCATTTCCTAGTGGCCCAGTCCCATCTAATCTTGGCATATACTTAATCTTTTTATTTATTTAAACTAACTGTTATAAATATATACCCATAACTACTCTCTGTCAATTATGTTTCCTGGCTTAAATGCAATATTTCTTGTCCAAAACATCATTTTTATTAATTTAATTAACCGTGATAATAATTACTTAATTATCTTTTTATAGATAATTTAAGAATTTTTAGCTATACTTAAAATACTAAGTAATCATTTTTAGATTTTATGAATGTCGTTATCTTTGGCTCGCCTGGAGCGGGCAAGGGCACCCAGGCTCAGCTCTTAGCGCGAGCTAATAATTTAAGCCACCTTTCTAGTGGCGAGCTATCTCGACAACTATTAGGCGATAAGGTTCTCGGAGAACAGCTCAAGCGCTACCTAAGCTCTGGACGACTAATTCCTAATAAGATTATTATTAAAATTGTTGAAGACCATATTGAAAAAAATAAGCGGGTAGCTGGCTTTATCTTTGATGGCTATCCAAGAACTCTCGGTCAAGCTAGAGAATTAGATAGACTAGCTAAGCGCAGTCAGACGGAGATACATCTAGTGATTAATCTACAGCTGAGCCAGTCAGAAGCTCTCAAGCGCATTCTGCTTCGCGGCAAGCGCTCTGGCCGAGCTGATGACAATATCACTACTGTTAAAACTCGCCTGCAAGTCTACCAACGAGAAACTAAGCCTGTCCTTGACTACTACCGTCAACAAGGTAAATTAATCACCATTGATGGTCGTCCCGCAATAAAAGAAATTGCTCAAAAAATACAAAAACTATTTGAACAACGCCTAGCTAGTTTAAATAAATAAAAAAAATTCCGAGATTATCTCTCGGAATTATATTTTATTTTATTTTTTCCAACAACTCTCTCGCTAAACGAGAGGTGTATTTTTGCTTTTCCTTGCTTAATCTCTCTAACAATTTGTTAACTTGATTAAGCTGATCATTAGAAATCTTTAAAGCCTGCTCTCTGGCAAACTGACGATAATCTTCATCAATTGACCGTTGAGCTTCTAGAGCTCTTTTTAAAAACTCTCTATCTAAAAAGCTTTCAACCCCCGGTTGATTAAAGGAGTTTTTGATCAACTTCCTCAGATCTCGCCCTGCCCGTTCATAGCGAACTAGCAGTTCTGGTAAATTACCCACCCAATCAGCTAACGAGAATGACTTAACTATCCTCTTCGCTTGACAGCGAAGAAAATAATTTTCATCCTCCCAAACATCCAGAATAAACTTTAGCTGCCCTGAGGCTATTTCTGGATTATTTGCTAGGATGCCTAAAGCCATCTCTTTAGCCCCCAGGCTTATTACTGGGTAAAAAGACCTACTTATTTGAACTAGATAGTCCAAATAGGCTGCCTGCTCCTCTTTTGGTAGAGCGGCAATAGCTTGGATCTTTATCCTAGCTACTTTCTCTACAACTTCCTCATCTCCCCACTTTTCATAAGAAGAGAGTTTCTTCCATAACAAGCTCAGACTCTTGCCCTCGCTTCTTATTTGAAAGTACATCTCCTTAAGATGACAGATTGCAGTCGCCACTTTTAGGGAAGGTATATCTTTCGTAATTTTAAGGAGTTTTTCATATTCTCTTGTCTCTTCTGCCGAGAGTTCTCTTAGCAGCTCGTCTAAGAGTTTAGCGATGGTTCTTCTCCAGTCCACAAATATCCCTGTTGAGTCATTATTAGCCGCTAAATAGTTTTCTATAAAATTGCTAATAACTACCTCTTTTTGAGCCCTAAGGTCTCTTAGCTCTATTTTTTCTATCAGCTCTTCTGAATAGAAGCGAATGAAAAAATATTGAGACTGTAGGCCCATCAAGAGTTTATCAAGATTACTAACTAGCTCTTGGCTAGAAAGTTTTTGTAAGTTCTCTATCGCTACCGTGCGCAAAGAGTCGCGCTCGGATTTTAGCAAGCCTAGCACTTCAGAAAAATTTGCTGAAATGCTTTCTGCCTTTAACCTGCTAAGCAGGTTTAAGGCATAACCCCTCATTGAGGGGACCTTTTGCAGGACCTCACAACCCTTAACAAACTCTTTACCATCTAAGCTGTTGAGAATAATCTCTAGCTCAAATGATGACCAACCAAGATTAATGGCTGTTTCTAGTTTCAATACTGTTTCCATAACTTACCCCCTCCTTTGGGCTTTTTGTTTATATTGTTAAATAACTAATTTTATTTTTCCTAATATTACAGCATTAATTTATCAGAAAGTCAAGGGGTTTTTAATTCTTAGACTTTTAGCTGGCTCTTTTAATGGTTTTGGCTAACAAAAAAGACTAGCTGTTTATTTTTGGCTAGCCTTTTTTACTGACTATCTCTCCTATTTATTCTGCGCTCTCTTTTTTAATTGCTGCTAAAATAGCTTTTCTAATTTCTGCCATTAACTTCTTATCCTCTACTAAAAACTTTTTAGCCGTTTCTCTGCCTAGTCCTAACTTTATCTCTCCAAAGGAGTAGCTATTGCCACTTTTTTTAATAACCTCCCGCTCTACCCCTAAGTCTAGTAAGTCTCCCGCTAAAGAAATTCCTTGATTGTACATAATGTCAAATTCACAAACCCGGAAAGGAGCCGCCACCTTGTTTTTTACCACCTTGACCTTAACGCGGTTACCAATAATTTTATCTCCCTGTTTAATTTGTGCTGCCCGACGAATTTCTAATCTAACTGAGCTATAGAACTTTAGGGCATTACCTCCTGAGGTAGTCTCGGGATTACCAAAGAAAACCCCAATCTTATTTCTAATTTGATTAATGAAAATAACAACCGTCTTTGACTTAGAAACTATAGCTGTTAGTTTTCGTAACGCCTGACTCATTAGTCTGGCCTGTAGTCCCATGTGCTGATCCCCCATATCGCCCTCTATTTCCTTCTGCGGAACTAAGGCGGCTACGCTATCAACTACCACCACATCAACTGCATTAGACCTCACTAGAGTCTCTACAATGTCCAGTGCCTGCTCTCCGCTATCTGGTTGAGATAGCAACATCTCCTTGATATTAACTCCAATTCTAGTCGCATAGTCTGGGTCTAGAGCATGCTCCGCATCAACAAAGGCAGCTATTCCACCTGTTTTTTGCACTTCAGCAACAATGTGCTGGGCGAGAGTGGTCTTTCCTGATGACTCGGGTCCGTAAATCTCTATAATCCTTCCTCTGGGCACTCCCCCTATTCCTAGAGCCAGGTCTAGTGATAGGCAGCCAGTGGAAATAACATCAACATTAGTTTTTCTGGCATCACCAAAACGCATAATTGCGCCCTCACCAAACTTGCTGCGAATTTGCTCTATCGCCTGCTCAGCCGCTTCTTCTTTTTTATCTTTATTCTCTCCCTTATCTGGATTAGTTCGCTTAGTTTTTTCTTTAGACATAATTTTATTATTTAATTTATTAACAACTTGATTATATCAAATTGAGTCTGATTTTATTATAAAAAAAAATTAATAATTGACTAAACTTTTTTACCACCCTTTACCCCATTTAATCAACTGACTTAGATAGCCAGGCTGAAAAAGGGACTGGTAAAGTATATCTTTTATCTTTAAATTGTATTACTAATTTAGCCCCCTGAGGTGATTTCTCATAAGAAAACAGTGGCTGAGCAACTGCCTCTATTTGGTCTTGATAATTTTCTTGATTAAATATATTTATTTCCCCCGAAAAAGTTTCTGCTCCTAATTCTATTAATTCACTAAAATTCTGCTGATTGCTATCTAAAAGATCTTCGGTAGAAATAGTTTCAGCTGTCTCTTCTAAGTCTCGTCCTTTAATTGCCGCTAAAAAAATATCCTTAAGGCTTTGATAAAAGCCTTTTATTCCCCGAGAAGAACTCTTCACTGCCTCCGTCCCTTCCTGGCTTTTGGCTAAATTACTAGCAAAATTAACGAAACTTAAAACTGCCGCCTGCCCTTTCGCTATTAATTGACTACTCTTTAAGTCTGCCTGTTCCCCCAGGTCTGTTTCATAGAAGGTAGTCGCTATCCCTGACAAAGATAAAAAAACAACTACTACCGCTATCCAAAATAATGTTCTCCCTACTCCCATCATAGCTGTTTTGTTTAAATAATTATCGGCCCTCTTTGAGCAAGCCCTCGGCTAATCTTAATTCCTCTAAACTATTAATTCCCATAGCCTCATGAGGCTCTACTGAAAAAATGCTAACTGGCTTCCAATCATCAACTGCTAACTTCACTAAATCGGTTAAATAATATTCCTGCTGACTGTTCTGATTATTAATTCGCTTAACCGCCTCCTTGGCCCAAGCGAAGTTAAGGCACATAAAACCTCCATTAACCTCTTGAATCTCTTTCTCTGCCTCACTGGCCTCTTTTAGTTCTACCACTCTCTCCACCTTATCCTCTATTCCCCTAATTACTCGCCCCCAGTGATAAAAGTTCCGATGCCAACCTTCATAATTATTAACCTTAACCGAGGTAATAGTTAGGGCCTCTGGCTCCTCTTTAGCTAATTCTCTAACTGTTCTAGCGCTAACAAAAGGATGGTCACCATAAAACACCACTACCTTATCCGGTTGCTGCCTGTCCTTGGCTAGTGCCTCTAAGGCGCAAGCCACCGCATGCCCCGTACCTAATTGTTTGTCTTGAATCACGTATTGAGCCGAGTAGTCCTGAAGCTCCTGACTAATAATTTCCTTATTATCTGCTGAGACAATTATGAGTGGTTGCTGATCTACTCCCGACATAGCCACTGAGTCCATTAGGTATCTAATCATCGGCAAACCATTTAATTTAACTAATACCTTAGGCAAATTAACATTCATTCGTGTTCCCTTGCCAGCCGCTAAAATAACTATTCGTGTCATAATAATAATTTTAATTAGAGTATTCTTTTTCTAAATCTAATGTTATTTTATCAATTTTTTCCCAAAAAAGCAAAATATACAAAAAATCACCCCTAAAGAGAGATGATTTTTGACATGATTTCTGAAATCAGATAATTCCGATTAAAAAACACCATTGTTCTGGCGGCGACCTACTTTCCCAGGGCTCAGGCCCAAGTATCATCAGCGCTGGAGGGCTTAACTTCTGAGTTCGGGAAGGGATCAGGTGTGACCCCTCCGCTAAAACCACCAGAACAATAGCGTTTTTTATAACAAATCGACGTTAAAATAGAGAAAATACGGTAATCTAAAAACAAAAGTGTGGAAAAATCTTATGACTTATTAGTACTGCTCTGCTGAGCACATCACTGTGCTTACACATACAGCCTATCAAGGTTATCTTCTCTAACCAGTCTATGAAACCTAATCTTAGAGACAGCTTCGCGCTTAGATGCTTTCAGCGCTTATCTAAACCGAAGGTAGCTACCCAGCAATGCCCCTGGTGGAACAGCTGGTACACTAGAGCTTCGTCCTTCCCGGTCCTCTCGTACTAAGGAAGGGCCTCTTCAAGTTTCCACGACCACAGTGGATAGGAGACCGACCTGTCTTACGACGGTCTGAACCCAGCTCGCGTGCCGCTTTAATGGGCGAACAGCCCAACCCTTGGGAGCTTCTCCACCCCCAGGATGCGACGAGCCGACATCGAGGTGCCGAACCAGGTCGTCGATGTGGACTCTTGGACCTGACTAGCCTGTTATCCCCGGAGTAGCTTTTATCCGATGAGCTTCCACCATCCTATCTTGAATGGTCGGATCACTAAGTTCCGCTTTCGCGACTGCTTGACTGGTAAGTCTCGCAGTAAAGCCAGCTTTTGCCTTTACACTATCTCCCGGGTTTCCATTCCGGGATAGCTGACCTTGGTAAACGCCTCCGTTACCTTTTGGGAGGCATCCGCCCCAGACAAACTACCCACCAGACACTGTCCCGCGTTTCACGCGGTGAGAATTAAAAATAGGCAAGGGTGGTATCTCACCGGCGCCCGAAGGCTCCCACCTATCCTGAACAAACATATCCCTAATTCAATATCAAGTTGTAGTAAAGCTTCACGGGGTCTTCTCGTCCAACTGTGGTTAGTGAGCATCTTTACTCACATTGCAATTTCACCGAGTACTTCGTTGAGACAGTGCCCAAGTGGTTGAGCCATTCGTGCAGGTCGGAACTTACCCGACAAGGAATTTCGCTACCTTAGGACGATTATAGTTATCGCCGGCGTTCATCCGCGCTTGGATTCAAGGCTTCTTCCCGAAGGAATGACCTCTCCTCTTAACGTTCGGACACTGGCCAGGCATCACCCTCTATACATCCTCTTGCGAGTTAGCAGAGAGCTGTGTTTTTGATAAACAGTCCCTTGGGCTCTTTAGCTGCGGCCATGTAAAACTTGCGCCCTACATGGCAGGCCTTATCTCTAAATTACGGCCGCTGTTTTGCCGAGTTCCTTAACGAAGTTTCTCTCGTACATCTGAGGCTTCTCGCCTCATCTACCTGTGTTGGTTTGCGGTACGATTACTGTTGCCTTAGCCCTAGAAGTTTTTCTAGTCAGTTCTGCCGCTCAAGTTGGCTCCATCTTGCGACTTCACCTTCATTCAACCCCTTGAAACTAATGATCCGGATTTGCCTAGATCGTTTCTTGGGGCAAAAAACGCACATACCATAGCGCGCTCAAACCTTAGAACTGCGTCCCTCCTTCGGAAAACAACAGTAGTGCTGGAATATTAACCAGCTCATCCATCGGCTAGTTCCTGCACTACACAGGAGTCACCTTAGGATCGACTAACCCTGGGTCGATTTACGTTGCCCAGGAAACCTTAGATTTTCGATGGGCGGGGTTCTCACCCGCCTTCTTGCTACTCATGCCAACATTCTCCCTTCTCTCCGCTCCACCCAGCCTCACGACTGAGCTTCAGCGCTGAAGAGAATGCTCCTCTACCACTCCTTAGTAAACTAAGAAGTTCACATCTTCGGTACTATGCTTAGCCCCGATAAATTTTCGGCGCGGAACGACTTGATTAGTGAGCTGTTACGCTATCTTTAAAGGATGGCTGCTTCTAAGCCAACCTCCTAACTGTCGCAGTCACAACACCACCTTTTACACTTAGCATAGATTTAGGGACCTTAGATTGTGATCTGGGCTGTTTCCCTTTTGACTGATGAACCTTAGCGCCCATAGTCTGACTGCCGGATTATACCCCCAAGTATTCGGAGTTTGATTGAAGAAGGTACCTTGCGGCCCACCCTCATCCAGTGCTCTACCCCCTGAGGTCAACATCCGACGCTAGCCCTAAAGCTATTTCGAGGAGAACCAGCTATTGCCGAGCTCGATTGCAATTTCTGCGCTAACCACAAGTCATCCCCCAGTGTTGCACGACTGGTGGGTTCGGTCCTCCACTCGTCTTTCGACGAATTTCAACCTGCTCATGGTTAGATCGCCCGGCTTCGGGTCTTGTCCATGCGACGAATGCTTCACTTTCGGGAGACTAAGAATTAGTCTTCACGAAAGCGAAGCACAAACGGGCTATTAACCCTCGCTTTCACTGAGCATGCTCTCCAGAGGAGATTATGCAAGCCACATAGAACAAACTCGTTGGCTCATTCTTCAATAGGCACGCCGTCACCCAAGTAAACTTAGGCTCCGACTCCTTGTAAGTATATGGTTTCAGGTACTATTTCACCTCCCTCAACGGGATGCTTTTCACCTTTCCCTCACGGTACTTGTTCACTATTGATCATAAGAAGTATTTAGTCTTAGGTCATAGTCGACCTGGCTTCAGACGGAATTTCACGTGTTCCGCCCTACTTAAGAACTTTAGCTACAGAGAGACAATTCTTTTCACTTACCGGGCTATCACCGTCTCTGGCTGAACTTTCCAGTTCATTCAGTTAAAAATTATCTTTTTTGACTCTGCCCTGTTGATCTGGCAACAAGCGCTAAGCCTTGCAACACCGATAAAACATATGGTTCCAGAACCTTCTATAGCTCTTATAGTAAACTACTTAAGCTATTCAGTTAGATCGGTTTAGACTCCTCCCCGTTCGCTCGCCACTACTTAGGGAATGATTATTATTTTCTTTTCCTCCAGCTACTAAGATGTTTCAGTTCGCCGGGTGTTCCAGCTCGCCTCTAAGGCTGAGCTTCCTCTTTCTTCAAAAGAGGGGGTTTCCCCATTCGGAGATCTGCGGGTCAAAGGTTGCTTGCCACCTCACCGCAGCTTATCGCAGGCTGCTACGTCCTTCATCGTCTTCTTATGTCTAGGCATCCGCCATATACTCTTAACGAGATTTTTCCACACTTTTATTTTTAAGCTACTAAAGTGTGGCTTTAATATCTTGTCACAGCATTTTAAGTTCGGACGAAAAATACGAACTTAAACAACAAGACATTAGATTACTTATATTTTTGATGTCTTTACTTTAACGTCGATTGTTAAGGTTCGCAAGGTGCAAAAAAACCGCGGATAAGCGGTTCTAAATGGTCAGCAAAAATTGCTTAGATTTAGACTCGCTGATAAAAATGATGATTAATCAATTCTCTCATAATTTCCTTAATTTTTTTACTCCTTTTTAACTGTTATTAATTATACAGATTTTAAAAATAATGTCAAGAGTATTTTTAAGTTAAAAATAAGTGGCAATATTAGCTTTTTAAAAATTTATATTTTTTATTTTTAACCTTTACTAAAGCCACTTTTTTCTATATAATAAATGCTGGGCAGCTAGAAAAAATATTATATTATTTATCTTTTTTTATTAACTTAATTTACTTGCTTATGAAAAAGTTTGATAAAATTGCCATTATCTCTGGAGCCGGACCAGCTGGATTAACCGCTGCCTATGAATTATTAAAAATTAATATAAAGCCAATTATTTTAGAAAAAGACTCTCAGGTAGGCGGTATCTCTAAAACTGTTAACCGTGATGATTGGTTATTTGATATTGGCTCTCATCGTTTTTTTACCAAGTCTCCCGCCGTCGCTAAATTATGGGAAGAGGTTTTACCAGTTGCTCCAGAAAAAATGTTAGTGGTAAATCGTTTGTCTAGAATCTATTACAATAAAAAACTATTTAACTATCCAGTAACTCTTAGCTTTCAAACCTTAAAGTCTTTAGGGTTTTTAAAGAGTTTAAAAATATTTTTTAGCTACCTACGTGCTAAAATTTCCCCTATCAAAAACGAAGAGAGTTTAGAGGACTTTTTTATTAACCGCTTTGGTAGAGAGCTCTATCAAACCTTTTTTAAGAATTACACTGAGAAAGTTTGGGGTATTCCTTGTCAGGAAATCCCTAAAGACTGGGGAGCACAAAGGGTAAAGGGGCTATCTTTATCTAAAGTTATTACCAGTTCTCTAAAATCCATGTTTAAAGTTAAAGATCAATCCAAGGAAACTAGCTTAATTGATTCGTTCTTTTTTCCTAGTTATGGAGCCGGCCAAATTTATGAAGAAATGGCTAAGAGGGTGATTGATCAGGGTGGTGAAATTATTTTTAACACCACTGTTAAAGACTATCACTCTGACTCCGTTAAAGTTAAGTCTGTAACCGCCTTTAATAGCCTAACTCAAGAAACTAGTACCTATTCTGGGGATTATTTTTTCTCTAGTCAACCAATTAGCTCTCTAACTGCTGGCTTTGAAAATATGCCAGCGGATCTAAGGAAAATAGGGGCTGAGCTTTCTTATCGAAGCTTAATTTTAGTTCCCTTAGTTTACGATAAATTGTTATTAAGTTCCAAGCATCAGTCTATTAACACCCCTGGATTAATTGCTGACAACTGGCTTTACATTCAAGAGGATGGAGTGAAGATGGGAAGAATTTCTATTTTCAACAATTTTAGCCCCAAAATGTTAAAAGATCCTAATAAAGTCTTAATAGCCACTGAATTTTTTTGCGATGAAGACGATGAGTTCTGGTTAACCGCTGAAGATAAAATTATTTCTTTAGCTAAACGAGAATTAGCGGAAATGGGGATTGCTAACGATAGCGATTTTAGAACTGGCTTTGTCTGGAAACAAGAAAAAGCCTATCCTTCATACTTTGGCAGCTATCGAGAATTAGATAAGATAAAAAACTATCTTAATAATTTTGATAACTTATTCCTAATTGGGCGTAATGGTCAGCACCGCTACAATAATATGGACCACTCTATTCTTAGTGCTATTACCGCTGTTGGTAATATTAAAAATAATATTAAAGATAAGTCTAATGTTTGGAATGTTAATACTGAAAGTGAATATCATGAAGAAAAGACAACTTAGCTGTCTGCTACTATTATAGAATTATTTATTATTTTTTAATTTTCTATGAAAAGCTTTTTTCGTTCCAAAAAATTTCTCTCTCTAATCTTCATTGTTTATTTAATTATTACGGGAGTAATGGCTAGTCGTCATATTCCCTGGCGCGATGAATCACAAAGCTGGCTTTTAGCTAGAGACCTCAGCGCTACTCAACTACTTAGCCAGGCTCATTTTGAAGGTTGCCCGCCTTTATGGCATCTCATTCTTCACCCTTTTGCTGCCCTGGGGGCTCCCTTTGAGGTGCAGCAAGTACTGGTGTATTTAATAATGGCGACTGCTATCTTTTTATTACTATTTAAATCCCCCCTACCTTTATACGCTAAAATTCTTGCTCCCTTCTCTTTTTATTTTATTTTCCAATATCCGGTTGTCTCTCGGCACTATGCCTTAATGACCTTATGTCTATTTTTTGTTGCCCTATTTTATCAACAAAGATTCAAGAGGCCTATCCTCTACGCCTTATTGGTCTCTCTCTTAACTTGGAGTGGTGTACAGACCGCTTTAGTTGGATCTCTGCTAGCCTTATTATTCTTGATTGAGATTATTAAAAAATATCGCTCTCTTAAGAAAATTCCTTCTAAGCACTACTTAGCAATCTCCTTAATGGGCCTTGCTAGCTTAGCCGTCTTCTTAATGCTTTATCCGCGCTCTGATGGTCAAATGCATGGCAGTCTAATTTATCTAGGCTGGAATAGAGCTTTGGAAGCTTTTATTAGAGGGCTCTTTGCTTTTTTTAATGACTTCTCAGCTCTGTTAAGAGTTTATCTCGGCCTATCGTTTAGCTTGCTAGTTTCCATGTTAATTGCTCTAAGAAACAATACTAGCCGCCTAGTCCTTCTGCTCAGCTTTGCCTGGCTTAGCTTTATTTTCACCTTTAAGCTAACTGGATTAAATTACCACTATGGCATGTTTTTTGTGTTCTTTTTATTTTCCTGGTGGTTAGGACGAGATGGACAACCAGCCAACCCGCGCTTAGCTAAGGTCGCCTCTTTTATTATTGGCTTTGCTTTTTTAACTAGTGCTATTTATGGAGCTTACTCACTATGCTTAAATTACCGTTATCCCTATTCTAATAGTCGCCTAGTTGCTAATTATATTAAGGAGAATAATTTAAGCGACAAACCTATTATTTCTTTTGCTGACCACTTTGCTTCTGCCCTGCTTCCATACCTACCAGGCAAAGACATCTTTTTGTCTAGTAGTAATAAAAATGTGACTTTCATAACCTGGGATCGAGATTGGCTCCTTAGCCACAGCACTTCAGTAAAAACAAAGAAAAAGAATGCTCTAAATTATGCCACCAAACTTAATCCTGTTCCAGATAGCGTTTTAGTGGTAACCAATTTCAAACTAACCGATCCAGACTTCACTCTTCTAATTCAAAATGAGGGTCGAGTAGTTACTGATGAAAATATTAGACTTTACGAGCTAAAAATCCCCTCCCCTCTCTCTGAGTAGTCACTGATACCTAAAAAAACCGACCAGCATTTTTAAACTGGTCGATTTTTTTATCTTTAAAATAATTATTCTTAACTAGGTAAATAATCCTTTTCTTCTAAATACTTTTCTGCCTCCTGGCGCTCTATTTCTCCAGCCTGATATAGTTCCTTAATTTGTCTGTCCATAGTTATCATTCCTAAGGAACTACTAGTCTCTATGGTGCTTTTTATTTGCGCTAGCTTGCCCTCCCGAATGAGATTAGCTACCGCAGGATTGTTAATCAATATCTCCCGGGCGGCAATTCGTCCTCCCGATTTTCTCAAAAGAAGACGTTGAGAGATAACTGCTGACAATACAAAAGATAATTGTGACTTAATTTGGGCCTGTTGATGAGGCGGGAAGCTATCAATAATTCTATCTATCGTTTGAGCGGCACTATGGGTGTGTAAGGTGGCCAACACCAAATGCCCAGTTTCCGCCAAAGTAACTGCCGCGGCAATAGTTTCCGGGTCTCGCATTTCTCCTAACATAATCACATTCGGATCTTGACGGAGGATATGCTTTAGACCTGAGGCAAAACTTAAAACATCCGTGCCTAATTGTCTTTGAGTTACTAAACTTTTTTTAGATTTAAATACATACTCAATCGGGTCTTCTAGGGTGATAATATTTTTAGCATAATGATTATTTAAGTAATTAATCATCGCCGCTAGACTAGTTGATTTGCCACAACCAGTTGGTCCGGTTAAGAGAATAAAGCCCTGGGGCAGATCTAATAATTTCTTTACTACGGGAGGAAAACCTAGTTCTTCTAGGGTTGGCTCATGGTCCTTAATAATTCGGGCGGAAATCATTATTTGCCCTTTCTCAAAGGCACAGTTAACTCGAAAACGATTTTCAGCGATCTGATAACTTAAATCTAAGCCCCTATCCTCATATAGCCGCTTGATTTCTTTTTCTGACAGCATTGTTTCTAGGGCCTCTCGCAGGTCTTCTTCAGTTACCGTTTGATGATTGGAAAGTAACTCTGGGGCAGCTACTAGGCTGCCATCTATTCGCAAGACTGGTGGTTGACCAAAAACTAAATGAACATCTGAGGCTTGTCGCTTAGCGGCTTCTTTAAAAATATTATCTATCTTCATAGTTCTACCAATTTAATTTTTTAAGACCTAAGGTAGCCGCCATTACTTGCGCCTCTTGCTTAGAAGAACCTTCTCCAGTAGTAATCAGCTCGTCATTTAAATACAGTCCCACCACAAAAGTTTTGTCATGGTCCAAGCCAGTTTCGCTAATAATTTCATAGTGAGGAGTGATCCCTCTTTGTTCTTGAGCCTTTTCCTGGAAGTGGGACTTGGGGTCTAAGTAGGCTTGATTTTCCAGCACCTCATCAAGCTTAGAGACAATGTTAGTTAGGACAAATACCTTAGCCACCTCCATTCCCTGGTCTAAATAAATGGCGCCAATAATTGCTTCCATAACATCGGCTAAGATAAATTGTCGTGCCTTCTTGTTTTTATCCTTAGCCTCTCCCTTGGATAATAATAAGTACTCATCTATGTTTAGCTCTTGAGCAATTTCATAAAGCATTTTGGCATTAACTAGGGCAGCTCGCCAATTAGTTAGCTCTCCTTCAGGAGTAGTTTGATAGTTTAGATATAAGTACTCCGTAACAATAATCTCTAAAACTGCATCCCCTAAAAACTCTAAGCGCTCATTGTGTCCCAATTTAAACTCCGGATGCTCATTAAGATACGAGCGATGAGTGATTGCTTGTTTAAGGAGGGCTTGGTTATTAAAATTAACCCCTAGTTGTTTTTGTAAATTAGCTAATTCTATTTTCGCCATAAAATTATAGAAAGAAAAGCCCTATTATTACGATAGGGCTTCCTTGGTGTCAATTTTTTGTTTCTGCTCCTGACTCGCCTTTAACTCCTCTTTATTATCTCGGCTTTGAATTTCTGGAGCATTATTATATAAAGCCCCTAGCACCCCATTGATGAATTTACCAGAAGCATCACCGCCAAAGTTTTTTGCTATTTCAATCGCCTCATTAATCACTACCCGAGGTGGAACCTCGGTATAGATAAGTTCATACATGCCAAGACGTAAAATATTTCTATCTATAGCACTAATCTGATCCAGAGGCCACTCGGTAGCATACTTAACTATTTTTTCATCCAATTCTTGACAGGTTTTAGCGACTCCCTTAACTAAATCGGAAACAAAGCCACCGTCATTAAAATTGGGGGCAAAGTTAGAAAAATTATCAGCAATTAATACCTGCAAATTCTCATCTTGTTGCCCATTGAAGTCCCAAGCAAATAAAGTCTGCAGAGCAATGGTTCGTGATAAGTGCCGGTTAGACATATGGACCTACTTCTTACTAGTCTTAGTTTTCTTGTCCCCCTCTTTCTTTATTACCTCTCTCCCCTTGTAGGTGCCGCAGAAAGAACAGGCCGTATGTGGCTGTCTTAACTGACCACACTGAGGACATTTAACTAGCAAGGTTTTCTTAAGGGCCAAGTGTGATCGTCCGCGACGAGTAGCTGCTTGGGATTTTTGTTTCTTTGGATTTGCCATATAATTTTTATTTATTTAGCTTAACTATAATTTATTTTAAATATTTTTTGGTTTAGCGCCAACAATTTCTTCAAATTCTTTCTTTTCAATGGTTTCTTTTTCTAAGAGTACTGCTACTATCTTTTCTAACTCTGAGCGATATTCTTTGATAACATTTTTGGCCAAATCTTCTCCTTGGGCAATAAAGTTTTTAATTTCCTCATCTATTAACTCAGCCTGCTTTTCACTATAATTTCTTTGTTCATGAATTTCTCTACCTAAGAAAATCATTTCCTCCTTATCACCAAAAGTTCTGGGCCCTAATTTATCGCTCATGCCGTAGTCGGTCACTAGTCGTCTAGCTAAATCTGTCGCTCGGCGCAGGTCTGATGAAGCGCCCGTAGTCACTTCACCAAAAATTTCTTTCTCCACTAAATGTCCGGCCAATAAGACGGCGATCTCTGAGATAAACTCTGACTTTGAGTGTAAGTGTCGGTCTTCAGTAGGGGCTTTCAGGGTGTAGCCACCAGCACTACCTCGGGCAATAATAGAAACTTTGTGAACTGGATCTGCATCTGGTAAAAAGTGTGAAACTATTGCATGGCCGGCCTCATGGTAAGCCGTAATATTTTTCTCCTTATCATTAATAATCCGACTCTTTCTTTCTGGACCAATCAAAACCTTCTCAATTGCTTCAAATAAATGAAGGTCACTAATTTCTTGCTGGTCTTCTCGGGCTGCTAAAATAGCAGCTTCATTAAGCACATTAGCTAAGTCAGCCCCAGAGAAACCGGCGGTTCTTTCAGCAATTGTTTTTAAATTAGTTTTATCAGCTAACGGTTTTTTGCGAGAATGAACTTTTAAGATAGCTTCTCGGTCTCTTAGATCTGGCAAGTCTATCATCACTCGTCTATCAAATCGGCCAGGACGTAGCAAGGCAGGGTCTAGTACATCGGGACGATTAGTCGCCGCAATGACAATAATATTTTGCGTTGGCTCAAAGCCATCCATTTCTACTAAAATTTGATTGAGGGTTTGTTCGCGTTCATCATGACTACCACCTAGCCCAGCCCCCCGACGACGACCAACGGCATCAATTTCGTCAATAAAGATGATACAAGGAGAATTTTTTTTGGCTTTTTCAAATAAGGACCTAACTCGTGAGGCTCCGACTCCCACAAACATTTCCACAAACTCTGAGCCTGAGATGTGCAAGAATGGTACCTTGGCTTCACCAGCCACGGAGCGAGCTAACAAGGTTTTTCCGGTTCCTGGGGCTCCTAAAAGCAGTACTCCCCGAGGAATTTTAGCTCCTAGAGAGTGAAACTTCTTAGGAAACTTTAAAAATTCTACTACTTCCCGCAACTCTTCTTTAGCCTCCTTAGCTCCCGCCACATCCTTAAAAGTTGTTTTATTTTTTTCGCTGACTTTAAAATCCTTAGCCCCTGATTGACCAAAATTCATCGCTCGAGAATTCACTCCCTGCACCCCCCGCATCATAAAGAAGATAAAGAAACCAATAATTAAGAAGGGGAATAAGAAGGGGACAATATTAATCAAGAAATACTCCCAAGAACTGGTGCCCTTAACTGAAGTCTTGATCGCTAATATTTTATCAGGCTCTATTTGGTAATTACTAAACAGGGCTGATAGGGATTCGTTATCTTCTTTAATAACCAGCTCTTTAGTGCCATCGTGAAGCGTTATCTTTAATTTGCTACCATCAACGATAATCTCAGCAACTTGACTATCCTGCACTTGAGTCATCAGGGTTCCCAAGTCAATAGTTTGAGTTTTGGACTTTCCCTCAGAAAAGGTACTAAAAATAGTAGCGATTACCAAAAAAACAACGAAAAAAACTAAAAAATTTTGAATTAACTTTTTCATTAACTTGAAATTATTTTTTCTTAATTATCTTTATTATAAGCTATTTTTGACTTTTTTACAATCTCACTTTTTTCCCGTTTTTTTAAAATACCCACCTTAACCTAAGACTATCAATTAGACTAGTCCCGACTAAGTGGGTATTTTAGAGCCCGCTATTTTTCTTTAGCTACTTTTTTCTTATCCTTAACTGTAGTTGTCTTTTTTTCTTGAATAGGCTTTTGGACTTCTTTTTTCTTCTGTTTAGCTACCTTCTCTTCTTGAACTTTTTCTTGATTTGGCTCGTCCTGAGTGGTCTCTTTTTTTACCTCCTTAACTTCTTCCTTTTTTATCTCTTTCTTCTTTGTCTCCTTTGTCTCCTCTGATTTTTCTTCCTCTGCTAGCCTTAACCCCAAGCGGTGCTCTGCTGGAGAAATGCTCACTATTTCAAACTTTCTAACCTCATCGGCTTGATATAGTTCAGAAATCTTTTGCTTAGCATCCACTTTCAACAGACTAATGTGTGCTAGGCCATGAATCTCTTCATCTAATTTAACAAATAATCCAAAAGGATTAACTTTTAGAATGGTGCCATCAACAATTTGCCCCACTTGATATTTAGCACTAGCCTCTAGCCACGGATCAGGGATGAGCCGCTTGGCACTTAAGAAGACCTTAGAGCCTTCAAGGGAAATAATTTCCGCCTTAATACTGTCTCCCACCTTATACATCTCATTAGGAGCATCAATCCTTTGCCAAGCTAACTCCGAGATATGGATTAAACCCTCTACGCCACCATCAAAGGAGATAAAGACTCCAAAATTAGTAATGGCCGTAATTCGTCCTTCTACCTGAGTGCCTACTTGGTACTTATCTAGAATAGGTCGCTGTTCCCTGTTCCAAACTTCTTTTTCGCTAAAGATAATTTTATTATCCTCTTCATTAAGGGTGATAACTGTTACCTGAAACTCTTGCCCCACATAAGACTTTAACTTCTCTAAAATCTTAGTCTTATCGCCTCCAGAAATACGAGGATAGTTCTCTGGAGCTAATTGAGACACGGGTAAAAAGCCATCAATCTGACGATAACGACTAATTAGTCCGCCCCGATTAGCATCAACTACTCTCACCTTAATCACTTCCTTTTCTTTATGAGCCTGGCGTAAGTTATTCCAAGTCTTCTCCTGCCCCACTAGTCTAAAGGAAAGCTCTAACTTGCCCGTTTCATTCTCCTCATCAATGACCATGGCTTCAATTTCATCACCAGCCTGAAGAGAGGAATATTCCTCTACTTCATTGTATAGTTCCGGGCCCCTTACCACTCCCATCATGATGCCATTAATATCTAAAATGACCTCTGCCTTAGAAGCAGTAATTACTCGTCCTTTAACAATCTCTCCTATCTGAGGGATGTTTAACTCGTTTTGATCTAATAATTTAGCAAACTCATCAGAGTTTTTATTTTCTTCTTTCATATATTTTAAATTCAACTGACTCATTAAAATAAAAAAAGAGCCATAAACAAGACCTTACGATCAAGTCTCTCGGCCACCTTTGCCTCATTGTTAATTGGGCAGCCACTCCGAGAGTTTATTAAGAGGTGAATATTGAATTTTGCTTATTAACTATAGACTACTGATTGCCTTTTGTCAATTCCCTATTGAATTATTTAACTCCAACATCTCCTCAAATAGCGCTCGCTCATTCATTAAGCGGGGAATCTTGTTTTGTCCTCCCAGTTTCTTCTTAGTAATCAACCAATCTTTAAATAGTCCCGTTCTAGCCTTAACCAACTTTAATCTTTTTAAGGTAATATCTTTATACCGCTTAGCTTCATAGTCAGAATTGGTTTGTTGTAATTCTTGGTCTAAAATATCGGCAAATTCCTCTAAATCTTTTGGTTCGTTAATAAACTCTATTAGCCATTCATGTCCTCCAGCTGTTTCTTTAGTGGCATAAATAGGGGCCACACTATATTCTAAAATAGTTGCCTGGGTTTTCTTGCTAGCCGCGGCAATCGCTCGGTTAGCATTATCTACCATTAACTCTTCGCCAAAAACATTGATATAACTACTAGTCCGGCCAGTAATGATAAAGCGATGCGGTTCTAGAGAAGTAAACTTTATCGTATCACCAATAATATAGCGCCAAAGACCGGCGCTAGTAGAAATAACTAAGGCGTAATTTTTGTTTAACTCCACCTTAGATAAAGGATAAGCCCTCATGTTCTCTTGGCCATATATTTCTAGAGGAATAAACTCATAAAAAATATCGTAATCTAGCATCAACAATAGATCTTCTTTTTTAGGGTCATCCCCTACTCCATAAAAGCCCTCAGCGGAATTATAGGTTTCCAAATATCTCATCTTGGGGCCACAAAGCTCACGGTATTGATTTTCATATGGTCGTAAAGAGACTCCTCCATAAACAAATAGCTCTAAGTTGGGCCAAAGTTCTTTTACTTTTTTTCCCGTTTCTTCTTCTAGTTTTCTTAAAAATACCAATACCCAAGAAGGAACTCCAGTTAATAGCACTACATTTTCATCCTTAGTTTCAAGCACAAACCTAGCCAACTTACTCTCCCACTCCTCCATTAGAGCAGTTTCTTTTTTAGGAATTCTAACTAACTGCGCCCAGAGAGGCAGGTTTTTCATAATAATCGCTGAAATGTCTCCGCAAACATTAGCCCTATTAACCTCATCTTCCCTCATTGAGCCGCCCAAGCTCAAGGTCTTACCAAAGAACAATTTAGAGTCTGGATAGTTTTTAAAATAACAAGCAAAAACATCTCGCCCAACCGCATAATGACATTTTTCTAAAAATCTCTTAGTGACTGGAATGAATTTACTTTTATCACTAGTTGTTCCTGATGACTTAGAAAACATTTTTACTCTCCCTGGCCAACTAACATTCTTTTCTCCCTGACGAGCATGTCTAATCCAAACCTTAAAGTCATCATAGGTTGCTAAGGGAACCGTCTTTCTAAACATTTTATAGGCACTAACAAAGTCTGGCTCTTGAAGAATCTTTTTAAAACTATAAGTCTTGCCATAAGTAGTCGCCTTAGCCTTTTTGACTAAATAGAAAAAATTATCCGCTTGCGTTCCTAGCGGATCCTCCTTGAATGCTTCTATGTTAGCCAATCGTCGCTTAAATAGGTTGACTGGAAATTTTTTAATTGCCCCCATGTTTATTTAACCTTCTTTTTATTATAGCCCGAAGATTCCTCATCGTCAAAATTAGTAAATAATTCTTTTAATCTAGCAAGAATTTCTTTTTCTAAACTAACTAAGACCTGGTCTTGCTTTGAGTATTCTTGATACTTTTTAAAGAATTCTTGATTGCCTTTTCCTAAAATTAAGTTCTCTAAACTATTTAAAGCTTTTCTCAGCTTCCCCTGATTATGACCAACTGTCTCCATTCCCTCGTCTACCTGGGTTAAAATTTGATTAATTGGTTTGAGCCAATTAAATTGTTCGTGATTAGTTAATAGCTTGAAATATTCTTGTGGTGAAATTTGACCATTTTCTTGTTCGTACCTTATTTTAGCCTGGTCTATTATCAATTTATGAAACCTTAATAACCTGGTCCACAAGGAATTTATATTATCCATATTACTTAATTAATTTATTTTTTATCTCTGCTAAAGTTTTCATCTTAAATTATACCAAATCTTATCCACTTGCCAATAGATTTCCGAACTTACTAAACAAAATAGCACCCCCCAGGAGTGCTATTTAACTAGAGCGGGTAACGAGAATCGAACTCGTCTCTCGACCTTGGCAAGGTCGCATAATAGCCACTATACGATACCCGCTTATGTGCCGCGGGCGGGAATCGAACCCGCACTACATAAAACTGTAACTGGATTTTAAGTCCAGCGCGTCTACCAATTCCGCCACCACGGCAATGTGGAGATGATGGGAGTTGAACCCATGTCCAATCGCTTTCCACTAATACATTTACTAAAATAGCTTGACTTATTTGGTTAATCATTAGCATCATAAATCAAGCAAAAAGCGCTAATGACGAGCTTAAAATTGATTTGAAATTAATCACTAAGCTTAATTAATTTCTATCTCCATGATTATGACACCGATTAATAGTTATGGAGACTGGCTATTATTCGATGGTTATCGCCTTATTGTTTAGGCCATAACTGGGGCGTAACTTGGAACTGGCCAAGTGAACGCTCTTGCCGTTTTGGCATTTGTCTGTGTTAACTAGTTTAGCGTGATAGTTAAGCACGTTTAGAATATTAGCAGAAAAACTCGACTGTCGATGCCTGGCATCCCCTAGTTTTTCTAACGTTTTATCAAAGATCTTAGCCGCCTATCTACATCCCTTCTTTTAATTGCTTCTCGCTTATCATGTTTCTTCTTCCCTCGGGCTAGGGCAAACTCTAGTTTAAGAAAACTATGCTTAGTATATATTTTTAAAGGAATTAATGTCAAGCCTTCCACTGCCTTCTTCCCCACCAATTGATTTATTTCTTGACGCTTTAACAAGAGCTTGCGGTCTCTAAGAGGATTATAGTCAGGCAAAGGGCCAGCATATTTATAGGGAGAAATTTGGGCATTAATTAGATACAGTTCAGACTTGCCGGCCTTAGTCCTTAGACTAATATAGGCACCCTTAAGACTGCCTTGGCCATTCTTTAAAGCCTTGACCTCATGCCCAAGCAAAACCAAGCCGGCCTCATAATTACTGAGCAACTCATAATCAAAACTAGCTTTTTTGTTGCTGACTAGCACCGCCATAATTCCAGGCTTTTAATTTTTCTAAAACTTTCTCATTAGTTAGGATACTGCTTAGATAAGAGTGGTAACCTTCTTCATGAAGCATTTTTAAAACTTCTTCATTGCCTTGGTATTGTTTTTCTAGCTCATCAATTTTCTGATGAATATCTTCATGACTAACTTCTATCTTTTCCTGCAAGGCAATTTCCCTGATAACTAAAGCTGACTTCACTCGCTTAACGGCATTAGGAAGCATCTCTAAGCGCAATTCATCAGTAGTCTTTTTTAGGTGACTTAAATAGTCGGCAAATTCTCCTCCCTGCCTCACCACACTCTGCTCTAGCTCCGCCAACATATTTTGACTTTCATTTTCAATCAATATTTCTGGAATCTCGCCAAACTTAGTGTCTGTCACAATTTTCTCAATCATCATTGACTCGTTTTTTGTATCTATATTTCTTTTTTTCTCCAATAACAAACTGTCTTTTAGATTGGTTTTTAGCTCCGCTAGATCTTTTAATTGAAATCCTTTAGCGAATTCATCATTAAGCTCTGGTAAAACTCGCTCATAGACATCCTTTATTTTTACCTCAAAAGAAACATTCTTGCCAGCCAGATTCTTCTGATGGTGACTCTCGGGAAAAACTAAATCAAACTTTTTCTCCTCGCCCTTTTTTGCCCCCTTTATCTGCTCATCAAAGCCAGTCACAAAATAGTTTTTCCCCATAGAAATTGCTAAGTCTTTATAGTCTCCATTTTCCACTGGCACCTTATCTAGCAGCATTTTTATATCAACCATTACCTTATCCCCATCTTGAGCTCCTCGATCTACTAGCGCTTCAGTAGCTCGCATTTCCCGCAGGTCACCCAAAGCCTTATCTAGCTCTTGGTCATCTATTTTAGCCTCCTCAACCTTTAACTTTAATTCCTTATATTTCCCCAGAATGATCGTTGGTAAAATAGTAACGGTTATTTTATACTCAAAAGGATTATTAGGGGCTAGTTTAGTGATATTAACTTGAGGCTGACCAACTGCTTGTTGCTCTTCTCCGCCCTTTTTAATGGCTTCATCTAGAGTTTTTCTAACTGCTATATTAGCCGCCTCTTCTAAAATGGCCATTTCTCCCACTTTTTGCTTGAGCACTTCTAGAGGCGCCTTTCCTGGTCTAAACCCTTCTATTTTAACTTCTGCGGCTAGCTTTTTTGCCCCCTTATCTACATATGGAGCAAATTCATCGGCGCTAAGCTCTACCGTTATTTCCAGTTGTGATTTTTCTAAATCCTTTTTTTCTATTTTCATAGGTAATTTTATTAAGAAAAACTAACTCGTCTTAAGTGAGTTTAAGTTCATTAATTAATTTTATTAGCATTCTCAGTATATTATCATTACTAAGAAAAATCAAGTTAAGTATTGTTTATAGTAAAGAAAAAAGCGGCTTTAAAACCGCTTTTATTTTTATTTCATCTTGAGAATATCCAACTGGATTACTCTCAAAAACTTTTCCACATTTCTTACGCTAGCTCCTCTAGCGCTCCCTCTAATCAAGGGAACTACTTTGGAGCCAAACCAAATGTGGTTCGTATTATTAATTTTAAACCCAAGGACGCAGAGCCAAGGGAACCTTTTTAGTCCCTGATCAATTGCCTCTTGGGCATCAAGGTAGGCCGGAGGATTGTCCAGCCAGAGAAATCCAATGGACCTCCCGGCTTTTTTTGCCTCGGACAATATTGGCAAGGAGTCGCTAAATTTCTCAGAGAAGTTATACTGAGGCTTTAGCTCTCTTTCATACATATTCTCTCCCTCGGTTAAGCCTAGGTTCTCTTCTCCGGACAGCAATTCTATAGCAATAGAATTGCTTAAGAGAAACAGTTCCGTCCTAGCACTTAAGCTATCGCTTAAGTATTCTTCAAAAATCCTAAAATTTTTAAGAAACCTGCCTGCCAGGGGCTGGTTAATGTTTTTATACTTTAGAGCCTCCTCAATCTCGAGCCACTCATCGCTCATTTCATCTTCAATTCCACTCACCTGAGCATATAGCTCCAGAATGGTTTTAGTGTTGTCCACTTTAACCTCAGGATTTTGTGAGGTTAAAAATCTTAATAAGTTTCCTGGCCAGGGATGATTGTCTAGCCATAAAACTATATTATCGGAATGTTTATCAAAGAAGTAAGCTATTTTTTGCTCCTCCTTCTTGTTCTCGGGATAAATCCCGAAAATGATAAACTTATTTTCACCTCCTCGGCTTTGGGAAAAGGGCTGGCCTCCGGCTAGGTCAGTTAATTCTCTATCTAACCCTTGATAGACTTTTAAAAAGTCGGTATCAAGGTCAGAGGCTTGAACGGGGATGATAGAGAATTGTTCATCTCTATATTTTCCCCTATTTTGGTATATAAATACCGTGGCCGGGATGACTAGCTCCGGGTGTCTTGAGTCAACTAAAATGTTTATCATTTTTTTTATTTTATTTAGTTGTTAATATACTATTTATTTTTAATGTCCTATTCTGCCATATTTACAATAAGAAGTCAAGGGTTTTGTGAAATTCTAACCCAAATCTTAATTATTTTTAGCAAAAAATTATAATCAATGCTTACAAAAATGCTCCCTTAATTATTTAGGGAGCATTTTGTTTTAACTAACTTAAATTGTTTTTAGAGCAGTAGGCCGACGATTAGCAGGGCAACTATATTTAAGACCTTAATCATAGGGTTAATCGCTGGCCCAGCGGTATCCTTATAAGGATCACCAACCGTATCGCCAGTAACGGCGGCCTTATGAGCCTCTGAGCCCTTACCACCAAAGAAGCCTAATTCAATATACTTTTTAGCATTATCCCAAGCTCCTCCCCCAGAGGTCATGGAAATAGCGACGAAGATTCCGGTAATAATTGAACCGACCAAAAGTCCTCCTAGAGCCTCAATGCCTGCTCCCGCTTTAATAAGATTAAAGCCAAAGCCAATAATAATTGGAATTACCACTGGAATTAGGGCTGGAATAATCATCTCTTTAATAGCCGCTTTAGTAACAATATCTACTGTTCGGCCATAGTCTGGCTTTTCTTCTCCAGTCATAATGCCGGTTTTTTCCTTAAATTGATTGCGAACATCTTCAACTACTGAACCCGCCGCTTTACCAACAGCCTGCATTGACATTGCTCCAAAGATATATGGCAGGGCGCCACCGATAAATAGTCCCACTAAAACGTAAGGGTTATCAATTAAAAATTTAGCACTTTCTCCTCCCCCTATTTTATGAGTAAAATCCGCAAAGAGCACTAGAGCAGCTAGGGCGGCTGAACCAATGGCATAGCCCTTAGTCACGGCCTTAGTGGTATTGCCAACCGCATCTAAGGGGTCAGTAATATTTCTCACGTCCTCTCCCAACTCCGCCATCTCAGCAATACCGCCAGCATTGTCAGTAATTGGTCCATAAGCATCAATGGTGACAATAATGCCGGCCATAGATAGCATCGCCATTGCTGCAATTGCTATTCCATATAGACCGGCTAAAGAAAATGCCCCTAAGATCGCTGCGCCAATAACGAGAATTGGTAGCGCAGTTGATTTCATTGAGACCGCTAAACCAGCTATCACATTTGTGCCGTGACCAGTTTTAGAGGCCTCAGCAATTCCTTGCACGGGCTTATAGGCTGTAGAGGTATAGTATTCAGTAATAATAACTAAGAGTCCAGTTACCACCAAGCCAATCAATGCGGCTAAATATACCCTTAAACTTAGGCCTTCCGCTACTCCCTCTCCAGCTATTAAGTATTTGGTTAAAGGATAAAAAGTAATGGCGGCAATTACTCCCGAAGCAATCAAGCCCTTGTATAAGGCGCGCATAATATTATTTTTCTTGCCTAATCTAATAAAGAAGATACCAATAATTGAACCGATAATTGAAATTCCTCCCAAAGCTAGGGGGTATAATAAAATATTATGATTACCTACAAATTCTAAAGAGCCTAGTACCATGGCGGCAATTAGGGTTACAGCATAAGTTTCAAATAGGTCGGCGGCCATTCCCGCACAATCGCCAACATTATCACCAACATTATCAGCAATAACCGCTGGATTACGAGGGTCATCTTCAGGAATAGAGGCTTCCACCTTGCCAACTAAGTCCGCCCCCACATCAGCGGCTTTAGTATAAATACCCCCTCCTAGTCGAGCGAAAATAGAGATTAATGAGCCTCCAAAGGCAAAGCCAATTAAGGCCTGAAGGTCTTTGGTGATTAGGTAAAAACCGGCTGTTCCTGCTAACGCTAAGCCAACCACCAACATGCCAGTGACGCTACCACCCCTTACCGCAACCTTCATTGCTTTCTTAAGTCCACCTCGGGCCGCTTCAGTAGTTCTAACATTAGCTCTCACGCTAACAAACATTCCGATATAGCCAGTGAGGGCTGATAGAAACGCTCCGATAATAAAGGCTAGAGCTGTTTTCCAACCTAGAGCGGGGATAAAGCCAATTACTAAAAAGAGGACCACCGCAACAATGGCCACTGATCGATATTGGCGATTTAGAAAAGCCTTGGCTCCCGCTTGAATAGCTTGCGCTATTTCTTTCATCTTATCATTACCACTTGGTAGTCTTAAGATTGCTGAAATTGCCAGTCCACCATAAACTAGCGCCAGCAAAGCTCCTCCTAAAATAAATAGAGTTATCATCATAGATTTATATTTTATGACTTAATTATTTGTAATTTAAAAATTATTTTTCAACCTCTTCTGCTTCTTCTTGCTCTTTTGCATCAATCTCTTTACCGACCTCTAACTTCTCTTCTTCGCTTACTGTTTCTACCGAGTCCTCAGTTGTCATTTCGGTACTCTCTCCATCACTGGCCACCACCTTCTTTTCTTCACCACTATCAGTTTCTTCAATAATATCTATTTTCCAACCAGTTAACCGGGCTGCCAAACGAACATTTTGACCATTTTTACCAATTGCTAAAGATAATTTATCTGAATCAACTTTGACAATTGCTTTATGCTCCTCTTCATCTAATTCTATAGAAACCACTTTAGCTGGAGCTAAGGAGTTGGCAATAAATCTAACTGGTTCCTCATCGTATTCAATAATATCTATCTTCTCCCCATTTAGCTCACTGATAATAGTCTGGATGCGACTACCTCGCTGTCCAACACAAGAACCAACTGGATCAACATTTTCTGCCTCAGTCCAAATTGCCACCTTAGACCTTGAGCCCGCTTCTCGGGCCACTGCCTTAATCTCCACTAAGCCATTAGCTATTTCCGGGATCTCTAGATAAAACACTTTCTTTAAAATTTCTTCACTCCGACGAGAAAGAATTATCTCTGGACCCCGATGTCCTTCTCGCACTTCTTTAATAAATACTTTAATCCTATTGCCAGGCACATAAGGCTCGCTGTAAATTTGTTCTTCTACTGGAATAATTCCCACCGCCTTGCCTAAGTCTACAAAAACAAATCTCCCCTCCTGTCTTTGAATCACCCCTGAAACTACCTCTTGCTCCTTATCCTTAAACTCATCAAAAACCATATCTCGCTCCATCTCTCTTAGTTTTTGAATAATTACCTGCTTAGCCGTTTGAGCGGCCATTCGTCCGTAGCTTTCAGGAATAGGTAAGTCAGTTACTATCTCATCGCCAATTTGAGCACCGTGCTTTAAAATCATCGCTTCCTTTATTTGAATATCAGTCCGGGGATTAAACTTTTTCTTCTCTTCCTCCTCTGACTCTTCTTCTACCTCATGGAAGCTCTTGGTTTCCTCACTGTACTCCTCTTTTTTCATCTTCCTTGGCTCAGGATTATATAAATTTTTTAACATCTCCGCCTCCTCTTCAGCGGGCAAGTTATCAACCACCATTTTAACGTCAAAAACCTGTGATGAGCCATCTTCAGGGTTAAACTTAACTCTAATATTTTGATTACGTTCTCCGTAGTCTTTGCGATAAGCGGCCGCCAAGGCTAATTCTATTGCTGAAATAACTGAGTCATAGTCCAAATTCTTTTCTTCACATAAAAGCCTAATGGCTGTATTAATATCTGACATATATTTTTACACTAAATCGCCTAACTGGCGTTTAATTAAGAGAAAAGCTAATTGTAGGAAACAACTAGCTTAGTATTTTTATTATAACAGATTAATATATTTTGTCAAAATTAAATCATTCTTTTCCTTTGTATTACTAAAGTTGCCTTTGGTTATTTACTGCTAGGAAAATATATCTTATCATCGCACTAGTGATGATCCAAGAGGCCATAACAATAATTAGGCCGATCACTGCGTTTTTGATTAAACCTAAAGACTTTTTAGTCTTTTCCTCATTGCCAGCGGAGGTCATGTATTGAAATCCGGCAAACACCATTAAGGCTAAAAATATTGCCCCAATCATCCCGATCGCCACCCTAATTATTTGTACTATCGTTATTCTTATATCCGGCTCACCTGATCCACTAGGAAATAATTTTCCCAACTCCTTCATTCCCTCTTGTTGACTAAATAATGTCTCATCAGCCAAGGCTAGACTGGGAATCAGGCTATAGCCAACGACAATAACCAAGGTTAAGGATAGCAAACTGCAAAATGATAAAGCTTTCTTTCTTGTAAGTGACATAAATGTGCTATAATTTCTTTAGTTATAAATAGGATTTATTAGCGTTAACCCTTTTGTGCAAAATCCTATTCTTATTATATTAAATAAGCGTAAAAAAGACAAGGAAAAATGAGTCTCGCTAAAAAAGTCGCCCAAAACACCCTAGTGCAAATTATCGGCAAAATTGTTTCTACAATTCTGGGCATTTTTTCTTTGGCCCTAATGACCCGCTATTTAGGTCAAGCTGGCTTTGGTGACTATACTACTATTAATACTTTTTTAACTTTTTTTGCAGTGATCGCTGACTTTGGTCTAACTCTAGTCACTGTACAAATGATTAGCGGAACTAAGAGCAGGCAAGAAGAAGAAAAGATTTTAAGCAATCTATTCAGTCTTCGCCTAGTCTCCGCCCTACTTCTAATTGGTTTAGCGCCAATAGTAGTTTATTTCTTTCCTTATAGTCAGCTAGTTAGATTGGGAGTGCTAATCACCGCCTTAGCCTTTGTTTTTCCCGCCCTTAATCAGGTCTTAATTGGTCTTTTTCAAAAGAAACTTAGCATGGGGCGAGCCACCTTAGCTGAGGTGCTTAGTCGGGTAGCCTTATTAGTCGGAATTATTATCAGTGAATTAGTTGGCGGCGGATTAGTGGGCATCTTGTTAGCAACCCTTGCCTCTGGCTTAATTAGCTTTTTGCTTCACTTCTTACTCGCTATTAAATTTGCTACCATTCGCTTTGCCTACGACTTTTCTCTCTGGAAAACCATTATTCACCGTGCTTGGCCCCTAGCCCTTACTATTATTCTTAATTTAATCTACCTACGCTCTGACATCTTGCTACTATCTATCTTTAAGGAGCCAGAAGCCGTTGGTCTTTACGGGGCTGCCTATCGTATTATTGATGTCTTAGCCACTCTACCTTTTATGTTTGCTGGCTTAGTCCTGCCTATTTTAACTAGTGCTTGGCTGCAAAAAAATCAAGCCACCTTCTTTAAGGTTCTGCAGAAATCTCTAGACCTAATGATTATCTTGGCTGTGCCTCTTTTAATTGGCGCCCAATTTCTCGCTACCCCCATTATGACCCTTGTGGCTGGCACTGACTTTAGGCCAGCGGGAATTATTTTAAAGATCCTAATCTTCTCGGTGGCCGCCACCTTCATTAGTACTATTTTAACTCACGCTGTGGTTGCCTTAAACAAACAAAAGAAGCTAATTGGTTTTTATGCCTTCACTGGCTTTAGCTCCCTACTCGCCTACTTCCTGCTTATTTCTAAATATTCCTACCTGGGAGCGGCAGCTGTTGCGGTCTATAGTGAGGTGTTAATGATGTTCTTCTCAGTTTATTGTGTTTTTAAATATAGTCACTTTTTACCAAATCTAAAAACTCTCGGAAAGTCTTTGCTAGCCGGGCTACTAATGGGAGCCCTTCTCTTTATTTTTCCTCCAGCCAGCTTCTACTCTCTCGGGAGCTTGTTTCTAATCTTGACTGTGGCTAGCCTAACTTATTTCATCTTTTTATTTTTATTTAAAGGCTTTAGCTCGCAAGACTTAAGAGCGATCTTTGCTAAATCTATAAAAGAAACGACCCCAACTTACCGGACTGATAAGTTGTAGTTTTATTTATTCACTTAATTTTTATTCTTATGACCAACTTACCTGAAATTAAAATAATTTTTGAAGACGATCACTATTTGGTAATTGATAAGCCCGCTGGACTAATTGTTCATGGAGGACCAGGAATAGAAGAGGCCACTTTAAGTGACTGGCTCTTACTTCATTATCCTGATATTAAAGCTGTGGGGGATGATCCTCTCCGACCTGGCCTCGTGCAGCGCTTAGATAAAGAAGTTAGCGGCCTAATGGTTATTGCCAAAACTCAAGTTAGTTTTACTGACTTAAAAAAACAATTTAAAGACCGTAAAGTCAATAAAGAATACTTAGCCCTGGTTCATGGCAATCCCTCTCAGAAGTCAGGAGTTATCACCTTTCCTATTAAACGCTCCAGCCGTGGTTATAAAATGGCCGCCATGCCCCTAGGAGTTATTGACCTTGTGCACCGCCCTCAACCAAAAAATAGAGACCAGGGTAATCTAGAGGGAATTTTTAAGGCTCGTGAAGCAATTACTGAATATCAAGTTTTGCAAAACTTTATCAACCACTCTTTAGTGCGAGTTAAAATAAAAACTGGCCGAACCCATCAAATTCGGGTTCATTTTCTGGCTCTAGGCCACCCCCTGGTTGGTGATGACCTTTATTTTAATAAAAAATCTAAATTAAGAAATAAAAAAATAAATCTAGGGAGAATATTTTTAGTTGCTGACACCCTGAGTTTTCTTACTTTAACTGGACAAGAAAAGACCTTTAATCTTGACCTACCTCCTCAGCTTACTGAGCTGCTAGCTACTTTGAAATAAAAAGTAGCCCGAACCCTTTGACCATTATTTAAAAATTTAGTATAATAGGAGAAATGTTAAAAACTAATAAAATAACTATATGAGTAAGATCAAATCTGTTCTCAACCAGAAGACCAGCATTTCAACTCTCTTAATTGCTGTGGCGGTTGTGGCCGTTTTGGGCATTATTATTGCCCTATCTATTAACAGCTCTGGCAACAAGGGCGAGACTACTAGCGGCAATCTAGTCGCTCTTAAGCCTGGCAAGACTCTTAGCAAGTCTGAAGCAATTGCCCAGACTGAAGACTTTATTAACACTTTCTTGATAGACGACGGCCGTGCCCGAGTTAAAGAAATTGTTAGTGAATATGGTCTATACAAAATGAGTGTTGATATTACCACCGAGGTTGTTGAGTCCTATCTTACTAAAGATGGCCGTCTCTTCTTCCCTCAAGCTTTTGATATTAGTGAAATTTATTCTGATTTTTATGACCTTGAAGGAGGTAGTTCTCAGCCCGTTGCTATGGTTTCTAACAAATCTGACCGACCTTCGGTTGAATTATTTGTTATGAGTCATTGCCCTTACGGCACCCAAATGGAAAAAGGAATCTTGCCAGTTGTAGAAACTTTGGGCGACAAAATAGATTTTGAAATTAAGTTCACCTCCTATGCTATGCACGGAGAAGTGGAGTTAGTAGAACAAATCAATCAGCATTGCATTAAGGAGGAACAGGGCGATAAGTATCTAGACTACCTCGCTTGCTTCTTAGCTGACGGTGACCATGATGGTTGTGTCGCCGAAGCTAAGGTTAATGCTACTGCCCTAGCAACCTGCTACAATCAAACTGATCAAGAATACCAAATTATGGATAATTTCCGCAATAAGATAGGTTTCCAAGGAAACTATCCAAGCTTTGATATTTATGCTGAAGACAATGCCCTTTATGGAGTTAGTGGATCGCCTACTTTAGTTATCAATGGACAATCCATTCAGACTAGTCGCGACTCAGCATCTCTATTAGCCACTATTTGCAGCGCCTTTAATGAGGCTCCTGAGGAGTGTGCCACCATCTTGTCCAACGCTAGCCCCTCCGCTGGCTTTGGCTACAACGTTGGCGCCGCGATGCCAATTGATGTTTCCTGCGAATAAAACTTGCTCTGATTAAACGAGTTTAAATCAAAAGCCTCGGATTAATTCCGAGGCTTTTTGTTTTTTTTAAAACTGACTGCTAATATTATAAAATATTTTCTATCTCCCCCTTAAGACTATCTTTGTCTCTAAGGCCAATAAACTCTCCGATTACCTTGCCATCCTTAAACAATTTTAAATTAGGAATGCTTTGAATTTGATACTCTATGGCTAGGGCCTGGTTTTCTCCCTCCTCAGTATTAACCTTCATTACCTTTATTTTCCCCTCTAAGTCTTCAGCTAGGTCATCTAAAATTGGGGCCATCATTCGGCAGGGCATACACCAAGGGGCCCAGAAGTCTACCAGGACTGGTAAGTCACTGTTTAGCACTTCAGCAGAAAACTCACTCTTATTAATATCTTTTACTTTTGACATAAAATTATTTAATTAATTTTTTATTATTTCTTTAATAAATTTTCTTAACTCCGTTCGTCTCTCTGTCTTGTTCTTAGCCAAGCAATCATCTAATTCATAACTAACCATTTCTTCCATTAAAGAGCCAACTCCTGACCTAACTGCCTTTAGCTGATTAATTAGCTCTAGACAATCAAAGTCTTCACTAACCAATCTTTTTTTCACTCCCTCTAACTGTCCAATAATTATATTAATTCTTCGTTCTCGGTTTTTCATAGATATATTTTAAAACAATTCTCATTATGCCCTATACCCCTACCCGGTGTCAAGCTCTTGAAAGTTTAGCCAAAAAACACTATGATAATTATATAAATTATCTTTTCTCATGCCTATCTCTTTGCTTGGAATAGTTTTGTTTTTAGCTCCCTTTTCTTTGATTTTTATTTTTAAAAATCATTACTTGGGTTTTTTAAGCATTTTAGGCTTATCTTTTTTATATCAAATTTCCTTAGCTCTGTTAAGCCAGCTAACTGGCTCTTTTTCCTGGCTAACCATTTTTCTCGGACATAGCGTTTTAATTGCTTTAACCCTAATACTACTATTAGTTAATAGAAAAAGACTAAGTTATAAAAAGATTTTAAATCCTTTATTAGTTTTAGTCTCACTAGCTTTTTTGATTATTGCTTTTGAGTTTTGGTCAGTTCATTACAATTACACTGGAACTATTTCCACTATCACTGGACAACAATTGGTGATTAACAAAAAAATGCCCTATCCCTACTTTTCTGATGAGTGGGTTGGCACCGCAATTGTTAAAAAAACCATTGATACCCAGTCCCTAATTAGTGGCAACCCTCTAGCGCCTGGGAATGATTACTCTCATTATCAGAACCCTCTTTTAATTTTCTTTTCCTTATTAGCTGAACTAACCCTACTATTTAACTTGCCTATATCAAATAGCTACTCTATTTTATTAATTATTTTTAGCACTTTAATTTGCCTTAATTCTTTTATTTTTTTACGGATTAATAAGGTGAATTTACTGCCCGCCCTAATTGCTACTCTTAGCCTTCCTTTTATCGCTAATAGTGGCAATCTGCCCGGACTATGGACCCTGCTCCCTTTTAGTGGTGGTTTATTATTTTTTATCCCCGCCCTTTCGTCACTAAGTTTAAAAAGAGTAGACTTATTTATTCTATTTTCTTTTTTAACAATTTTAATGTATCCTCCTTTAATTGTTTTTGTTGCTCTTAGTGCCTTAGCTTATTTTATTATCAATAAAAAAATCTCTTGGCCAACAATCCTATTTAGTGCCTCCTTTTTGATCGCTAGCCTCTTAGCCACTTGGTTGATTTTCTATTTTCAAAATCTATCTCTTTCTGAGATGATTAACTTTTTAAGAAACTCTATTTGGCGAGAATACTTAGACCCCGGGATAGTTTCTTATCCAATTTGGCGAGTAGTGCCGATTGCCTCTTTATTAGCTATCGTTTTAGGAATCAAGGGGGCTTTGAGAAAAAACTTACTTACCCTTTGGCTTCCTCTAGTTGGAGGACTAGTCCTATGGTCATATTATAGCTATTCTGGACAGGTGTTAATTATTAGTCCAGAGCGTGTAGTTATCATTGTTTCCCTACTCCTAGTTATTATTTCTGGCTTTACTCTTGATAAACTGCTAGCTTTAATAAACTATCAGCGCTGGCCTGAACATTTATTAATCATTGCCTGTTTAGGTCTATTTACACTATTATCGGTTTTCTATACTAACTTTAATGTTTGGGATAAGTTTTATTTAACGATGGCTAATGGTCAAAAAATGACTCCTAATCCTCCAGCCACTATCTATCTTAACCCTTCTGACCTGAACCTATTTTCTAGCCTTGATCAACAAAGATTTATTGCCCCTCCTTGGAAAGGGCTAGCAATTGGAGCGCTTACCACAAACTATCCCCTGCAAAGCAAGCCTTCATTTTTTACCAATAATTACCTAGACTTTGAGCATTTCTTTCTAGCTTCTTGTGAAGAAAAGATAAATTTAGCTCTCCAGTATAAAATAGACTATGTCTATTCCCCCTTCTTTGCTTGCCAAAACTTTGCCTCCTTAGGAAAAAGTTCAGAGAATATTTATTTATATAAATTTGAGCCACATGAATAATAAAAAACTAATTAGCATTATCTTACCTTGTCGCAATGAAGAGGCTGGAGTTGCCTTTTGCTTATCAGAAATAAAGCAAGTTATTAATGACCATCAATTATTAGCGGAAATTATTGTAGTTGATAACAACTCTACCGATCGCAGTGCTGAAGTAGTTAGAGATTGGCAATCAACCCTTCCTGAATTAAGGTTAGTTCAGGAAAGTCGTGAAGGTTATGGACACGCTTATTTACGAGGTCTGGACGAAGCTAGGGGAGAATATATTTTTATGGCTGATGCAGATGGTAGTTATAATTTTCATGACCTACCTAGATTTATCCGGGAGCTAGAATCTGGGGCAGACTTGGTAGTTGGCAATCGTTTCTCTCACCAAATCTCTCAAAAAGAAATGCCTTGGCTGCACCGCTACCTGGGAAATCCCCTCTTGTCAGGCTTAGTTAGAAAATTTTTTAATATAAAAATAAAAGATATTCATTGCGGCGCTCGGGCTTTACGGGCTGATGTTCTAAAAAATTTAAAACTATATACTGGGGGAATGGAGTTTGCCTCAGAAATGATTATTAGAGCAGCTAAAGAAAATCTAGCAATCACTGAGATTCCTATAAAATACCGCGAGCGCCTAGGCGACTCAAAGCTGCAATCTTTTACTGATGGTTGGCGCCACCTTCGTTTTATCCTTCTTTACTCACCACTGATTTTATTTTTCATTCCTGGAGCAATTATTTTTTCTCTAGGCTTAATATTAAATATTATTTTCTATTTCCACACGCCCATTATTTTTGGAATTCAATTATATTTTCACCCCATGTTTTTATTTTCTCTGATGATTATTTTAGGCTACCAATTAATGATTTTTGGAGGATTTTCTAAAGTTTATGCCATCACTCACTTAGGGGATTCTCATCAGTTAATTGAAAAAATGTTCAAACAAATTACAATTACCCGAGTATTATTACTAGGGGTAATAATTACCATTATTGGTCTAGTCTTTTATTCCACCATTTTTTATCACTGGCTAGCTTCAGGCCTAGACTCTTTGTCTAAAGAGAAAGAGTCCATCTTAATGCTTAGCTTGATGGTGGTTGGCTTACAGACTATTTTTTCGGCCTTTATGTTTAGTATTTTAGGAATAAAAAACCGATGAGAATTGCTATCTTTCATAATTATTTAGATAATATTGGCGGCGCTGAAATTGTTACCTTAACTTTAGCTCAAGAGCTTAATGCGGATATTTATACTACCAATATCAGGCCTAGTAGTATTAAGGCGATGGGCTTTGCTGAAGTCTTGCCTCGCATTAAAAGCCTAGGACGCATTCCCAAAATGGCTCCGTTTAGGCAACAGTTGGCTTTCTGGAAATTTCGTCGCCTTAAGCTATCTGGCCAATATGATTTCTTTATTATCGCTGGTGACTGGGCCATGTCTGGAGCGGTTAATAATCATCCTAACTTATGGTATGCTCATAGCCCCCTAAATGAACTCTGGGAATTTAAGGATTTTATAAAAAAGAATGTTTTAAGTCGCTGGAAAATATCACCTTATGACAAGTGGGTAGCCTTCAATCGTCGCTTAACTTTAAAATATGCTAAGCACGTAGATATTTGGATTTGCAATTCTCAGAATACCCAAAACCGAATTAAAAAATATTATAACCAAGTCGCCGAAATAATCTATCCGCCAATTAAAGCTAATCACTACCCAAAACTAGAGACAAATAATTACTGGCTATCCGTTAATCGTTTAATCACTCATAAGCGTATTGATTTGCAACTTAAAGCATTTAGCAGTTTACCAAAAGAGAAATTAATAATTGTTGGCAGTTATGAGCCGGGCGTTAAACAGTTTGAGGGCTATAAAGCCTATTTGGAAAAAATTAAGCCTCCCAATGTAGAGATTATTCACTGGGCCGATAGTCAAAAATTAGCTGAATTGTATGCTGGCTGCAAAGGCTTTATCACTACCGCTGAAAATGAGGACTTTGGTATGACTGTGCTTGAAGCCATGGCCGCTGGTAAGCCAGTCATTGCCCCCAACGAAGGGGGCTACCAAGAAAGTGTCACCAAAAAGACTGGCGTACTAATTACGGAAATAACTCCTGAAAAATTAGCTATTGAGATACAAAAAATGACTGACGATTTAAACATTCAGCCATTAAAGTATCAAGCTAATTGCCTAGCTAGAGCTCAAGAATTTGGAGTTGAGGTATTTATTGATAAAATAAGAAAAGCAATTAACAATTTTAAATCCTTATAACAACTAATAACTTAAATATTCCCTGTCTCGGTAGTCTTTTTTTCCTTGACGCCGATTAGCGGCTAACTTTAAGCAAGTATCACATTGCCCACAAAGCTTAAAATCTAAATCACCAAAATACTTAAGAATGTATTCCTGACGACAGCTTAAGGTATGAACATAGCCCTCCATCTCATCAAGTTTTTCATAGGCTCGATTAGCTTTAAGTTTTAAAGCTTTAAAATCTAAATCTAGATCACCCGGTTCCACTATTCGCAAAACCCTAATCTCGGTTCCTCTAAACGGAGGCCGATAATCTAACAATTCCTGCTCGGCAAATTTCTTAATCACTCGTAATAATGATTCTTTTTTTACCTTTAATACTACCGCTACCTCTTCCGCATTAAATTCCCAGCCTGCTTGTAGTTTGGCTAAATACTTTTCCTCTAACTTCTCGGCTATCTCTTGCTGTACCTTGGCCCGAGGACTAATTGAGCTCATTAACTCAGCCCAATCTTTCTTTATTTTAAGATAAGCATGACTAGTCTTTTCTTTAGGCCGAGAAATATAGCCCTCTCTTTCTAAAATTTTTAGTGCTGTTCCAATTGTCATCTCGGGGATATTTTCAGATAAACTTTGTGCAATTTCAGCATAGGTAACTAATATTGAGGACTCGGTGTCTATTTCCAAGCTAACTTTATTTATCAAATAATCATAGACCTCGGCAATAATTTGTGGCTCTGGGTTATCGCCTTTAATAAAGAACTCCCTTAGATACCTGTCTTGTTGGTGGTAAAATAATAAGCAAAAGCTTGGCAAGCCGTCTCGGCCTGCTCGGCCCGCTTCTTGATAATAGGCTTCAATTGTTCCAGGAAGGTCATGATGAATAACAAAACGAACATCTTTTTTATTAATTCCTAAGCCAAAGGCATTAGTGGCCACTACCACCTGAGCCTCTCCGTCCATAAAGCTTTTTTGCACCCAGTCCCTGCTCTCCGCATCTAGACCAGCGTGATAAACAACTGCCTTAACTCCTTGTTCAGTTAAAACCTCAACTAACTCGTCTGCCTTATTACGTGTTCCGACATAAATAATTCCTGAGCCAATTTCTGGATTAGTGGCTAAAAAGTCAGCAATGTTATTTATCTTTTGCAAGCCATTGGCGGGAATAACTGCAAACTGTAAATTAGGCCGAGAAAAGCCAGTAATCACTACTGTTGGTTCTATTAAGCCTAATTGTTTGATAATATCCTCACGCACCTCCGGAGTGGCCGTCGCCGTTAAAGCTACCACAACCGGTGAACCTACTAGTTTTATAGCCTCTTTTAATCGTAAATAACTGGGACGAAAATCATGCCCCCACTGACTAACGCAGTGCGCCTCATCTACCGCAAATAGGGAAACTTTTATTTTCTTAAGGTCATTAACAAATTGCTGGTTGTAAAATCTTTCTGGAGCAATATAAATAATCTTATACTCTCCCTTTTTTAAACTTTCTAACCTTCTGCTTGCTTCCGTGCTAGAAATAGAGGAGTTAATAAAAGTAGCAGGGATACCTACCGCCTCTAAAGAGTCAACCTGATCCTTCATTAGAGCAATTAGTGGAGAGATAACAATCGCCACTCCTTCTAGCACCAAGGCCGGCAGCTGATAAATTAAAGACTTACCCCCTCCGGTTGGAAGAACTACTAAGGTGTTTTTCCCCTGTAAAATACTATCCATCGCTAACTCTTGCCCTGGACGAAAAGACCCATAATGGAAATGGATCTTAAGTAATTCTTTTAATTGTTGTTTTTGCTTAGCAATCATTAACTTAGTTTGTTTTTTCGTTTAAATATCTCCCAAACATTTTTGAACAAAAAGGCAATAGTCATTGGCCCTATTCCTCCAGGAACTGGAGTTAAATAAGCGGCCTTATCTTTTACTGACTCAAAATTAATATCTCCCTTAACTACCCCCTCAACCTTGGTGGTGCCAATATCTATCAAAACTGCCCCCGCTTTTATTACTTTCCCCGTTACTGACTCCGGCACTCCTAGGGCGCTAATTAAAATATCAGCCTTTTCTGACTGGTCCTCAGGAACTATAGTTAAGCCTTGCTTGATTAAAGAGGTTTTCATGGTTCTGCCGAAGGCTTCGGAATTACAGAACAAGCAGGCCGTTTTATTAAAACAATCTAAGTTAATCTCGGCCAGACTAGCCTTAACCGCCTGCACTACTGGCGAACTAAGATAGTTAGGGCAATGCGGGTGAAAGCCATCAACATCTTTTTCTGGATTTAGTTTGCTAATAATTTTATCAGTATCTAGGTGGTCAGGAAGGGGTAGCTGAATTAAAATACCATCTACCTTGTCGTCTTGATTTAAAAATTCTATTATTTCAATTAACTCCGCTTCTGTAGTGGTTTGGGCTAGTCTATAAAGGTGAGTATCTATCCCCACCTTAACCGCCTCTCTCTCTTTAATTCCGACATAAAGTTGCGAGTCCTCTCTATCGCCAACTAAAATAACTGCTAAACTAGGTCGGTCACCTTTTAGTTTATAGATATTTAAAGCAATCTCATCTTTAACTCGTTCGGCAATTTTTTTGCCAGCAATTTTTTCTACCATATTATTTAAATTAAGTGGTGGGTAATTTAAAATTTTGACAAATCTCTTTTACTAAATAGCGTAGCGTTGCTAACTTATCTAAGTCATCTTTGTTTAGCAACGCCTCGTCAATATATTGAGCGATTAGTAGCATTTCTTTCTCCTTCATCCCTCTAGTGGTGACTGCCGCTGTTCCTAGCCGTAGCCCAGACGGATTTAGGGGCGGGTTAGAGTCGTTGGGAATAGTTGAGCGAGAAACAGAGATGCCAATTTGTTCCAGTACTTTTTCCGCCTCTTTTCCAGTGATTCCTTTATTTCTTAAATCTACTACTAATAAATGATTATCCGTTCCTCCTGAGACTATTTGATAACCTCGATCTATTAGAGCCTGAGCTAGGGCTTGAGCGTTTCTGATTACCTGACGACCATATTCTTCAAACTCTGGCCGGAGGGCCTCTTGGAAGGCGACAGCTTTAGCGGCTGTAATATGGTCATGGGGGCCACCCTGCATGCCGGGAAAAACTGCTCGATCAACCTGCTTAGCATATTTTTCTTTGCACATAATAATTGCTCCTCGCGGTCCTCGTAAAGTTTTGTGAGTGGTGGTGGAGACCACATCAAAAATCGGAACTGGATTAGTTAATTGCTTGGCAACAATTAACCCAGCAATGTGCGCGATGTCTGCAAAAGTATAGGCACCAATTTCATCAGCTATATCTTGAAAGCCTTGCCAATCTATCTCTCGGGAATAGGCTGAGAAGCCGGCTACGATCATCTTTGGCCTTTCTTTTAAAGCAATTCTTCTCACTTCCTCTAGGTCAATTAAGCCTGTGTCTGGATTAACCCCATATTGAATAAAATTATACAAGCGTCCCGAGAAATTAACCTGATGTCCGTGAGAAAGGTGTCCCCCGTGGTCTAATTTTAAACCTAACACTTTATCACCAGGATTTAAAAAGGCTAAATAAACTGCGGCATTGGCTGGTGAGCCGGATAGAGGTTGGACATTAACATGCTCTGCTTGAAATAATTGCTTAGCTCGGTCAATCGCCAACGTTTCCACCTCATCAATATTAAAATTGCCGCCATAATACCGCTTACCACTATAACCTTCGCTATATTTATTAGTTAACACTGTCGCCATCGCCTCTAGGACTGCTGGGCTAACATAATTCTCAGAAGCGATTAATTCTAGCTCTTCGTTTTGGCGCTTAGTCTCTTGCTGAACAATCTTCCAAACGGCTGGATCCTGGACTGATAAAGACGTATAATTCATAGATTAAAATGACTTAATTTTAAAGCTAACTAGAAATTCCTCATACTTAAAAATCTCCACTCTTTCATCTTAGTTTAGCCTGGCTATTTTGTCAAAAAACCTTATTAATCCTAGCTTTTCGCTTAACTGACTAATGAATTAACAATTGCTTGGCTACTATTTTTTTGCTATAATAATAGCAACTTAGGAACAATTACTAACTTATTATTAAAATTAATATGTTTAATAACTATCTAAAGGTTCTGATCTTCTCCCTGCTTTTGCTTGTCCCCCTAGCCGCCACTCAGGCTAAGGGTAATATTAACGATACGGTTTATATCTCGGCTGAAGAAATTATTGATACCAATCTCTACCTATTAGCTAACCAGGTCACTATTGATGGCTCTGTTAGTGGCGACTTAGTTGTTATTGCCAAGCAAGTCACCGTTACTGGTCAAATTGCTGGAGACCTGTTAGTTATTAGCTCTGAGATTAATTTCTCTGGTCAACTTGGAGGAAATTTTAGAGCTGTTGGCGGAGAAATTACTATCAATGGAAATATTGCTCGGAATGCTACCATCCTAGCTGATCAGTTAACCTTAGGTGAGGCTAGTAATATTGCCTGGGATCTTTATTTCTCTGGACAAGAGCTTCAATCAGTTGGAAATATTGAGGGCTCTTTAGCCGCTAGATTAGGGGCCGGACAATTATCAGGTCAAATTGGCCGCGACCTTGACCTTAAGGTCTCTTCCACTAGACAGTCTGAGTCCTTGGTCTCTCTTGAGAATCTAACTATTGACGGCGATTTTAAATATCAAGCCTCTCAAGAAATTCTCTTGCCGGAAAATGTGCTAATCGCTGGTGAACTTCAAAAAAACCTCACTCAAGCTAAGTCAGGGAAAATACTTTCCTTTTTTTACCACCCCTTTAATGTTTATTTGAGTTTAAATCTACTTCTCCTTGGCTTAATTTTTATTATCTTTAGCAGAAAGAGGCTGCCTGTTATTCTAAAGACTTTAGAGACTAAATCATCTAAAGCAATTTTACCTGGTCTAATTATTTTATTAGTCCTTCCTTTAATTTCTCTTGTTTCCGCCTTTACCCTGATAGGTATTTATTTATCCCTAACTATTTTAGCTCTTTGGGTTATCATTCTGTTGTTAGGGAAACTGGTACTTGCTATTTTTGTTGGCCAAACTATTTTAACTAAAATAAATAAATTAAAAACTACTAACTACCCCCTCTCTCTACTACTTGGTTTAATTATCTTTTACTTATTATTTTTACTCCCTGTTCTAGGAGGACTAATTAATCTATTTATTAGTCTCGTCGGAGCTGGCACTATTTATCTATATGTTACCAATCAATCCAAAAATATTTAAAGCCTATGATATTAGAGGCATCTACGGACAAGACTTTAACGATGACCTAGCCTATCGTCTAGGTCTGGCTTTTGTAGAGTTAAGAAAACAAGACCCCGACTATATTGCGGGGAGCAAACTACGCTTGGCAGTTGCTAGTGATATGCGCCTTTCCTCACCAGCCTTAAAAGAGTCCTTAATTAAAGGCCTGCTAGCCGCTGGAGTTGAGGTGATTGACTTAGGTCTAGTCGCCACTCCTTCTTTCTATTTCGCGGTCGGCTACCACAATTACGATGGAGGAATTATGGTTTCTGCCTCTCATAATCCTAAGGAATGGAACGGCTTCAAATTGGTTAGAGCTAAAGGAGTTCCTGTTAGTGGGGAAACTGGAATCATGCTCTTAAAAGAAAAAATTCTAGCTAACGAGTTCACCCTAGCAACCACTCCAGGCACCCTAACCTCTCAGCCAGACACTTTAACTGAAGAATTAGACTATACTTGGAAATTAGTAGATAAAGCCTCTTTAAAAAAGTTTAAACTAGTGGCTGACACGGCTAATAGTATGGGGAGTGTTTATTTAAAAAAACTATTAACTGACCTAGGGGGAGAGTTTATAATCATTAATGAAGATTTAGATGGCACCTTTCCCTCTCATGAAGCTGATCCTTTAAAAGAGGAAAATTTAAAACAACTACAACAAGCTGTTATTAGTCATCAGGCTGATTTAGGAATAGCTACTGATGGTGATGGTGATCGAGTTTTTTTTGTTGATAATCTAGGCCAACCCATTAATCAGGCGATTGTCCGAGGATTATTAGCCAAGTCCTTTCTTCAAGACCAACCAGGCGCTAAAATTGGCTATGATGTTAGGCCAGGAAAAATTACTGCCGACCTAATCACTGCTCATGGCGGCCTGCCAATAGTTACTAGAGTTGGGCACTCCTTAATCAAGGAGCAAATGATTGAAGAAAATATTTTCTTTGCAGGAGAATCTTCCGGTCACTTCTATTTCAATAGTCCTCTTGGCTGCTTTGAATTTCCCGCTTTAATGATTTTAAAATTATTAAGTGTTTTTTCAACTAATGACCAGCCTATCGCTGAACAAGTTAAGCCTTATCAAAAATACTTTCTTTCTGGAGAAATTAATCGCTCGGTTGATGATATTCAAAAAGTTTTCACCGATATTAAAGAGGCCTATGCTGACGGAGAAATAACTAAGCTAGATGGCCTAAGCGTAGCTTATCCTGATTTTTGGTTTAACGTTAGAGCCTCTAATACTGAGCCTAAAATGCGTCTTAATTTAGAGGCCATTAGTCCTGAGAAAATGGAGGAAGAGCGAGACAGGGTTCTTAAGTTGATGAACTAGTTATTCTTTTAACTTGATCATAAAATAACTTAATTGAGGTACAAAAAAAGTAGATATAAATTATCTACTTTTTTACTAAGTAACTTTTTATTTTTCAAACTATTATTTATAAGCCTTCTTGATATAGTCAGCTAATACTCGGTCTGTGTTAAAATAGGAGGCATTTAAACTAATTGTATCCCGCATCATGCGCTGCCATTTTTGTGGTCGCTGATAGTATAAGGGGATAACTTTCTTTTCTAAGGTTTCATATAGGTCTTGAGCATCAGTAATAGTCCAGCCAGTTCTGCCGCCCACATAAGCTTCTGGCCACCAGCCATCATAGGTGCTAATTTGCATCACCCCATTATGGGCCGCTTTCATACCACTAGTCGCTGAGGCCTCATTAGGAGGCAAGGGGTTATTGAGCCAAATATCTGAACCAGCTACTAATAGTTTAGCTAATTCTAAATCATAATTTTCTAAAAATACTATTTTTACCTGACCAGCTAACTTCTTAATTCGCTTATTAACTTCACTTATTAAAGTTTTGCCAATTTCATCATTAGGGTGAGCCTTACCAGTGTAAATAATTTGAATTTCCCCAACCTTTTTATTAAGGTCCTTAAGTCGCTTTAAATCCTCTAGCAATAGTGTTGGTCTTTTATAGGGAGCGAAGCGCCGAGCAAAGGTAATGATTAATTTGTCTGGCGAAAAGTCTATCTTTTTTTTCTTTTTAATAAGCGCTATTAATCGCTGTTTGGCAGCGGCATGCGCTGACGCTATTTCAGCTAACGGAATTCTACTAACTCTCTTTAAACGTTGATTTTTCTCCTGCCACTGAGGGATGTGTTGATTGAATAAGTCTGTGAATTCTGGAGCGGTCCAGAGCAAAGAGTTAACCCCGTTGGTAATTGAGCTAATTTTATAATTAGGAAACATTTGTCGGGAAACCTTACCATGCTTAAGTGATACCCCGTTAGCGTAGCCACTAAAAAATAGGGCTAGCTCCGTAAAGTTAATTTCTCCAGTCTCTAGCAGTCCGCCTAACTTAACCGGAAAGTCAGGTTGATATTTTAATAAAAACTCTCTAAAGAAAATATCATGTCCCGCGGGAATTGGCGTGTGAGTGGTAAAGACAACTCGGTCCCTAACTAATCTAACTCTCTCTGTCTCACTACTTGCTTTTAATTGCTTAAATAATTCCACCCCCGCTAAGGCGCCGTGTCCTTCGTTGAGATGAATCTTAGAAAACTGATCCAGGCCTAATTTAGCTAACAATTTGACTCCCCCTCGGCCCAATAACACTGCTTGCTTTAGTTTCTTGCGCTTATCACTGGGATATAAAGTCTCACATAAGCGACGATGCTTTTCTCTATTCTCTGGCCAATTGGTGTCTAATAAGTAGATGGGAACATTTCCTTCACCGTTATTTAAATTGTACTGCCAAGCCTTAACCAGGACCTTATCAGTGCCAATGGTTAGATATATTTTATAAGGCAATAGTCGTAACTTCTTTTTATCACTCCTATCTGCCCGCTCTTCTTGCTTTCCTTTGCTGGTAATAACTTGTTTAAAATAGCCATCGTAGTTAAATAGGGTCACCCCAACCATTGGGAAGTTCTGTTTAGCTGCTGAGCGTAAAATATCTCCAGCTAAAACTCCTAGGCCTCCCGCATAAGTCTTCAAGTCGTTCTCTAAAGCGATCTCCATGCTAAAATAGGCGACTAATTTTTTCTTGCTCATGATAATAAATTTAAATAGTAAATATTGTTCCTGACCATTATATCATTTTTTATTAATTTAAAGAAATGAGTTAACAAAAGGGCTAACTATAGCCCCTAGCTTAACAACCACTCTGTTTTATTGGTCTTTAATTATAGCAATTATTAATAACTTTTTATTTAAACCATTTTTTCTAGAGTTTCTGCTAGGTCTTCAGTGATCGCCAATACTGCTGGAATGTCTTCACTCTCCCCCAATGCTTTAAAAAGCTCATAGCCGCCCCTAATAGTTTTGGGGGCAAAATGTGTGGGCGTAAATACTTTATGTTTTTTAAAACCTAATAAATAACCTTTATTGTTTTCGCCAAAGGCTACCGTTTCCTCAAGGCTACCTGATTCAAAAAAATGATAGTTAAAGGAATCCTCGGATAAGGGCTCACGATCACGTCGTAACATTGCCTTAGCGTACCAAGAATAAACATCTTGACTAGGAGCATCTTTAACAATTTCCGCTGTATTTTTAAATTCCCATTTCACCGGCTCAGTCTCTTTTTTTCTTTTTTTGGTCTGACTCAGTCTGTCTAGTTATTCCCACTCCTTCATCATCTTCCCAGCCATACCTAGCCTTAACTTTCTCGTAGTGCAAGCTGAGGTTCTCAGCTGCTGCTTTAGCTTCAGCTGCTTTATCAGCCGCTGCCGTTTTAGCTTTATCCGTTATTCTTTCGGCAACCTTATTGTTACTATTGCCTCCTCCAGCTCCTCCCCCGTCTCTGGGTCTATTACTGGATTGTACTCTGGCTCCTTCTCCAGAGCCGCTAATACCTCTTCTAGTGTCATGTCCATATAATTTTGCGTAGTGTTCATAATTATCTCTACCGAGAATTATGTTCTCTACATTTATGTTATTAATAATCATAAATATTTGACTGTATATTATTATTTTATCAAAATTTTAATTAAAAACCAATTATAACGCCCCGATATGGATCTGGTTATTATCTTACTTTAAAAAAATAGCTCCGGCACCATGCCGAAATCATCTTTTAGACACCACTTAATTGCCATATATTTTTATCTACCCCTGAATGATTCCATTAATACCAAAGAGATAGCCCTTTCCATATTTTTAGTATTTTTTTATCCCGATATTCACTAAAAGATTTGTAGTAGTCTTTCTTTTCGCAATTGCGGATGATTTACATAAAAAAGTCAATATTTAGTGAACAACTACCACTTATTACCCCCTATTCACTAAATTATGCGAAACAATATTAAAAAGATAAGCGCTATTATAGATAATTAGGAAGCGCTAATAGGGTGCTAGAATAAATATATACTCTTTTTTATAGGGGTTAAAATCAAAAAATCTCGACAAACTGCCGAGACTTTTAGGTGATATCTAATTAGCTAAACTTAGCTATATTAGATACTATTTGGGGTGCCTAGAGGGAATCGAACCCTCGCTAGCGGGACCACAACCCGATGTTCTACCACTAAACTATAGGCACCATTATATTGTCTTTCCGAACGTACGCCCGGAAGGAATCGAACCTTCATCTAGAGCTTAGAAGGCTCCCGTTCTATCCATTGAACTACGGGCGCAAATTAAAAATCCATTCTAAGATAAAGAATTGATTCTGGCTTAATCTTAATCAAAAGTGTTTAAACTGTCAAACCTCTTTGTCGCCTAGCTTCATAAATTAAAATTGCTACTGAAGCAGAAATGTTTAAAGAGTCTACCTCTGCTTGCATTGGTATCCTGACTGTCTCTTTAGTTTCCTTAAGCCAATCATCTCCTAGGCCTTTAGCCTCTGAGCCAAAAACCAGGGCTAGTGGCCCCTGATAGTCTTTTTTAGTGTAGTCAGTCTGACTATTAGTTACCGCAGCATAGGTTTTTATTTTACGCTCCCTTAACCACGTGATGGTGGTTAACAGGGGAGCTTCAAGAATCGCTTGTTTGAATATTAACCCCTCACTAGCCCTAATACTGTTGGGATGATAAAGGTCGGTTTGATTATTAGTGATAATAATTAAATCTACTCCCGCAGCAAAAGCTGTTCTAATTACCGCCCCAATATTGCCTGGCTTCTCCACTCTGTCTAAAATAACTATTAACGGCTCAGCTTTAATGCTAAGCTCTTTAAGTTGGGGATTCTTTACTTTTATTATCGCTAAATAACCGTCTGGCTTGCTTTTATAGCAAATCTCCTTAAAGATTGACTCAGAGACCGCTGTAATTTTTAGTTTACTTAACCATTCTTTAGTTAGTTTTTTGTCTTTGGCTAGACTAGGGCAATAAAATAGTTCCAAAACCTCAACCCCTCCTTCAAGAGCTAAACTAACCTCTCTTAGGCCATCAACAATACTTAATCCTAACTTCTTTCGCTCACTAGACTTACGTAACCTTATTAAGCTTTTAATCTTTTTATTACTTAAACTACTAATATTTTCCTTCATACTTTAGTTAATTAGCCTATATAAATCACTAATTTTCTGTTATAATAAGTTTATCTTAATTATCAATTTTATGCCAATTCCTCAATTACAAAAACGTGCTTATTCAACTTGGAAAGAAAGTCAGCATTCTCCTAAAAAGAAATCTAGCCCCAAAAAAAGAAAACCGGTAAAAAATAGTTGGCGCTCCGGGGCAAAAAAACCTAAGCGATCTTGGTGGCCACTCATTTTTAAGGTTGGCCTTATTTTAGCCCTATTGTTCATAATTGTAGTTACTCTCACTATTTTTTGGTTTTCCCGCGGACTACCTAATCCTAATCAGTTAATGGACAGAGAGGTGGCTCAAAGTACTAAAATTTACGACCGAACGGGAGAAAATATTATTTATGAAATTAGTGGGGAAGAGCGACGGACCTTAATTGAACTAGCTGACCTGCCTGACTATGTAAAAAACGCCACCATCGCTATTGAGGATAAAACTTTTTACAAACATCGCGGCTTTAGTGTTTGGGCAATGTTTAGAACCTTAGTAACCAATGTTATTTATCGTCGTAGTGCTGGTGGCTCAACTCTAACCCAGCAGTTTATTAAAAATGCGGTCTTAACTAATGAAAAAAAACTTAGCCGTAAATTAAAGGAACTAATTCTCGCCTATCGTTTAGAACAGAAATTCTCTAAAGACGATATTTTGCAAATGTATTTAAATGAAATTCCTTATGGCTCTAATGCTTATGGAGTAGAGGCTGCTAGTCGAAAATATTTTGGCAAAAATAGCAAAGACTTAACCTTAGCAGAAGCCGCCACTCTAGCTGCTCTCCCTCAATCTCCTAGTCGCTACTCTCCTTATGGACCTAATAAAGATATCCTACTAGGGAGAAAGGATTATATTCTGAGCATAATGGTTGAGCAGGGCTTTATTAGCAAGGAAGAAAGCGAGCAGGCTAAGGCGGAGGAAATAGTTTTCAAGGGACGAGATAATGATATGACTGCCCCGCATTTTGTGATGTATATTAAAAGTATTCTCTCAGAAAAATATGGAGAAAAAATGATTGAACAAGGAGGTTTGAATATTTACACCACTTTAGACCTATACAAGCAAAATATTGCTGAGGAGGTAATAAAAGAAAAGACGGAGGATTATCCAGAAAAATATAACGCTCATAACGCTGCCCTGGTTTCCATTGATCCTAAAACTGGAGAAATTTTAGCAATGGTTGGTTCCCGAGATTACTTTAATGATGAGATTGATGGGCAAGTGAACGTTACTACTAGACTGAGACAACCCGGCTCCTCAATGAAACCTATTGTTTATGCTGCTCTTTTTGAAAAAGGCTATACCCCCAACACTATTTTATATGATGTTATTACTAATTTTTCTACTAACCCCGCCGACCCCTACACTCCTAGAAATTATGATGGTCAAGAACATGGCCCAGTGAGTATTCGCCAGGCTTTAGCTGGCTCACTTAATATCCCCGCGGTAAAAGCTATTTATTTAGTGGGGATTAATAATGTCTTAGACTTAGCTGACCAGTTAGGATACTCTTCTTTTCAATCTCGTGATAATTTTGGACTATCCTTAGTTCTTGGAGGCGGTGAAGTGAGAATGATTGAGCATGTTAATGCTTTTAGTGCTTTTGCTCGCGATGGAAAAGTTAGCTCTTTAATTAGCATTTTACGAGTTGAAGATGGAAACGGTAGAGTTTTAGAGGAAAATAAGCCAACTGAAAAAAAGGTTTTAGACTCTCAGGTTGCCCGAATGATTAACAATATTTTAAGTGACACTGAAGCTCGTTCCTTTATCTTTGGTAGCCGTAATTATCTAACTCTTAACAATCGTCCAGCTGCGGTAAAGACTGGAACCACTAATGATTTCCATGATGCTTGGACAGTGGGCTACACTCCTTCTTTGGTTACTGGAGTTTGGGTAGGAAATAGTAACAATGACGCTATGACCGGTCGGGCTGATGGTAGTGTTCTCGCTGCCCCTATTTGGCAGGAGTATATGAATAAAATTTTAGGAGATACTCCGGTTGAATACTTTAAGGACCCTGATGACTACACTACTGGAAAACCAATTTTAGATGGAGAACTGGAAAGTATTTTAGTTAGTATTAATAAAGATACCAATACTCTAGCTGATGACGAAACTCCCTTAGAGTTAATTGAAGAAATTTCCCTTCCCCAACATCACTCTATTCTTTTTTATGTAGATAAAGATAAGCCTCGAGGTGATATTCCTAAAAAACCAGAAGCTGACCCTCAGTTTGTTATTTGGGAAAAAGCAATAAAAACTTGGGCAACTAAAAATGCTAGTTCCTCTGATATTATCCTTCCTGATGACTATGACCCTGAACGAAGAGAGGAAAATAGGCCTAAATTAACTATTATTTCTCCACAGGAAAATGCGGTAATAAGTGATAGCCTAATAGATGTTAATTTAACCATTGAAGCTAAACGAAAAATAGCTAAAGTTGATTACTATCTAAACAACCTTCTCTTAACTACTAACACTAAGAACTTTTCTAGTGCCCAACTTACCCTCCCCTTATTAACCAGTGGTTATCATAATTTAAAAGTGAGAGTTTGTGATGATATTAATAACTGTCAAAGTGAGTCAGTTAATTTTAACTTAAGCACCAACAATGACTCTCCTAGTCTCACTCAAGGAAACCTAACTATCATTCAACCTGGTTCGGGGGTATCAATAAATAACTATGACTTCCCCCTAACCATCACCTTTAATCTTAGTGACCCTCAAGCCTCGGCGCAACTACGACTATACCAACGAGATAGTGAGGGTGAGGAGAAATTATTAGCTAGCACTGATAATTTAAGTAATCAAACTAGCTTAACTTGGAACAATCCTAATCACCCCGGTATTTATTACCTATATGGCGAGTTAGTTAATTGGAATAATAAATCAGTGCTTAGTCCTGAGATTAGTGCTGTTTTAAATTAATTTTCTCTATTATTTAAAAAGACCAGTTAATTACAACTAGTCTTTTTTTATTGATAAAAATATTTATCTATCTCCTAATTATTGTTTAATTGGCATAACAATATATAAATAATCATCTCTATCTTCTGGTTTTAATAAACAAGGAGTTGTATTATTTAGAATCTTTATCTTTATCATTTCTCCATTAATATTATTTAAACCATCTAATAGATACCGATAATTAATAGTTAGGTCATTAACTTCTCCTTGTAAATTGCAATCTAACTCTACCTGACTCTCACCACTAGCCCCTGAGAAAGAAGAGATAGTTAATTTATTTTTAGTAAAAGTTAAAGTAATGTCATTAATTCCTGTTTTAGAAAACAAAGCCACTGCCTTAACTGCCCTAATTAACTCATCACGATCAACTAACACCTCTGTTTGACTACTACTAGGAATAATTTGCTTATAATCAGGGTAATGGCCATTAATTGTTCGTGAAATCATCTCCACTGAGTCAAAGGAAAATAATATCTGATTCTCTGATAAATATATTTTTATCTCACTTTCCCCCTCTTCAAAATTATTCAAGATCCTTAATAGTTCCTGAATTGTTTTAGCGGGGACGATAACCTTCTGCTCCTCTTCTTTTGTATTAACCCCCTCTACCACCAACTCTTTCTCTGCTAACCGGTAGCTATCAGTGGCGACTAAAAATAATTTACCGTCTAAAAAATAAAACAACACTCCAGTTAATTCAGTTCTATTTTCATTATTAGAAACCGCAAAAATTACCTTAGCTAAAGATTCTTTAAAGTTTGATAAATTACAAGAAAAATATGACTCCTTGGAAATAGTGGGAATAAGGGGGTACTCTTTAGCTGACTCACCCTTAATTTTGGTTTTATAATTATCACACTTAATTCCTAGTTCCTCATCCTTCAACTCTACCTCCACCTTCTTACCACTTTCTAGTAAACTAATATATTCATTAATTAATCTAGCATCAACTGTAAACTCACCATCTTGTTCAACCTTACCTCGTACTTGATGTTTTATTCCTATCTCTAAATTAGTACTAGTAAATTCAATTATTGTTTTCTTTGTATTAATTAAAATATTATTTAAAATTGGTAAATTAATATTCTTAGAGTTAATATGTCCAACAATGTTTAAACCTTTTTTTAAATTTTCTTGTAAACTAGTAAAGCGCATATTAGTATTATATATTAAATAATTAAATAATTTATAATAACAATAATAAGGGAGGGGATAAGTTAATAAAATTGTAAATTTGTTTAAATTCCTTAAGTAATTTGAATAATTAGTTGTTTATAAGTCCTTTAACTATTCGGGGATAAAATTTAATAATTTGTTAATAAATTAAATCTCTAAGTACTTATTCACAATTCATTAAATTTTATTAACAAGTTACTAAAGGATAATTAACAACTTACCAACAGTAAATTAATAAGGTTTATTAAATAATTGGCGGATAGATTCTAGGTCTTGCTTTAATTTTTCATTATTTTTTTCATTAATCTCTTGAGATATTTTATTATAAGCATGCATAGCAGTAGTGTGATCTCGGCCTCCCATTTCTTGTCCAATATTTGGATAAGAGGAGTTTAATTCTTCTCTAATTAAATAAATAGCGACTTGCCGTGGTCCAACTAATTCCTTTTTACGACTAGGACTGAGTAGGTCTTTAGTACTTAAATTATAAAACTTAGCTACCACTTCAATTATTTCCCGAGGAGAGAGTGATTTAGTTTGAATAGTGGAAATGTAATCACCTAAAACATCTTTAATAGTTTTTAAACTAGGAGTGAGGCCTTTAAATTGATGGAAGGCAATTATTTTAATTAAAGCTCCTTCTAATTCTCTAATATTATTTTGAACATGCTCAGCGATGTATAATAATAACTCACGGTCAAGTTCAAAATTCTTTTCTGCCGCCTTACGCTCTAAGATAGCAATTTTAGTTTCTACATCCGGCTTACCAATATCAGCCACCATGCCCGCTTCAAAACGAGAAACAAGGCGCTTTTCAATAGCGGGGATAGACTTAGGAGCTCGATCGGAGGTTAAGACAATTTGTTTATCATTTTGAAGAAGTTCATTGAAGGTGTGAAAAAACTCTTCTTGAGTTCCATCTTTACCGCCCATAAACTGAATGTCATCAATTAACAATAAATCAACATTGCGATAAAGATTTTTAAACTCTTTAGCCTTTCCAGTAGTTACCGCTTGAATATAATTATTAGTGAATTTCTCACTAGTGGTATAAAGAATTTTACTATTTGTCTTTGCTACGCGGTTACCAATAGCTTGAAGTAGGTGGGTTTTCCCTAAACCAACTCCTCCGTAAATAAATAGGGGGTTATAGGCTTTACCTAAATTATTAGCAACAGCCAAGCAGGCAGCGTTAGCTAATTCATTACCCTTACCTACAATAAAGTTTTCAAATAAATAACGAGGATTAAGTCCGTACTTACTCCCAATATTAGAGTCAGTTGAATAACTAGTAGTTGAAGAAGTGGGAGATTGTTCAGGCTCAGGGGCTAGAGGGGTGGGTTTATTAATTTTAAAAACAGTTCCCCCGTCTTTCCTTAATTCTATTTTATAAACAATTTCTTTTATTTTTTGTTGACTAACATTCTCTAAAGCACTTAAAATGCTTTTATGATATTTTTCTTCTAGCCATTTTTTAACAAAAGCATTAGGCACACAAATTTCCACTTGCTGCGGAGAGAAGGAGGAAATGAAGGTATCTTTGAACCAGGTAATAAAATTAGCTCTAGATAAGTTAAGCTCAATTTCACCTAAGACAGCTTGCCAAACTTGTTCGTTGTTCATAGGCTCAGAAACTTAGATAATTAAACTAAAAATAAAAAAATCTTTTTCAAAATTTATAGCAAGTTAATTATATTAGATAACGAGTTTATTAACAAGGCAGGCGAATGTTAAAAACATGTTAATAAAAAGTGGATAAGTTAAAAATAATTAAAAAAGAAAAATTGACTTTAGGGAATATTAATGATAACCTTTTTAAATAAATGAAGTTAATTTTTATTTTATGCCAAAAAGAACCTTTCAGCCAAACGAGCGTCGAGCGAGTCGAAAACATGGCTTCTTTAAAAGAATGTCCACTTTAGCAGGACGAGCCACTATAAAAAGACGAAGAGATAAGGGAAGAAAAGTGTTAACTAAGTAATTAGTTAATATGTTAGCGAAAAAAAACAGAATATTGTTAAATAAAGAGTTTGACCAGATTTTTAAAACTGGCCAATCTTTTTATGGGCAGGTTTTAGGAGCTAAGGTGGTAGATGGTAATTTCCCAGAAACTAGAGTGGGAATCTTAGTAGGACTAAAAGTTAGTAAATTAGCGGTAGTTCGTAATAAAATAAAGAGACAGTTAAGGGAAATTATTAGACAAGAATTACCACTCTTAAAAAAATCTAAAGATTTAGTTATAATTACCTTACCAACCATTACTAAAGCAGACTTTAATCAGCTAGCCAAAGAAGTGCAAATGGTGTTTAAAAAACTAGATTTATATCAGTAATTAGTTTCTGATAAATATGCAGATGGCAAAAACAATTCTAGTTTTCATTACCAATCTTCCTAAAAGGATAGTAATTTCTTTGCTTAAATTTTATCAAAAAACCCTTTCTCCTGATCACGGCTTCTTAAAAGGAGCCTTTCCTTATGGTTATTGTAAATTCAACCCCACTTGTTCAGAATATGGGGTGCAAGCAATTGAAAAATATGGTTTAATAAAAGGAGGACTCTTAACCACTTGGCGAATTCTTCGCTGTAATCCTTGGAATAAAGGAGGGGAGGATCCACTTAAATAATAATTAATCTAATCTATGGGCAATTTATTTACAGTTATTTTTTACCAACCAATTCTTAATTTATTAATATTTCTATATAATTTAGTAGGAGATATTGGTTTGGCAATCGTTATTTTAACAGTCTTAATTAAAGCCATTCTATTTCCCCTAGGAAAGCAGTCAATTAAGTCTCAAAAGTCATTACAAGATTTACAACCAAAGTTAGATGATCTAAAGAAGCAATATGGTGATGATAAGGTGGGCTTGAGTCAGGCAACCATGGCACTTTATAAGGAAAATAAGATTAACCCGCTATCATCTTGTCTGCCACTATTAATTCAGCTACCGTTTTTATATGCGGTTTTTAGAGTGTTTAGAGATGGTTTGGGCAACAAGTTAGATCTAGTTTATTCATTTATCAATAAACCAGAGGTAGTTAATGGTTTGTCGCTAGGAATAATTGATTTAAGTAAACCTAATGTTTATTTAGCAATTTTAGCGGGGGCCGCTCAATTTTGGCAAGCAAAAATGATGTCCACTAAGAAGCCAGTGATGAAAACTGAGGGAGCTAGGGATGAGAATATGACAGCAATTATGAATAAACAAATGGTTTATTTTATGCCAATTATCACGGTGTTTATAGGAGTATCTCTCCCAGGCGGTCTAACCTTATACTGGTTTATCACCACCCTGTTAACTGCCCTGCAGCAAGTATTAATATTTAAGGGAGGCAAAAAAGGGGGAACTATAGAAGGAGAATTAGTTTAAGAACTGCAGTAGAATTTAAAGTTAAAAAAACATTCAGCAGGAGTTGAATGTTTTTTTTCTAAAGTGGATTATTTAAAACAAGTTAATCAACTATATCTTCAATTACTTCTTCCTCAGTATTATCTAGATCAGTGGGCTCATCTAGGTCAGGGTCTGGCAATTCTTTTCCCACTAAACAAACCTCTCGCCAAGGAACATAATGAGAATTAAATCTAACCTCTAAGGGACTAGAGCTAGCGACTAGAGGGTAAGTAACACGATAATCAAAATAGGTATCAGCTCCATTGCGAGCACTCTCAGTACACTTTTTCGCTCCCGGTGACAAAGTATCGGTTTCTATATATTTAGAGGGAGGAGGGGCAACAATATTGTAAATAACAGGGTCAGAGATAAAAACTTCTCGGCCATCACTTTTGCCCCAAAAATCAAAATAGATATCACTCCCCTCAATCCTGGCTTGAATGAGGAGGTAGTTGTCAGTGTCATTAACAAATTTTAGATCAGGATTGGGAATGTAGATAGCCGCATCAGTGCCGGCCGGCTCGTAATAGGAGACACGGTAAGAATGATTGCGACGCTCTGAGATAGGTAGTCCGGATTGCAAGGCAGAACGAAAGAGGGTGGTGGATACCTGGCAAAGACCCCCACCATACTCAGGCACAGTTTCGTTTCCCTTAATAACCAGCTCTGGCAAATAACCGCTAGCAGCACTAACCTCCCCTAAGACTTTAGCTAAGGAAAACTCTTCCCCAGGAGCTAACAGGGTGCCGTTAACAGCCTGAGCGCCAATTTCAATATTTTTGACACGATTAGGGGATGAGCCAGCAAAATTAGAATGACCAGTTCCAATTATTTCCTGAATATTATAAGCTAGCCCAGTTTCAGGGTCTTCACTTAAAATTTCATCAATGATTAGGGTGATATCTTTTTCGCCTGCTAAAAATTGCAGAGCAATTAAGTTGGCAGAGTCAGTGATATTTAATTTTTGCCCATTAACTCCTTTTTGCCAATAGCTAACTTTATCACCCTTCATTTCAAAGCGAGGTCGCACAGCCTCTAAGTTAATCTCAGCTGCAATACTAGCTTCTAGGTACTTAGCAACAGTCTCTTTATTCAAAATCAACTTTCCTTCAGTACTAGATGGATCAATAGTTAGCCAAGTAATTAATTTTTGAGGACTAATGTTCCAAATTTTAGTAGCCAAGTTGGCATTAGGTTTTTTGTAAAGCAAATTTAAGTTTTGTTGGTTAATTAGGTTTTTAGCCAGGTCCTGAAGGTCAACTAAATCAGCATAACGAGCCTGAGGGTATTTAGACTTTGTTTTAATGACTATTGTTTGAGTGCTTAAACTATTTAAATTATTAGCGATCTTTTTTAAAACATCAGCCCGATCTATTTCTTTGCCAATTTTCTCGGGCATTATTTTTAATTCGGCTGACAAATCTTCGTAATAAAAATAAGCGCTTTCAGGGGCAGTATTAGCCTCAGGGAAACTTTGGTCTATAATTTTAAACAAAACTTCTTCAGTTAAACTATAGTTAAGAAAAAAAGTTTTTTGCTTAGCAGGAGTTAGGTAGGAGGCGAGAAAGTGGAAAAAACTATTAGGTTTTGAGTTTTCAAAAATTTCCCTTAGGTCAGTATCAGGAGAAAAGATTAACCAACGAGAAGAAAGGTCGGGGTCAAAAGAGGCGCTGGTAATGGCGACTTTAATTAAGCGACCATTATAGGTAAAATCAAGGCCATTCTCATCAAGAACTTCTAATTGGTTAGTTATTAAAGTGGTGGCCTCAGAAAGAGATAATTGAGACAAGGGGTAGCCATTAAGAGTTAGGCCAGGGGAAAATTTGCCTTGATAATTGTTTTTCCAAAAAAAATAAAGTCCCAAAAATCCAGAAACTATTAAAATAACCAGGGCAGCCAACCAAGCTACCTTGATTAATAGGCGGCGATTTTTCATGATATTAAAATTTATTATTCCTTAACCTGAACTTCAATTTTGTTAGGTAGGCTTTTTAATAAAGAAACAGTCAGGACACCATTTTCCAAGCTAGCCTCCACTTGCTGGCTATCAACTTCAACGGGCAAAATAATTGACCGAGAAAAAGGGCCCCAATAGCATTCTTGATAAAGATAGTCTTGAGGAGGAATAGTCTCACTAGTTGTGCGACGCCCCTTAATAGTCAATAGGTCATTATGTAGGGAGATATTTAGATTTTCCGGATCAACGCCAGCGATAGTGGATTTAATAATAATCTTCTTCTCAGTTTGATAAACATCAATAGCTAGTTGTCCTTCTAATTCTTCTTCATAGTCTAGCCAGTTAGCAATAGATGACTCATCGTCAGCTTGGACTAAAGAGTCCGATTTGTTTTTATTGAAAATCATAAGTTTTATTCTTTCTTATAATTTACCAATTTTTAGAGAAATTGTAAAATAAAAACCCTCCAAAAAATCTTGGAAGGTTTTTGTGGGCCCGACAGAACTCGAATCTGTGACCTCTACGATGTCAACGTAGCGCTCTAACCAACTGAGCTACGGGCCCATAAAAAAAGAGGGGGTGGGCATAGATGGATTTGAACCGTCGACCTCCGCTTTATAAGAGCGGTGCTCTAACCAGCTGAGCTATATGCCCGTAATAATTAGGAAGAGGCAAACGGTTTAGAAGCGTTAACTACCTCGTTTTATTTTATACCATTAAGCATTTAATTTATCAAGTCTATTTTTAAGAGCCGGGATGATTAGAGTGTGAGCGGTATCCAGGTCTTGCTCTAAACTAAATAAAGCTCGTCGGCTAGTACCTTGAGGAGAGTAAGTGCTAAGAAGGTTAAGAAGGTTAACATTTTTCAAAGAATAGGCAATTACTTCGGTCTCAGCTAAGTTTTTTTCATAAAAAATTAACACCAGCTCCGCCTGAGGGACGCTAATGATTAATTCGTCAATCACATCATCTAGGTTTTTTAGTGAATCAAGGGAATTTAATTTTCCGGAAGCAAATAACTTGGACCACAAAATAGTATCATGGCGTTCAGTCTGTAAATTATTAAGAACCTTGCCCCAAAGTTTTAAGGTACTAACGTTGCGAGATCGGTAAAGATGGGTAATAATTTTTTCTCGTTCAGCGCCTAGGGAAATTAATTCTGAGCTAGTTAATAGTGTTCGGGGAGTAAGGTTAGCGTTCTTAAAGTTTTTAGTGCTTTGAATAATTCCCGTTAACAAACAGGTGGCAATCTCAGGAGTAATTAGCGACTCTTTTTTTTGATAATTTTTTAATAAGTAAAAGGTTAGTTCGGAAATAGACACAGCATTAAGGTCAATGAAATTAATTTGACCAAAGTCTTCATTGCTAGGCTTATTATCTAAGTTAACAACCGGGGTTTTGTAAAAAAATTCAACATTTTCATCATAAATAGAGCCCAACTCTTCTAAATTATTAGCCCCAATGACAATAATTAAATCGTGCTTAAATTCACCAGCTCGGATACTAACATCTTCAGGTTTGAGCCAATCTTTATCAGGAGAGAGAATGAAATTAAGTTTATTTTGCTCAACGGTATAGCGAATTTGACTAACTTTAGTCTTGCTAATATCAACCGAGACAATAAATCGGCGCAGCCCCAATAATGACTTTTTAATACTTTGATAACTAGGCACAAAGGAAAGTTTGTCATTGTCAGAGTCCACCTCTCCCGCAACAGTAATTTGCTTACCTTGGTTTTTAAGGAAAATAAAAAAAGCTAAGGCAGACACTAAGGAGTCCCCAGTTTGATTTTTAGGAAAAACAATTAAAATATCCTGAGCTTGATTTAATTGTTTAAAAATTTGCTGTTCTAAATTAAGCATTTAATATCTAAAAAATAGTTAGCCTAAGAGTGATAACTATTAAATATAGCCCTATTTTACACTAAAGTCAAGGCTAGTTCAGGTTGACTTAGAGAGATATTTTTGGTAATTTTAAGTTATGAAAAATGAATTAAACAAAGCCTATAATCCAGGAGAGCATGAAAGGTCTATCTATGAAAAGTGGGAAAATTCAGGGTTTTTTAACCCTGATCGCCTCCCCCTACCAGAAGATGCTCCGAGTTATACAATAATTTTACCCCCACCTAATATTACCGCCAAACTTCACCTAGGCCATAGCTATACCCTCGCCTTAGAGGATTTAATGATTAGATATCGGCGCCTAAAGGGCTACCGCACTCTTTGGTTACCAGGCACTGACCATGCGGCGATTGCCACTCAGACAGTAGTAGAGAGGAAATTGCTAGCAGAAACGGGAAAAAATCGTCACCAATTAGGCAAAGACCGAGTATTAGAGGAGATTTGGCAGTTTTTAGATAGCACCCAAACAGAAATATTAGAACAAACCAAGCGCATGGGAGCTTCTTTGGATTGGTCTAGATTAGCCTTCACTCTTGATGAGGAGCGACAAAAGGCGGTCAACAAGATGTTTATTGAGATGTATCAAGAAGGCATTATTTATCGCGGTGAACGGATTGTTAATTGGTGCCCCCAGTGCCACTCTACTTTAGCGGATGATGAGGTTGACTACCAAGAGCAAACAACTAAGCTGTATACCTTTAAATATAGTCATGACTTCCCTTTTAGTATTTCTACTACTAGGCCAGAAACTAAGTTAGGAGATACGGCAGTGGCAGTTAATCCTCAAGATAAGCGTTATCAAAAATACATTGGACAGGAGTTTTTGGTAGAGTTTTGTGGGCAAAATCTTAATATAAAAGTGATTGCTGATAGAAATGTAGAAATGGACTTTGGCACGGGAGCCCTAGGGGTGACCCCTGCTCACTCAATGGCAGATTGGCAAATGGCAACAGAGCATAACCTGGCGGTGGTCAAGGTAATAGATGAAGAGGGCTTAATTAAACAAGGTTTTGGTAAATATTCAGGATTAGCAGTTAAGCAGGCTAGAGACTTAGTAGTTAAAGAGCTACAAGAAGCAGGGCTAATGGAAAAGGAAGAAGATTTGCAGAATAATTTATCAGTTTGTTATCGTTGTGACACCCCAATAGAACCACTGCCTTCTAAACAATGGTTTGTGGCAGTGGATAAAAAGTTAGAAAGACTGGGAGGACGATCATTAAAAGACAAGGCTTTGGAGTTGGCTCAAAAAGGAGAAGTTAAATTTATTCCCGATAGGTTCAATAAACGTTATCAAGACTGGATGACTAATCTTCACGATTGGTGTATTTCTCGACAAATTTGGTTTGGTCACAGCATCCCTATTTGGTACCGAGGTGAGGAGATCTATTGTGGAGAATCAGCCCCTCGTGAGCCAGGCTGGACTCAGGACGAGGACACGCTAGATACTTGGTTTTCTTCAGGAATGTGGACCTTCTCAACCTTAGGTTGGCCAGATAATTACCAAAATAAGATTAAGTCAGGAGACTTATTAAAATACCACCCCACTCAAGTACTAGAAACAGGCTATGAAATTATCACTCTTTGGGTGTCTAGGATGATTATGATGTCTATTTTTGCTCTAGGAGAGATTCCCTTTGAAAAAGTTTATCTACACGGAATGATTTTAGATGAACAAGGCAAGAAAATGAGCAAAAGCAAAGGTAATGGCATTGATCCCATAGAAGTGATAGAAAAGTATGGAGCCGATGCTCTGCGGTTAGCCCTAGTAGCAGGAGCTACTCCCGGTAATGATAGTCGTTATAATCAAGAAAAGTTAGAGGCGAAAAGAAATCTAGTTAACAAGCTCTGGAACGTTGCTCGGTTTATTTTAACCGAAATTAAGGAGGAGGACTTGTCTTTGACTAATAGACAACCACTAACTCAAACAATTGCAGATCAGTGGATTATGGAAGAGTTTAATCAGTTAGTGATTAAAATAAGTGAACGGCTAGATAATTTTGAATTTTCCTTAGCCGCGGAAGAGTTAACGGAGTTTACTTGGAATAAGTTAGCGGACTGGTATTTAGAGGTGGTGAAAATAGAAAAAAACAAGTCTAAAATCCTAAGTTATCTATTAAAAAACTTACTAATCCTTTGGCACCCCTTTATCCCGTTTGTTACTGAAGCCATTTGGTCTAGCTTTATAAAAGACCCCTTAATGATTAGTGCTTGGCCTGAGCCTCAGGCTAAGTTGGCTAAGTCAAGTCAGGACTTTTTGCTAATTCAAGACATAGTAGTAGCTATTCGTAATGCTCGCAGTCAAAACAAGCTAGAGCCAAGCAGAAAAGTTACCGCCCGAATTTATGCCGGCGATCAGGCTGCCTTAATTCGTGACAACCAAGAGCTAATTAAGCGCCTTAAAACAGGGATAGAAGAGTTGGAGGTGCAAAGTGAGGGAGAAAAGGTTGCTAAGGCAATTTTAGTGCCAGTGGGTAAAATAGAAATTTATCTCATTGGGGCAATAGATGAAGAAAAAGAGCAGGCCAGACTAACTAAGGAGAAATTAAATTTAGAAAAATTAATTAAAAATCAGGAAATTAAGCTAGCTAATCAAGACTTTACCAGCAAGGCACCTAAGAATATTATTGATCGCGAGCAAGAAAAACTAGAGACCTATCAGCTGGAATTAGCTAAAATAATCAAAGCAATTGCTAGACTATGACTTTAAAAAATTATTTATTAGTAATGGGATTTTTAACCGCCTTATGTTGGGGTATTTTTATCTTTGTTGCTAATTTAATTGACCCCTTTATTACCAACTGGCTAGGGTTTAGCTTGTTTTATCTAGCCCTATTCTTTGCCTTGAGCGGTACGATTGCTCTCTTAGGATTCCTGTTTAGATTTTTTGCTTTAAAAAAAGAGCTAGCCTTTAATCTAGTTAAAAGAGCTTACCGGCAGTCATTTTCCCTATCCTTGTTTGTTATCATTTTATTAATTCTTAAATCACAGGAAATGTTTAACTGGTTAAACCTAGGCTTGTTAGTAGTTATTTTTATCATCGGCGAGCTGTTTCTTAGTGGCCATAAACATAAGCAGTAAATAATATGAAAAGTAAAATAGAAAAATTAAAAAAAGAGATTCTAGAACAATTAGCTTTAGCAAAAAATAGTGAACAGCTCCGAGAGGTAGAATTAAAATATTTATCTAGAAAAAGTGAGTTTAGTAATATTATGCATGGTCTTAAAGATCTGCGGGTAGAACTTAGGAAGGATTTAGGGAAAATTGCTAACCGAGCTAAGACGGAGATTAATAAAAAGTTTACTGAAATAAAAAGTCAGTTGGGGAGAAAGGAGGAGGAAATTATTGATCCCACCTTACCAGGAGAGCCAATAAAAAGCGGACACTTACATCCACTTACTTTAGTGCAGACAGAGCTAGAAGACCTCTTTTCTTCCTTAGGATTTATTATTGGTGATGGCCCAGAGCTAGAAAGTGACTATTATAATTTTACAGCGCTAAACGTTGGTCCTCAGCATCCCGCTAGAGATATGCAGGATACTTTCTATATTGATTTAAAGAATAAGTCAGGGGAGTATGACCTATTAATGAGAACGCAAACTTCTCCAGAGCAAATTAGACTAATGCAAAAATATGGAGCGCCACTGAAAGTAATAGTTCCGGGGCGGTGCTTTAGAAATGAGGCGACTGATGCTAGACATGAGCACACCTTTGATCAATTTGAGGGCCTAATGATCGGCCAAAATATTAGCTTTGCCAATTTAAAAAGCTTGCTAGAAATTGTTGGCAAAAAACTATTTGGCCCTAAGACAGAATTAAGGATGAGACCAAAGTTCTTCCCCTTCGTGGAGCCAGGTAATAATGGTGAATACACTTGCTTCTTGTGTCAGGGACAGGGTTGTCGGGTTTGTAAGCAGTCTGGCTGGCTAGAGATAGTGGGAGCAGGTCTAGTGCATCCTGATGTTTTGCGAGCAGGCGGCATAGACCCCGAGAAATACTCAGGCCTAGCCTTTGGCTTCGGCTTGAGCCGATTAGCAATGTTAAAATACGGCATTAATGACGTCCGGGCTTTAAATGGCAGTGACTTAAAGTTTCTAGAGCAATTTTAATTATATTTCTATGTATATTTCAATTAATTGGTTAAAAGATTTTATTAACCTACCCAGCAAACTAGAGGCTACAGAGATTGCCCAAAAATTAACTGCTCATACTGCTGAGGTAGAAGGGCTGCTTAGTTTAGCAGAGCGCTTTGATCGGGTAGTAGTTGGTAAGGTTTTAGCAGTCGCTAAGCATCCTCAAGCTGACCGCCTACAAATAGCTGAGGTTGAGGTGAAGGAAGAAAAATTATCAATAGTTTGTGGGGCGCCAAATTTAGAAGCAGGGCAGCTAGTGCCAGTGGCGCTAGTGGGAGCGAATTTGCCAGGAGACTTGGTGATTGAAGAAACTGAAATAAGAGGAGAAAAGTCTTTTGGGATGATCTGTGCGGAAGATGAACTAGGACTAGGCGAGGGGCATGAAGGGATTATGGTGCTAGACTCTAAGGCTAAGGTGGGGCAGAAGTTATCAGAGTACCTAGGATTAAGCGATGTGGTCTTGGAGGTGGACAATAAGTCTCTATCTAACCGAGGCGACCTATTAAACCACTATGGGATAGCCCGAGAACTAGGAGTTATTTTTGATTTACCAATTAAAGATTTTAAAGAGCTAATTAGTGAAAAAATAAAGTTTCCCGAGCCAGAGTCTAAAGACTTGAAGGTAGTAGAGGTAAAGGTGGAGAATGAAAAGGCTTGTCCTCGCTATCTAGCGGTCCGAGTTAGTAATATAGAAGTCAAAGAGTCACCAGCCTGGCTAAGGGATCGGTTAATAGCCGTTAATCAGCGACCGATTAATAATATTGTGGATCTCACTAATTACGTTCTTTTAGAGGTAGGGCAACCAATGCATGCCTTTTCGGCTGATCGGGTGGAAAAAATAGTAGTTAGACAAGCTCGACAAGGGGAAAGAATGAAGACTTTAGATGAAAAAGAAAGAATCCTGCTAGAAGAAGATTTAGTGATTAGTGATGGTGATCAGGTGTTAGCGTTAGCGGGAATAATGGGAGCGTTAAATAGTGGAATAGAGTCAGATACTAAGGAAATTATTTTAGAGTCAGCCAATTTCCAGGCTAGTGGAGTGAGAAAAACCTCACAAAGACTAGGACTAAGAAGTGAGTCATCAACTAGATTTGAAAAATCCCTAGACCCATTATTAGCCGAGCAAGGGATGATGCGATTTTTGAGTTTGTTGCTTAAGGTTTGCCCTCAAGCCAAAATTAGTAGCCCCTTGGTGGATATTGGGCAGATTAACGAAGTTGAGGATTTAGAGATTCCCCTAGAGCTAGATTGGTTAAACACTAAAATTGGCCAAGAGATTCCTCGCGAGTCAGTTATTAATATTCTGAGTAAGTTAGGATTTAAAGTAACAGAGACAACAGAGGCTAATCTATTAACAGTTAAAGTTCCCTCTTGGCGAGCAGTTAAAGATGTGGCTATTAAAGAAGATTTGGTGGAAGAGGTGTTAAGAATTTATGGTTATAACAATATTAAATCTCAATTACCAACCGAGACTCTTAGCTTGCCAGAGCTAAATCAAGAAAGAATGCTAGAGAGGGAAATAAAAAATATTCTTAGTCTTAAGCACTCTTTGACCGAAACCTATAATTATTCATTTGTTGGGGAAAGCCAATTGGAGAAATTGGAGATTGACTCAGTTAATCATTTGCGACTAGCTAATCCCAGCAACGAAGGACAGACACTATTAAGGCAATCCTTAGTCCCCAATCTGCTAGGAGCAGCTAAGCTAAATCAAGCCAGAGGAGAAAACTTTGGCCTATTTGAAATAGGGCGCGTTTTCTTTAATTTGCCTGGCTTTTATCCTAAGGACAAGCAAGGTTCGGAAACTATTCCTCATCAAGAAAAGCGATTAGGGATAGTCTTATCAGATTCTAGCCAAGAGCAGTTTGCTAAACTGAAATCAATAATTGCCAGCTTGTTTAAGGATTTAATTAATCGACAGCTAGAGGTGAAATTTGTTGAAACCGAAGAAGCTCCAGCTTGGGCGAGACCTGGGGCGGTGGTCAAGATAATGGTGGCTGATAAAGACATCGGGATAATAGCGGGACTAAAGAGCTTGGTGGTTGAAAAAAATAATTTTAAGAAAAAATTAGCAGTGGCCGAGCTGAGCTTAGAAGAAATTCTAAAACTCTCCCTGACCATCCCCGGAGATAGTTTTACAGAAATTCCTAAATACCCAGCCTTGAGCAGAGACCTAGCCTTTGTTTTAAGTCGCAAAATATCCTATAATGAAATTAAGGAAGAAATAGATCAATTTAGTGACTTAATAAAGGGAGTAGAGGTATTTGATGTCTATAGTGGTGAAGGAATCTCAGCTGAAGAAAAGGGCTTAGCTTTTCGGCTTACCTTTCAATCAGCTGACAAGACTCTAACCACTGAAGAGGTTGACGAATTGATCAAGCAGTTAGTTGCTCAACTAACAGATAAATTCTCGTTACGTTGGCGAGAATAATCTTAGTTAATTTAATTAAAAAATATGTTTAACACTTCGGGAGACATTTTAAATTTAGTAATAGCGATTAGCGTAGGAGTTTTAACTATTTTTATCTCCTTGACTCTTTATCAACTGCTAACTAGTTTAAGCAGGATAAAAAAGATAGTAAAATCAATTGAGGCGGGAGTAGAAAAATTTGAAGACTTGATTTTATTGATTAAAAATAAGCTACGTCATAGCTCTACCTACTTAATGTTATTAGCCGAGACAGCCAAGCGAGCAGTTGATTACTTAAAAGAGAAAAAAGACAAACCTAAGAAGGCCGCGAGTCCTAAAAAGAAAAAATAACAGAAAAACTTAAACTGAAAAAGATATTAATAGAAAAATCCGAGTTAGCTCGGATTTTTTTATCTCAAATTATTAAGTTGTTGAATCACTAGCTATTTCTGATAACCGCAATCCTTGCTGCTGCACTTAATCTTTCCACTCTTTGCTTCTTTTAGCAATAGGCTACCACAATCAGGACATGACTCTCCGCTGGGCTCTCCCCAATAGGCATTTTTGCACTTAGGGTAGTTATCACAAGCCCAAAAGGGGCCACGACGACTAAATTTTTTAACAATTTTTCCATCACCACAGACTGGACAATTAACCGCTGGAGCCTCCTGACCGTCGCTGCTAATATTTTTAATATTACGACACTTGGGATAGGCAGAGCAAGCGAGAAAAGGTCCAAATTTACCTACCCGAACCACCATGTCAGAGTTACATTTTTCACAAACTTCTCCGGCGTATTTTTTTTGTAGTTCTAATATTTCTGGACTAGGCTCTTTTGCTTCAGTCGCGCCATTTTCAGCAAAGCCTTTTTTAATATTTTTACACTCAGGATAGCCTGAGCAAGCTAAAAATTTACCAAAGCGGCTAGTCTTAATAACCATCGGTTTGCCACACTGGTCACAAACTTCAGTAGTTTTTTCTTCAGGCATAAGATCTTTTTTATTAATTTCTAATTCTTTAGTTTTTAAATTACTATGAAATTCATCATAGAAATTGCTAATAATTGGCTGCCAAGCTTTTTCTCCGCTAGCAATTAAATCTAAATCATTTTCCAAGTTAGCCGTAAATTGATAGTCAATAATTTGCTTAAAGTGACTGATTAGCAAGTCAGTGACAACAAAGGCAATGGCAGTTGGTTTTAAGCGCTTAGCCTCATCACGCTCAACGTAATTTCTAGTAATAATAGTATTAATTGTGGGGGCGTAGGTAGAGGGACGACCAATTCCGTGTCGCTCTAACTCTTTAACTAGTCCCGCATCAGAATAGCGAGCAGGCGGCACAGTGGAGTGAGCTTCAGCCTTTAAAGATATTAAGCTAAGGTCTTGGCCAGTTTTTAATTCAGGAAAAGTCTGCTCCTTGGTTTTCTCTGGCCAAATTTTTAAGTATCCAGGGAAAATTAATATTTGCCCACTCGCCCGAAATAGGTAATCAGTGCCTTCGTGGGTTGTTTTAATTAGAATAGCGGTCGTCGCTAATTTAGCGCTAGCCATTTGGCTGGCTACGGCTCGCTGCCAAATGAGCTGATAGAGTCGTTGCTGATTTCTATCCAAGGTGCCATTAAGCTTATCAGGGGTTTGGCTAACCTCAGTAGGCCTAATTGCCTCATGAGCTTCTTGCGCTCCGCGACGTTTAGTTTTATAAACCCGGCCAGATGCTTGTAGATACTCTTCTCCTAGATTATCTTTTAGCCAGGCAAGTGAATCATTAATAAATTTAGTAGATAAATTTAAGGAGTCAGTTCTCATGTAGGTAATTAGCCCTTGTTCATATAGTTTTTGAGCAACCGTCATTGTTTGTTTGGCGCTAAAACCGAGAAGGCGATTAGCAGACTGTTGGAGAGTGGAGGTGGTAAAAGGGGCTTGAGGGTGTTTTTTGCTTTCCTTTTTTTCTAAACTTTCTATAACATAAGTAGTTTTAACTAAGTCCTTTTCTAATTTAGTAGCTAATTCTTTTTTTATAGTCAACTTATTAAAAGTCTTTCCAGCAATTTTATATAAATCAGCTGAGAACTCAGAGGATTGGTTAGCTTTAAAGATTCCTGACAAGCTCCAATACTCCTCAGGTTTAAAGGCGGTAATTTCTCGCTCCCTCTCAACAATTAGCCTAGTCGCCACACTTTGAACTCGGCCAGCAGAAAGACCTCTGGCAACTTTTTTCCACAAAAAAGGAGATAGCTTATAGCCAACTAGGCGATCTAAAATTCGCCGTGCTTGCTGAGCATCTACCAGATTCATGTCTAGTTGGCGAGGATTTTTTAAGGCAGTGGTTACCGCCTCTTTAGTAATTTCGTGAAAAACTATCCGTTTAGTTTGCTGGGGGTCCAAATTTAAAGCTTGGCTAAGGTGCCAAGCAATGGCCTCTCCTTCACGGTCTTCATCAGAGGCGAGAATAATTTCCTGGGACCGATTAGCTAAAGATTTTAATTTCTTGACCACCGGCTTAGCCTTAAGCGGAATGTCATAAACAGGGGTAAAGTTATTTTCGGTATCTATTCCCAACTTGCTTTTAGGTAGGTCACGAATATGACCCAAAGAAGATTCAACTTGATAGTCTTTAGTTAAAAACTTAGAAATAGTTTTTGCCTTGGTTGGCGATTCAACAATAATTAATTTCATAGAGTATTTTAATTAAAATAATAACTGATTTCAATTTTTTTAGCAATTCTTTTCAATTTTAACACCTTTAAGTGTACTGCTTGTCACTGGGATGCCAAGTTGGGGTAAGTTAGAAAAAGATTCTAGAATATCAGTAGCTTGAAGAATTGGCTTGGCTCCGGCGGCAATTAAGTTATTAGCCCCTTGAGAGAGGGGTGAAAAAATATCACCAGGAATAGCCAGTACCTCACGATTTTGTTCTAGAGCTAGTCGGGCGGTAATTAAAGAGCCGGACCTTAGTTTGGCCTGAACAATTAGAGTGGCTTGGCAGAGTCCAGAGATAATTCGGTTGCGTCTAGGAAAATTAGTTGGTAGCGCTGGAGTCTGAGGAGGAAATTCAGACAACAGCAGTCCTTGATTAGCAATAATGTTTTTTGCTAAAGAAATATTTCGGCGAGGATACCAGTTAGCCCTATCTAGGCCAGTTCCTAAAACCGCGATTGTTGTTCCTTGGTTATCTAAAGTCGCCTGATGAGCTAGAGCGTCAACTCCTAAGGCCAGGCCGCTAACTATTTCTAAGTTAGCAGCAACTAGCGTAGGCATTAAATAGTCTAGAGTTTGCTGGGCATAATTAGTAGCCTCTCTAGCTCCGACTATCGCGAGGCGAGCTTGGTTTTGCTTAGTTAGCAAGGCGATATTTCCTCTAAAAAACAGGCCAAGAGGAGGGGCGCTAATTTCTAGTAGTAATTGCGGATAGTCTGGGTCTAAATAGGAAATAAAGCCAATTTGTTCAGAGGCTAAAAGATTGATTAGGGGGGAGAGTTTAAAGTTTTTTCGCCAACTAATAAATTCGCTAGCAGTAGATTGCTTAAGCCCAGAAGTTATTAGTGACCCTAGTGAGGCTTGAATTAAACTTTGGTAGCTACCAAAACATTTCTTTAAGGTAATTAATTGCTCTAAATTCCATTTATCAAAACAAGCTAGGGTGAGCAGGGCTAAAGACTCTGGTTGAAGGTGCTTGGCGGTATAATTTTTCATAAAATAAAATAAAAAACCTCTAAAGTTTTTAAGAGGTTTTTATGATTAAATTAGTTTTTCTTGCTCCTTAATTTCACTGAATATTTTCGGAAGCTGATTTAACTCTTCAAAGCTAAATCGCTGCATCACAAAGCGATCAGGTGGAATAGGATTTCTAAGGAGCTCACTCTTTATCCCGATTCTTAGTCTAGTGAAGTTTTTGGTTTTTAGGTGATTAATAATTGACTGAACACCGCGATGTCCAGCGCTGTTAGAGTCATGAGAGAGTTTATATTTGCCAAAATCTAAGTCTAGCTCATCTTGAATTACCAAAAGATCGTCTTCAAGGTTAGTATTCTTTTTTGTTAACCAACCTAGATTTTTAGGAAGCAGACTATAGAAGTCTAGAGCTTTTCTGGCCACTAATCCAGAGTTGTTCATAAAATTTTGTGGCTTAACAAAAAGAATTCCACCTTCTTGGTAGGTTAGGGCGTTCCATTTTTTATTAAAAGTCCAGTTAACACCAGGCAAGAGATGGTCAAAAAATAACCAGGCGACGTTATGTCTAGTCTTTTCATAATCTTTTCCAGGATTGCCTAAGCCAATAATTATTTTCATAACTTAATAATTATAAGTAGTGTGAGAGCGGCGCTCTTTAGTAATGGTAGTCTTAATTGGTGTGCCGGTAAAGCCATATTTTTCCCGAAGACGATTTTCCATAAAGCGCACATAAGAGAAGTGTAAGTCATCATTGGGACCTATTCTCACGATAAAGCTAGGAGGATTACTTTTTATTTGTCTAAATTCATAAATACGAGGAGCCTTTAAGCCTTTCCCCTTGGCGGGTTTATGAATTTTAACAACTTGATTTAAAAATTTAGTACATTGTGAATCACTAAGACTTAAAGCCCTTTCATCAGCTACTTTAAGCAAGATGTTTAGTAATCGGTTAACCTTTTCTCCAGTTTTAGCAGATAGAAATTGCAGCGGAGCCCAAGAGACAAAGGGGAATTTATCATAAATAGCGGTAGTCCATTTTTTAGTATCTCGCTCTTCTACCTGGTCCCATTTGTTAGCAATGATAATTAGGCTTTTTTGACGATCAACTACTTCTTGAATAATTTTTGCATCTTGGTGAGTGATGGGTTCGCTAATATCTAAAACTAAGATCGCGATATCAGCCCGAGCTAAAGAACTTAAAGATTGTAAGATGCCTGGTTTTTCCAATCCCTTAGACTTCTTGCCCTGACGAGAGATACCCGCAGTATCAATTAAGGTGATTAAACGGTCTTGATAGCGAAGGGTAATGTCTTGAGACTCTCTGGTGGTGTGCGCCACAGGGCTAACAATTACTCGCTCATAACCAAGCAGGGAATTTAATAAAGAAGACTTCCCTACATTAGGCTTCCCCACTAAACAGGCCTTAATAGTGACTAGGGCCTTATCAGGAACAGGCTTTTGGTATTGCCGTTGTTTATCTAAACGGTTAACAATAATATCAAGCAGGTCACCAGTGCCCATGCTGCTTACTGCCGAGGTGGTTAAAGGCTCTCCCAAGCCTAGCTTATTAAAAATGGCGGCCTCTTCAGCGGTTTGGAAGCTATCCACCTTATTAGCAACTACTAAAGTTTTCTGAGAATAGTTAGGATTCTTGCGAAGCGCCCTAGCGATCTCCTTATCTTCAGGCAGAAGGCCGGCTTTATTATCTACAATAAATAAAATTAAGTCAGCACGGTTGAGGTGTTTAACCGCTTGTTTTTGAGACTGGTCATCAACTTCAACGGCAACCATCTTTTTGTCTTCTAAAAATTTCCAATTAATAATTCCAGCAGTATCAACTAATTCAAAGGCACTATTAGCCCATTCCACTATCCCCAAATTACTATCCCTAGTAGTTCCGGGGATATTAGAAACCAGCGCTTGATTCTTTTCAGTTAAGCGATTAAATAGGGTGGACTTACCAACATTAGTACGTCCACAAAGAACAACTAAAGGAAGATTGTGTTTTTGTAAACTAGGCATAATTATTTATTAGCTTCGGTTCCGACAATTAAAAGGAAATCAGTTTGATGTTCACCAGTGCGATAAACATCTAGCCAGTCAGGAGAATTAAAGGCCTGAGTAGCTTGAGTTAATTTTTTTAGGGCCTGCAAAGACTCATTCTTTTTTCCATTAGTGAGGTCATAGATAACACTTTGTTCATAATTTCGATCAATAGCATTATCAGTGCCAACTATTTTGAAATTATAATCCTTAGCCAGTTCAGCTGTTTTGCCAGCTAAGCCAGTAATCCAGGTGCCGTTAGCAACGAATAGAGAAGCTTTTTCTTGAGTAACAAGCTCTTTTTCAGGAGTGGGGGAAACTACCTCATTGTCAATAAAAATATTTTTAACGACATTGCTAATTTCAGAAAAGTTCCCAGTTCTAGGCAGGAGAATATAGGCGCCATTTTCTCCCCGGTCAGCGACTAAGTAATTATTAGGAGCATCGTTAAAGACTAAATTAATGATATTTTCCCGATTAGTATCTTTTGCTAAATTCCAAAAACGAAGCAGTTCCCAAGGGCTTAAGTTGGTGTTGATGTTTTTATTAAGTTCGTTAATTAAACGATTAATAGTAGCAGGACTTAATAAAATTTGGTGAGAGAGCAACTTATCTTTGATGGCGCTTAGGAGTAGTTGTTGTCTTTTAGCTCGAGCAAAGTCTGAGCCCTCAGGACCTAAGGCGTGGCGACTTCGGGCATACTTCAGGGCGAGACTGCCATCCATTTTAGTTGGCCCCGCTGTAAAACTTAAAACTTCAAAACGAGAATAGTAATCAGGGTCATTTTCCCGACCACTAATCGGGTAAGTGTAGTCGGTGAAAGACCTTTCTACGTCTATTTCCACGCCACCTAATTCATCAATAATAGTCTCAAAGCCAGAAAAATCAACTCGTAAGTAATAAGGAATGGGAAGCTTTAACATTTGGCTAATAATTTTTGCCGCTTCTTCACCACCAGACCCCTTGTCTTTTTTTTCGGCATAAGCATTGATGCTATTTATCTTTTGCCAACCGTTAAAGGGAGAGACTAAGTCTCGAGGAAAAGAGATTAAAGAAATTTGCCCAGTTGAAGGCTTTAGGCTAGCTAGCATAATAGTATCAGTCAGGTCTCCGGCCTCATGACTTTTTCCCCCCACTCCCAAAAGCAGGATGTTTACTCGATCTTCAGCTTCTCCAGTTAATTTTTTTTCTGCAATAGGAATGAAGTTAAAGAATCGATTAAAGAATTTAGAGTCAGAAAACCAATTGCTAGCATTGTGACTAGAGATCAGTATGCGCCAAGAAAAAACCAGCGCCAAGACAATGATCGCAATAATGTAGTTTCTAATTTTTCTTTTCTTAGAACGATTAGGATCTTTATCAAATGAGGATCTTGTTTCAGGTTCTAGTTCTTGAATCTTCTGCTTAAAATCAATCATAAAAAGCACTAGCGGATAATTAAAATTAAACTTAATAAGAAAGAGTTTTCTGATACAATTATAAGGGGGAGAAGCCTTTTTGTCAAAAGACACCTTTTTAGGCTCTTGTCTTAAAAAGCAACCAAATTTGGCTGCCTAATAGTGGACTTGAGGGGACTCGAACCCCTTACCTCTGCAATGCGAATGCAGCGCTCTACCAGCTGAGCTACAAGCCCCAGTAGTAATTAGTTGCTAGTTGCAACTCTTTTAATAATAAGTGAAGAAAGGGTAATTAGCAAGAAGGCGGTTAGCGCCATTAAAGGAATGGTGATATAGCCAAATTCTAAGACGAATCTTTGGGAGCAAGTTGATGAGTAGCCAAGAGTAGAGCAAGAGAGCGATGCGGTTAAGCCTAGTTGGGACAAATAGTGATAAATTGATAAGCAAGCACCAATAATTGATAATAGGAAAATTTGCTTAGTAGGAAAAAGGCTTTCTTTTTTCAAAGATAATCCTAAAATAACTACTTGAGGATACATTAATATTCTTTGATACCAACAAAGCTTACAGGGCTCAAAACCAATTACTTCAGAATAAAATAAGCTTCCCAAAGTAGCGATTAGGGCAACAGTAAAAGTTAGGCTAATAATTTTCCTATTTACAATCCGGTTAACTCTTTGATTAAAAGTATGGGGAGCAAGCAAAAAAGCTATTAATAAAATAGCTAATATTTGGCCAATTACAGTTAAAATAGAGAAGATTAAATTTGTAGTAGTTAGTAGGGTCATTTTAAGAAGGTAGTTCGCAGGCACTTAGTTCAGATAACCTAACTAAAGAAATCTCTCCAGAAACTCGTTCGCCATCAGCAAACTCCCAGGTAGGATAACCACTAATGTCAGCCTTTTTACAATCAGGTAACTGTCCACGACCATCAACAGTTGAGCACTCAACATAAGGAAGAAATCTAGCAGAGCGACCAAACATCTTTTTTTGATTTTGACAGTGAGGGCACCAAAAGGTTCCGTAGAAAATTACGTCATTGTTTCGCAAGCATTGAGCAAACTGGTCTAGTTCGCTGGGCCTATTTTTATTTTGGACAATAAAAAACACTCCAACCACTAAAACAATGGCAACAGTGAGCCAAATTACTCTTGATTTTGTTTTTTTATTCATAGGCTAATAATATTAAAGCTAATTTAGCGATTACTTAATTTAGTCGGGCTGCCCGGAATCGAACCGGGACTACATGCACCCCATGCATGCGTACTACCACTATACTACAGCCCGTTTTATTAGTATCATTCTATCATTTTTTGCTAAATAACAAAACCCTGAAGGGTAGTTGCTAAAAGTCTTCCCTTAACTTACAATAGAATTATAAATAATAAAAAAGTTATGAGCAAAAAAAGAATTTTTTCAGGCATTCAGCCTAGTGGCAATTTAACGATAGGTAATTATATTGGCGCCTTGTCACAATGGCCAGCCATGCAAGATAAATATGATAGTATTTTTTCAGTAGTTGATTATCATACTATTACTGTTAAGCAAAATCCAGCAGAACTACGTCAACATATTTTAGAGACAACCAAGACTTATTTAGCAATTGGCTTAGACCCAGAGAAGGTTATTATCTTTCTTCAATCAGCTGTCCCCGCTCACACAGAGTTAGCTTGGGTGCTCAATTGTTATGGCGCCCGAATGGCCGATTTAGCTAAGATGACTCAGTTTAAAGATAAGGCTGGTAGTGGGCAAGAGTCGGTTTCAGTGGGACTGTTTGACTACCCCGTTTTGATGGCCGCTGACATTCTTCTTTATGATACTCACTTAGTGCCAGTCGGCGAAGATCAGCGGCAACATGTAGAATTGGCTAGAGAAATAGCCAGACGATTTAATAGTGAGTTTGGTGACAGCTTTATTGTTCCCGAGGCAATTGTCAAAAAAGAAGGGGCTCGAGTGATGTCCTTGCAAGATCCAAGCAAGAAAATGAGCAAAAGTGATGTTAATAAAAATAGCTGCATCTTCTTGCTAGATGACATTGAGGTAGCTAAAAAGAAAATTATGAAAGCGGTCACTGACTCAGGAACGGTGATTGATTATGACCTGGAGGAAAAGCCAGCGATTTCTAATCTCTTAACTATTTACGCCGCTTTAGGCAATCGGGAGATAAAAAGATTGGTGAAAGATTATAAAGACAAAAGCTATGGAGAGTTTAAGAAAGATTTAGCAGAAGTGGTAGCCAAGTTTCTTCAAAACTTTCAAGATAAATACTACCGCCTAACTGATGAGGATGCTAGTTGGATTTTAGAAGAGGGGCGAGTGAGGGCTAATAAAATGGCGGAAGAAAAAATGATCAAGATTAGAAAGATAATTGGAGTTCGCTAGTTAGAACAGAAGTCACAATCTAAATATTTGGGATATAAAAAAATCGCTACAAATAAAGCGATTTTTTTAGGTTCATGATAATGAATTTCAAGTCTAATCAGCATCAATTCGTTTTGTCATCTGAAGATGACCACTCTGACACATTGTCAGAGGCGACCATTCTTCTTTCCACGTGGAAAAGAAGAATATCTCCCTAGAAAGGAGGTGATCCATCCGCAGCTTCCGCTACGGATGCCTTGTTACGACTTAGTCCCTGTCATTAGCCTTACCTTCGTCCCACAGAGTGAGCCTTCGGGTACTGCCAACTCCCTTGACTTGACGGGCGGTGAGTACAAGACCCGAGAACGTATTCACCGTGACATTCTGATTCACGATTACTAGCGATTCCAACTTCATGAGGGCGAATTGCAGCCCTCAATCCGAACTGAGAGAGGTTTTAAGGGATTTGCTCCACCTTGCGGTTTGGCGACCCTCTGTACCTCCCATTGTAGCACGTGTGTTGCCCAAGGCGTAAGAACCATGCTGATTTGACGTCATCCCACCTTCCTCCCATTTAAAACGGGCAGTCTCCCATGACATGTAAAACATAGGATCAGGGTTGCGCTCGTTACCCGACTAAACGGTACATCTCACGACACGAGCTGACGACAACCATGCAGCATCTGTCTAGCTCCCTCGAAGGCGGATCTGTTTCCAGACCTTGCAGCTAGATGTCAAGCCTTGGTGAGGTTTCCCGCTTATCGTCGAATTAAACCACATGCTCCACCGCTTGTGCGGGTCCCCGTCTATTCCTTTGAGTTTTAAGCTTGCGCTCGTACTCCCCAGGCGGGATACTTAACGGGTTTCCTTAAATTAACAGCACTGATAGGGTCGATACTACCAATGCTTAGTATCCATCGTTTACGGCGTGGACTACTGGGGTATCTAATCCCATTCGCTCCCCACGCTTTCGTCCACTGAGTGTCAGAACTGTCCTAGTATACTGCCTTCGCATTTGATGTTCTTGCTGATATTAATGGATTTAACCCCTACACCAGCAATTCCGTATACCTCTTCCAGTCTCTAGTTTGTCCATCTCTCCCGCTGGCTCGAGGTTGAGCCTCGAGATTTAACAGGAGATGTGATAAACCACCTACGGACGCTTTACGCCCAATAAATCCGGATAACGCTTGGGGCCCTCGTATTACCGCTGCTGCTGGCACGAAGTTAGCAGCCCCTTATTCAACTGCTACCGTCATTGTTTCGTCACAGTTAAAAGTACTTTACACTCCGAAAAGCTTCATCGTACACGCGGCGTCGCTCCTTCAGACTTTCGTCCATTGAGGAAGATTCTTGACTGCAGCCTCCCGTAGGAGTCTGGGCAGTGTCTCAGTCCCAGTGAGTGGGATCATGCTCTCGCACCCCATACCCGTCGTCGCCTTGGTGAGCCATTACCTCACCAACAAGCTGATAGGCCATAGGCCCCTCCCTAAGCGCCGGAACTTTAATCAACCAACTTAAGTCAGTTGATACCATCGAGTATTATCCTCACTTTCGTAAGGTTATCCTCGTCTTAGGGGTAGGTTACCAGTGTGTTACTCTCCCGTTTGCCATGCAGTATTGCTACCACATTCGACTTGCATGCCTTAGACACGCCGCCAGCGTTCATCCTGAGCCAGGATCAAACTCTCAAAAAAAATTTGATTGACTCGATAGAAGCCGAAGCTCCTATTGATTGTAAACCGTTTTAAAAAACGGTTGAAAATTTTGTGTTATGAATTGATGCTGATTAGCATCAAAATTAACCATCACCATGATTGTATTGTCTTCAGTTTTTAAAGAAGAGAATAAGCGGTCAAAAAACTAGGATATTAAATTAATATCTTATTTCCTAAGCGATTATTCTGTTTTATTTTTGATAGGGATATTATATGCTAAAAAAAAACTATTGTCAAGGGGTAAAGACTTTTAGATAGAGATAATTTAAAATACTGTAATAGTGAGCGATCTGGTTAAGCTGTTCTTGGTTATTTTTTAAGTCAGCGGCAGTTTAATTAAAAAATAAATTAATTGACTTTTTACTAGTTTTAAGATATAAAGTAAGTAATTAGTTAATTTTTAAAAATAAGAAAATGAGAATAAAATTTCACCGGATAGAAAAGAAAAGAGAAGAAGCAGTTTTTAAGGCCAATGATAAGATTGAGGCTGAAGAGGTTTTTGTTATTGATGAAAATGGAGAGGCCTTAGGGGTAATGTCGATTGATGAAGCTTTAGCAAAAGCTGAAGAGGCAGACCTAGATTTAGTTGAGGTTAACCCTAGAGCTAATCCGCCGGTAGTAAAAATAGCTAACTTAGGGCAGCTTAAGTATGAACACGAAAAACTGAAACATAAGCAGAGAATGCACCAAAAGAAGGTAGAGTTAAAAAATATTCGGCTTACCTTTAGGATTAGTGCTCATGATTTAGAGTTGAGAATGAATCAAGCTAAGAAGTTTTTAGCTAAGGAAAATAAAACCAAAATAGAGATGATCCTAAGAGGGCGAGAAAGGCAACATACTAGTAGAGCCACTGAGATAGTTAAGTCTTTTGTCGCTAGACTACAAGAAGACGAAGAATTAAATGTAGAAATAGAGCAACCCTTGACAATTCAAGGAGGAAGACTTACTATAGTGTTAGTGAATAAAAAGTAAATGTTGCTTAATTCAGGTAATTACCTGTTTTTTTAATCTTAGATTTATGTCAAAAATAAAAACTCATAAAGCGACAGTCAAGCGCTTTAAAAAAACTGCTAATAATAAAATATTACAGAGAAAGGGAGGACAAGATCACTTTAATGCCCGAGATGCTGGTAAGGTTACTCGTCGGAAGCGTTTAGATATCGCTACCACTAAAACCTTAACCAAAACCATCCGTGATCTAACTCCGTATAATTAATAATTAATTTTTCTAGAGATCATATATGCCTAGAGTAAAACGTGGAACCACTAATATTAAGAAAAGGCGCAAGCTTTTAAAGGATGTTAAGGGTTATAAATGGGGACGTAAGAAATTGGTTAGACTAGCTAAAACTGCCAGAACTAAGGCAGGGGCTCATGCTTATATAGACCGAAAAAAGAAGAAGCGAGTCATGAGGTCTTTGTGGCAGATTAAAATTAACGCTTTTGTTAGAGAGCATGGCTTGTCATATTCTCGTTTTATTAACCTATTAAGAGTGAATAAGGTTGAGGTTGACCGTAAGATTTTAGCAGATATGGCGGTTAATAATAAAGAAGCATTAAAGGCTTTGATTAATAAAGTAAATCAATAAAGTTATGTTTTGGCTTAAAGTTATTCAATTAGTAGTGGCGACACTATTAATGGTAGCAATTTTAATGCAAAACCGAGGGTCAGGCTTAGGTGGAGTTTTTGGAGGTTCAGGGGGAGTTTATTTAACTAAGCGTGGCTTAGAAAAAAAACTATTTACCGCCACCATCGTATTAGCGGTTATTTTTATCCTCTTATCGCTAGGAGCTTTCTTTTTTGCTTAATATTTATTGAGCAATAAAAAATACTCGTGAAACCATTTAAACGTCAGACAAACTCTTTTAAACGTCAGGTAAACAAAGCTTTATCATTTTTTTCTTCGCTAAAAAATAAAATTTTTAGAAAAAAGAAAAAGTTTAAACCAATAGACTTAGACAAGAAGTTGGTTTATAGCCTATCTCCTCAGAAAATACCAAACCGACAACAGCTTAAGTATTTAAAGCGCTTTTTAAATCCCCGGGAATACTTACTCATTAAGCTGGCCTTGCTGGTCATTTTAGTTAATCTAGTTTTTCTAGGAGTAGTCTTTTTTAAAAAACATCTGAGCTATTATCCAGTTTATGGCGGAGAGTATGTAGAAGGCTCAGTTTCTTATCCTAAAACAACTAATCCTTTGTATGCCATAGATCGAGAGATTGGTGGAGATTTAAGCCGATTAGTTTATTCTTCCCTATTTACTTACGATAAGCAGGGGCAATTAATTAATGATTTAGTAGCGGATTATAGCATAGAAGAGGATAAGGTTTATATAATTAGGATTAAGGAAGGAGTTAAGTGGCACGACGATAGCCCAGTAACAGTGGATGATGTTATTTTCACCTTAGAGGCCATTAAAAATGAGGACTATCACTCCCCATTAAGGAATTCATTTTTAGAGGTGGAGATTGAGAAATTAGATGAGTTAAGTCTTAAGCTTAGCCTGCCTTCTCCTTATGCGCCCTTTTTAAATAATCTAACTTTTGGCATTTTACCCAAAAATTTGTGGGGGAAGACTAATCCAGATGCCGTTATTTTGTCGGAATTAAACTTAAAGCCAGTAGGGTCAGGGCCATATAAATTTAAGTCTTTGAATAAGAACAAGGAGGGAGTGATCAAGGATTATAATTTAACTGTTAATACTGATTACTACGGAGAACTCCCTTATATTAAAAATATCAAGTTTGAATTTTTCCCCAATTATCCAGAGGCCTTTCATGCCCTAAGTGATAGACAGATAGATGGTTTAAGTTATTTACCGATAAGCGAGCAGGCAGGACTAAAGGGCTTTAGTTCTTTTGCCGGAGAAGTGAATGAGTTAATTCGTCCTCAGGTTTTTGGACTTTATTTTAATCAAGAAAAAAATAGCTCTTTAACTCAGGCGGTAAGAATTGCCTTAGCTAAGGCCATTGATAAAGATGAGTTGATAGAGAGCGTCTTCTCGGGAGCTTATCAAAGGGAGGATGGGCCGATCTTAAGTAGTAGTTATGCCTATTTCCCAGAGTTATTTAAATATGACTTTCAACCAGATCAAGCTAGAGAGGAGCTAGAAAGCAAGTTAAGTAAAATAAGCATCACAGTAATTGACGCTAATCGCAATGTCCTGGTGGCGGAGAAAATAAAGGAATATTGGGAAAACATTGGTATTGAAGTTGAGATTAAGGTAGTTATGCCAGAAGAGGCTATAGAGATAATAAAAAATAGAGACTTTGAGGTTATTTTTTACGGAACAGAAGTTGGTGCTGACCCAGATATTTATATTTTTTGGCACTCTAGTCAAGCCAAAACAGGGGGCTTAAACATTGCTAACTATAGTAACAAGTCAGTAGACGATCTGCTTACTGAAGCCCGAGAGACAACCAATCAAGAACAAAGAGTAGCTAAGTATTGGGAGATTCAAAGCAAAATTACCGAAGACCTCCCAGTGGTCTTTCTATTCTCCCCCTCGTATACCTATTTACAGAGTAAGCGAGTTAAGGGATTTTCTGGTGAAGTTATCATAACCTCAGCTGATCGCTTTTCAACTATTAGCGATTGGTATTTAAAAACAAAAGCAAAATTTAACTGGTAATAGTAATTACCAAAAATAACTCATAAAATTAAATTATTAATCAATAAGCATTACCTTAAGTAAAGAAAGGAGGGTTTATTGAAAAGCAAGAATATTATGTCAAATATGCGTAGTGATGCTCAGGCTGGACAAAGAAAAACAGCGAGTTCAAGAAATTTTAGAAAACCTAATCCGGTTAAAACGGGAGCTAATCACCAATCCTTAGCAACTAAGCAGGGAGTGGTTAATAAAAAGTTAGATGATTTTCTATCATCTGACTTAGTTCCAGGAGGGTTAAAAGGTAGTGGTCGGCAATTTACAAAAACCAAGACTGCTAAACCGGTCCCCTCTAGCCCTAGAGCTAATAAGCCAGGAGTCAAAAAGTCAGGGCCGCCTAAGCGAGGAGTAAGAAAGACCAAGCCAGTCCCAAGAAATAGTTTTAGTAAACCTAAGGCTAGTGGACAGTCGCTAACTCCTGAAGCCTCGCTAAGAATTATTCCCCTAGGCGGACAAGAGGAGGTTGGTCGCAATTGCACCATTTTTGAATATGAGGATGATGTGATTATTTTAGATATGGGCATGCAATTTGCCGATGAGGATATGCCCGGGGTTGATTATATAGTTCCTAATGTTGATTATCTAAAGGACAAAAAGAAAAATGTTAGAGGAGTGATTTTTAGTCATGGACACTTAGACCATATTGGCGCGGCGCCAATTCTATTAGAGCAATTAGGTAATCCGCCAATTATTGGTCGTAATCTCACTTTAGCAATGATTAAGCATCGGCAGGAGGACTATAAAAGAGGTAGCACTAAAAACCTTAAAACTATAGTTATCAAATCCTTAGACCAAAAGATACTTCTAGGGAGATTTGAGATAAGCTTTTTCCAGGTAGAGCATTCAATAATGGATGCGGTGGGAGTGATTATCAAAACTCCCCATGGAACAGTTATTCATCCTGGAGACTGGATGATGGAATATGACGAACAGGGCAAGAGTCTAGTTGATTATAGTCATTTAGCCACTTTGCCAGCACCAAAGATTTTAATGCTAGAAAGCTTAGGGGTTTCCTATCCCAAGGAAAGAGTGTCTACTAAAACCACTCTAGCTAACTTAGAAAAAATTATTAAAGAAGCGCAAGGAAGAGTTATTATTGGCACCTTTGCTTCGCAACTGGAAAGAATTACTCATCTAATATCGGTAGCCGAAAAAATAGGCAAGAAGGTTTTTTTGGATGGCTACAGCATGAAGATGAATGTTAAAATTGCTCAAGAATTGGGCTATATTCCGGCTCATAAAAATACCATCATTCCTGTTGAGCAAATACACAATTATCCGGATAACAAGGTGATGGTAATTTGTACTGGAGCCCAAGGAGAGCCTAATGCCGTGTTCTCCAGAATAGTTAATAATCATCACCGCTACATTACTATCCAGCGATCAGATACTGTGGTTTTTTCCTCCTCAATTATCCCTGGTAACGAGCGATCAATTCAAAAGATCAAGGATATGTTGTATCGGATGAGTGATCACGTCATTCATAGCAGTATTATGGATGTTCATTCCGGTGGACACGCCAATGCTGAGGATGTAAAGAATATTTTAAAAATAATTAAGCCTGACTATTTTCTACCAGTTTATGCTAATCACTACATGTTAGTGGAGGCCAAAAAATTAGCAATTAGAGAGGGGCTTAAGGAGGAGAGCATTTTTGTTCTAGATAATGGACATATTCTGCGATTTAAAAAAGGACAAAATCCTAGAGTCTTAAAAGAGACAGCCAATACTGACTACGTAATGGTTGATGGCTTAGGCGTGGGGGATGTCTCAGAGGTGGTTTTAAGAGACAGAAAGGTTATGTCGGATGATGGAATGATAGTTACTATTGTTACGATAGACTCTAAGACCGGTTCAATTATTGGCAATCCAGATATCATTTCTCGGGGCTTTATTTACATGAAAGAAAATAGGGACTTAATAGAAAAAACTAGAATGAAGATCAAAAAGATTGTTAAGGACAAGAATCCAATGACTCCAGCTGACGATGATTTTATTAAAAACAAGATTAGAAATGACTTGGGGCAGTTTCTATTTAAAACAACTAAAAGGCGCCCAATGGTATTACCAGTAGTTATTAAGGTCTAAGTAGCAACTCAGAATTTAACTTAAAAAGTCCTAGTATTAGCTAGGGCTTTTGTTATTAAGAAGGGTTGTGACTAAGCTGTGGATAAGACTATTGACACAGAAATGGACTTATGCTATAATGTAATGTTGTTTAAAAAACAATCAATATTAAAAGACCAATTTAAACGGGTCAGGCACGACAAGCATGGGGATTTTCTTGTTAGGATTTTTCCGGCAATTGCTCGAAGGTGCCTAAAAGAAATTTTCTTGCCTACCCGTTTAAGCTGGTCTTTTTTTTATTCAAAGGAGCGGTTTTTACCAACAATAACGCTAATTTTATTCTTCATAACACTCACTTCAACGGGAGTGTTTAATTCTAAGACTTCATCAATAATTAATTTCTCTTGCGGGTTAGTGATTAATAGTTTCTTGGTAGTAATAATTGACTCATCTCGTTTTCTGGTTTTTATTAAAACATCCAATTTTCCATCATGAGGATTAGATTTGATTTTCTCCTTAGGGTCACTTAAAAGATTAATGACTTTCACTATTCCCCGCTCAGTGATTTCCAAGGAATAGTCATCTATTTTAATTAAAGTATTTAGACTTTGGATGCTGGCTTGGTTAAGGAAATAATAATTATTAACCAAACCTAAGTCTATTTTCTCTATTCGTCTAGCTAATAAAATACTACAAGCTTCTTCAATATCTTTGATGCCAAAAGAAGTGGCAATAGAATTATCAGTGCCAATTGGAATGATTCCCAACAAGGGCCTGGTCTCTCCCGTGGTCTCAACTTCAATAATCGCTCCCATAATCTTATTAACCGTTTGATTGTTGCCAACCGCAATAATGGTGCGTGCTCCTAGTTTAATTTCATGCTGAACGGCGTTTTTTACATTTTTAATACCGCTAAGACGGATGATCTTTCCATTCAGCCCTAAATCAGTTAGGCGAGTTTCCAGCTTGTTAATAGTTCGGGAATACTTAGGCCTATTCAAATATTCGTCATAAATATAGACGTACATAAAACCTGAAAAGAATTATAAAAATTATTCCTCCTTTAAAGCAGTCCCCTTCTTAACCTCCTTAGTCTCCCCAGCTCCTCCGAGAGCGCTTAGTTGTCCATGAACGATAGCTCCTTGAGAAATAGAAAGAGAGCCGTATTGAATGTCGCCAAATATTTTAGCGCCACTGCCAATAGCTAGGTAGCCTTTAGTTTTTACATTGCCTTGAAGTTCACCATTTATAATAGCGTCCTTAGCCTCAACACTAGCAATCACCTTAGCCTTTTCGCCAATAAATAAATTAGCATTAGTCTTTAAAGACCCCTCCAGGGTTCCTTCAATTACAATGTTTCCCTGGCCCTGGAAATTGCCTTTTACTCTCACAGAGGCACCAATGATGGTTTCGGCATCTTTAAATTTTTCTAGCTTAGCTTCTTTGTTAAACATATTGCTAAATTTTAATAATTAATTAATACTTACACTGTTATTTTAGGTCAATTTTAGGCTTTTGTCAAAACAGAAAAAGGTGGAAAGACTAGATTCTTCCAGCGTTCAGGTTATGAGTTGAAATAATAAAGCAATTAAGATAGAATTAAGAAGAGCTAAAAGAATGACTCAATGTTCCCGTAGTTCAATGGATAGAATAAGAACCTCCTAAGTTCTAGATCCAGGTTCGACTCCTGGCGGGAACGCTAATTAAAAAAATTATTACAGATAAAGAAAGTTTAGTAAAACACAGGAGAGGAATAATCGGGTGCTGAATAAATTTAAAAGAGAGTTCAAGATCTTTCCTATATTTAGGCTAATATTAGCTAAAATATGAAGAAAGATAAAACCAGCCCCCTTCCCTTGACATTCGCCCCCTGACTGCTATAATTTAGTATAGATTAAGGAGGTTTAAGTATTTTTAGGCCATTCCTACAACCTAATTAAGCGGGCCATTAGCTTAGTCCGGTAGAGCGCTTCCATGGCATGGAAGAGGTCAAGGGTTCGAATCCCTTATGGTCCACAAAAATAAATTGCGTTAGCAATTTTTTTGTAGCCAAAAAAAAAGCAGTCTAATTGTTATCACCCCGCAAAAGATCCTTAAAGTAAGTAAATTGCGGTAAGGAAAAATAACAACATAAGGACAAAAAACAAAGAAATGATTGGGTGTTATTGGAAAAATTTAGCAAAAATACTACAAAACCCGCTTTTATAGGGGCATAACGAGTAATTTACTTAAATTAATAAATAAAGTTCCTTAGGGAACATTTTAAGAAGTGAATAGAATTAAATTATTTAGTTTTTATAAATAATTTAGCTTAGATTGGGGAAGTTTAAGTTATCTTTATATTTATTTTTAGTTTTCATTATAATTAATAATTCTTTATTTTTTATAGTTCATTAAGACGGATTATAAGTCTACAGTCATCTAGACTTAAGTCTGAGAATTGGCCTTTCTTTAATTAAATGGTAAATTGGGAGAATAAAAACAAAAGGATAACAGAATGGCTCTTGTGGCTAAAATTTAGTAAAAGCATTAAAGATGCCAGCTTATTGCCACTTGCAGCCCTGCTTTAAAAAATGTATAATAGTTTTAATTAATCAAATAATACTTTAATTATATGTATGATGTAATTATAATTGGCTCCGGATCAGCCGGGCTAACTGCCGCGTTGTATGCAGTTCGTAGAGAAATGAAAGTATTGGTTTTGGGAGAGGTTTTAGGAGGACAATTGACTTTAGCGGGGGAAATAGAGAATTACCCAGGCTTTAAGAGCATTCAGGCCTATCAGCTCATTGATAATATGTTTAAACAGGTCAAAGAGGCGGGAGTAGAGATAAGAGATGCCAGAGTGGAGAAGATCATAAAAGAGCCAAGTGGGCATTTTTCTCTTAAGACGAAGACAGAAACCTTAGAGGCTAAAACTGTAATTGTTGCCATGGGTCTACTGCCAAGAAAGCTAAATGTTGAAGGGGAGGCCGAGTTCAGTGGCAAAGGAGTTTCTTACTGTGCTAATTGCGATGGCCCCTTCTTTAGAGATAAACGGGTGATGGTGGTCGGAGGGGGAAATTCAGCACTTGATGCCGCTGAGGTATTATCAAAAATAGCTAGTCAGGTCTATTTAGTGCATCGCAGTGATCAATTTAAAGCCTTTGATTCCCTGGTTTCACAGGTTAAGGCTAAAGATAATATAGAAATAATTACCCATGCTGAACTAAAAAAGATTGTCGGGACTGATAAGGTGGAAAAGGTGCTAATAGAAAAAAATGACACTCAAGGGGAAATGAGGGAAATAGAGTTAGAGGGGGTGTTTATTGAAATAGGAAGGATAGCGAGTACTGAACTATTAGCTGAGCTGGTTGATAGAGATGCTAGTGCTCAAGTGTTAGTTAATGAAAGAATGGAAACTAAAACTCCTGGACTATTTGTAGCTGGAGACGTAACTTCTAGTGAATTTAAACAATTGACCATCGCTAATGGCCAGGCGACCATTGCCGCTTTAAGTGCTTATCAGTATTTACAACTAGCTGGTGATAATTAATTAGCTAAAAGTTGATTAAATCTGCTATACTAAAGATAGTTAATAATTAAAGATAATACTTAAGATGAAAATTAATTTAGTAACCACGGACATGGGTTACGGTCATCAGCGGGCAGCTTATCCGCTCTTAGATTTAAGTCAGGGGAAGATTTTTAATACCAATGACTACCAGGGAATGACTGACTGGGAAAAGAAGTACTGGCATAACAATCTAAAGTCCTATGAAACAATTTCTCGGTTTAAAAAAGTCCCTTTAGTGGGTAATTTAGTTTTTAGGATCATGGATGAAATGCAAAAAATAGATCCCTTTTATCCTAATAGAGATTTATCTAAATTGACTTTGCAGCAAAAATTTTTTCAACAAGCGATTAGAAAAGGTTTAGGAAAAAATTTAATAGAGAGCTTGGCCGGAAACAATCTTCCGCTAGTAACAACTTTCTTTGTGGCGGCTTATATGGCTGATCACTTTAATTATCCCCAAAATATCTATTCAATTATTTGTGATGCCGATGCCTCACGAGCTTGGGGGCCACTAAAATTAAAAGATAGTCGGATTAAGTTTTTGCTCCCTAGTGAAAAAGTAAAAAAACGATTCTTGATGTACGGAGTTAAGGAGGAGAATATTTTTGTAACCGGCTTTCCTTTGCCTAAAGAGAATATTGGAGAGAAGCAAGAGATTCTTATTAAAGACCTCGCCCAACGTTTGGTAAATTTAGACCCTCAGGGTGAGTATCAGCGAAAATATCAAGCGCTAATAAAAGATGTTTTACCGCCGCTTGAGAAAAAAACTCGCCCTCTAACAATCACCTTTGCGGTTGGTGGTGCTGGGGCACAAAAAGAATTAGGTGCTAGTATTTTGGCTAATCTAAGCGGAAAAATAAAGAAAGGGGAAATAAAATTAAACCTAGTGGCAGGAGTCAGGACGGAGGTTAAAGAATATTTTAGAGAGCACCTAGCTCTTAATAATATCTCTGCTGGTTCAGGAGTAGAGATAATTTTTGCTTCTCAAAAAAATGATTATTTCAAGATATTTAATCAAGTTTTAAGAGAGACCGATATTCTTTGGACTAAGCCTTCAGAGTTATCTTTTTATGCCGGCTTAGGACTACCAATTATTATGTCGGAGCCAGTGGGCTCGCAGGAAGACTTTAACCGAGAGTGGTTAATTAGCATTGGCGCCGGGATAGATAGTTTTGATCCACGATATACAGATGAATGGTTAACCGATATGTTAAATTCAGGCAACCTAGCGAGAGCGGCAATGAATGGGTTTTTAAATGCCGAATCAATGGGGACTTATAATATAGAGCGACTTATAAATTCTTCTAATTAATATTTTATGTCTTGGTGGCTAGTAGCTATTTTAGCTTATTTATTTTTAGCAATTGCCAATTTATTAGATAAATTCTTAGTAGACAAGGTTTTACCCAGTAGTCGTGTTTATGCGTTTATTGTTTGTCTTTTTGGAAGTCTATCTTTCTTAGCGGCTCCTTGGTTTTTAAAATGGCCTGGTTGGGGAGGACTAGGAATTAATTTATTAGCAGGAGCAGTTTTTGCAGTAGCGCTTTGGTTGCTATATGAGTCATTGCGCCGCGGCGAAGCTTCCCGAGCTCTAGTTTTAATTGGTGGAGCCACGCCAGTGTTTTCACTAATTATTTCGGCTATTTTTCTAAAAGAAACTCCAGGAATAAAAGAATTGATAGGGATTTCTTGTCTAATCGCCGGAATTATGATTGTCGCTTTTTTGCCACAACAAAGAAGTTTCTTAGCTAGAGTGTTAAGAAAATTACGCTTAGTTCAAGACGTTAAAACTGGCTACTTTACTTTTGCGCTTAGCTCAGCGCTAGCTTACTCGCTTTATTTTCTAATATCTAAGCAAGCCTATTTGGAGCAAGAATTTTTAAGTGCCTTTATTTGGACCCGTCTAGGAGCCTTAATGTTAGTGCTTTTCTTCTTGTTTAGTAAGTCAGTTAGGCGGGGGATTTATTTGGCAATTAGACCAAAGAAATCTCGGCAATCAAAAAAACCACTAAGCTTAATTATAATTAATCAACTAACAGGGGCTACCGGATTTTTATTACAAAATTACGCTATTTTTCTGGGCTCAGTAGTACTAGTTAATGCTCTACAGGGAGTGCAATATGCCTTCTTGTTGATTATTAGCACAGTATTAGCAGTTATGTCCCCCAAGCTCCTTAAAGAAACTTTTTCTTGGAAAATATTTTTACGAAAAACCTTAGCAGTGGTGGTCATTGCGATAGGTCTATTTTTTATAATTTAGTATGCTCTTAGGAGGAAAAAAAGCAAGAACAAAAAAGAAGGGAAAATTTTTCTTTTGGACTATTTTTCTATTTTTAATCTTTTGTTTAATTTATTTTTTTAAGATTGCTAATAACTACCCGCTTAAAAAGAAGCTATTGGTAGAGCCAGGGTTTTTTGGAGTAACGTTCTCCACAAAATTTGCTGAAGAATTGGGATTGGATTGGCAGGAAGTTTATTTAGCAATCCTTGATGATTTACAAGTCAAGGAAATTCGCTTACCTATTTATTGGGACCAAATAGCTCCTGAAAAAGGTCATTATGATTTTTCAGAATTTGATTACATTATTGAGGAGGGGGCAAAAAGGGGTGTAAAATTTGTGGCTAATATAGGTTGGCGCTTGCCACGTTGGCCAGAATGCCATGCTCCAGATTGGGCAACTAAAAAGAGTTTGGCCGCTACTCAGGCAGAAGCTCTTAATATGCTAGAGGCGGTGATTAGTCACTATCAAGACAAGCAGGCGATAGTGGCTTGGCAACTAGAGAACGAACCTTTCTTTGATGCCTTTGGTATTTGTCCCCCTAGTCATGAGGATTTTTTTGTAAGAGAATTAGAGCTAGTTAAAAGATTAGATGATCGGCCGGTAATAGTTTCCGCTACGGGTGAGCTGAGTTGGTGGAGAAAAGAAGCTAAGTACGCCGATATTTTTGGCAGCACAGTTTATCGAGTTGTTTGGGGAAAACATACTGGCTATATTAGATACCCTATTCCTAGTTGGTTTTACCGTTTTAAAGCTTATCTCAATAAAATTGAGCCAGAGAATAGGTATATTATGGAACTTCAGGCTGAGCCCTGGGTACCTAAGGGCAATATGATTTATTTGCCTCCAGAGGAGGCGAGCAAGTCTTTTAATCTCAGGCAGTTTCAAGCCAACTTACAATATGCTACTAAAATTGGTTTTACTAAGGCATATTTGTGGGGAGTAGAGTGGTGGTATTATCAATACCAACATGAGGACCCAAGTTATTGGGAGTTAGCTAGAACCTTATTTAAATAATTAACTAGAGTCTGTGTTGTCAATAATCATTCCAACCTTAAATGAGGAAAAATATCTTCCCCGGCTATTAGAGTCAATTAAGAGTCAAGATTTTAAAGATTGGGAAATAATAGTCTCTGACGGAGGGTCGCTTGATAGAACCAAGGAAATCGCATTGACTAATAATTGTGTATTTATTGAAGACCAAGAACATCAGCATCCTTCCTGGCAAAGAAATAAGGGGGCGGAATTAGCCCAAGGAGAGATCTTATTATTTTTAGATGCGGACACAGTCCTACAGAAAGGGTTTTTAACTAAGGCAATAACTGAGTTTAAGCAACGGCAATTAGGGGGAGCAGGTTTTTATTTCTCCTTTTATCCTAATCGTTGGTCTTATCGCCTCTTTTCAGGTCTGGCTAATATTTTTGCCAGAGTAAGACAATATTTTTCGCCAGTTTCAGTTGGGGCCGCTTTGTTATCTCAACGAGAGTTACATGAGAAGATAAAAGGTTTTGATACTAGGATTAAATTAGCCGAAGATTATGACTATTGCGATCGTTTAGCTAAGCAAGGTAAGTTTAGAATGATTAAGTCCCAGCGATTGCTATATTCTTCTCGCCGGATAGCCAAGGATGGTTGGTGGCCCACCGCCTATGCTTGGGCGAGAATGGCGATGTTTACCATGTTTAATAGAAAAATAAAGCATGATAAGATAAAATATGACTTCGGAAAATATTGAAAATAAATTAGCAACCGGTTTACGCTACTTTTTAGCCGTGGTCTTTTTGTCGGCGGGAGTAGGAAGATTAATATTTCCAGAGCTAATTAGACTAGAGGCTAGCGAGTTAAACTTACCCAGCTTTTTCCCTTACCTAATTATTGCTTTTGAAATTCTAGCTGGTGCTTGCTTATTGTTAGGCAAAAATACTCGGTTAGCCTATTTTAGTTTAACCATTTTCTTAAGCCTGGCTTTAATTTGGGCCCTTGTCTTAAAGGGCTCAGTAATGCTAACTCAAATTGGAGAGCTATTTATTTTTAATCTTAACCCTACCGATTGGTTTCTACATTTGATATTTTTAGGAATAGTAATAATACTTTTAAAGTTGGAGAGGAATAGGTAGTGATAATTATCAATTTGAATTTAAAAAAAACCAGTCACGAACAAATAGTGACTGGTTTTTGTTTGGAGCGGGTAGGGGGAATCGAACCCCCATCTTCAGCTTGGAAGGCTGACATAAGAGCCATTATACGATACCCGCACTAACTGTCAGTTATTTTATAGCAAACAAACAGCAAAGTCAATTATCTATTTAGAGTCAGTAATAATGTAGATAAAGTAAAAGCCAGAAAGGAGAACCAGGGCGGTCATTAAAAAGATATAATTAACTGGCAGGAAGGCTAAGGTAAGGATAGCTAAGATAGGGCCAATTAGATAGCCCAAAGGAACCGCTGTTCTAAAAACACTGATATAGCCAATATCTTCAGCATCAACAATTCTAAAGAAATAAGTTTCTCTCATGGCCTCAATTAGTGCTGCCCCAACTCGGCTAAGGAACAAGATCCCGGCCCAAGTCCAAAAGCTAACAGTAGAGGTGGAGAAGAAGAGGAAGGAAGAAATAATTAAAATAACTAATCCCAGAGAAAGCATTTCTTTTTCACCAAGATATTTATCAGCAATAATTCCCGCGGGTATTTGAAAAATTAGGAAGGGAGATAACATGATTGAAAATAGTAGTCCCAGTTCTGCCCAAGAAATACCTAGGTTTTGATGTAGGTAAATGGGCAGATAAACCACCGCTGTGCTATAAAAAAGTTGTAATAGAAAGGCAACCACGGAGATGCCGCGCAAGTCCTTATTTTTCCAAATCTCTTTTAGCGCAGTCTTAATGTTAATTTGTCGATAAGGTACTCGGTCACGGAAGCGCTTGGTTTGTGAGAAGAAAACTAATAAGACAGGGATAGTAATCAGGGCAGCGATCAAGTAAACAAGGGGGTAATTATCCAACTTTCCCATTAATTGTCCCGCTAGGTAGGGAGAGGAAATCCAGCCTAGGTTTATAAAAGTAAAGTAAATTGTCCTTATTTTCCCAGTACTAGCATTATCAGAGAAGGTTTCAATTAAAATATCCATATTAATCCACAGGAGGTTGCTCGCAATGGTAAAGAGAATAATAGATAGTAGGGCCTGTAAGGGGCCAGCGGTAACAGCAAAGCTAAGCAAAGAGAGTCCATAGAAGGCAATCATTAATTTGGTTAAGAAAAAATTGCTTAAGCGCTTAACCATTCCCGGAAAGATTAACATGGCTAAAACGGTTAAGCTATTAGCAATCACAAAAAACCAGCTTAAAGTGTTTAGGTTAGCAAATTCAGTTAAAAAGTTAGATTGAATATAGGCAGGCAGGGCAGAAGAAATGGTAATAAAAAATCCTAAAACATAAAGGATGGATAGACTAGATAAATTATGAGCTTTGGTTCGTTTTTTCATAGGGAGTAAAAATTATAAAAATTAAAAAGATAATAATTAAAACTAAGGAAGTAATTTGCGGTAGGCGCCAACCAAATAAAACTGGAGTATAGTCTATTTTAATAAACTCTAACATTAGGCGCAAGGCAGAAGCTAGTAAAATATATAAGCCGGTGATTAATTTGGCGGATAATAGACTAATGGTTTGGCGACGAGAAGTAATTAAAGTAAGCGTTAAAAGAATTACAAAGATAATTAATAATCCCAGGCTTTCATAGAGGAAGGTGGGGTGAAAAAAAGGAGAAGAGAGATACTCTAAGGGCCTATTTAACAAATCTATCGGTATTCCCCAGGGTAGATTAGTTGGTTTGCCAAATAGCTCTTGATTAAAGTAGTTGCCGAATCGGCCAATCGCTTGACCTAGGGCGAGACCGGGGGCGAATAAGGCGCTTAGTTTCCAAAAAGACCAGGAGTGCTTTTTAGAGAAATAAATAAGAGTAATAAGTCCAGCAATAATTCCTCCATGGATAGCTAGACCTCCCTCCCAGACTTTTAAAATACTCCAAGGATGGGCGGAGTAGTAAGAGAACTCAATCAATCCTTCATATAGGCGAGCACCAATGAGGCCATTGATAATTAACCAAAATGATAGGTCAAATATTAGGTCTCGATCAAGATGGTATAATTTAGCTAGGCGTAAGCTAATTAACAGGGCGCTAGCCATACCCAGGACAATAAATAAACTATACCAATGGACCGAGAGAGGTCCAATAGAGAAAGCAATAGCGTGAGGTTGCCAAGTGTGTAGCCAATTAATCATAGCCTTAGTTTAGCAGGTTATTTTTTCTCAGGCAATCAAAAAGCGACCCTAAGTCGCTAAATATTAGTGCGGACGGAGGGACTCGAACCCTCATGAGTTGCCTCGCTTGCTCCTAAAGCAAGTGCGTCTGCCAGTTTCGCCACGTCCGCTTCAATCTTTAGACCACTTTATGATAGTAAATAATCTTAATAAAGTAAAGACTTTAGAGTATAGAAAAGGGTCATTCAGCTAAATGACCCTTTTCTTAATTTAAAAATTAAATAAAAAACTTTATAATTCTTTTAAAACTTCTATTCTTATTCCTCGCTTAACTCCGAATTTAAGAGCGTCAGATTTGTTAACCATCCAAATATCTACTCGGTCAGAGAAGCGTTTGTTCATTCTATCTCTAACTACAAAAATTCGTTCGCCATATAAATCAGGAATTCTAATTTTAGTTCCCATGGCTAAGAAGTTAGCCGCCACAGTATCTTCAATGCCGTGCTGACAAAGATCAAAGCCATTAGCAGTGATACAAGGAGTATCGTCTGTTTGAGCTACTTCCGAGTTATAGGCAGTGAAGGTGTGAAAACTAGTGCTCACTACGCGATACTTTTTATCAGGAGGACTGATAGTTTCTTCTAAGTCAGTTTCAATAGAGCTTTGACTCGTCTCTAAAATAGAGTCAACTAACGCTAGGGTATCTTCTTGATAATATAGTGGAAGAATTTCTTCGGAAACACTAGCGAGGTTCTCAGTTTTAATAATAGGACTAAGAGATACTAACTCTTCCTCTAAGCCACTGGCTTGAGCGTTTTTAACAGCCTCGTCAGCTAGAGCGGGCGCATAAAAAAGCACAAATTGAAAAACACAAGCGATAATAATAAAAAGAACTATATTTTGTCGTCTACTAAGAGGGACGACCTCCTCTTTAATGAGTTGCATTAACTTTTTCATATATTTATATTCATTTCGCCAAATAAAAAATCCCCACCTTATCATAATTAAATGAATTAGCAGGGAATTTCTTGACCTCACACCTTAGCAAATAGTCTAGAAAATGTCAATACTCTAGCGCAGTATCTGTTTTTTAGCTAGTATTGACAATAGATTGATTATATGATATAATACCTAGATTTCAAACAAAGTTATTTAACAAAATTAAAAAAGAGAGACTCCTAGCGAGACCAGTAATGGGGTAAGTTAGGGGAAAGAAAATGGAAAACAAGAAGTATGTCACAGAAAGGCTGCTAGCTGTAGCCGAGAAAAGAAGTATGTCGGCTTCGCCGCATACTTATGAAAAATTAGGATGGGTGACTGGAATAATGGTCAAAGTTCCTGCCAAAACAGCCAGACATCTCAAGTTCGTTAAAGGGCACAAATTACTTGTGCCTAGTGGTGATGACCTTAGGGGAGTGGAGATAGTCAAGGTGGCTGACCATTATCGCCACGGAGACTACCCCCTCAGAAAAAGTGATGGCAGTGTTCGCCCTGCCATGACCAGGAACTTTTATGTTCCTAGCGAGAGGTTGGGAAAATACGCTATGGTAGATATTGTTTTTTTTCTTAAAACTAATATCCTAACAGGCGAAGAGACTCTTATCTTGGACATGACGGATAATCCTAACGTCATTCCCCAAGGGGAATTGGTAGTGGGAAAAAAATGTTCCGGAGGAAGGTACGAGATACCCATTCCTGGAACAGACGATCTAGTGGTCTACTGCCGGAAGATCTGATCAAAAATATTAAACCGTAATTGTTTAGCAATTGCGGTTTTTTAATAGGCAAACAAAAAACGCTCTAAGCTTAGAGCGCTCTTTGTCTAATTTTTAAATCAATAAAATTTAATGATTTATTTTTTCTTAGCCGCCACTTTCTTTACCACCTTCTTTGCAACTGGCTTCTTCGCGACTTTCTTGACTGCTTTCTTAACAGCAGGTTTCTTAGCAACCTTCTTGACCGCCTTCTTAGCAGTCTTCTTTACTGCCGCTTTTTTTGCCGCCACCTTCTTTACTACTGGTTTCTTAGCGACTTTCTTAACCGCCTTTTTAACGGCTTTCTTAACAGCTGGCTTCTTAGCCGCTGGCTTCTTAGTTATTTTTTTTGTAGCCATATACTCACCTCCTTTCGTAAGTGATCTAAAATTTTTTGTAAAAAAAATTCTCGATATGATTTTTTAAACTAACAATAATATTATACAACTATTAAAAATACCTGGCAATAGTTTTTGTTGAATTTATAAAAAAAATCTCCCTGGTAGGTAGAGAGATTTTAGAAGAGTTAAATTTTTTTTAGATTATAAATTCTGTTGAAAGAATTTTTTTAATTCAGAAATCTTTAAACGACTTTGTTTCATGCTATCTCGCTCTCTGATGGTAACGGTTTTATCATCCAGAGAGTCAAAGTCAATGGTTAGACAATAAGGGGTGCCAATTTCATCTTGGCGGCGATAACGCTTACCGATATTGCCATTATCATCAAATTCACATTTCCAAGTTAGTTTCAAAGAATCAAAAACCTCTTTCGCTAGTTTAATTAATTCCGGTCTATTTTTTAACAATGGAAAAACCGCTATTTTAATAGGAGCTAGATTGGCTGGTAAAGCAAGGACTGTTCTAGTTTCCTCTCCGTCGGCTAGTTTTTCTTCAGTTAAAAATTCAGAGAGAACGGCTAGGAAGGTCCGACCTAATCCAGCAGAGGTTTCAATAATATGAGGAATAAATTTTTCCTTAGTTTGTGGGTCTAGATAGTCTAAGTTTTTTCCTGAAGCTTGGCTATGGACGGTTAGGTCATAATTTCCTCGGGCATGAATTCCTTCCAATTCTTTAAAGCCAAAAGGAAAATTATATTCAATGTCATAAGCTTCTTGGGCATAGAAAACTAGGTTCTCATGTTGCTGCCAGCGTAGATTACTTTCCTTGATCCCGAGGTCTAGATAATATTGCCAGCGAAGCTTTCGCCAAAGGTCATAATATTTCTGGGTCTCCTCTGGTTTAACAAAATATTGCATTTCTAATTGTTCAAATTCTCGGGTACGGAAAATGAATTGACGGGCGGTTATCTCGTTGCGAAAGGCTTTGCCAATTTGAGCAATGCCAAAGGGAATTTTAACCCGAGTAGAGTCTAAAACGTTTTTGTAATTAACATAAATTCCCTGGCAAGTTTCGCCGCGTAGATAAGTAGGGGCGGTTTGCCAGTCACCAGTAAAGTTACCCAGATTAGATTGAACCAAAAGATTAAACTTTTTGCCAGGAGTGAAGTCTTGTCCACCACAATTAGGGCAAGTAATTTCTTTTCGGTGTTGCTTAAAAAGATCGTTAATTTCTTCTTCACTCATTTTTTCATCAGCCTTTACCCCTAAGTCTTCTAGGACAGTATCAAGGCGTAGACGGGTATGACATTTTTTACATTCAGTTAAAGGGTCAGAAAATCCTTGCACATGACCAGAGGCTTCCCAAACCTTAGGACTCATGAAAATAGCGGCATCAAGACCAACGATATCTTCTCGTTCTCTAGTCATGGCTTGCCACCAAACTTGTTTTAAATTATTAATCAGCTCAACGCCATAGGGACCATAGTCATAAACCGCCGCTAGGCCTTCATAAATTTCTGAAGAAGGAAAAACAAAACCGCGTCGCTTACAAAAGGAAATTATTTTTTCTAAATTTTGTTCAGGAATATTTTTACTCATATCGTTAAGAAATTAATTATTACATTTCAGTTACCAAGGGTAATCCAAGAATCTTAAAGCCATTAGCTAAAACCTGAGAAACTCCTTTAATAAGAGCTAGGCGAGCTAGTCGGGTCTTAGGTTCAGTTTTAAGAATATTAGTTTCATGGTAGTAGTCGTTAGTTAATTGAGCTAACTCAAATAAATATTTAGTTAATTCAGTTGGATTATAGCGCTCGCCCGCTAGACTAATGGTCTCTGGATAGCGAGCGAGCTTCATTAGTAGAGCCTTTTCTTTTTGAGTTTTTAGCAAGGAATAATTAATACTTGTCCAAGGCCAAATAAAGGGGGCCTTGTTGATTAAACTTTGCAGGCGAACATAGCTATATAATAAATAACAGGCGGTATAGCCATCAAAGCGGAGTGCTTCAGTTAAGTTAAAGGTAATAATTTTATCAGCACCAACTTTTAGCATTTCAAATTTAATAGTCGCTAAACTTAACTGCCAGGCAACTTGATGTACTCGGTTAGTTGACCACTCGGGATGTCGTCGCTTAGTTTCTTCAGTTAATTTTTCATAGATTTGATCGCGGAGTTCTTGATAGGTAATAATATTACCACTCCGGCTAGACATTAAGCCGTCAGGCAGGGTAACGAAATCATAAGCTAAGTGGCGAATGATAGTTTGGTGGCCCATCAGTTCAGCTAGCTTAGCTAATTGTTTAAAGTAGAGGCTTTGGCGAACATCAACGACATAAATAGATTCCTGAGGCTGATAACGGCGCTCTTTTTGTGACATCAGGGCCAGGTCAGCGACGGGGTACAGGGCCGTGCCGCCACTTCTGATAATAGGAAGAACACCTAAGTCGCTAGACTCCAAGTTAGCAATAATAGCACCATCGCTAAGGGTGAGAATGCCTTGACTCTTTAGATTTTCCACTATTTCTAAACCTTCAGCCAGGCATTCATTTTCATAAAAAGTATGGTCAAATTTAATACCTAGCTCCTGATAGATGGAATTAAAATAATCAATGCTCCAGCGACGAGTTTCTTGCCAAAGCTCATAATCCGCTCCTTGGCGCTGTTCAATATTAGTCATGATTTTCAAAACAGCCGCTAAATCCTCAGGATGCTCTACTAGCTTTTTACTAGCCTCACTATAGCAATGACCCAATAAATAGCCCTTGTTTTCTTGACTGGCCTGTAGCTTAGGAGAGTTTTTCCAGTGCCAAATAGTTTTAGCTACGTGAATTCCAAAGTCATTAAGATAGGAGATTGGAATAGAATGGCGACCGTTGGCGAGTAGTAGCTGAGTAACAGCGGCCCCATAGGAGATATTTCGGAGATGACCAATATGATACTCTTTATGAGTATTTCCATTAGAATATTCTATTAAGATTGGAGCTTCGTTAATTTTAGCTTTTTGACCGTAATGATGTTTGGTCGCTTTAATCTCCGTTAAGAGGCTTTCTGCTAAAAAGCTTGGCTTAAGAGTAAAATTTAAATAAGGGCCAGTAGCAGCTATTTCTTGAAAATAATCTTTTAGTTTTGGAGAATTGTTTAGAGTTTTAGCTGCTTCAGCGGCTAGTTTGGCAGGGTTTTCTTTAGTGCTTTTAGCTAGATCAAAAAAAGACAAACTAAGTTCGCCTAAGTTATTATTTGGTGGATAGGAAAACCCGAGCTGATCTAGGGATAGGGCTTGAGTAATAACAGATTTTAGTTTGTTTAAAGTTTTAGACATAAGGAGAGATGGTTATGATAATGACTTGGTGTAAATTGTCAGATTATGCTATAATACTATCAGACTTTATTAAGTTTTTCAATTAAATAAAAATAAATATGTTTTCATATCGTCTTATTTTTAAAAAAGCCTTAGCTTTGTCTTGGCGCCATAAATATTTGTGGATTTTTGGACTATTTGCCTCACTAACAGTGATTGGAGGTTCCCTGGAGTCTCAATTTATTACTGAAGGCTTAGGGCAGTCTACCGAGGGCTCCTTTTTAGGAGCAGGCAGCTTAATGATGGTAGTAACTTTCTTAAATGTCTTTATTCTGGGAATCGCGAGTATTTTTCAGCAAAATATTTTATTAGGAATCAATGCGTTAACAGTAATCATTCTACTGCTAACCTTCATTTTTCTCCTTGCTTGGTTAGCGGTTTCTTCTCAGTCAGCAATAGTAGATGCAGTTAAGAAAATAACAGCTAGTCAAAAGAAAGAGATTAATTTGAATTGGCTGAAGGGGATGAGAATTGGCAGTCAAAAATTTTGGCCAGTGTTAGGGCTTAATGTCTTGGTAGGAATCTTGGTTAGTGGGGTATTAGTAGTGGCGAGCATTCCCTTATTGTTAATGTTTTTAAGTGAGGCCTATTTATTTGTAATTATTTACGCCATTATTTTTGTCTTAGCGGTGGTCGCTACGACAGTACTACTATTAATAGCTAAATACGCAATTTCAATTAATGTTTTAGAGAATTTGTCAGTAGAAGAGTCTATTAGGAAGGGTTATAGGATGTTTAGGGAAAATTGGTTAGTTAGTCTAGAGGCCGCCTTGGGGATGTTTCTTATTAATGTTTTAGCTAGCTTTATCTTTTTAGTCGTGCTAGTTATACTCATGTCGCCAATTATTATAGTTAGTCTAGTCCTAACTTCCTCTTTCTTAATCCTAGCGACATTAATTATTATTCTTGCTATCCTCATTACTTTTGGCGCCCTATTAACTACTTTTCAAATAAGTAGCTGGACGATCCTCTACTTAGAGTTAAAGGAAGGAAAAGGAAAGGCTAAATTAGAAAGACTGGTTAAAAAAAAGAAATAACTTATGAGCGGACTGTCCTCAATTGACTCCTTGATTAATCCGACCGATGACGAAGATAGTGTCGCCGGTCGGTTTGCTAAAAAGCAAGAGGAGATTAAATTAAAAGAAATAGAAAAGGTTGCTCAGGCGAAAGCAAGTTCTTTGGGTTTGCCTTACATTAGTCTGCTAGGCTTTCCGATTAGCTCTGAGGCCCTGGTGTTAGTGGCTGAGAATTTAGCTAGAGACTTGGAGTTAGTTTGTTTTTATTATGATGGAGACAGTATTCGTCTTGGCTGTTTAGAATATAGTGATGAGGTGCAAGTTATTGCTGACCAATTGGGAGATAAGTACTTTGCCTCAGTGAAGGTTTATTTAATTTCTAAGACTAGTCTAGAGCACGCGATTGAAGAATATAAACGTCTACCTAAAGTTAGGCGCAATGAGAATGGAATTGAGATTAATGAGGAGAGTTTACAAAAATTCCAAAAAGAAATAGCTGATTTTCGCAGTCTTAACGAAAAGGTTAATCAGGTTAATGTTAGTGATATTATTACCTTGCTATTAGCCGCCGCCCTTAAGTCAGAGTCTAGCGATATTCATATAGAGGCTGAGGGGAGCGAGATTGCGATCAGGTTCCGCTTAGATGGAGTTTTGCAAGAAGCAGCGCGGATTAATAAAGATAAATGGAAAAAAATAATTTCCCGACTAAAAATATTAGCGCGAGTTAAAATAAATATAGAAGATAAGCCTCAAGACGGACGTTTTACCATCTTTCTTCAAGATAAGGAAATTGATGTGCGCTGCTCTTTCTTACCGACAGCCTTTGGCGAGAGCGTGGTGATGCGTCTATTAGACTCGTCTGAGTCATATTTAGAAATGGAGCACCTAGGGCTTAGACCAGAGATTATCCCGCTATTAAACAGGGAAATTAATAAGCCTAATGGCTTAATTTTAACCACTGGACCAACTGGTAGTGGAAAAACTACCACGCTGTATTCAGTGATTAATAAGTTAAATCAACCAGGCACTAAAATTATTACCCTAGAAGACCCGATTGAGTATCAATTAAAAGGAGTTAATCAAAGTCAAGTTGATGTTAAACGGGGCTACACCTTCTCTGATGGCTTGCGGTCAATTTTGCGTCAAGACCCTAATGTAGTAATGGTCGGTGAAATTAGAGACCTGGAAACAGCCGAGATAGCAGTTCAAGCCTCATTAACGGGACACCTGGTTTTATCAACCTTGCATACTAACGATGCCGCTGGAGTAATTCCTAGATTAATTGATATTGGGGTTAAGCCATATTTTCTCGTGCCCTCTATTAATGCAGTTATTGGTCAGCGCTTAATTAGGCGACTTTGCCCCTATTGCCGACAAGAGCAACTATTATCAGCTGAGGAAGAGGAGCAGGTGCATAAGATTTTAGCGGTAGTCTCTCCTCGGGCAGGGTTAAATATTCCAGCTAACTTACCAACTATTTATCAATCAGGCGAGGGCTGTAGGCAATGCAACTTTACTGGCTACAAAGGGCGATTGGGGATATATGAAGTCTTTACCATGGATGATAAGCTTAAGCAGCTAACCATAGACAAGGCTCCAGCATTTAAGATTCTGCAGCAGGCCATTGAAAATGGGATGATCACTATGCTCCAAGACGGAGTTTTAAAGGTCTTAGCCGGGCAAAGTTCTTTAGCAGAGGTCTATCGGGTAATTGGCAACTTTGACTACATAGATGAGCTTTACGATATTGTTATCTCGCAAACCATAGGCCGAGGGGTAAAGATCAAAGAGGCAGATTATCAGAGATATCAGGAGATCAATAAAAGCAATGAACAAATAGTTGCGCAGGCCAAGGAAATCCCTAGCTCAGAACTAATGGGCTTTGTGATGACTTTGGCGGCGCTGAAGGATGCAGGTGATATCCATATTGACCCACGGGAAGATAGTGTTAATATCCGGTTTAGAATTGATGGCGTGATGCATGATATTTTCCAGTTACCAAAAACTAGCTACCTGCCTTTATTGTCGGAGATTAAGATTTTAGCGGGAACAGAAACTAATATTAAACGGGCTACCTTTGATGGTCGGTTTAGTGTCTATTTGCCAAACAAAAAGATTGATTGTCGCTTATCAATAGTTGCTGGTGGTTATGGAGAGACGATTGTAATTAGAATGTTATCAACTAGTGCGGTTAACTTGGAAATGGAAAAATTGGGAATCACCCCCATCACTCAAAGTTCACTAGAGAAAGCGATGAAGAGCACCAGGGGAATTATTTTAACCACCGGGCCCACTGGCAGTGGAAAGACCACAACTTTATATAGTATTTTAAATAAGTTAAATCAACCAGATGTAAAAATTATTACCGTTGAAGATCCGATAGAGTATCAATTAGCCGGAATCATGCAAACTCAAATAGATGAATCTCGGGGCTATACTTTTGCCGCTGCAATGCGATCATTATTAAGGCAAAACCCTAATATTATGATGATCGGAGAAATTCGTGACCAGGAGACTGCTAAAATTTCTATGGAGGCAGCGATGACGGGACACTTAGTTCTCTCAACTATTCATGCTAATAGTGCCGCTGGAGCAATTTCTCGCTTTGCGGGACTGGGACTAGATAGACAGATATTAGCTAATGCAATTGAGTATACAATCGGTCAGAGACTGGTTAGACGACTCTGCCCCCATTGCAAACAAGTGGCAGCAATCTCAGCTGAAGATGAGGCTAGAGTCAAGGAGGCCTTGGCGGAGATTAATAATCCTCAAGTAGTGGTTCCTGAAAAATTAGAATTTTATGAAGGAGTTGGCTGTGAGCATTGTGGGGGGATAGGATATAAGGGGAGAATTGGACTATATGAAGCCATAGTAATGACTCCGGAAATTCAAAAGTTAGTTCAAGTAGAGCGAGTGACTGACTATGAAATTGAGCAAGCAGCGATAAAGAATGGGATGGTGACAGTGCTACAAGATGGAATTTTAAAAGCGTTAGCGGGAGAAACTAGTTTATCAGAAATATTTAGAGCGACATAAATATGATAGAAGAAAATTTTTTAAATGAATTAAAAGCTGATTATCAGGCCAATGAGTCTAAGCGACGACAGATTATTAGCACTGCTAATGAAGTATTATTTCAGTCTAAGAAGATAATTTTTGCCCTACAGCGACAAGATTCTAAACAAGCTGAACAAGGCTTAGAAGAAGTAGAAAAGACTTTAAGCCAGCTAGATGAGAGCTTTGGGGCTAATCGGTTAGTGAAAGAGGGGGCCTATCGGGCAGCGGCCGAGGAATACTTAGAGGCCAAGATCTTTTCACAGTTAATTAAGGGTGAGGCAATTAATTCAGTTGCTAAGTTGAACTTTGAATATGAGGCTTATCTAGGAGGGCTTTGTGATGCGATAGGGGAATTAGTTCGCTATGCTACTAATCAAGCCGCTCAGGGAAACTTTTCGGCAGTGGGGGAGATAAAAATGATAGCCGAGGGAATTATGGGACAGTTAATAGACTTTGATCTAACTAGCTATTTGCGAACTAAGTATGACCAAGCTAGAGGGCATTTGCGGAAATTAGAGCAAATGAGCTATGAAATTAAGTTAAGAACGGGGAAATAATAGAAATAAAAAACCAGCTAATAAAAAGGCTGGTTTTTTAATTTAAAAATATAACTATAAAACAGCTTTGAGGTATTTACCAGTAAAGCTCTTGGGGCAGTTAGCAATTTCTAAGGGAGTACCAGCGGCAATTAAATGGCCGCCTGCCTCACCTCCGCCTGGACCAAGGTCAATAACCCAATCAGCCGACTTTATTAAATCTAAGTTATGTTCAACCACTAAAACAGTATTACCTTGGTCTACTAAAAGATTTAAAACCTTAAGCAGGCGTTCAATATCAGCAAAATGAAGACCAGTAGTGGGTTCATCTAAAATATATAGAGTTTTGCCAGTTGAGCGGCGAGACAGTTCGGTGGCCAACTTTATTCGCTGAGCCTCTCCGCCAGAGAAGGTGGTGGCACTTTGGCCGAGTTTAATATAGCCTAAGCCAACCTCTTCTAGGGTTTTGAATTTTTGTTTAAGGATGGAATGGTCCCTAAAGAAAAGCTTCGCTTCCGCTACGGTCATATTTAAAACCTCAAAGATATTTTTTCCTTGATAAGTAATGTTCAAGACTTTCTCTTGGAATCTTTGCCCACTACAAACATCGCAAGTTAGGTAAACGTCAGTCAGGAATTGCATTTCTACCTTAATCAAGCCATCGCCAGCACAATTTTCACAGCGTCCGCCAGTGACGTTAAAAGAAAAATGTCCCGCACTAAGTCCTTGTTGTTTTGCCGCTGGTAAATTAGCAAAAATATCTCGGATGTTAGTAAAGAGGCCAGTATAGGTGGCTGGATTAGAACGGGGAGTTCGACCAATTGGAGATTGATCAATATTAATTACCTTATCAAGTTGTTCTAATCCTTGTAGCTCTTGGTGCTTGCCAACCTCAACCTTGGCTCGGTGCAGTTTTTTGCTTAAAGCTTTAGCTAAAATATCATTCATCAGAGTAGATTTACCAGACCCAGACACTCCAGTAATGGCGACTAGTTTCCCTAAGGGGATAGCTACGTCAATTTTTTTGAGATTATGTTCTTCGGCGCCAATAATTTTTAACGACTGACCCTTTCCAGGGCGATAATTATTAGGACGGTTAATTTTTTTTCGGCCAGATAAATAATCACCAGTTAAAGAGTGAGGGGCCTTGAGAATTTCTTGAGGGGGGCCAGAAAAAATTAATTCTCCGCCACTGTCTCCAGCACCAGGGCCAATGTCTACTAAATGGTCAGCCGCTAGCATAGTGGCAGCATCATGCTCTACCACTATTACCGTATTATCGTTATCTCGCAGAGCCTTAAGAGTTTTTATTAACTGTTCATTATCTTTTTGATGTAAGCCAATTGAAGGCTCGTCAAGGATATATAAAACACCAGATAAGGAAGAGCCCACTTGAGTGGCTAGGCGAATGCGTTGAGCTTCGCCGCCAGATAAGGTAATTGCACCACGATTTAGGGTTAGATAACTTAGTCCAACGCTAATTAAAAGGTCTAAGTTTTTTAAAACCTCGTTAATAATAGGCTCAGCTACCGCTTGATGTTTTTTAAAATAAGGGCTAAGCAGCCAAGTGCTTAGGGTTTTTTTTAAATCCAATAGAGACTGATTGCCTAGGTCAATAATTGATAGTTTATTTAATTTAACAGCCAAAGACTCTAGCTTAAGGCGAGCACCCTGACAAGTGGGGCAAAGAGAGTCTCGCTTAGACTTTTCAATCTCTTGTCTAACAAATTGAGACTTAGTTTCCTCATAGCGATCATTGATAATTTTAAGGATGCCAGGAAATTCAGAGTCGCCTAATAAAATTAACTCTTTTTTACACTCAGGCAAGTCTTTAATGGCGGCCCGTAAGTCAAAGTCGTGACGCTTAGCCAGACAGGCTAGGTCCGAGAAGAGGGGATTATTGCCAGGGTTAAGATAGGCTAGAGGCTTAATAGCTCCTTCTAAGATACTGAGATTGCAATTAAAAACTAATCCTGGGTCTAGCTCAGAATTAATTCCTAAACCACTACAAGTAGGGCAGGCGCCATGACCAGAATTAAAGGAAAAGTCGCGTGGTTCTAGTTCAGGACGGCGATAGTCACATTGGGGGCAATTAAAATATTTATCAAGCTTAATGGTATTTATTTTTCTTCCCCGGACTAGTTTAGTTTTTTTATGTTTAACAATCTCTTTTTTTAACTTCACTTGGCAATATGGACAAAACGGTTCGCCAAGCTGAGCGTACAAGAGGCGGAGATAGTTATAGATTTCGGTAATGGTTCCAACGGTAGAGCGAGGATTATTGCCTACAGTCCGTTGGTCTATGGAAATGGCTGGAGAAAGGCCTTCAATTAAATCAAGGTCAGGCTTGTTCATTAGGCCAACAAACTGGCGAGCATAAGAAGACAGAGACTCAACATAGCGTCTTTGTCCTTCAGCGTAGATAGTATCAAAAGCTAGTGAAGACTTACCCGAACCAGATAAGCCAGTAATTACTATTAATTTATGCCTTGGTATCTCTAAATTAATATTTTTCAAGTTATTAGTTCGAGCTCCCTTTATTTTAATAAAATTATTAGCCATGATAAAAAAATCAAAAAATAATACAGACAGTATAGCGGAAAATAGCAAAAAAAACAAGTCAGTCTAGACTTGTCATTCTTTCAGCTATTAACTAGGGGCTTATAAAATAGGGTAGAATATTTTTAAGATTCTAATTAGAAACCGATCAAGAAGATTGATCTTTCTGTAGGTAGAATTGAAATTAATTGACTCGTCTTTCCAGCGGTCAAATATTTTTACTAAATCGGCAACTAGCTTTTTATGTTTAAAGAATACCCCCACCTCCATATTAAAGCGAAAAGAAAGAATGTCCATATTTTGGGACCCAACTAAAGCTTCCTCATCGTCAACAATAATCATTTTAGCGTGATTCATGTGAGGGATGAGATAGAATTTAATCCCTAAAGAAGACAAGCGACAGGCATTTAAATAATTAATACGATTAAGGCTATAAACATCAGTATTATTGGGAATAATAATTTGAATATCTACTCCCTGAAGACGCGCTTGATCAAGGGCGGCTAAGAGTCGACGTGGGGGCAAGAGATAGGGGGTAACTATCTTAATGCTCCGCTTAGCGTTCATTAATTGATAGCGGTAATAAGCATTAAGATTATAGGTTTTAGTATTGCCAGCAAAGGTGTCAGTTACCCAGGCGCTTACCTTTTTAACTAAAGAAAGTTTATTGTATTTAAGAATTCGGGGATTTTTACCACCAATTAAGGTATAAGAATAAGCGAAGGATTGAAGTAGGGGTAAAATAATTCGTCCCTCTACGCGCATTTGCAAGTCTAGCCAGTCACGGCTCTTTTCTTTGATATTAACTCCCCCAAAAAAAGCTAGATGATTATCAACAATGAGAATTTTTCGATGAGTCCGTTTAAGCCAGTGACTAAAAAAGATCAATTCTATCCCGGCTTTTCTTAGTTCGTTAGCAACTGTTCCGCGAATTAAAAAACTACCGAAGGAGTCAGCAATAATTACCACTTCAATACCGGCTTGGGCTTTTTCCTTTAAAATGCCCAAAAAGTCATGGGTAGACTGCGTATCTTTTTGGAGGCTATACATTTCTAAGTAGATACTCTTCTTGGCCTGACTAATAGCAGCCAACATTCCGTCCCAAGCTTTTTGTGAGGTTGTATAAAGGCGATACTTCATAAGTTAAGGACAAAGCCTATTAAAACTCCCTTAGTATATCATAAATTAACCAATATTGACAGAAATAGAAATCCTCGTTAGAATAGTTAGTGAAAATAAATAATTTAAGGTCCCTTCGTCTAGTGGTTAGGACACCAGGCTTTCATCCTGGCAGCAGGAGTTCGATTCTCCTAGGGACTACAAGAAAAGAACTAGCCAAAGCTAGTTCTTTTTCTAGATAAATTAAAAACAAATATTGACCACTATTTAGTCTCTTCAATCGGACGATACTTAAGGCCGAATTTTTCCTTAAAGACATTTAGAGTGGCTAACAAGAAAAAGCTAGCGCCAAACATTTCTAGCAACTCTTCCAAGACTATCTCCCAATAATAAAGCTGGGGATAAAGGTGAATAATTTTTCCTCCAATAAATTCTAGGACGATTACTAAGATAAAGGCGATCAGTCCCACTAAAGCAAAGCTAAAGGCACGATTTTTTCTTAGCGAATAGATGTAGTAGCTAAGCAGGGCAATAACACCAATGATAATGGGGCTAAGATAAATTACCCACATAAAGCTAGCCTGGGCAAAGATATTAAAATTACTAAACAAGGAAAGAAAATATTCCCCTAAGTTTTCATGGAGCTCAGAGATTTCGTCAAAGGCGAGAATGGTAAAGAAAGCGCTCAAGAAAAAATAAAGAATCTTGTCTCGTCGCTTGCTGGCTAGCTTGAAAATTAAGAACATTAATCCCCCAATAGTGACTAGTTTTAGTCCACTATAATAAGCAGGAATAGTCAGCTCGTAGTCTAGATTAAAAATATAAATTTGATCTCCCCAAAGTAAGTGCAAGCCAACAAGGAGCAGGTCAATGATTAGAAGCCAGATAATAATTTTTTTTCTCATAATTATACGCTTAGATGCTCTAAAAATACTATAGATTACTTAGTAGATTAAAGCAATAAGCAAAAGATAGTGCTTAAACTAGACATTTCTAAGAAAACTCTTACAATAGTTATATATGTATATACTAGGAATAGAAACAAGTTGTGATGAGACCGCCGCTTCAGTAGTTAAGCGCTGTGGTCGATCAGGAAAGGTTTCGGTTTTAGCTAATATTATCTCTTCGCAGATAGATATTCATCAGCAATATGGAGGAGTAGTGCCCGAAGTAGCCGCCCGAGAACATGTGATTAACATCTTGCCCGTCATTGATCAGGCTCTTCAGGAGGCTAATATTAAGCCAGCTAAGTTAGACTATTTAGCAGTCACTAAAGGTCCAGGACTAATCACCTCGCTAATTAGTGGCCTAGAAACAGTTCGGGTCCTTTCTTATGTTTGGCGTAAGCCAGTAATAGAGGTTAATCATATAGAGGGGCATATTTTTTCTAATTTTATTAACCCTAACTTTAAAATAGAATATCCCGCGATAATTTTAACAGTTTCAGGGGGGCACACTAACTTAGTTAGATTAGCCAAGGGGAATAAGTTAAAGGTAGTAGGAGAAACGCTAGATGATGCGGCCGGAGAGGCTTACGATAAGGGGGCTAAGATGCTAGGCTTAACTTACCCCGGTGGGCCAATTATTTCCAAGTTAGCTAAAGAGTATCAGGAAAGCTTTAAGTCAGGACAGGTTCAAGATAGTGATATTAAATTACCCCGACCGATGATAGGCTCAAAGGATTTAAACTTCTCTTTTTCTGGATTAAAGACAGCACTATTATATCGATTGCAGCAAGATAAAAAATGGAAAAAAAGAATACCAGAGTATTGCTATTATTACCAAGAGGCAATTATTGATATTTTAGTCACTAAGACAATCAAGGCTGCTAAGCAGTATAAGGCTAAAACAGTTATGCTGGCAGGAGGAGTTAGCGCTAATGAAGAGTTAAGAATTAGGTTGGCACAGGCAGTGGCTAAATTAGGAGGAGTGAGTTATTTAGTTCCAGAACGGGCATACACTACTGACAATGCGGCTATGATAGCTGCCGCCGCCACCTTCAAAACAGCGCCAAAATTTATTCGCAATTTTAAACAATTACGAGTTGAGGCTAATTTACCGCTTAAATAACCGCGGTTTACAATTATTGTTAAATAAGTTAACATTTAGTTGAATTAATAATTGGCTTGATGGCGAAGTGGTTTAACGCTGCGGTTTGCAAAACCGTCATTCGTGGGTTCGAATCCCACTCAAGCCTCAGAGTTTAAGTTTAGCTAAAATAAAACCACCTTTTAATTAAGGTGGTTTTATTATCAGAGAGAAAGCTCTGTGATTAATTGGCTTTGTTTTCTATAGCAATTTGATTCACCAAAGATTGAATGCCGCGCTTGTTAATATTTTGATTACCAGTGTCAGTATTGTTATTTACAGAGTCAAAGTGACTGCTAATTCTTGCTTTTTGACTATCAGATACCTCTAGACCCAAATCTTCACAATCTTTAACAAAATCATTAACAAAGTCAGTTCGGTATTTCAACATATCAACTGTTTCGCCCCCTTTTAGTTCAGCCTTAATTTTATTGACGGTATCAATTAGTTTATTAAAGGTACTGCTAGAAAGATTATGTAAATTAACAGAGTTTTCAATAGTCGCTGAAGTTGTTTCTACGGTTCTAGTGGAGCCATCTTCATCAACGGTTACTGTTTTCTCGTGGCCATGAATAGTTACTTTGTCTGTCTCTGTGTCTACAGTAGTTTCTAAAGACTCAACAGCCTGGTCACCAGCCCCATCAGCAGGAGCAACATCCTCGCTTTCAACACTAGGCTCTTCAACAGTTAATTGATCGCCAGCATCAGCAAGAGCTTTTTCTTGAAAGCCTTGGAAGCAGACTACATAGTATTCACCATTTTCTCCCTCTAAGACTAAGTCATCAAAATGGACCTCAGCACTGCCGGCGGGGATGTTTTTATAGATAGCGCCAGTTTCTCCATCAATAAAATTAACTTCATGAAAGTCATTCATTTGATAGTCCATAATTTTGCCAACTGCGTCCCAACGATTATCAGCAGGGCCTTTTTCTGGGCCTAGAACAACCGCTTTATTAATATAGCCAACCTCTTCAAGAATGGTTTCAGCAACATCATCATTTATTTTTTCTAAGATATTATCAGGAATATCATGACCACTAGCTAGACCATCTTTGAGATTATCAATCTGATTATCATTAATAATATTGTCTTGATCATAGTCATCTGGAGTGGTAATTATAGTCTCACCATCGTTTAGGTCATGACTGTCATCTTCAGAAACTTGCTCAACGCCATCTTTATTAATCTGTTCATCAATCGCCTTTTCGGATTTATCTCGATTAAATACAGCCGCTCCTATACCAAAACCAATTCCAGTGAATACTACTGCCATAATGACATTGGAAACCTTTTTATGCTTTCTAAACCACTGCATTAGAGAAAGACGCTTTTTTTCACTTGACTCTTCCTCTTCTTTTTTTATCACAGAGACTAAGTCTTCCCGAGTTTTAACTATCGCCGCCTCTTCATCGTCCTCATCTTCAAAGGTCCAGGTAATGACATTGCCATCAACTTCCATTGTCTCTTTTGTTTTCTTAACTTTTTCGGGCTTAGAGACATCCTCGGTAGTTTCAATATCTTCAATAGCATCTTCAGTCTCTTCTACCACATTTTCCTGGGTTTCAATTGGTCCTTCTTCGGTAGTAGCGGGGCCGTCTTCAATAGTCTCAGGAATATCTTCAGTCTTAGCATCTTCGGTTACAGCTTCTACCGCCTCTTCAGCACTATCAACTACTACATCTTTCTTGATTTCAATTGGCTCTTCTTCGGTAGTAGCATCGTTTTCAATGTTATCACTATCTATCTGCTCTTTGTTATTAGAATTCTTTTCATTAATGGCGCGATTTGTTTTTTCTGAAACATTGGCAGTAGAGGTGCTTACCCAAGTATTAGTTTGAGCTGGTGTTGCCTCCCTGGCATCTTCTTCTTTGGCTTTTTTGTCAGCAGACTTAGCTAGACTAAGGATAGTATTCCTTATTTCTGTCTCATCATCAAAATAGTTTCTCCCCTCAGCGACATTTTTAGCGTGAATGATATTTCTAACTTTTCTTACCAAGCTTAGATCAGAAACAGACTCTTGATTCATTACTTCCATTATCTTGTCTTCCTGACCGAGAATTAATTCAAAGTTATCCGGCCCTCTTTTAGAAAAATTAGTATCAATTTGATGATTAACAGAAGTTAGATACTTTTTTAAGTCTTCCTGTTCCTCAGCCTTGTCCAGTAGTTTATCAGTTAAGCCCGAGATAGGGGCGGTTATCTTTATTTCACCCTCACCTTTAACAAGTTCTTTCTCTAGTTCGTCAATTCTTGCTTGAATTTCTTCGGGGCGAGCTAAAACCAAGTTAGAAGCTCTGTCAATTAAGGCGGATTCTTGTAATCTAATCTTTTTCTCGCTTTCGGCAGAGCTCCCCGGTAAATGTTTTTCTAATTTCATATACATATTGATTAATAGTAATAGTTAATTATTTTAATCCATGAATAATTTCCTCTTGATAACGAAGCAAGTCGGCCTCTAGTTTTGGGAAAAAGTTATCAATATTAGTAGTTATAAAATCCTGAAGGTCTTTTTGATTGGGTTTTTGCTTGGTAACTAAATCTTCAAAGTTGTCTAATTGCTCACCAGATAGATTGTTTAAAATAAATCCTAAGACTCTTTCCGTTAAACCCTCTTCAACTCGGTCACGCATCTCCTTTAGTTCTTTTTTGTCTAGGTTGCTGGTTTCTAGGCCAGAGAAAAATTGAGAAACAAATTCTTGTGATTTATCTAAAAACGGATCGGCAGCTGACTTTTTAAATAATTTAGCGAAGTTAAACATATAATTATATTAGTTTGACTAAATAGTCTTTTATTAATTAATTAATGGATCTAATTATAGTTTAGCAAGTTTATTAATTAATTTAAAGCCTTTAGTCCAAATTAATCAACAAGTTATTATATCATATTATTAGAATAAAGTCAATAGTCTTGCCTTGAGATATAAATAATATTACTTTACTCCTCTCGGTTGAGACATTTAAAAAGTTACCATAGATTATTAATAATTAATAAAAATTAATTTAAGGAAACTAGGTTAGAATTAATTAACTGTTAATTATCTTTCCTGGCTTGAATGAGAGCTTATTATCACACAATACTTTGGGAGGAGGATAAAGCTCCAAAGGGGAGTGTTAGTGGCTGTGGATAACCTGTGTTTTTTGTGTATAAAACCTAATCTTAAGTCTAGGCTAGTCTAGACTTAAGTTGGTGATAATTTTTATTGACTAGTATAATAAGGCTAATATTAAGCAAAAATGACAATAGTTGACTAATAGCCAAACTTAAGTCCAGGCTAGTTGCCCCTTTGGGGGATAAGTGCTATAATTTAATTAGTTCTTTAACAGCCCTTGAGGCCAATGACAGCGCTGACATGTCATAAAAAGTCATTCAGTTAAATTAATTAAGCAAATTAGATCAATATTTGAGAAAAAATATCATAACTCAAACGATCTAGGCTAATTAGCAAAGTAATAAACAAAAAACTGAAGACAAATTCAAAACAAATCTTTAAGTCAGCAAAAGATAATATCTCTTAACAAGGTATTAAGGAGAAAAAATCTTCTTAAATAAAAATAGCTTGTTAGGGGTGAGACTCCTTGGGTTTCCTTGTAGTTATAAATAATTTTACTAGAACGAGACACAATGGGTCTCTTTTTTTATTAAAAATTAAGATTAGGGACAGAATGTAGGTTCTGGGGGTTGACAGGGGAGTGATTATCAAGCAGACTAGAGAAGTATTATTTTTATTTTTATGGCATTATCAATTGGTATTGTGGGCCTACCTAATGTCGGTAAGTCCTCCTTGTTCAATGTATTAACTAAAAAGAAAGTAGAGGCTGCTAATTATCCTTTTTGCACTATAGACCCTAATGTTGGAGTGGTTAAGGTTCCGGATTTTAGATTAGAAAAGTTAGCAACCATTGCTCAGTCAAAAAAAATCATTCCAACTACCGTGGAGTTTGTTGATATAGCTGGACTGGTAGCGGGAGCTAGCCAAGGTGAGGGACTGGGTAATCAATTTCTAGCGCACATTAGAGAGTGTGATGCTATTTGTGAGGTGGTAAGGAGTTTTAAGGATGAAAATATTACTCATGTTAGCGGAAAAATAGACCCCAACAGTGATCGAGAAACCATTAATACGGAATTAATTTTAGCGGACTTAGCAGGCGTGGAGAGACGCTTAGATAAATTGCAACGAGAAGCTAAAAGTGGAGACAAGGAGCTTAAAGCTCAGGTGGAAATTTTAACTAAAATTTTTAAACACTTAGCGGCTGGACAGCCAGTGCGTGGCTTAAGTTTTACAGAGGAGGAGCTTATTTTTGTTAAAACCTTAAATTTATTAACGATAAAGCCCATCTTATATCTTTTAAACGTTGATGATGTTTCTGCTAAGGAAGATCTTTTAGAGATTGTTGATGAGCTGGTTATTAAAATTAATGTTAAGTTGGAAGAGGAGATAATTAGTCTACCAGCAGAAGAGCAGGCAGAATATGTTAGAGAATTAGGCCTAGAAGAAAGTGGCTTAGATAAATTAATTCGTAGTTCCTATGAGCTATTAGGTCTGGAAACTTTTTTTACCGTAGGACCAGAAGAGGCCAGAGCTTGGACGGTTAAGCGAGGCACTAAGGCCCCATTAGCCGCGGGAGAAATTCATACGGACTTTATCAAAGGCTTTGTGCGAGCTGAGGTCATTAATTGGCAGAGCCTGGTAGAGTCTGGTAGTGAAATAAAGGCCAAGGAGCAAGGGCTAATTAGAACAGAGGGGAAGGAGTATATAGTTCAAGACGGTGATGTTTGTCACTTTTTGATTAACCGCTAGAGCAAGGATTGGCTACTCCTTTTCCAAGACAACAATTTCTCTGAAGACTTTTTGTCCAGGTCGACCATAGATAATACTAGGTCGATTTTTGTTTAAGGGACTAGACATAAAGGAGGGATAGGGATTTAGCATTTTAAAGCCAGAATAATCAGGGGTGATGGGGCGTTCGCCGTAAAAAGAGGGCCAAATCATTACCACTCGTCCACCGGGCTTAAGAACTAGTCTAAATTGAGCCAAAGCTTCGCTATAGAGAGACTCTAAGTTCCCTTTAACTTGATTAAAATTAATTAAACCTCGCTGGGGGCCAAGGTAAGGCTCGGTAACAATGGCGCTAGCAGAGAGAGGTTTAATAAATTTAGCTAAATTAATAACATTTTTAGTAATAATTTTAACTTGGGAATTATCTAATGGATAGTTCTTTTTTAGCCAGGCAATATTTTCTCGGGTATTGCTAACTGCTTGAGGAATGAGATCAGAACCGAATAATCGCTGATAACCCATTAGCAAGGCCTCACTTAAAATAGTGCCTGAACCACAAAAAGGATCAACAATTATTTCTTGAGGGTCAGTTAGCTCAGCTAAATTAAGCATAATTTGAGCTAGTTTAGGAGGAAGCATTCCCGAGTGGTCATCTCGGGCGGGGCGACCATAGTCGCGACGGGATAGGCCTTTAAAGTCTTGAACAGCTAAAGTTTTGCCAATGATAATTTTTCCCCCTTCTCTAATTAAAACAATTTCTAAGCCACGCTTAAGGAGCTTATTTTGCTCAACTACTACGCTAGACAGGGTTTTTTCTTGACTAGTGACTAAGCGAGAACTAATTCCCTGAGCTTGCAGCTTCTTTTTTATCGTTAAGCCTAGAGCTTTAGTGTTGATTTGTTGGTCACCGTAAACAGAAAAACCAAAGTTTATTTTCCCGGCCCCTAAGTTATTAGAGTGCTGAAGGATAATTTTTTCTAATGAAGGCAGAAAATCAGCAAAATTGGAGCTAAAGGGGACTTCGGCGATTAACTCCCCTAATTTAATAGTGCCTCCCAGTCTTTTAATTAAAGATTGCAAATGAGGCTCATGGCTAGTTTCTCCCACTAGAAAATTAGGGGCCAAGAGTTTGGCCTGAGAGAAATTAAGGACAGCTGTTAGTTCAGCTGCTGATAAGGTGGGGTTGTTGCCGAGAACAAAAAAATATTTCATAAAATAACTTTAGGTTTAAGGAGGTGAGGTTAGAAAGAGAAAACAATTTACCCTTGATCTTTTTCTAACTATAGTCTATACTAGAATCACAAATTAATAAACCATTATCTTTCCCACACTTTAAGCAATTAGCTTGAAGTAATTATACTACTTAGATGTATAATTAAAGGTATTCTCAAACCCTCAAGGCCATAGGAATACTGGGGGATTTTATTTAATCAAGGGCTTTATTGATTATTTAATAAGCATTTAAATAATCTTTAGGACCTATAGTTTATAATAATTATGTCAAAGACAAAAAAGAGCGGAGCGAAGCATTATGAAATATTGTTTATCGTTCCTAATAAATTTACTGAGGAAGAGGCTAAGCAAGTCATTGCTAAGGTAGAAGGAATCATTACTACCGGAGGAGGAAAAATTACCTATTCCGAGTATTGGGGAAAAAAGAAGTTAGCTTATGAAATTAAGCATAATGCTTATGGCTATTACGCTTTGTTTGAATTTGATCTAGAAGGGAGCTTGTTAGCTAAAATTAATCAAGACCTAAGACTGTCAACTGATGTTTTGCGACATCAGATTGTTAGCAAGCGAGTTAAGTCTGAAGAAGAATTAAAGCGAGCTCAAGAAATTCAAGCCAAGATTGAAGCGAGAAAAGCCAAGGAGAAAAAAGAACAAACTACTCAAGATGAGGAGGTGTTAAACAAAAAGAAGGAGACCTCAGAAGAGACTGCTCCCAAGTCAACCGCCAAAGAAAAAGTGGCTAGTGTGGATGACCTAGATGACAAATTAGAAGGAATTTTAAGTGCTAAAGACTTAATGTAATTAGTTAACTTTAAATTAAATAATTTTAATTATATGAATTTAAACAAAGCAATGATCATCGGTAACCTTACCCGTGATCCAGAACTAAGAACCACTCCATCAGGGCAAAGTGTAGCTTCTTTTTCAGTGGCCACTAATTTCACTTGGACAGACCAAAGTGGTCAGCAGCAGAAAAAGGCAGAATTTCACAATGTTGTCGCTTGGAGAAAGTTAGCAGAGATTTGCGCTAATTATTTGCGTAAGGGTTCAAAGGTGTTTATTGAAGGCCGCCTCCAAACCACAGACTGGGCTGGTCAAGACGGAGTGAAGCGCTATCGTACAGAGATTGTGGTAGAAAATATGATCATGCTTGACTCTAAGGGCAGTCAAGCAGGAGGAGGTGACTTTAAGCCAGCTAGTCCAGAGGCGGTAATTGAAGTTCCTGAGGATAATGCGGCTGACGAGGAGATTAGAGTGGAAAATATTCCTTTTTAAGTATTAAATAAAAGACAAAGGTTTAGACTTTTGTTAGTAATAATAATTTTATGGCAAAGAATAAAAAAGAATGTTATTTTTGTGTTAATAATTTAGAAGTTGACTACAAGGATACCCGGACATTAAGAAAGTTTACCAACTTTTTCATGAAAATTTTACCCGGTAGTCGCACCGGAGTTTGTGCTTGGCACCAGAGAAAATTATCAACAGCGATCAAGCGCTCCCGAGTAATGGCTTTGTTAGCGACTACTCATAAGTAATTTTTTAGTTAAAAGTTAGTCCTATGTTAAATTTTAATGAAATTAAAACTGGCCGAGTAATAAAACTAGAAACTGGCCCCTATGTTATTATAAAAACCGACCATCATAAGATGGGTCGCGGTGGAGCAGTTCTGAAGGTGAAGTGTCGTAATTTAATTAACGGTAACATCTTAGAGAAAACCTACCAAGGTTCAGAAAAAGCAGAAGAGGCCGAAACACAAACCAAGAAGGCTAATTTTATGTACCGAGACAAGGAAGAAATTTATTTTATGGACAATGAGAGTTTTGAGCAGTTTAGTTTAACCAGAGAGGAAGTAGGCGAGAGTGAGAAGTTTCTTAAAGAAGGGGTGGACCTGGATGTTTTATATTACGAGGGCAAACCAGTCTCAGTTAGTTTGCCAGTAAAAATGGAGTTTAAAGTGATCAGTGCGCCGCCAGGAGTAAAGGGAAACTCAGCGGGTAATGTTAATAAGGTGGTGGAGATTGAAACTGGCGCTAAGTTAAGCGTGCCGATGTTTGTTAATGAGGGGGATTTGATTAGAGTCAATACAGAAACAGGTGAGTACGCTGAGCGAGTTAATTAAAATAGTAGTTAAATTATTTTGTTAGTTAAGACAAGGGTTATCAGTAGATAGCCCTTGTTTTATAAAGTCGGTAGGTAGCAGAAAAAGATAATGAAACTAGAGTAGTTATAGATAAAAACAAGCTTTAATTATTGCTAGTTATGTAGTATACTTTTTAAAGTTAGTAATAAAATATGGTCTATTTAATTAGCCTGGGACTAGTCATTTTTCTCTTGATTAGTTGGCGGGATCAAAAATTAGCCCTAGCCCTACTAATCGCTAGCTTGCCAACCTATTTGCTTAGGTTTAAGCTATTTGGCTTGCCAACTACGATGTTGGAATTAATGATTTTATCATTATTTTTAATTTGGTTTAGCAAGTCTTATTGGCCACACCTTAAGCAAGTATGGCAAAAAAAGAGGATAAGACGACCTTATCCTTTTTCTTGGGAAATAATAGGGTTAATTACGGTTTCTTTCTTAGCAGTGATTACCGCTCGACTAAGCTTGGCCGCCCTGGGGGCTTGGAAGGCTTATTTCTTTGAGCCAATTTTATTATTTATTCTAATTATTAATTTAGCGCAAAATAAAGCTGACCGAGCGAAGATTTTTTGGGCCTTATTATTTTCCACTGCTTTAATTAGCCTGATAGCTATTTATCAAAAAATTACTGGACAATTAATTCCCAATGATTTTTGGGCAACAGCTAGTACTAGGCGCGTAGTGTCAGTATTTGAGTATCCCAACGCAGTAGGGCTGTTCTTAGCTCCACTAATTCCCCTATTAACAACTTGGGCTTGGTCGCTAAAAAAAGAACAGTTGACTATGAATTGGTTTAGGCTAGGGCTTATAGGGGTAGTTATGCTGCTAGCAGGATTGAGTATTTATTTTGCTAAATCAGAAGGGGCCTTAATAGGCCTACTAGCAGGACTAGTCGCTGTTGGACTGCTAATAAATAAGTGGACTAGAGTAGTGACTAGTATAGGATTGGGATTAATGGTAGTTAGTTTAATAATTTTTCCTAATTGGCAAAGTTTAGCTTTAGAAAAAATTACCCTACAAGACTTGTCAGGGCAAATTAGATTGCAACAATGGCGTGAGACTAAGGATCTATTAAGCCAAGGGAGTAATATTTTTTGGGGAGCAGGCCTAGCTAATTATCAGCAGGCGATTGCCCCTTATCATCAAGAAGGAATCTTCTTTAATCGAGACCGGATAGATAATTTTCATGCCCTGACTTGGGCCAGTTCTACCCTGCAAGCTAAGTATTGGCAGCCAGTAGAAATTTATCTATACCCTCATAATATCTTCTTGAATTTTTGGACGGAGATAGGAATTTTAGGAATGCTTATCTGGTTAATTTTATTAATTAGAGCAATGTATTTATCCTTAAGAATAGGTTTAAAGAAAAAAGCCAATAATCGCTATTTAGCGATAGGGATCCTGGGTTCATTGGTGGTTATCCTAATACACGGCCTAGTAGATGTCCCTTATTTTAAAAACGATTTATCCGCCTTGTTTTGGATAACTATTGCTCTCTTAGCGCTACTAAAACTAGATGAGTCAGTTTTAAAATATGAAGATTAGTATACAAAAAGCAATTGCCAGTAGTGGTTACGCTTCTCGCCGTCAAGCTGAAAAATTAATTAAAGCAGGGCAAGTGACAATTAATGATAAGTTGGCGATGGTGTCCGATAGGGTGGATACAGAGGTGGATCAGGTCAAGGTAAATGGGAAGCTAATTAACACAAAACAAGACAAGCTTTATCTGATTCTTAATAAGCCAAAAGGCTACACTTGTTCTAATCGCTATTTCCCAGGGGAGAAAAATATCTTTTCCCTAATCAAGCGCCCAGAAAGACTATTTGCCGTAGGGAGATTGGATAAGGATAGCCGAGGATTAGTATTGATAACCAATGATGGAGACCTGGCCTTAAAGCTTAGCCACCCTCGCTATGAGGTCAGCAAAGAGTATGAAGTGAGACTCAAAGAGAAAGAATTTAATCTAAGGGAAATGCAGCAAAAGTTTGTTTCAGGAATTGATATTGGCGAAAAAAGATTAGCGGTGGCTAAGAGTTTAAGTTATTTACAGAATAATTTATTTAGCGTAGTTTTAAGAGAGGGAAAAAAGAGGCAGATAAAAAGAATGTTTGCTAAACTGAATTTAACAGTATTAGATTTAAAGCGAGTTAGTTTGGCAGGGATAGAATTAGGAAAATTATCAGAAGGCCAAACTAGAGAACTGAAGGCAGAAGAGCTAAATAAGCTTTTAAAGTAGTAAAATGGAGAGGTGGCTGAGTGGTTGAAAGCACCGCTCTCGAAAAGCGGCAAAGGGGCAACCCTTTCGGGAGTTCGAATCTCCCCCTCTCCGCCAACGATTAGCTGAGTGAGAAGTAGCTATCAGTCAGTTTTAAAAATTAAAATAAATAATTATGGCTAATAAAAAAGTATTTGCTAAAATTCTAGGCGAAGGCGAAGAGCTGAAGTATAGTTTCTCGGTTAGCGAGAGATATAAGCGCCTGGGTTTAGTGATTTCAGGATTAATTAGTGTTCCTTTAGTTTTGTTTTATGGTTTGGGAATAGTGGTATTTTTAATGGCTTTCTTTTATTTTTCTTTTTATTTAAAAGTAGCTAATGTTTATGCCTTTACCAATAAGCGAGTATTAATTTATCGTGGCTGGCTATCTACTGCTACAGTAAGTATTGATTATTTTAAAATTACTGACATTAAAGTCCGTGAGCCATTTTTTGAAAGAATTTTAGCCAGGTCAGGAGAGTTACATATTAATACCGCGGGTACCAGCGAGACGGAAGTGTCGCTAAGACATATTGACTCCCCCTATCAAGTGAAAAAGATTTTAGATGAAATTAGGGACCAGGAATCTGTTTAATGATTAGGATAATAAGTTGAGTGTTGAAAGTTGGGAAAACAACTTTAGGTCATTGTTAGCAAAAACCCTCATCAATCTTGATGAGGGTTTTTCTTAAACAAAGCTTTTCTATTGAATAGTCCAGATGATGGTTAGCGACTTAACTCAATAATCTTGCTGCTACCATCAGTGAGGATTAGGCTGCCAGTGCCATCAATTACATAATTGAGCTGGCCTGATTGAATGATATCAAAGAAGGTGTCCTCTGCTTCCATGGTTTCAAAGCAATACATTTGAGTTCGGATCAGGGCCCCAAAGGCCAATTGATTATCAGCAATTAATTCATAGGGACCACCAAGATTATTACAAATCTTGCCAGATACGTGTGACTCTTCAAAGTTTAGGAAGAAGTCATGGTTAGTTAAGTCTAATTTCTTAGGACCATCAATTAACAGAGAGATTTTCCAAGAACCTTCTAAATTTGAAGCAGAAATTTCCTCAGGTTCAGGAAAAAGCTCCTCCTCAGCGATTAGGCCAGCATCCTCTTCGGCTAAGCCTTCTTCGTCTAATATTGAAGCGTCTGGCTCTGCCAAACCTTCTTCTTCTTCAATAACTATTTCTTGACCCATCTCCTTGGGCTGACCATTTTCAACAGGAGTCTTGGGGGTTTGACCTAATTTAATGCTAACAGCTAGGGCAATAATAATTACTATCCCCAAAATCCAAAGTAATTTTTTTAACATAATAAAATGTAATTAATTTATAAATATTTAATTAATAATGACAGTATAGCAAATAAAAGGCTATTTGTCCATTTGATCATGGAATAAAAATAAAGGATCTAGCCAGGCAGTCAGTTCTGATTTAGTGCTGGCATAGCCACGAAAATTAATTGTCTCGCCTGGATAAATAGACAAATGAAGGTGGCGACGCTCTCCGTCAGTATCCGAAGAATAGGCTGCTCCTAAAGCTCCAATAATATCTCCAGTGGAGACCAGGGAGTGAAGAGCGGGCAGACTAGCTAGCGCTAAGTGTCCGTAGAGGGCAGAATAAATTTGCCCATTAAGTTTATGTCTAATAATAACTACTCCCCCATAACCATTGACTCGTCCAGAAAAGATAACCAAGCCATCACCAATAGCCGTGACCGGAACTAATTCTTCAAGGTCTGAAAATTCTACATCAACACCACTATGATAACCACTAAAGCGTTCTGGGGAAACTGGGGAGTTTTGGGGAGTCACATAGGTGCCAAAACTTTTTTTAGTGATTCGGGCAAAGAACTCAGGTACTGGAGGGAGGAAGTAGTCGGTAGTCGTGGCTAAGACTTCAGGGAGAGAGTTGTCAGTATCTAGTTTAGTGACTTCCTCTAGACCTAACATCGGCTCCTCTTTTGGAAGAGACTCAGAGTGGGGAGTAGTTGCAGTGGCAAGAGGGGTGACCGAGTCATTAATTTGAGGAGTGGCTAAATAATCAGAGTCTGGGGCAGAGTTAAAGCTCGGCGACTGACAGGCGCTAATGAGAAAAGAAATTAGGATTAGATAAATAATTGATTTTTTAGTCATAAAGTAATTATAGCAACAATGGGCAAAATGGCTAATATTTAGAGATTATTTAGGGCTGGTCAGGGCAGGGTAATTTTGCTATAATATAAAAGGTTCATAATAAAAAATAAATTCTTCAAGAATTAAAGATTTACTAAATAATAGATTTTTAGTCTATTACTCAGGTAAGTCTTTGTTATTAATAAGAGTTTAGGAAACTGTTTTTAGTGAAGTAAAGTTCCCCTTAAAAACTATGAATTGGCGAGAAGATTATAAAAATAACTTAACTGGTAAGACCTTTAAGGAGCAAGTTTATTTTATTGTCTCTCAAATTCCTGAAGGTGAAGTGCTAACCTATAAAGAGGTGGCGGAATTGGCGGGGCGGCCTTTGGCCTGCCGAGCGGTGGGGACTATTTTAAGTAAAAATTATGACCCCCAAATTCCTTGCCACCGAGTAATTAGAAGTGATGGGCGTTTAGGTGAATATAACCGTGGAGCGAGTCAGAAAGAGCGATTGCTAGCCAAAGAAAAGGCTAAGTTAAACCGCTTAGGATTAAAGTCCTATAAAAAAATTTAAAAATATTTAATTCTTTAATGATCACGCCTATGTCAAAAGAAGCCAAGACGACCAAGCCTGAGGTCGTAGTCAAAAGCATCCAAAAAAGAGATGGATCCATCGTCCCTTTTGATGTTGAAAAAATAAAAACAGCAATTTATAAAGCGATGCTTTCTTCAGAGGAGGGATCACTGGAGGAGGCGGGGAAAGTAGCTAAGCGAATTCATGCTGATGTTTTAAAAATTACTAAAAAATATAAAACCTTTATTCCCACCGTGGAAGGAATTCAAGATACCGTAGAGAAGGAGTTGATTTTGTCTGAATATGTCAAAACGGCCAAGCATTATATTTTATATCGGGAGGAGCGAGCAAAGCTAAGAGAAGAAGGGCTGCAGGTACCGGCTAAGGTGAAGAATTTGGCACAGGATAGTAAAAATTATTTCCGAAATTCTTTAGGCGAGTTCGTTTATTACCGCTCCTATTCTCGCTGGATGGCTAGTGAGGGTAGGCGAGAGACTTGGCTAGAAACAGTAGACCGCTATATTGAGTTTATGAAAAAAAACTTAGGCGATAAACTCAAGGAAAGCGAGTATAAGGAATTAAGGGAGGGGATATTAAATCACGAGGCAATGCCTTCAATGCGACTACTGCAATTTTCAGGGATAGCCGCAGAAAAAACTAATGTTTGTGCATATAATTGTGCTTATATTGCTCCAGAGAACTTCCAAGATTTAGCGGAAATTATGTATGTTTCTATGTGCGGAACAGGAGTGGGTTGGTCAGCAGAAAGCCAGAATGTCCAGAAATTTCCCCAAATTAAAGTACAAAATGGTAAAAATAGAGCCGTTTACCGAATTCCTGATAGCAAGGAAGGTTGGGCCGATGCGTTAGCGGCGGGAATGACGGCTTGGGCGGCTGGTTATGATATAGAATTTGACTATTCGCTCTTGCGACCAGCGGGCGCTAGGTTAAAGACTATGGGCGGAAAGTCCTCAGGTCCAGAGCCTTTACAACGACTACTAAAGTTCACTAAAGAGAAGATGCTCAAACGTCAGGGCAAGCGGTTAAGGAATATTGATATTCATGATATTATTTGCATGATTGGTGACTGTGTAGTTTCCGGAGGAGTAAGGAGAAGTGCCATGATTTCTTTATCAGATTTAGACGATGAAGATATTCGTGACTCTAAAAGTGGTGCCTTTTATACCAAAGAGCCGCAAAGAATGCTAGCTAATAATTCAGCAGTCTATACTCATCAGCCTAGCAATACGGAGTTCTTAGAGGAATGGATGGCACTTATGAAGTCAGGTTCAGGAGAGAGAGGAATTTTTAACCGAGGCTCTTTAGCCAAGACTTTACCTGAAAGGCGTATAGCGTTATTGAAGAAGTATGAAGGATATTTTGATAAGACGGGAGAAAATATAGTGGGACTAATTGGGACTAATCCTTGCGGGGAGATCATCTTGCAGTCTAAGCAGTTTTGTAATTTATCTGAAGCCGTGGCTAGGGCAGAAGATGATGAAAAGTCATTATTGAGGAAAATTCGTTTAGCGACTATTTTAGGCACTTATCAGGCCAGCTTAACCTATTTCCCTTACCTATCTGAGAGTTGGCAAACTAATTGTCGCAAGGAAGCCTTGTTAGGAGTTTCTATCACTGGTCAATGGGATAGTCCAGTTATTCACGATGCCAAGCTGTTAGATAAGTTAAAAAAAGAAGTTATTAAAGTTAATCAGGTTTATGCCAAGCGGTTTGGAATTAATCCCGCTACCTGTACTACCGCAGTTAAGCCCTCGGGGACATTATCGCAAATGGTAGACTGCTCTTCTGGTATGCATCCTCGTCACGCCCCTTATTATATCAGGCGAATTAGGATAGCCGCGACAGACTCTTTGTTTAAGATGTTAAAAGACCAAGGTGTTCCTTATCATCCAGAAGTTGGGCAATCACTAGAAACAGCTACTACCTACGTCTTAGAGTTTCCAGTCAAGGCCCCGAAAGGCTCAGTCTTTAAAGATGACCTAAGTGCCATTGATCAGCTAGAGCATTGGAAGCTCGTAAAAACTAGTTATACTGAGCATAATCCTTCAGTCACTATTTCTGTGGGTGAAGATGAGTGGATAGCGGTGGCGGATTGGGTTTATAAGAACTGGGAGATTGTGGGCGGATTATCCTTCTTGCCTCGTAATAATCATGTTTATCAATTAGCTCCCTATGAAGAGATTGATGAAAAGAAATACTTAGAGCTAACTGAAAGACTAAAACACATTGATTATTCTAAAATTATTACCTACGAAAAAACTGATGAATTAGATGTTAAAAAAGAATTGGCTTGCGCGGGAGGCAATTGTGAAATTTAAGTTTAGTTCAAAAAACAAAGACTTAGTTAGCAGGGAAAGATAATCTTAAAAGGTCTTGAAAAAATATTCCCTTTGTGTTAAGTTAAGGGTCTTGTGTTAACTGCTGCTAAGCATATTAATTATTTAAGCTAGTTTATTATGGGAAGATATTTAGGACCAAAACTCAGAAAGCGCCAACAATACGGGTTAGCTAGTGAGCAAGCTAGTATTAGAAGGCGTGGTCAAAACCGACAGAGAAAGTCTGACTACGGTTTAATTCTAGAAGAAAAACAAAAATTAAAGTTTATTTACGGGATCATGGAGAAGCAGATGCGACGATATGTGGTGGAAGCTTTTTCTAAACAAGGTGACCCCCGAATTAATCTATTAGAAAAATTAGAATCACGGCTAGATAATGTTGTTTATCGTTTAGGATTAGCTAAGACCAGAGAGCAGGCTAGACAAATTGTTAATCATCAACATATTTTAGTTGATGAGCAGTCAGTTGACATCCCTTCTTATATAGTTAAAGAGGGTCAGGTGATTACTTTGCGTGAGAAGTCATACAAGAGAAACTTCTTTAAGGAGCTAATTGCTAGTGCTCGTCAAGAAGTGGAGCAACCTAGCTTTTTGTCTTTTACTGAAAAGGGAGGGAAGTTTCTTCATATTCCTAAAGAGGCTGACTTGCCTCAGAATGTGGACATGGCTAAAGTCTTGGAGTATTATCACAAAAAACTTTAAGCCTAAGATTAGATTTAAGATTATTCAAAAGCGCCTCGTTAAACGGGCGCTTTTTGGTTAACAACTTATTAAGTCGTTTAGATAAATAAAATAGAACCCTAAGGGTCCTACTTTAAAGAGATAGTGCGGAACGGACGGGACTCGAACCCGCGACCTCCTGCGTGACAGGCAGGCATTCTAACCAACTGAACTACCGCTCCAGAACAGTAGAGAAATAATAGCAAATAGATTCTAGCTTGTCAAAGATTTTAGTAAAATAATCAGAGAAAAAACTAAGTAAAATTGATAAAAAAATAGTTAAATAAAATTAAAGAAAAAAGCAAATTAATCTTGATTTAAAAGAGATAATCAGCTATACTAAAGATAGAAAAATAAGGAGCTACTAGGCTTCTTTAATTTAGTTAAATCAAGAAATATGTTAAACGAAAAAGAACTGGGCGAAATAGAAAAGACTCTGTTAGCTCAGAAACAACGCTTATTAAGTGATTTGGGAGAATTATCACAGCCCGATGATCACGAAAATGATAATATGTCAGCCAAGTTCCCGGAGTATGGAGACAAGCCTGATGAGAATGCTCAAGAAATAGCTGACTATTCAACGACGATTGCTGCTGAAAAGGTTTTAGAGAAAAGCCTAGAAGATGTAGAAGCGGCTTTACAAAGAATTAAAGATGGGACTTATGGTATTTGTAAGTATTGTGGCAACCCGATTCCAGAAAAAAGACTATTAGCTAGGCCAACTGCTAGCTCTTGTGTGGCCTGCAAAACTGAGTTACAAGGCAATGGATAGACTTAGAATAAATAAGAATTATAAAAATATAGCTACTGGTTTTTTTGTAGCTATATTTTTTATTATCGATCGCCTATTAAAGCAATTAGCGCTTAATAATTTTTCTAACTCTAGTCATCAGTTGCTTGGCGACTATTTTTCTTTTACCTTCACCGGCAATTACAATATAGCCTTCTCTTTACCTCTAGGTGGCAGGGGGCTTAATTTTGTTCTAACGATAATCATTTTAGGCTTGTTAGTTTATACCGGAAAGATTATTAAAACAAAGCAAAGTCCTTGGCAGATAATCGGCTGTAGTCTATTGCTCTTAGGAGCAGTTAGTAACTATTTAGACCGCTTAGTTTATGGCTTTGTGATTGATTATTTCTATCTAAAACATTTCACTATTTTTAATCTAGCTGATGTAGGCATTTTTGTAGGAGTAATAATTAGCTTAATAAGCTTAAACAAAAAGCCAGGTTAGGCCTGGATTTTGTAAAACTTAATAAACCCTTAAGTTGACGACCTTAGTTAGACGGGGGTCGTTTTTTGATAATTATTTCCCGGTCGTTCTCAGTTAAGACTTTAAGAGAGATGTCTAAAGTGTTCTTAGGCCAAAGATTATCAATCTTCTCTGCCCACTCAACTGCGACGATGGTTTTTGGATCTGCTAAAAACTCCTCAACCCCTAGGCTAATTAAATCTTCTTCAGAATTGAGACGATAAGCATCAATGTGGCAGAAATGATCAACCTGAGCATTATTAACAACGGGATAAAGCTTCAGAATATTAAAGGTCGGACTATTAACAATATCTACCACGCCTAAGCCAGAGGCTAGGCCTTGAAGAAATTTAGTCTTGCCAGCCCCTAGATTGCCCTGTAAGGCTAAGGTCTCGCCGGAGACTAGCTTTTGAGCTAGTAAAAACCCTTCTTGCCAGGTGGCTTGCTCAGATTGACTGATAATTTTTTTTGCGACCTTGCTAGTCATAGAGTTAAACTAATTCCTTTTTTTAGGAAGGCAATAGACAAAGAACTAAGAGCGGCTAAGACAAAGAGGTGCTGCAGAGAGAAATAGGGGAATAGAATAAGAACCAGAATGGACATTACTGTCTTGCCTAGTAAAACAGCTAGCTCTCTTAAAACGGTATACTCATCTACATAATGCCCCTGATCCGCAGCGATATCATAATTTAAGGAGTCAAAGGAGGTGTGAGAGAATATTTTACTAAAATTATGATAAGTAGAAAAGAGGAAAACATGGAAGGCACTGTTAATCAAGGCTTTAAAAATCCAACCGAGGGCGTAAAAAGCAGCACCGTAGCGAAGATATTTCTGCTTGCGACCGGGCCGGTTTAGGATTGCTCCGAAGGTTAGTTGAAGGGTAATAGTTACAACAATAATTAAAGATGACAAGGCACCAATTTGAAAATAATTACCGCTTAAAAGTTCCCAAATAAAGATAGGCCAGATAATTGAACCAGCAACACTTTCTGCCCCGTCACCAGCATAAGCAACAATAATGGGGCGCATTTTTTTAGAAGAGAATTTTTGCCAAGTCTCTTTCCAGCTCCAGGTAAACTTTTCTTTAACCTCAGGGAGTAGGCTGTAGGGGATTAAAGAAACAAGGTAGATGGCGGCGGCTAATAAGAATAAAATATCATAACCGAAGTAGCTAAGAATTATTCCCGAGATTAGAGGAATGATCGCTCCTAGGGCCATGGTAGTGGCTTCAATTAAACTAATTTGGCTAGCGCGAACATTTTTTTCCGTTAATTTAGCTAGATTGGTGTGAAAAGGAATCCAGTGGGTCAGGCGAAAAATTATTCCTAAAATAACGGTCGGCATTATCCACCACCACTGATTAAGTTCGGAAAGTATCTCCCGATTAGCGGAGTAGTGATTGATTAAGAAAAAAGCGAAGTAATAAGCGATGCCAAAAAAAGTACTAATTTGCAAAGACTTTTTTATCCCAAAGCGATTCATGATATTTTTACAACCAGGAATAAGCAGTAGGGCATAAATTACCTCAATTGATAGGTAGTATAAAATAACTAGAGGCAAGCTAAGCTTAAAAAAGCTATACAAAAAGATGGGCAAGAATAAGCCCATTAGGTGAGTGACCGACTTAATAGCCAAACGTCCAAAAAAAATCATCCGAAAGTTTTTGGTTAAATTTTTGCTAACAAAATTTTTACGAAAGTTATAAAAAATCCGTCTGATTTTTTTAATCATAAATAAAAATAAAAATTATTTAATGGGAGTAATTTACAAAGGAATGAAAGATAGCGGCCAGAACTTGATAACAAACAATAGGTCATTAGACGATTCTAAAATATTCAAGGTTTGATAACGGAAGTTTAGTAAATAAAAGATTGCTAAAATTATCACTAGCCAACAGCTAAGACTGATTATTCTTAAGGCTCGTTGTCGGCGGCGGAATAATTTCTTTAAAATTACTCTTTTTTGGATTAAAAATAATACTAAGCCAAAAAAAAGTAAAATAATGGCCAAGATATTTAATTGGCCAGTCAGTAGCAGTGAGTCATAGTCATGACTAACAGGAGTAGGCAGACAGCGAGGACATTCAGGAATATATTGGTTGTGATTAGTAATATACATAAGACTTACTCTTCTCTACCATTATAAAGGAAAGCGACCTTTTAAGCTAATCAGTTGAGCAATAAAAAAAACAGAATCATCTGTTTTTGGTGGGCGCACAAGGATTCGAACCTTGGACCTCTTCGGTGTAAACGAAGCACTCTAACCAGCTGAGCTATGCGCCCTTAAAATAAACGGATAAGTGGTGGGCGAAAGAGGACTTGAACCTCCACGGCCTTGCGGCCACAAGCCCCTCATGCTTGCGTGTCTACCAATTCCACCACTCGCCCAAAATGAAAAAGTCGCTTTATTTAACGACTCTCTCTTTTAACTTCTTTTTATAACCGTCACGCAAGAAGTAAAGCTTAGCTCGTCTAGTTTTAGCCTCTTTCTTGATCTCAATCTTGGTGATAGTTGGTAAATTAAGGGGAAAAATTTTCTCTACGCCAATACCATCAGAAATTTTGCGAACAGTAATTGTCGCGCCAACCTCATTATTATGCTTGCGGGCAATAATTATTCCTTCAAAATACTGAATTCGCTCCTTTTCTTCACCTTTGGAGTTTAATTCTTTAATTTTTTGATAAACTCTGACGGTTAGGCCAGGTTTTAATTCTTGTTTTGTCTCAACCATATAATTATCTACTAAGCGGACTTAGTCCTAGTTACTTACTTATTAAAGGGAAATCTTGTCTAATATTATAATTAATTTTTCTCTTTGTCAAGGGCGGCTTGAACGGCCTCCCAGACAGCGGCCAAGACCTCGGCGCGAGTTAAGTTGGTGGTATCTAAGTAGAGGTCATAGTTATCAGGATTGGTTATATCTATTTGGTAATAGTTTTGATAACGCAATTGATCACTAGCGACTCGCTGCCGATTACTTTCCCTAACCGCTTCCCAGCTACTTAGATTAGTGTCCTCGTTACGACTAGTTTTAGTGTGCTTGTTTTGCAGGCTAAGAAATATTCGCTTAGCTCCTTCATCTTCACTAACAGCGAGAAAGATTTTAAAAGAATGGGGAATAAAATACCAAGAGGTGCGACCTTCAATTACAAAGTTGTCTTTAGTTTTTCCTAACTCTATCTGATAGTCATCAACTAAACGGTCAGTACTGGGGTCAGTTTCTCCCAGTTTATTATACTGAGCCAAAGTCAGGCCTTGTTGTCTAGCGGCCTCTCGTCGTAAGCGTCCGATGTAATAGCGGGGCCAACCTAGTTTTTCAACTAACATTTGAGCAATGGTGCTTTTACCTGAACCAGGCGAGCCACTTAGCGAGATAATCATAAGCTATTTGTCATTTTAAATATAATCCTTTATTATTATTATAGACAAAAATTGTAAAAAAGGAAATTAAGATTTTTATTACTCTAGTTCTTAAATTATGTATTTAGAAAAATTGGAGATTCAGGGCTTTAAATCTTTTGCGAATAAAAATAAATTAATATTCTCTGGAATCCGGGCCGACCAAAAGCGAGGCTTGACGGCGATCGTCGGACCCAATGGTTCAGGAAAGTCTAATGTCGCCGATGCAGTCCGTTGGGCACTAGGTGAGCAAAGCCTAAAAACAATTAGAGGCAAAAAAAGTGAGGATGTGATCTTCTCTGGCTCTGATAAAAAAGGACAGCTGGGCATGGCCGAGGTATCATTGTATTTAAATAATTCCGCGAGAGCCAAGTCTTCGGCCGAGTTTCCTGACAAGGTGGAAAAAGAGGAGGACTTAAATCAATTAATCTTAAGTTGCCCAGAGATCGTAATTACTAGACGAATTTATCGGAGTGGAGAGAGCGAGTATTTAATAAACAATAGCCGAGTGCGCTTAGCGGACATTCAGATGATGTTAGCTAAGGCTAATTTTGGTCAGAAAACCTATAGCGTCATTGGCCAGGGCATGGTAGAAAGCTTTTTAAATACCTCAGCGGCTGAGCGAAAAGATTTTTTTGATGAGGCCACTGGGGTTAAGCAGTTTCAAATTAAACGGGATGCCGCCCTTAATCGCCTAGAGTCAAGCTATGAGAACTTGCAACAGGTAGAGATGCTGTTAACGGAAATTAAGCCACGACTAAGGAGCTTGACTAGACAAGTAGATAAGCTAAAGAAACGAGGAGAATTAGCTAAAGACCTTCGCCAGCATCAGCTAGACTATTACGCCTACGTTTTTCAAGGAATTCATAAAAAACTAGAAGCTAATAACTATCAGTCATTTGGTTGGGAAAAAAATAAATTAGATTTAGAAAAAAAATTAGCCCAAGCTAATGAGCAGTTAGAAAAGATAAAGACTACGGATAATTTTCAGAAAATTAATGAGCTGCAGAATGCCTTGCGACCACTGGAAGCTGAGCGAGAGCAGCGCCGACAACAGCTAGCTAAACTTCAAGCGGAATTAGAATTAGGATTAGAGGCTCAAGGACAATTTGATGTCGCTTGGCTAAACAATAAACAGAGAGAATTGGAGGTCGAACAACAAGAGATAGTAATCTCCCTAAATCAATTAGACCTAAGTTCGCTTCAGGATAAGGAACGAGAGCTTCAGCAAGAGCTAAGCGAGTTAGCTAGCTCCGAAGCAGCTATGAATGAAACTAGGCAGCGCTTAAGACAGTTGGAGCTAGATAAAAATGCCTGTCAAAAACAACTAGCCAAACTAGAGGCCGTTATTGAGGCCAAGTTAGAGCTACGAGGAGAGTTTGATGTCTCCTGGCTAAGTAATAAAGAGGCAGAGTTAAACAAACAGTTGAGCCAAAAGCGAGAAGAGTTGCTTAAATTAGCGGAGGTAAAAGAGGATAAGCAGTTAGTCCTGCTTAACGAAGAACTAGCGGTAGTTCAGGCTAAATTAAATAAACTTAATCAATCGTGGCAAAAGATTAATCAAGAACTAAAATCTTCACAACAGTCAGCTAATCGGGCCGAAAAGCTAGGGCAGTTGATAGAGGTGTTTTTATTGAAATTAAAAGAAATTGAAGCAGAGACAGATCTATTTAAAATTAAGCAACAGATAGCGCTAGCGGGGCAACAGTTTAAAGAGGACTCTAAGCAAATTATCGCTGGCTTAGATGACAATTTAGCTAATCAGGTTAAGGAAATCCAAGCGGAGATCATTAAAAACAATGAAGACAAGCAAGTGATTCAAGAGAAGATTAGCGAAGAGAGATTGCGACAGGCTAGCACAGAAGAGCGCTGGCGCTTGCTCACTGATCAAGAGAGTCAAATTAAACTAGAACTAGAAGGGATTGTTAAGAAGTTAACCCAAGCTCAGCAAAAATTTACTGCTAGTAGTCTTAATGAAGAAAAAGCGGAGTGGCAAGAAAAGTTAGTTGAGCTAAATCGCCAGCAAGCCGTCTTGGAAGGAACGCTTAATTTTGAAGAATTAGCCTTAGCTAAAGAGAGATTAGCCAGTGAGCTGGCCAAAGTGCAGTTGACTAATTTGAGTGGTCAAGAGAAGCAACGCTTACTAACTGATCAGAAAAATAATCTTAGCCGAGAGCTAGCTGAGATAAAGGCTAAGCTTAGTAAAAGTCAATCACAACCTAAGTTGGCGGACATAGAGCGAGAGCGAAAGGCAGTTAGCAATCAAATTAGTAGTTTAACCGAACAAATTAGTCAGATTAGTGCGGAATTAACTAAATTAGAATTAGCTAGAGAGCAAGAAAAACAACAACTATTCGCTTATCAACAGTCAGCGCAGGATTGGCAGAGTCAGTTAAATAAGTTGGGGGGAGAGCTAAATAATCTTAAGATAGAATCAACCCGATATGAAACCAGGTTAGAGGATCTAGAAAATAATATTAGAAATGATGAGCTTAGTGTGGGAGAGGTTAGAAATCATCAGAGCTTGGTAGAAAATGACTTATCTTTAAGTCTGCTGCAAAAAACTATTACCCAGCAACGAGCCCAGTTAGAGCAAATTGGTGGAATTGACCCAGAGGCCGAAAATGAATTTAAAGAAACCAAGGAACGATATGATTTTCTTAGCACTCAAGTGGCGGACTTACAACAAACGATAGAATCCTTAGAGGAAGTTATCTACAAGTTAGATCTAAATATTAAAGAGCGCTTTGATAAGGAGTTTAAAGTGATCGCCGAAAAGTTTGATCAATATTTTAAGATTCTTTTCTCGGGGGGCTCGGCTAAGATTTCTAAAATTACCCTAGAAGCTGAGGGCAAGGAGGCGGAAGAAGGAGTTCTAGAGCGAGCGGGTGAAAATGACTCAGCGGAGCCACTTAAGAAAATTCGTTATCTAAAAAAACACAATGCGGTCGGTTTGGCGGGGATAGACATCCAGGCTACTCCACCAGGCAAAAAAATTCAGGCGGTATCAATGTTATCAGGAGGAGAGCGTGCTCTAACTGCTATTGCCTTAATTAGTGCCATTATTAGTGCTAATCCTTCTCCCTTTGTAGTCTTAGATGAGGTAGATGCTGCCTTAGATGAGGCTAACTCTGAACGACTAGCTAAGATTTTAGATGACCTATCTAATCAAACCCAGTTTATCATTATCACTCATAATCGAGCTTCTATGCGTCGGGCCAATATTTTATACGGAGTGACCATGGAGGATAGCGGGGTGAGCAAGTTATTAAGTGTTAAACTAGAGGAAACTGAAGCGCTAATTAATCAGTCAAAACAGGCCTAGTGGGAAATTAGTTAAATTTAACAAGCTAAAGCCAATTTAATTTAGTTGGCTTTATTTTTATCTCAGAGTTTTTAGAAGGGGAGTGCTTAGAAGGGGGATTAGGTTGGAATTTTAAATGAATTTTGCTACAATACAGTTATCAAGATAATTAAAATATGCGAAATAAAATAATAATTTTAAGCTTATTAGCGGTGTTTGTATTGAGTGCTGGTTTTGGCTGCAAAACTTTAAGCAAGGAAACTAAGCAAGCAATAGAGCCAATTACTTTAAATTATTGGCGAGTTTTTGATGGGCAAGATGCCTTTGCTGAAGTAATTCAAAAATACAATGAACTACATCCTAATGTGACCATTAAATATCGCAAGCTTCGTTATGAGGAATTTGAGCGAGAATTATTAGATGCTTTAGCCGAAGACCGTGGGCCAGACATTTTCTCCATTCAAAATACCTGGCTAAGAAAATATGAAACTAAATTGGCCCCCTTGCCAAAAACAATTACCATGGCCTATCAATTTGAGGAGGGAACTCTAAAGAAAGAAATAGTGACGAGACTACAAACTTATCAAAGTTTAAGTCTTAAAGATTTGCGAGATAACTTTGTTGATGTTGTGGCCAATGACGTTATTATTGATGATAAAATTTATGGCCTACCCTTAGCAGTTGATACTTTAGCGATGTACTATAATCGTGACCTTTTAAATCGGGCCGGGATTAGTGAGGTGCCCCAGTATTGGAATCAGGAATTTGTTCAAGCGGTAAAAGAAATGACTATTCAGAATATGCAAAGAGAAATAGTTCAGTCAGGGGTAGCACTGGGGGGAGCGGATAATATTAATCGGGCCAGTGATATTCTGGCCGCCCTTATGCTTCAAAGTGGAGCGACGATGATGAGTGATAGTGGGCAAGTCTTGTTTCATACTTCAGCTCGAGGGTCAGCACTTAGCCCGGGAGCAGATGCGCTACGCTTTTATTCAGACTTTGCTAATCCAGGCAAAGAGTCTTACGCTTGGAATGAAGACCTGCCTAACTCTTTAGATATGTTTATGAGTGGTAATTTAGCGATTATGTTTTCCTATGCCTATGACCTGCCAACGATCAGGTCTCAAGCGCCAAAACTAAACTTTTCCTTAGCTAAATTGCCTCAGATAGAAGGCAATCCGCCAACTAATATCAATATTGCTAATTATTGGGTGGAGGTAGTCTCTAAAAAGAGTGAGCATGTTAATGAGGCTTGGGACTTCTTGCAGTTTATTGCTAAAGCGGATAATGTTAGAAGCTATTTAGAGAAAAGCAATAAACCAACAGCGCTGCGATCCTTAATTAATGCCCAGCGGGCCAGTGATGACTTGGGAGTCTTTGCTAGTCAGTTGTTAACTGCTAAAAGCTGGTATCGCGGCAAAGACGTTATTTCTGCGGAGCAGGCTTTAGCAGAAATGATTACTTTAGCGCCTAATTATCCGGAAGATAAATTAAAAGATTTAATTAATTTAGTAGCCGCCAAGGTTCAACAGACAGTTTATTAATATTATATGAAAAAGAAAAAAATACTAAGCAGTCTATTATTAAGTTTTTTAACCATTCTAATAATAGGCGGGGCGATGAGCGCTCCAGTTTTAGCTCAAAATTCTTTAGTGGATCCTAGTGACGAGAAATATAAAACTGGCAATTATGAAGTGAATGACTTATTAGAATTAGTGGTTATTGCCTCTAATTGGATCTTGGGAATAGTAGGTTCATTGACCTTAGTCATGTTTATGTATGGGGGCTTCACTTTCTTGATTTCAGCCGGTAATCCAGAAAAGGTTAGTAGTGCAAAAAAGGTAATTATTGCCGCCGTAGTTGGCTTGGTTTTGGTATTTTCCAGCTATTTGATTGTTAGGTTTGTGTCGGGAGCCCTGGGACTCACCTGGGAGGGAGCGGTCCTTCAGGTAGCTAATTAAGAAAAAAACTTAATCTTTAAACATGTCTCAGTTTGTTTCTAAAAGTATTAAGAGCGCTAGTGGTAGTAAGCTGTTAAAAGAACAACGACAGGCCCAAGGACTAGATTTAAGAGAGATAGCCAAGCGATTAAAAATAAATCCGGAATACTTAGAAGCCATAGAAGCAGATCGTTTAGATTTAATTCCTGAAGGTCTGTACAGCAAGAGCTTTATTGAAAGATATGCTAGATTTTTAGGCTTAGAAGCAGAATCAGTGCTAGCTACCTGGGACCAAGAGTTAGGGGTTGGCGAAGTAGATCCTTTTTCTAAAAAAATTATTCCCCGCAGGCAGTTTATCCGCTTCCCTAAGTTAGTTAAAACCTTATTAATAATTCTGGCGCTAGTTATTTGCGGTTTGTATCTAATGTTTTATTTCAGAAACCTAGTGATGCCTCCTAAATTAGAGTTGATTTACCCAGAAACCAATTTATCACTTACCACTAATCAATTAACAGTTTCAGGAATTGTGGCTGGAGAGGCCGAGTTGCGAATAAATGGAGAATTAATACTAAGTGACCATGATGGTTATTTTGAAAAAGAAATAAATTTAAAAAAGGGACTTAATAATATTACCATTAAAGCCAAGAAGAAATATAGCCGAGAACAAGTCCTTAATCGACAAATTTTAGTAGAATAAAAATATGTTAACTACCAAGCAAACAGGCTCATTTAATATTGACAGAATCATTGATCGCTTAGAATTATCGGAGGGCGATAAAGTGGCTGATTTGGGTTGTGGTAATTTTGGCTTCTTTGTTTGGCCCTTAGCTAAACTAGTGGGGCGACGAGGTCTGGTTTATGCTGTGGATGTTTTAAAGGGTAGTCTAGATGAGATTAAGCGACGAGCGCGGCGTGATAATTTCCCTCAGGTCAAGCCAATTTGGAGTGATTTAGAAATTTTTAAAGCTACTCCTATAGAGTCTAGTAGTTTGGAGGCGGCCCTGCTGGTTAATGTTCTTCATCAGTCAAAGCAAAAAGCTAGTATCTTAAGAGAGGCTAGTCGCTTGCTTAAAAATGGGGGGCGATTAGCAGTTATTGAATGGAGTGATGCGGATACCCCGTTAGGACCAGATACCGCTAGCCGAATAAGGCGAGAATCTTTAAAGGCCACTGCGATTAAATTAGGTCTAGCAATTCAGTCTGAGTTTATTGCTAGCCCTTATCATTATGGAGTGATATTAATTAAGTTATAGAATAAAAAATATGCAACACTTATTTAGTTTAAATTATTGGTTTAACCTTCGCCCCCAGCCCTTAAGTTCAGTAGGTCAAACCCTGTTTATCATACTTTTGGCAGTCTTTGTTCTGACCATTGTTGGAATATTGGTGGCCAATAAAAAGCTAGGGAGTTACCGAGGACTGTTTAGGCGCATCTCAGACTTCTCAGTGGGAAATCTAATTATTGGGCTAATTTTATTCTTCCTTAACTATGAGACGATTCCCTTTTTCTCAGCTAGATTTTGGCTACTTATCTGGGGAATAGTTATGATAGTTTGGGCAGTGTTTATTGTTAAGTTTTTTAGAAAAATTAATGCCTCACGAGGAGAGGGGAGCAAGGCGGCAGAGTTTGAGAAATATCTTCCTTAAGAAAAGTGATTATTAGTTAGCTAAAAAGCCCTAGATTAATTAGGGCTTTTTTATTTCCAGTCAAACAAAACTCTATTTAGTCTTGAGACTCTAGAGAAAAGACTAGAGCGCTGGAGTCGGTGTAAATTAATTGCCAGTTAGGACTAGCGGTTAGATAGTTTAACAAATGATTAGGACGGGGAGTCAATTTTTTAAACGGAGAAAAAACTAGCTGTTCCCATTTCTTTAAATTAAGGGAAAATTCGTTTTGAGAAATAAGTACCAAATTGATATGATAGTCGGCTAATTTTTTTTCTAAATTTTCCTCTTCATTAAAAAAGCTAAAATACTCTTCAATAAAAGTATGATCATTAATCACTAACTGGGGGAGACGCCCATCAATAAAGGTTTTTAATTCGGGCAAGGTCCAGGCTAAATAGCCACCCCAACCATAGCTATTAAATAGTTGGTAGTTATCTAATGAGGACTGGTCCTTTAGCCAAGTGATAGCCTGGCAGGGATATTTATCACAATAGCTAAAGAAAGGATCATTGGTATACTGGGCAGATAACAGCAGACTACTGGCACTTAGACCAAGGACCACTAAAGAAAGACTGATGGTAAGTTTATTTAACTGGAAAAGAGAAATAAGTTTTGTGCTGATAGTCTGGACTAGTATCTCTAGAAGCGGTAGCAAGGTTATTATAAAAACTAGAGGGAAAAAGCGCCGAGCCATAAAGAACAGTCCTAGAGAGATAATTATCAAGACTACTTGCCAAGAATTTAATAAAGAGAGTTGCGCTTGCCGAGCTTTTTTAAAATAACTAATTAGAGCAAAAATTAGAATTCCTAGGTAAATAAACCTAAAGTACTCTATGGGAAAAACGTAAGGAGGCAACCATTCTTGAATTAGATTTAGATAGGCAGTGTTTCGGTAGCCAGTTAAAAAAGAATAGAGCTTAAGGTTGTAAGGGTTAATTAGCGTAGCTAAGCCACTTAATAAAAAGCAGGCGCTAAAGCTAAGTAGAGACTGATTAGATAGCTTAATTGGCTTTATAATACTATTAACAGCTCGTAGTCGGTAAACTATTTTCTCTAGGATAGCAATAACAACTAATAGGCCAAGTATGGCTAGACCGAACAAAAAGCTGCCATGTAAATTAGCCCAGAGCAAAAAGAGAGGAGGCAGGAGAAGTAGCAGTTTGGTTTGACGAGTTTTTAGCCAATGAGAGACTATGCCTAATTCTAAAATTAATAGTAGCCAGCTAAATTCCTGCAGTCTAACTCCTAAATGAGGCAGGGAGGCTAAGACCCCGAGTAGTTGTAAAATGGCTAAGGGTATCAGAGCTCGAGAACCTAGGCGCCGGTAAGTGATAATAGTTAGGCTAAGCAGAGAGACTAAGATTAATAAGACAAAGAATATATTAAGCCAAAAATAGCCCAACTGTTTAAAGATAAAGAAGCTCAAATAGTCCCCCAGCCATTCATGATTAACCCAATCGCCAGTGTAGGAGTGGTTATAGAAGTTCTGAGGATTAACAGACTTAGTGATAGCGATGTCCTCACCAGCCCGTAGATGCCAGCCCAGGTCAGGGTCTAGATAAGAGAAGGAATTATTTAACAATAAACTAAAAATAAGGATATAAAATAAAGTCCAAAAAGTCAGCACAATTTTTTTAGAGAAAGAATAATTTTTCATAAAATTATTAACTAAGCTATTTTTAGTTTATCACAGCTAATTTGGTTTGTCTTATTTTAGTAATTATGATAAAATTATTAACATCAATAAGTAATATTGACTAACAAGAAGGGGGGTGAAATATGAAGAAAATTTCAAAATATATACTATCCTTTGCGGTTTTGTCTTTTTTAGTTCTCCCAATGTTCACTACTCCAGTGGCGCAGGCGCAAACCGTAGACTTAGAAGAGTATGGCGTTACTAGCGACTTTGAAAGTGCTCTAGGAGATACCTTAGGATCAGCAAACAAAGACCCTAGAGTGTTAGCTGCTGACTTAATTAAAACAGCTTTAGGCTTTCTTGCTATTATTGCAGTAGTAATTGTCTTGTTCGGAGGCTTTAAGTGGATGACCGCGGCGGGTAATGATGACAAGATTGATGACGCTAAGAAGATATTATCAGCCGGAGTAATGGGCTTAATTATTATTTTAGTAGCCTGGGGACTGACCACTTGGTTAATTGATACGATAGCAGGGGTGGTTAAGAATTAAAAACAAAATAGTTAAATATAAAGCGATTCTCATGCTTTATGGGAGTTGCTGTTCTGAGCTTAAGATTTTTCTTGAGCTCAGATCAGTAATTAATATTATTTTATGTTTAAAAAAATAGGAATATTTTTGTTAGCTGGAGTGATGCTAGGAGGGCTTTTATTGGGAACCGGCTTAGTTTATGCTCAAGAGACTAGTGGTAATTATGGACTGGATGAGACAGTGGGCCAAATTGACGCCTTTAAGGGAGGAGATCCTATCAACCCCCAAACATTTATTCAATCTCGGGCGGGACAAATTATTGGCTTCGCTCTATCTTTTGTTGGCATTTTGTTTCTTGGCTTAGTGATTTATGCTGGTCTAATGTGGATGACTGCTCAAGGGGCAGAAGCCCAAGTTACTAAGGCTAAAGACCTATTAATTAATGCAGTAATAGGATTGATTATTGTTTTTGCTGCTTACGCCCTAACAACCTTTGTGGGAGAATTTGTTAGCAATGAGTTAGTGAAATAATTAAAATATGAAGCTAGTTAGTCTAAGAAAATTTAGTCAGATATTAATAATTTTAGGCTTAGCTTGGTTATTAATTACTCCTAATTTAGCCTTAGCTCAAGTAGAAGAAGGAGGGTATAGCTTTAGGGACAGTAGCGGGCTAGGCATTACGGGCGATCAAGCTGGCTACAAGAAAAACAGTCAAGTTCAGCCAGAGGATATAATAGGGCGACTAGTGAAAACTATTCTTAGTTTTGTGGGGGTGATTTTCTTTGCCTTTGTTATATATGGAGGGATTATTTGGATGACGGCTCAGGGCGATGACACAAAGTCTGGTAAGGCTAAGGGGATAATAGAAACAGCTACAGTCGGATTAATTATTATAGTGGCTGCCTATGCCTTGACTCTCTTTATTATTAATCGCTTAAATCCGTCATCGTCTCTTGCCTCTACTGAAGATTTTCAAAAATATAGTAATATTGATAACGATTTTATTAAATCAATGGATGCAGACAGAGCAAGTCAAGAGAGACCGTATGAAAGAGATAATTCTGAATAGGGGGGGGATTATAAAGAAATTGTTCTCGGTAAGTTTATTAAAATAATTTTAGCAATTCAATAACATGGCTCAGTTTGTGAAAAAAATAAGTATTTTTATTACCCTAGCAATGTTTATATTTATTGGCAGCAGTCAGTTAGCCCTAGCGAATGGTGAAGGGTCAGAATGGGGAATAAATAGAGCTTTTGAGAATGCAAAAACAGTAGCTCAAGATAAGGGCTTGGTAGAGCTGGGAGTGGAGGGTTATATTAGACTGATTCTGAGCTTAATTTTTTTAGTCTTAGGGACGATTTTTGTTTCCTTTATGGTTTACGCTGGTAGTTTGTGGTTAACAGCGGCGGGCAATGAAGAAAAGGTTAGTAAGGCAAAAAAGATTATTTTTGAATCAGTAATAGGCTTAGTGATAGTAATTGGTGCCTATGCGATCAGTCAGTTTATTATTGGGATATTGGTCAGTAGAGAATTAATACAATAAGAAATTTTAATTTTATGAACAAGCAGTTAAAAAGTGTTTTATCATTAGTTTTAATGTCCTTAACATTAATCTCCCCTTACTTTATTTTTACTAAGCCCAGCTTAGCTCAAACAGGTGCTCTAGAAAGACTTAATCAAGTGGCCTCAGACTCTTACGGAAGCGGAACAGATTTACCTACCTTAATTGGGATAATTATAAATTCAATTCTATCTCTACTGGGTACAATCTTTATCATCTTAATGGTTTATGCGGGCTTTAGGTGGATGACGGCTAGTGGCAATGAGAAGGAAGTGGGGAAGGCTCAGGATATGGTTAAAACAGCCATTATCGGTTTAGTGATCACTCTCTCCTCTTGGGCTATTTGGCAGTTCTTGTTAAGTAAATTTATAATGAGAATTATAGGCTAATGATATGAAAAAAAATATTATTTTATTTATCACGTTGGGAATAATTACCTTAATAGGAGGCGCGGGTTTAGCTTTAGCGCAGAATCCACCAATAACAGATATTACTGATCAGGTTGGCCGGGTGGCAGGCTTTAATCAAAAAATGGAGATTGGTAATATAGTGGCAACAATAGTAGGAGCAGTTTTATCTTTGCTAGCTGTAATCTTTTTAGTGATTATGGTAATGGAAGGCTTTAAATGGATGATGGCTGGTGGTAATACTGAGCAGGTTAGTAAGTCTCAGACCGCTATTAAAAATGCGATTATTGGCTTGATAGTGGTATTAGCTGCTTATGCAATCACCTACTTTGTTATGGTCAGATTACCTTTTAGTGGTAGTCCATCAGATATCCCATCAAATAACAGCGGGCTCACGACTAGTGGGTAAATGAGGATAATTAATATTTGAATTAGTGGTTTATTAGTTTAATAAAAAAAAGAAAAGCGATCTGATGATCGCTTTTTTTAATATTAGTACTCCCTATCACGGAGCACATACCAATGGTACGGCTCTCCGAATAGGTGTTTTATCTCACTATTCACGGTAAATATGGCTCGATCCTTGATCTGGCCATTTATTTTCATGATCACCGTATAGGTTCCGGGGAGCAAGTTTCTAGTCACCTGTTGTCCAGGGGCTAAGTATTCGGACAAAATAACCCGGTCAGCTCCCACCCGCGAGATAATGAACTGAACATTCTGCCAACGGGTTAGGTTGGCAATTTTCCCCTCAAAACCTTTTACCGGGTCAGCCTTAACTGGTTGAGCCTTTAACCTAGCGATGTCTAGGTCGGTGTAGGTTTGAGCGGCGCTTTCTACTCTTACCACGCGCTTGGCGCGCTGGTAATTTTCAATTCTATGCCTTTGCAGATTATTTAATCTGCTAAATTCGGCATAGCTCTTGCTGGTAGCGCAGGAGCTGAGGCTAGCGATGATAACCAGAATTATGGTTAAGATCGCTATAGTCTTTAATCTAATATTCTTTTTCATTTTTTCTATCCTTAGCTTACCCCGTTACCGGTCTCGCTAAGAATCTCCATTTTTGGTTTATATTATTGTTAATTTAATAACTAGAATGGGCAAAGGAAGCTTACTCACTTTAGTTATTAAATTAACGCTTGTTAAAGAACAGTCTCTCTTATCAATAGTCTAAATAGTTTAGCATAAATAATAGAAAAAGTCAATAGGCTTAGGTAATGTATACATACACATGGCGGTTTTTGGGGAGCGGGGCTTCTAATTAATCTTTATCTAAAATTTAATGAGGGTTTGCTAAGTTATAGAGATGAAGAAAAGAATTATTATTAGTTTAATAGGTCTAGGGTTGATTATTGGAATATTTAGAGTTCTTAGCCTTGGTGATCAAGTAGCTAGAGTGATTTTTCTTGATGTGGGTCAAGGTGATGCGGCTCTAATTAGAACTCCAGAAGATAAATTAATTTTAATAGACGGCGGCCCAGATAAGACCTTATTATTGGAGCTAGGTAAATATTTATCGTTTTATGAGCGAGAGTTAGAGGCAGTCATTATTAGTCATTGGCATGATGACCACATTGTAGGCTTAGTGGAAATATTATTGCGATTTAGAGTGGTTAAATTAATTTATCCCGCTGGGACAGAAAAGAATATTATTACGGATTTAATTATTGATCTAGCTAGACAGCAAGGTACGGAAATTATTCCTCTAAGCAGTCGGGGGCGACTTGATTTTTCTCAGCAGTGTTTTATGGAATTATTAAATCCCTTGAGTCTGGGAGCTAAGGAAGATGGAAATAATTCGCTGACAAGCAGGTTGTCTTGTCAGGGGCAGAAATTCTTATTCAGTGGAGATAATGAATTAGGAGCAGAGGAGGCGCTACTGAAGTCAAATTTTAATTTATTAGCCGAAGTTTTCAAGGCCTCACATCATGGCTCTAAAACTTCTAATAGTCAGGAGTTTCTAGAGGCGGTACGTCCGCAGGTGGTGGTGGTTTCTGCAGGAAGAAATAATCGATACAATCATCCCGCTCCAGTGGTATTAGAAAGGTTTTATCAATTAGGCCTTAAGGTTTTAAGAACAGATCAGTTGGGCAGTATTCCGATAAAAATTAGTAATTTTCCCTAATAATTGCTTTTTTTCTTAGGTTTATTTGGGATTCTTTTGGTTGACCCAGGGCTTAGATTTTGTTATACTATAATTAGTTTAGAGGTCTTTTTTTAGTGAAAAAATATATGATTATTACTTGGCAGGGACATTCCTGCTTTAAAATACAAGACAAAGTGGGACCGGAGGGGGTTACAGTAGTGACTGACCCATTTAACAAGGACTTAGGGCTTAAGGTTCCTAATTTTGAGGCGGATATAGTAACAATCTCTCATGACCACTCTGATCATAATAATGCTTCTGCTCTGAGAGGGCAGCCGTTTATTATCTCCTCAGCTGGGGAGTATGATGTGAAGGGAGTACTGATAGAGGGAATAGACTCCTATCACGATGAGTCGCAAGGAGAGGAGCGAGGCGGAAATATTATTTACCGCATAGAAGTGGATGATATCTCCTTAGTTCATTTGGGTGATCTAGGCACGGAATTAGATGATGCTCAGTTGAGTCGGTTATCAGGAACAGATATCCTAATGATCCCGGTAGGAGGCAAATATACAATTGATGCCAAAAAGGCCGTCGCCGTTATTTCTCAAATTGAGCCTCGCATAGTGATTCCGATGCATTACCATGACCCTAGCTTGCCATTTGAATTGGACTCAGTTGATAAATTTATTAAAGAGTTAGGCCTAGCGCCAACTTATGAAGAAAGATTAAGAATTACTCGCAAAGATCTTCCCCAAGAAGATATGGAGCTGGTAATTTTAAGTAAATAAATATATGCATAACCCAAAAAAAGAAAGAACCTTTGTTTTGCTCAAGCCCGATGCGGTGCAAAGAAGCTTAATTGGAGATTTAATTAAGCGCATTGAGAAAACTGGCTTAAAGCTAATTGCTTTAAAAATTGTAAAAGCTAGCGAAGAGCAATTATGGAAACATTATGAAAAAGATGATGAGTGGTTTTCTAGCAAGGGAGAGCGAATTATTGAAGAAAGAAAAGCGGCTGGCTTGCCAATTGAGAAGGAAGCGATTGAATATGGGAGAGATATTATTAGAGGATTAATTAGATTTATGACAGCGGGTCCAGTGGTGCCAATGATTTGGGAGGGCAATCAGGCGGCTGGGATAGTGAAGAAAATAGTGGGCTCTACTGAGCCATTGGCTTCAGACAGCGGAACGATTAGGGGAGACTACACCCTAGACTCCTATTCACTAGCCAGTCTTGATGACCGAGCAGTTCGCAATTTAATTCATTGTTCAGACCCAGCCACTGATGCTGATCGAGAAATTCCAATTTGGTTTAGCCAGGAGGAGATACTAAGCTACCGGTTGTTAGCGGAGCAAATTCTTTATGATGTTAATTTAGATGGGATAAGGGAATAATCATATGAATAAACAAAAACCAAGAAAGGTATTTTTAGTCAAAACAGGGGTGGTCTTTATCTTGGGATTAGTTTTTGTTTTTTGGTTTCTTAATCTAAAAAATATTTTCAATTTTTCCCTACCCGGAGAAATTTACAGCCTAGAACCAGTTATGGAGGGATTTAAAAATCTATCCACCAGTCTTCAGGAAGAACTATTAACTGAGGAAAATCAGTTGGATGTAGAAAAGCTAAAGGACAATGACTTTGTGCAAACGCTAGCGGACAAGTTGGAGGAAGCGGCGTCTTCTAGTGCGGAATTTGGTCAGGGAATAATTACCAATTTACAAGAGAAACTGGACTCAGGTCAATCTTTAGAAGGACTAGAGCCAACTAGGGAGCAATTGCCAGAATATGTAACTCCTGGAGAAGGCAGTTGCCCCGCCTATATAAATTGCATGCCAACGATAGGAGAGGCACGAACTTGCCAGATTCCAGCTGGTTGCGAGGGAATTACTCAATTGGTCTATTAATAATTATTTATGTCAACTAAGAAGAATAAATTAACTCCCGAGCCCTTAGAGGAGAAAGAAAAAACTACTAACTCTCAGATTGAACGACGACAAACTGAGTATGGCTTAGTGGAGCCTCAGCCGCTAACGGACGAAATGAAAAAGTCATACTTAGAATACGCGATGAGCGTAATTGTTTCTCGGGCCTTACCAGATGTTCGGGATGGACTAAAACCAGTCCACCGACGAATTTTATATGCCATGTGGAGTATTGGTCTTAAGGCTAATGCTAAGTTTCGTAAGTCAGCGACAGTGGTGGGAGAAGTGTTAGGAAAATATCACCCCCATGGCGACTCAGCGGTTTATGACTCAATGGTTCGCCTAGCTCAAGATTTTTCTATGCGCTACCCATTAGTGAGGGGTCAAGGAAACTTTGGCTCTATGGATGGTGATAGTGCGGCCGCTATGCGTTATACGGAGACTAAGCTAGCGGCGATAGCGGAAGAGATGCTTTTTGATATTGATAAAGAAACCATAAATTTCACTCCCAATTATGACGGTAGCCATCAGGAGCCGCAAGTTTTACCAGCTAAGCTTCCTAATCTTTTGCTTAATGGCACCATGGGAATTGCGGTAGGGATGGCCACTAATATTCCCCCACATAATCTAAGAGAGTTAACTGAGGCGATAATTCACTTAATCGCTAATCCAGAGGCGACAGTAGAAGATTTGACTCAATTTGTTAAGGGACCAGACTTTCCCACGGGGGGAATTATTTATGACAAGAAGAAGATTTTAGAAGCTTACGCTACTGGCAAAGGGGGAATAGTGCTGCGAGGTCAAGCTAATATTGTTGAGCGAAAAAGTGGTAATTTTCAGATAATAATTACCGAGATTCCCTATCAAGTTAATAAGGCGGACTTGGTGGAGAAGATTGCTAATTTAGTTAAAGATAAGAAGATAGAGGGAATCAAGGCTTTACGTGATGAGTCAGATAAGGAAGGAGTGAGAATAGTAATTGAGTTAAGAAAAGATACCTACCCTAAAAAAATTCTTAACAGCTTGTATAAAAATACCGCCCTGCAGACCACCTTTCATTTAAATATGTTGGCTCTGATTGATGGTATTCAGCCTAAGGTGCTAACCCTTAAAATGATTCTGGAGGAGTATATTAAGCACCGAGAGGAGATAGTGAAACGCCGCACAGAGTACGACCTTAATAAGGCCAAGGAGCGAGCCCATATTTTAGAGGGACTAATGATCGCCCTGAAGAATATTGATGCGGTAATTAAAACGATTAAGGCTTCTAAAGATAAGGAGGTAGCTAAGGCCAACTTAATGAAGAAATTTAAGTTGTCAGAGCGACAAGCAGTGGCTATTTTAGAGATGCGCTTGCAAAGCTTAGCCAACTTAGAGCAACTAAAGATAGAGACAGAGTTAAAAGAGAAATTAGCCCTGATTAAAAAATTAGAAGCTATCCTTAAGTCAGCTGCCAAGATGAGAGCGATTGTTAAGGAGGAGCTAGTGGCTTTGACTGATAAGTTTGGTGATGAGCGTCGCACGACAGTGGTTCCTCATGGGGTTAAGGAAATTAATGTTGAGGACTTGGTTCCAAATGAGGAGACGGTAGTGATGATGACTAGAGATGGCTACATCAAGCGCTTAGAGCCAGATACTTTCAAGGTTCAGGCCCGAGGCGGCAAAGGGGTGATGGGCTTAACCACTAAAGAAGAAGATACGGTTGAATTTACCTTCACTTCACTAACCCATAACGATGTCCTCTTCTTTACCACTAAGGGGAGAGTGTTTCAGTTAAAAGTTTATGAGATTCCTCAAGCCTCTCGGGTAGCGAAAGGAACGCCGGTAGTTAATTTCTTGCAACTGGTGGGTGGCGAGCAAGTCTCTTCAATTCTGCCCTTAGATAAGGCAGTCTTTAGTAAATATCTTTTCTTTGCTACTGAAAAAGGAATAGTGAAGAAAGTTGCTCTAGAGGCCTTTAAAAATTTAAGACGTAGTGGTCTAATTGCCATTAAGATAAAAGATGATGATAAGCTAATTTGGGTAAAACCAACCTCAGGCACTGATCAAGTTCAGTTAATCACGGCCAAGGGACAGTCCATTCGTTTTAAAGAAACAGATGTTAGGCAGATGGGACGGGGAGCGGCTGGAGTTTATGGAATTAGATTGCAAGCTGATGACCGCGTGGTGGGCATCGGAATTGCCAAAACAGATAAGGATAAAAAGCGCAATTATCAACTGTTAACGATTATGGCCAATGGTTACGGCAAGCGAACCGCCTTATCAGCCTACAAGCTTCAAGGCCGAGGGGGTAGTGGTATTAAAACCGCTAAGATAACTGACAAGACGGGGCAGTTAACCAATGCTTTCTTGGTTAATGCGGATAGCATGAAGAATCGAGATCTAGTTATTATTTCTGAACAAGGACAAGTTATCAGAACTCCTTTTAAGTCAGTTAATACCTTGGGGCGAGACACTCAAGGAGTGCGAATTATGAGATTTAAAGAAGCTGGCGATCAAGTAGCCGGCGTTACTTGGATTTAAATAAATATATGAAAAAATATCTACAAGAATTTAAAGAGTTTGCCGTTAAAGGCAATGTAATTGATTTAGCAGTAGCGGTTATCATTGGCGGGGCTTTTGGTAAAATAGTTTCCTCCCTAGTGGCCGATATTGTTATGCCTTTAATTGGCGCCCTAGCCGGTGGAGTAGACTTTACTTCTTGGCATTTTGTTTTACGTTCAGAGATAGTTAGTCAAGCAGGAGAAGTGCTTAAGCCAGCGGTAATTATGAACATTGGCACCTTTGTTCAAAATATTTTTGACTTCCTAGTGATTGCCCTGGCGATCTTTACGATGATTAAATTACTAGCGAGCTTGAAGGAGAGGCTAGCCGTAGAGAAAGAAGTGGCAGAAGAAGAGGTTAAGCCTAAGCCTTTAAGCAAGGACCAAGAGCTCTTAACGGAGATTAGAGATTTACTAAAGAATAATAAAAATACTGATTAGTCTATGGCTAATTTAACTACCCACAGTTTAATGTTTCTGCTCCTGCTCGGTATTGGGGTAGTTATTTTTTTATTACTTAAAAAAGTCAAGCAGCCAGTCAAGGATAGTCAGCTAGAGTCAGTCTCAGAAAGACTTATTCAGCAAACTGAGAAATTGAATCAATTAAGTCAGCAAAATAGTGAATTACGCCAAGAGCTAGACAAAAAGCTAACGGAAACTCATCGCTCCAGTCAGGAGCAATTTGGGCAAACAACTAAAATTGTTCAGGAAATTAACACTCAGTCAGCTAAGCTAATTGCCGAGGTCACGGAAAAGTTAACGAAACTAGATGAGACCAATCGGCAGGTAGTTAATTTTTCTTCACAATTGCAAAGCTTACAGGATATTTTAAAAAACCCCAAACAACGAGGAGTGTTGGGAGAATATTTTCTAGAAGAGACCTTAAGCAATGTTTTGCCACCAGGTGCTTATGAGTTGCAATATAATTTAGGACGTGATGACCAGACTAATAAAAACTTAATTGTTGATGCGGTGGTACATGCTAAGGGAAAAATAATTCCCATTGATGCCAAGTTTTCTTTAGAGAATTATGAACGAATATTAGAGGCGCCCAACCAAGAGTCTCGAGAAAAATTAGAAGCAGCTTTTAGGCAGGATCTAAAGAACCGAATAGATGAAACCGCTAAATATGTATTGCCTGATAAAAATACTTTAGAGTTTGCCTTTATGTTTATCCCTTCAGAGGCAATTTATTATGACTTATTGGTTAATAAAGTGGGCTCTAGCACTAGAGACATGATTGAGTATGCTTTTAGAGATAAGAAGGTGGTAATTGTTTCCCCGACTCTTTTTCTCGCCTATTTGCAAACCGTTCTTCAGGGACTTAAGGCTATGCAAATTGAAGAGAAGGCTCAGGAAATTAGAACCAATATAACCAAGCTAGGCAAGCACATTAATAGGTATGATGAATTTATTCGTAAATTAGGGACCAGCTTGTCCACTAGTGTTAATCACTACAATCATGCTTATACCGAATTTAAAAAAATAGATAAGGATGTGATTAAAATTACGGGAGCGGATAGTCAAATAGAGGTGGTAAAAATAGATCGGCCCAAGACAGCGGATAAATAATAGGTTTAAGAGCTATGATTAGTGTCGCCTCAGGCCAAGCAGTTGATTTATCTCGGGCAATCATAGAGACGATTGCCTTCTTTGATTTATTTGATTACCCGCTTACGACAGAAGAGATAGATAGGATGCTTTTGCCTAAGCAGTCTTTAAGGGAAGAGCTGGGGAGACTAGAGCAAGCTGGAAAGCTAGTTAATGCGGGAGGGTATTATTTCCTACCCGGTCGTCAAGAGTTAGTAGCTATTAGACAAAGACGCTATAATTATTATTTTCGCAAATTAAAAATAGCAAAACGTTTTGGGCGGTGGTTTGCCAAGCTACCCACCATCTTAGCGATATATTTAGTGAATGGACAAGGGGCGCATAATCTTCGGGAGGCTAGTGATATTGATTTGCTAATTATCACTAAGCCGGGAACAATCTGGTTATCCCGATTGTATTGCACTGGTCTAGTGGCCTTGCTTAATAAGCGTCCTCGGCCGCAGGATAAGCGAGATAAAATTTGTTTGAGCTTTTATCTGAGTGCGGACCAGTTAAATTTACAAGAATTATTTCTAAAACCTCAGGACCCTTATTTTCATTTCTGGTTACGCAATCTTAGGCTCCTTTATGACCGAGGGGAAATTAATGAGCTATTTTTATTAGCTAACAATTTACCAAACACTAAGTCATTAATTAGTGTGGAGACGATGAAATTAACTTTTCCAGCAACAGGTTGGTGGTCAGGATTAGAAGCCGGGGCGCGACGATTACAATTAGCGATTATGAACCCAGCCTTAAAAAAGGCGGCAGCTAAACAGTCAGGGGGGGTAATAATTAATAATCAAATATTAAAACTATATCTTCAAGATAATCGAGAAAAATATCGAGAACTATATGGCCAGCAAATTCAACAAATATTTAAGCAAAACAATTGAATACCTAACTTATCTGTTCGCTTTTATCGTTCCTTGGCAAACTAAGCTAATTTTACGGAGCAGTGAGAGTGTTTATAGTGAGATTAATTTTTATTTTAGCCACGCCCTGATGCTAATTATTTTTAGTCTCTTTGTTTGGCTGCGCTTTAGAGAGGGTGCTTGGCGGCGAGTTAACCGACTCTTCTTTTTCCCCTTAGGAGCCTTAGGATTACTAATTGCGGGCTCTATTTTAGTCGCTCCAGATAAAATTTTAGCCAGTTATTATTACTTTATCTTCCTGGCGGCCTTGAGTTTATTTTTCGTAGTGAGAGTGGGGACGGAGCAACATAACTATGAAGAATATGTCATCAATCGCTTTACCTTAGCTTATAGTTTTTTAGCCGGGATGCTGGCTCAAGCCTTATTAGGAATCTATCAATTTTTAACCCAAAGCTCTTTTGCTTGTAAGTATTTAGGACTGGCAGCCCATGACCCGATTGTTTCAGGAACAGCAGTGATAGAAACGATGGATGGTCGCTGGCTAAGAGCTTATGGAGGACTGGACCACCCTAATGTCCTAGGGGGAGCTTTAGCGATCTCCTTAATCTTAGCCGCCTACTTATTAATTAAAAAGAAAGTGATTAATAGCCAGGCTCAAGCTTGGACTTCAGGCTTCTTGTTTATCTTTTATTTCATTGCTCTTTACGCCCTCTTGTTTTCATTTTCCCGAGCCGCTTGGTTAGCCTTTGTTTTAGGTTTAGTAGTGCTGCTGATAAGAATTATTAGAAGTCGAGACAAATGGGCGGTTGGTCGCTTAGTGGCCCTCATTATCTTCTCAGTCATTTTAGTTTTCCTTACCAGCCTCCCCTTTAAAGACTTAATTTTAACCCGGGTAGAGGTTAATACTCGCCTAGAGCAACAGTCAGTGGAAGAAAGACAGTCGCAGCTAGTTGAGGCTGGAGAATTAATAAAGAGTAAGTTTATAACCGGAGTAGGAGTAGGTAATTATCAAGAAGCCTTGGCCAAGCAAGATGATTATAAAAAACCGCTTTGGGCCTACCAACCGGTTCATAATGTCTTTTTGTTATTATGGGCACAATCAGGACTTCTGTCGTTAGTAGCGTTTGCTATCTTTGTAGTCTTTCTGCTTAAATACGGCCGGCGAGATAAATATTCTTTAGCGATTGCTCTAGCCTTATTTATTTTAGCCATGCTAGATCACTGGCTGCTTAGCTTGCCCTTTGGTGTCTTATTCTTGTTTTTGATTTTAGCGCTAATTTGATAATTATTTTGTAAGATCATGAGGTCTGCCTCTAAGTTGCTTAACAGTTTTTGTAAGGTGGCCACATTACTAAGGTCGGCAGTTAGTAGCTCTTGTCTAATCAAGCTAATTACGGTGGCAATGGTGCCAAAATAGTCATTGTTTTTAACATGAAAACTAACACTAGCTTCATCTCTCACTAAGCGAATAGTGGGGCTAATCTGGTATATTTTAGACATATTAGATTAAACTGTTAAATTTATTTTTTCCGATAATTAGGTGGTCTAAAACTTCTATATCTAAAATTTTGCCCGCCTCCTTTAATTTGTCAGTTATCTCTAAGTCAGCCTGACTAGCCTTAAGAACCCCAGAGGGATGATTGTGGGCAATAATGATAGCAGCAGCGGAATATTCTAGAGCGGGGCGGAAGACCTCTTTAACCTGTAGAATGGAAGCATCGGGAGTGCCAATTGAGATAACCTCATCGTGAACTAATTGGTAGTGAGAGTTTAGATAAAGGCCGCGGATTTGTTCTTTGCGTAAATTCCCCATTTCCTTTAAATGAGCAAAGGCTTGCTTGGCATTACGGATAGTGATTAGGGCGCCAGGCTTTTTTTGATAAAAACGACGTCCTAATTCAAAGCTGGCGACAATCTGACAGGCTTTAGACAAGGGGATATTGAGGTCTTGTTCAATAATTTTTGGATCTTTTTGATAGGCCACTCCTTTTTCGCCATACTCGCGGAGCAAGCGATTAGCCATAGAGAGGACTTCTTCTTTTTTAGTGCCAACGCCTAAAATAACGGCTAAAAGCTCGGCTGAGCTTAAGGAAACCACCCCATGGGCGAGCAGCTTCTCGCGAGGCTTTTCTTCGGGAGGCAAGTCTCGGACGGCGAGAATTTTATAGGCCTTATTGGCGCTTAAAATAATGTTTTGATCACTTAATTGATAAGCCATAAGATGTAAAATTATAACTTTAAAAAGACGAAATTACGCCTACCTTTAAATTATAGCAAAAATATGATAAGTTTAGAACAGACTAATTAAGATTGTCTAATTTATGAACAAATATCAAATAGAAATACTACCCAATAAAGTTCCGTTAATTACCGTTCCCTTGCCAGGTTCTAAGGTAACCACTGTTTTATTAGTTTTTAAAACTGGCTCTAAGAATGAAAGTGAGCAAACTAATGGCTTGTCTCATTTCCTGGAGCACATGTTTTTTAAGGGGACTAGTCAGCGCCCCAGCACCTTAGCTTTAGCTAGTGAGCTGGATTCTTTAGGAGGAGAGTATAATGCCTTTACTACTAAGGAATTTACCGGCTACTGGCTGAAAGTGGTTAATAATAAGCTGCCGAAGGCAATAGAGATTTTAGGCGATATGATGTTTAACTCATTATTTACTAGCGAGGAAATAGATCGAGAACGGGGGGTGATCATAGAGGAGTTAAATATGTACCGTGAGAGTCCTCAGTTATATATTGGTGATGTTTTTGAGAGTTGCTTGTATGAGGGGACAGCCGCTGGGCGAGAGATTATTGGCACTAAAGAAAATATTTTAGCTTTTTCCCGACAAGACTTTCTAGACTATTTACAAGCTCAATATGGAGCAAAAAGTGCTCAGCTAATCGTAGCCGGAGAGATCAAGGCAGCGGACAAGAAATTAATTAAAACGACTTTTAGTCAGTTTTCTCAACATCGGTTTAATAAATTGCCCCGGCTAGTTGAGAAACAAACAGTTCCCCGATTGAAGATTTTAGCTAAAAAGTCTGACCAAACTACCTTAGCCTTAGGACTAAGAACGGTTAAGCTCGGTCAGGCAGATGAATTTAAATTAGAACTCTTAGCCATTATTTTAGGCGGCTCAATGAGCTCTCGCTTGTTTATTAATCTCCGGGAAAGAAATGGTCTAGCCTATTACGTTAGAACTAGAGCGGAATTTTACTCAGACTCAGGCTATCTAGTTACTCAGGCAGGAGTGGCTAAAGATAAAACTGAGGAAGCTGTTAAAATTATTCTTCAGGAACATCAGAGACTAGCAACAGAGTTGGTATCAGCCAAGGAGCTAAAAAGAGCCAAGGATATTCTTCGCGGCCGCTTGTTGCTAGGCTTAGAAGGAAGTGATAGTGTCGCTAATTGGTATGCCTTGCAAGCCTTGTACCGCCCCACTCCCTTAACTCCCAATGCGGTAGCAAAAATAGTTCAAGCCATAACGGGGCCAGAGCTGCTAAGGGTAGCTAAGAAGTATTTTACTGATTCGCGACTAAACTTAGCCTTGATTGGTGAGGTTAATCAGTCTAAGCTAAAGGCTAATCTTAAGTTTAAAAAATAAAATTATTAGCAATATGCATGAAGAAGAGCGATTAGTTAGTCCCATTGAAAGGCTAGGCGACGAGGCCTTAGATCTATCGTTACGTCCTAAAAGCTTGGCGGAGTATATCGGACAGGAGCGGGTTAAGGCTAATTTAGAAATTACCATTGGGGCGGCTAAAAAAAGACAAGAGCCGATAGAGCATGTCTTGCTATACGGCGCTCCGGGATTAGGGAAAACCACCCTAGCGCACGTGATTGCCAATGAGACCGGGAAAAATATTAAGGTGACCTCAGGGCCAGCGATAGAGAAGAGTGGTGACTTGGCCGCTATTTTAAGCAATCTAGAAGAAGGGGAGATTTTGTTTATTGATGAAATTCATCGCCTGCCTAAGGTGGTGGAGGAGATACTATATCCGGCCATGGAGGACTTTGCTTTGGATATAGTGATGGGCAAGGGACCAAGTGCTCGGACTCTGCGTCTAGACTTACCTAAATTTACGATTATTGGAGCGACCACGTTAGCTAGCAGTTTGTCAGCGCCACTACGTGATCGTTTTGGTATTACCCATCATCTTAGCTTCTATGAAACAAAGGATATAGAAAAGATAATTGCTCGGAGTGCTAAAATTTTAGATATAGGAATTGTCGCTGAGGCCAAAACTGCGATTGCGGTTCGCAGTCGCCGCACTCCCCGAATAGCTAATCGCCTGCTTAAACGAGTGAGGGACTATTGTGAGGTGAAGGGGGATGGGCGGATAGACTTAGCCGATTCGCTAGAGGCTTTTAAGTTGTTAGCAGTTGATGAGCTAGGTCTGGATTTAGTTGATCGACGCATTTTGGAGATTATTGCTGATAAATTTAAAGGTGGACCAGTGGGGCTTAATACCTTAGCCGCCACCACTGGTGAGGAGATGAAGACAATAGAAGAAGTATATGAACCTTATTTAATGCAGTTAGGGTTTTTAGATCGTTCACCGCGGGGGCGAGTCATTACGGCTTTAGGGTATAAACATTTAGGACGAACTTTAGATGACTAAACCACAGGAATTATTATTAACAGAATTTGATTATGACTTGCCGCCAGCTTTAATTGCTCAAAAGCCAATTAATCCTCGGGATAAGTCAAGATTATTAAGCATCAATCGCCAGACTGGTGAGATTGCTCATCAGCGGTTTTATCAAATATTAAATTATCTCCGTCCGGGTGATTTATTAGTGTTAAATAATTCTAAAGTTTTTCCAGCTAGACTGATAGGGCATAAGGAAACTGGTGGACGGGTAGAGATTTTTTTATTACGTCAAAAAGAAGCTAATTGGGAGTGCCTGCTTCGGGGGCAGGTATCGGTGGGGCAAATAATTAAATTAGACCAGTCCTGTCAGGCTCGGCTGGTCGCTAAGAATCAAGCGGGCACCTACTTGCTTAATTTCAATCTCCATCCAGAAAAGTTTTGGGCAACAATAGAGAAAATAGGCGAAGTGCCTTTGCCGCCCTATATAAAAAGAACTAAGCAGCGAGCGAGTGATAAAAAAAGATACCAAACAGTCTTTGCTAGTGATCAGCAGGTAGGTTCGGTAGCGGCGCCAACAGCCGGCTTACATTTTACTAAAAGATTATTGAAACAGATTAAGAGCCAAGGAGTGGACTTAGCCTACCTAACCCTCCATGTTGGTCTGGGAACTTTTGCGCCAGTAAAAACTCCCCGGATTACTGACTTTAAAATACATCAAGAGTACCTGCAACTTAGTCAGGAAACGATCGCTCAGATTTTAGAAACCAAACGACGAGGAGGGCGAGTGATTGCGGTAGGGACAACAGCTTGTCGGGCTCTGGAGTCACTTAACTGGCAGAAGTTAGCCCAAGAAAGTCAACTTAGTGATCAAGCTCAATGGACCAATATTTTTATTTACCCAGGTTATCAGTTTAAAATAGTGGATGCTTTAATTACTAATTTTCATCTGCCTCAGTCTAGTTTATTGATGCTAGTTAGTGCTTATTTAGGGCTAGAAACTACTAAAAAAGTTTATCAATTGGCAATTGAAAATGAGTATCGGTTTTTTAGTTATGGTGATGCGATGTTTATTTATTAAAAAGGCTGGTTGATTTTTTCTCTATTTTTTACTATAATCCTTCTTATTACCGAAAGATTTTATTAACTGACTAAACTTAAATAAGTTATGAAAAACTTTTTCTCCTTTACTTGGGAGCTAATTAAGGTGGCCTTAATTTCAGCAGCAATCATTATTCCCATTCGCCACTTTTTAATTCAACCCTTTTTTGTTAAAGGCGACTCCATGGTGCCAAATTTTCATGACCGTGACTATCTAATTATTGATGAGCTTAGCTATCGTTTTACTGAACCAACTCGGGGGCAGGTCATTGTCTTCCGCTATCCTCGTAACCCCCAAGAATATTTTATTAAAAGAATAGTAGGTCTACCAGGGGAGTCCGTGCAAATTATTGATGGGCAGGTAATAGTTTTTAATCAGGTTTATCCAGAGGGCTTTGTTTTACCAGAACAATATTTAGAGACGGAAGGAATGACCTTTAGTGAGAGCAGCGAACGAGTGGAAGTGGGTGAGAATGAGTTCTTTGTATTAGGGGATAATCGGGGCGCTTCACGAGACTCTCGTTATTTTGGAGTAGTTGATAAAAGCTTTATTATCGGTAAAGTTTTGTTAAGAGGTTGGCCCTTTAGCCAAGCCCAGTTATTTAAGGCTAGTCATTGGCCACAGTATGAGCTAGCACCACTTTAAGTTAATTAAATTTATTTATCATTAGTTAATATGTCGCAACAAAAAAAGACTACCACTCGTTCAGTGGCGAAAAAACCAGAACCTAAGGCAGAGAAAATAATTCCCAAATTACTAGGCATGAAAGATTTCTTTGCTAACGAACAGCTAGCCTATGAGCTCATTGCTGGTGAACTAGTTAAATTGGCTAAAACTTCAGGTTTTTCAGAAATTAGAACGCCGATATTAGAAAGTTATAACCTATACAAGAAGTCTACCAGGCGTAATAATGACCAGGAATTTTATTTCATTGAAGGCGCTAAAAGTGAGAAGATTGTTTTACGACCAGAATTGACTCAAGGTAGTTTACGGCTGTTTTTAGAAAACGAAACTCTTAGAGAAGCTGGTTTGGCTAGATTTTTTTCATTGGGACCAGTTTTTAGGTATGAGAAATTACAAGCAGGGCATTACCGGGAGTCTACCCAATTCAATCTAGAGATTATTGGCGAAAAGAAACCAATTACTGAAGCGGTCACCATGGCGGTGGTCTATAATTTCTTTCAAGAATTGAAAATTAATGTTCAGTTGCAGATCAATAGCTTAGGAACAGCCGAGTGTCGCAAAGAATATCTAGGAAAGTTGAATGCTTTTTACAAAGAACGCGGTCGGCGAGCTAAATTATGTGCGGCTTGTAAAAATAGTTTGGGCAAAAATGCTTTAAGCTTGCTTGATTGTCAGGAGAGTGCCTGTGTTAAGGAGCGCGAAGAAGCTCCGCAAATAGCGGACTATCTATCTAATGAGAGCAAGGAATATTTTGCCAAAACCTTAGAATACTTAGATGAACTGGGGGTTAATTATAATTTTAATCCACATTTAGTTAGGGGCTTAAATTATTACAACGATACAGTTTTTGAATATTGGCCAATTAACGACAAAGGTTTAGCTCAAAGTAGATTAGCCCTTGGTGGCGGTGGTCGCTATGACTCGCTAGCTAACACGCTGGGTGGTCCAGAAATTCTAGCTTTCGGCTTGTCTTTGGGAGTGGAGAGGATTATGGCTCGACTAAAAGATAAGCAGCAATTGACAAAATCAGCCGAGGAGGATATAATCTTTCTTGCTCAATTAGGTGATCAAGCTAAAATAAGAGCGATTAGTCTCTTTCAGGAGTTAAAGGAAGCAGGCTTTCTAGTTCATTATTCTTTTGTGACTGATAGCCTTAAGCAGCAACTAGAAGAAGCTAGTGCCCTGCAGGCCAAAGTTTGTTTAATTCTAGGTAAAAAAGAAATTTTAGATGGCACGATTTTAATGAGAGACTTAGAGTCAGGGGCCCAAGAAACAATCGTGGCCAAAAAGATAGTTGATCGCTTGAAAAGGCGAGAAAAAGCAATTGAAAAAAAATTAATTAATAAAAAATAGAAAGGAGAGTGGAATTATGGCGGAGTTTAAAAGAAAACCAGGAGAAAGCTTTGAAAGTTTTTTGCGAAAATTTAGAAAAGGCCTGAGAAATAGCAAGCGATTAGAAAAAGCTAGGTCAGAAAAATTTTTAGAACCTAAAAGCACTAAGAGATTGCAAAAAAAGTACGCCCTCGCCAGTTTGGAGTTGGGTAAGAAGAATGAATATTTAAGACGAATTGGTAAGTTACCAGAAAGCAATACTCGGTCCTAAGCTTTATAGTTAGGGTATTAAAAAAACAAGTTCTAGTGTTTAAGAACTTGTTTTTTTATTTTAATTTTAAAGCTAATGCTTGGATTTAATTCCTGGGATAAAGTTTTTTAGCTTATCTAAGTTAGATTGCTTGGCAAATTGCTTAATCCGATTACGGGCTCGACGAGTTTTGACAAATTTTAACCAGTCTTTATTAGGGTATTCACGGTTTTTTTCAATAATAATTTGGACTAGATCGCCATTTTTTAATTCTTGATCCAAGCGCCCTAGCTTATTATTAATAATTGCCCCGGAGGCCTTGTTGCCAACATTGCTATGAACAGCGTAAGCAAAGTCAACGGGAGTGGCTTTTTCTGGAAGTTCAAAAACATCACCCTTGGGAGAGAAGATAAAAATACGATCCCGGAAAATATCCATTTTAATATTTTTAACTAGTTCATTGGTATTACTAATTTCTTTCTGTAAGTCAATAATTTCCTTTACCCAAGCAGGGGGTTCGTAGTTAAGGTTTTCACCACGAGACTTATAATACCAATGAGCCGATAGTCCGTAAATAGACTCCTCATGCATTTTTTTAGTTCTAATCTGAAACTCAGCTAGCTTTCCCTCTGGACCAAAAATAGTGGTATGAAGAGACTGGTAGCCGTTAGGTTTAGGCAAGGAGATATAGTCTTTAAAGCGGTTGGATTTAGGGTGCCAGAGAGAGTGAATGATTCCCAGGGTTTTATAACAATCACTTACCGAAGAGACGATTACTCTTAAGCCAAAGACATCATAAATTTCATGAAACTCCTTATCCTTCTCTTGCATTTTTTGATAAATGCTGTACAGGTGTTTAAACCTAACTTCTATTTCATGACTAATGCCAGCTTCTTCTAAGCGAGGGACCAATAGGTCTTTGACTTTTTGAAAGAAGCGATTGCGTTCCGCGCGTTTTTCAACTTCATATTTGTATTCTATTTCATGAAACTCTTCAGGGTAGAGGTATTTAAAGCAAATGTCTTCCATTTGCCATTTAAGACGACCAATTCCTAACAGTCCAGCAATGGGGGCATAAATTTCTAAGGTTTCTTGAGTGATTCTTTTTTGCTTTTCCGGAGGGAGATTTTCTAGAGTGCGAAGATTATGTACTCGGTCACAGAATTTAATGGAAATAACGCGCAGGTCATTAGCCATGGCTAAAAACATTTTTTTTAAGTTTTCGCGATAGCGCTCAATGCCACGGTATTTAATTTTTCCTAACTTTGTTACCCCTTTAACTAGATTATAGACTTCGGGTCCGAAGTTTTCTTTGACTTCTTCAATGGTTTTATCAGTATCTTCGGGAACGTCATGTAAAATACCAGCAGTGACAGTCGCTAGGTCAGACTTTATTTCCGCGAGAATGTAAGCAGTGTGTAAGGGGTGCTGGATATAAGGTTCGCCATTTTTTCGCAGTTGACCCCGATGAGCTTCTTCGGCAAATAAATAAGCCCGATTAAGAGAACTAGTATCTACTTCGGGGTAGTTGTCTTGGAATTTTTTTATTACTCGCTCAATAGTCATAAATTTGCCAAATCTCAGTTAAGATTATTTCTTTTTTTTTGCCATTTATGTTATAATTGTGGTGAATAAATTATAGCAAAAAATTAAACAAATTAAAAGGTTTTAATTCAAATGAATAAGAAAAAAAAGTTAATTATTTTTAGCCTGTTCTTAATTTTTCTGCTATTTTTAGTGAAAATAGCTGGAGCTCAGGATTTAGGAATAGAAACCATGGATGAGGGTTTAGATGGAGCCTTGGGAGAGGCTGGGACAGACCCCAGAATGTTGGCGGCTAGAATTATTCAAATTGCTCTTGGTTTTTTGGGAATACTAGCACTAAGCCTAGTGCTTTATGCAGGATTTTTGTGGATGACCTCAGCGGGTAATGAGGAAAAGATAGATAAGGCTAAGGGGATTTTAAAAAATGCGGTTATCGGTTTAATTATTATTATGTCCTCTTGGGGAATCGTTACTTTTATTATCTATAAATTAGGACAAGCCTCCGGGTCTTTGGCGCCAGTTATTCCCTTTAGGCCTGCTCCTTCAGGAGAAATTGGTAGTCATGGCTTTGGAGCCATCGGTAATTGCGCCCTAGAAACTGTTTATCCAGAAAATAATCAACGAGATGTTCCGCGCAACACGGCGATTATCATTAATTTTAAAGAGGAAATTTCTTCAGAAGGATTATGCGTTAATCAAGATCGGCGAACTTGTGAATGTGGAACCAAGGGCTGTGACCTCCTCAATTCAAATGTGATTAGAGTCTATCGGGAGGACCTAGGAGACTCTTGTGGAGCTAGCTCCTGCCCTAGTCATAGCAGCAATGTGGTGGATATTAATCTAAGCATCTCTTTAGATGAGAAAACCATTTTCTTGGTACCTAAGGCCTATTTAGGAGAGCAGAATAATCAAGTTAAATATTTAGTGAAATTAACTGATCAGATTAAAGGACTTGAAGGTCAGTCAGTCTTCAGAGACTGTGCTACCAAGGGCTTTGTTTGGGGATTTGAAGTTGGAGGAAGGCTAGACCTAACGCCGCCACAAACTATTTATCGGAGCTTAGCACCGCGGCCAGACAATGAGAAAGACTCAGAGACCCTACTTAACCCTGCCGAAGCCGCGGAGGCGGTTATTGAAGTTTTATCTTGTCCGCAAGCATATCAGTCAGCTAAGATTCTATCAGTTGAGTCGCGATCAGGGGGCAACGAGGCTACAGCGGGAGCGTTAACTTACAAAGGGGAGTTAACTAAGTTTATTGTTCAAATTACTAGCGGGGATAACAACCGGGCTCAACTTTTTGATGATAATAATAATTTATTAGGGGCAGCCGACTTTGATAGTGAGGGGACCGCTAAGTTTTCTCCTTTCTTTGTTTTAACTGCTCCAGAAAGACAGGCAGGCAATTCTTGGCTAGTCACTATGCAGCCAGAACGATCTGCTGACACCTTAACTATTGGTGGAGATATTTACACCTTCTCACCAAATGCCGGAGGAAGCTATATTCAATATCCAGAAGATTGTCGGGCTGAGAAAATAGTGGAGAATATTTATGTAGCCTTAAGCGGCAGTGAGCAGGTTGAGCTGGAAAAAATTAGTGACACTCGTTTAAAGATCAAGGCGAAACAGGCGGGTAATCAGGGTAATAATTTAAAGATAGCCGTGAGCAATCAGGAGGCCATTAGGGTGGTAAGTCAATTCTCAGGAGGAGTCGATCGATCTAAAATTTCTAGAATTAATCATCGTCAAGATGTGCCCATGAATACGGTTATTCAATTAAATTTTGACAAAACGATGAATCCGCTTCAGATCTCAGGACTGGCTAAGGAGGTGGCTGACTATGTGCGGGTAATTAATTACAATTCTCAAGCTAAGTTAGCGGGCGAAACTTGCTTAGCTAATGAAGAGTGTCGCTCGTATAAGTGTGAGGGCTTAGGGGAAAAGGTTTGCGTAGGAGACTATCTAGCGGGGAAATTTATGCTCAGCAATCAGTTTAGAACTTTAGAATTCATTTCTGATGAAACCTGTGGGGTCAATGCTTGTGGCGAGGAAATTTATTGCTTACCGCCCAATAGTCACTTATTGGTAGAGCTAGAGGCCGCTGATTTAAAAACTTGTTATAGTAATGATGACTGCTTGTCTTACGCCCCTTACAGTCTCTGTCGGGATTCCGGTCTTGGCTACAACACTTGTCAAAATAGCGAAGGGAAAAATTATCCAATGGCTAATATTGTTTCTAATGGCTTAACAGACGCATCGCTAAATTCTTTAGATGGTAATCGGGATCGCTTTGCCGATGGTCCACTTAATTATCATAATGACAACCACTATAGTGAAGAGCAGCAGTCAGACTCGGCAGCTAATCAAGAAAAAGATAGTTATCATTTTTCTTTCTTCGTTAGCGATAAACTCAACTTAGATCCACCAGTAATAGAAGAAATTGGACCAGGACAAGACGAGTATGGGGTAAAGTCTGATAGTCAGATTAAAATAGTTTGGAATACTCTAATGATGAATAGTTCTCTAACTACCGGTTCACGGATAATAGACACCGGAAAAAATAAAACAGTTCATAAGATGATTAATCTACGTAGTGGGGGTGATAGTCGGGTTGGCTATTGGATAACTAATAATAATGAAGATATTAATAATGATAGTGAGCCAGACCGAACGGTGACCTACTTAAACCATACTCCCTTATTAGAGTCGATGAACTATCAAGCGCAAGTTGGCTCGGGAGTTAAAGATATTTATCAAAATTGCTATAAGCCCAGCGCCGGGGCAGGTTGCCAAGGAGTGTCAGTTGAGACGCCTTCTTGCTGCTACGGCTTAGGGACTAGTGAATTAAATGACGAAGGTAATTGTTATTAATTAGCCAGGATTTAGAGTATGAGAAAAACTAAAATAATTAACAGCCTAATAATCATCGGATTAATAGTAGTTAGTCTGCTATTAGTTAGAGTGGTGTGGGCTCAAGATTTTGGCGTAGAGCAATTAGGAGATGAGCTGGGGGGAGTGATCGGAGAGACCGGCAAAGACCCCCGAACAACAATTGCTAATATTATTAATTTAGCCTTAGGATTTTTAGCAATAATTGCTTTAGGTATAGTACTTTATGCGGGAACCCTATGGATGACTTCAGCTGGCAATGAGGACAAGATTACTAAAGCAAAAAACACTCTTAAGGCCGGGTTAATAGGCTTAGGAATTATTCTCTCGGCCTGGATAATCGTTACTTTTGCAATTGGTAGACTGGGGGGCACTGGAGGAGAAGGAAGTGGTAGTTGGGGAAGTGGTGGTAGTGGGGGCAAGATAGTGATTTGCTCTGAAGGAGAGACAGCGAGTTGTGGCTGTGGGGGAATAACTACTTGTCACAATAACCGTTGGGGGGCTTGCTTGGGGGAGAGTTCAGAGTGTGAAAATCCTCCCACAGATTGTAGCCAGGGAGAGCAGTTCTGTGCCGAAGGTTATTATTGTGATGATAATAATACTTGTCAGCCTAAGAGTTCTTTTGGTGAGTCTTGTAATCTTAGTGAAACGGAGGGGGTTTGTCAGGTGGCTGATAATCAATGTGGGGCCTATCTAACTTGTAATCCCAGCTCTTGTGTTTGTTTAGGGCCGCCAGTGATTACTGGCCTTAGCCCACTGGGAGGATTTTGTCAGTCAGATGTTAATACTCCTTGTCTTAGTGACGCCGACTGTTCTGCTGGGGATAGTTGTGACTTAAGCACCCCTAATGGTGCGCCTAATGATTTTATCACTATCTTTGGTCATAATTTTGGCAATTACGTAGCAGGCACTAGTCAGGTGACTTTCACCGCTCACTCAGGTGAAGTTATCGCTCTTTCTCCTGGAGAGATTAATTCAGCATGTGTTGATGTTTGGCGTAATGATCAAATAATTATTGCAGTCCCTAGCCAAGCAATTAGTGGGCCGATTAAAGTAGTTAATTCGGCGGGTGAGTTTGATTACACTGATGATGAACTAGGCCCAGTGATTCCTGATTTCTTGCCTAACAATATTGGCCGACCAGGTCTATGCTATATAGACCCAGCGGCGGGAACTTTGAATAATGAGGTGGCTTATCAGGGAATCAATCTTTATGGCGGTCAAGCTTATTTCGGTAACTACCGGAGCAATGTTAAGGGACTGCATTCCAACTTTAATGAAGAGTCTGGTCTAAGCGGTTCAGCCTCAGTGCCCAATATTCAAACTGGCACCTCAGGTAGCTTTGTAGAGCAAACAGTTAATAACAATAGTTTGCGAAGTAATTTTTTGCGGTTTGTAAAAGTTAAAGAAGAATCAGCTGGCGCTAAAATTATCTCACTATCTCCACAAAGTGGTACTAGCGGCCAGTATGTTACGATTAGAGGCACGGGCTTTGGCAATGCTCGTGGACAGAGCCGGGTCTATTTTTCTAATGAGACTGAAGAGCTGGAGGCAAATTATACCTTCCCAGCCATTTGTGCTAACTCAGTTTGGACAGATAAGCAACTAATAGTTAAGGTGCCAGAGGAAATAGCTGATGGAGATTATCGAATAAAGATTAAGCTAGCCAATAATGTAGTAATTGACTCCAGGGAGGCGACTCCTAATTCTTTCCTAGTTAACTCTAGCCTAGAGTTAGCTCCTAGTGTTTGTAAAATGGAGCCTAGTAAAGGACCAGTGGGAACCTTGGTAACCTTTTGGGGAGAATATTTTGGAACTCGAGACGTTTCCGTTATTTTCAATAGTGACAAAAAGACTAGTGGGCAAATAAAAACTGCTAATCAAGTTGACGAAACTAAGGTCGCAGTGCCTCTAGGAGCGATCACAGGGCCAGTTTCTCTACTTAGTAAAAATAAGGTTAGCAATGAGTTGCCCTTTACTGTAGGGGAGTGTAGTAGTGATAGCGAATGTTCTGGACAGGTTTGTTGTCCAGCGAGCACCTATAAAAAAGGGCGTTGTGTTAATGACCTTGAAGAGTGTTTTATAGAAGTACCTAACTCAGTGTTTGAATGGCGCTTTAGCACCTACCTTAGCCCTAGAGATCCAGAGTTAGATAAATATTGTGCAGAGTTTAATGAGAGTAAGGAAATTTGTGGACGGGAGTCAGGTTGCTGCTTTAGAGCAGATGAGGATAAGTGTATCGGTGGTCAGGCGGTGAAAAGTGGTAGTAATAGATATTTATGTGAGACAGAGGTAAATAACTCGTGTTTGCCTAGTGATAATCCTTTAAGTTGTGCTAGTCAAGCGGGTTGTTGCTTAGGGGTAGAAAATGAGTGTGTTGAAGGAAATCCAATTCCTAGTGGTAGCGCTGAAGGCTACTGTGAGAGTGACTGTTTTGAAGATGATGAATGTGCTGGTGGTGAACAGGTAGTTTGTGGTTTAGATCAAAAATGCGTATCTCGACCAGAGGTGATTGCGGTTTTACCAAATATTTCAGAAACTGAAGTTTGTCGCAATACGGCGGTGAAGATTAGTTTTAATCAGAAAATGAATGTCTTGAGCCTACTTTGGGACAACCTACTATTATTAGAGGAAAAAGATTCTGGTACTTGTCCAGAAGGTACCTACTTAGCTAGTGCGGAAGGCTTTCGTTTAGCTAAGTCAGAAAGAATGATCGCTAGAGTCTGGACTAAGGCTAAGAATAGCCTGAGAGCCTGGTTTGGCCTGGAGACTCAGGTAATGGCGGCTCCAGACAACAATAAAGTTTATTGCTCAGTTAAAGGGAGTACGGGCTTTTTTGAGGGCGAAAAGGGAACTGAGCTATTATTCTTCCCCGATAAATTATTAACTGCGGGAGCTAAGCATTATGTAGTGGTCAAAGGAGATGCGGCTGAAGATAATAATCAAGGAGTCTTAAGTTTAGCGGGAGCAGGGATGGTGGCGGATGGTTACCGAAATGCCTCAGGAGACACCATTAATCCGGCAACATTTAATGCGGTGGATTATACCAACTCGTATAGCTATGAGTTTACCACTAATCCAGATCAAAAATATTGTGAGGTGGATAAAGTTTTAGTAAGTCCTCGTTCTTATCTATTCCAACGAACAGACCAAGATGTTAAGGAAAACGATGACGACTACCATCATCCAAGTTTTGATAGCGTTAGTGATGGTGATAAACTATTTATCGCCCTCGCCTTAGACAAACAAAATCGCGTGCTGGCTCCTAGCCCAGAATATGATTGGACTTGGTCCTGGTCGGCACCAAATAATGTGGTAACCCTGAGACAAGATATTGCTAATTTGCCGCAAAATAATATTTTAGTAACCGCTTCGCCTAAGGCTAGCAATGAGGAAGCGCGGGTAACGGCAACGATTATTACAACCGGAGAGTCTCTCGCAGGAACAAAAACTAAAAATTACAGTGATATCTTTATTTTCCCTTGTGCTAATCCTTGGCCAGCGCCGAAGAGCAATGGCGAATGGTCCCCGTGGGTTGATGGGGGCGCTTGTCTAGATGGAAACTGCGATAGCTTTAATTACCGCTTCTATTATTGTCGTGATGCGGGCGGTCCTGGTACCTATGATGACTTGCCAGTTATTAGCGAGAATCCGGTATCCCTATCAGGCAGTTTGGTTTGGAGTCTAGATGCCAGTCCCTGTAGTCAATTAGGAGCAGTTTCTTCTCAGGGAATTTGTTCTTGGGGAGTGCTTAAGGAGTCATATTTCTTCAGAGAATCAATTTTATCGGGAATAGAAATAACTAATTTAGTTGACACCAAGCAGGGCGGGCAAGTGGAAGTTAGTTGGCAGTCAACTAGCAATCAAGTCAAGGCTTTTAAAATTTATTACCTTGGTTCAGGGCAGCGAGAGATGCAAACAAAAGAATTGTCTATAGCGGGTGCGAATTGTCAGCGAGATAGCAGTGGAACTAATTATCTTTGTCATACAACCATTAATGGCTTGGTGAATAATATTCCCTATATCTTTAAAATGAATTTGATATCTGAAGCTGGTACCGAGAGTCAATTTTCTCAGGAGCGATTGATAACAGCTACTGATAAAACCCCTCCTAGTGCGCCAACGGGATTTAAGGTTGAAGTAACGGAGAATACCTTGTTAGTCTCTTGGGACTCAGGCAGTGAGCCAGAGCTAAAGTACCGATTATACTTTGGAGCTCGTTCAGGGGTATACGGAGGCTCTTTTGATGTTAATCAGAATAGTCTTTCTCTAAACTTGCCCGATAGTCGCCTGCCTCAAAAAGCGACCTATTTTGCAGTTAGTGCGATTGATAAGCATGGCAATGAGAGCGATAAAACAGTTGAAGTTTATTTAAATTTAGAAGGAAAAAATTAATATCTATTATAGAGATATGAACAAAAAAAGATTATTTTATTTAACGCTACTAGGCCTAATCGTTGGCGGAATTTTCTTTACCTCAGGACTACTAAAAGCTCAAGAGGAGGTAAATATTATTAGTAGTAATTCCTATTTAGATAGCCCGGATGCGATTGCTATTAGAGTAATTCCCAATCCAGAGCATTATAGCATTTTACGCTGGTACCAGAACCAAGGGTTTACTGGCTCTCCCCAAGCTTTAGTAGTTGACGGCTATGAGGCGATTCGTGATGGCCGAACAGTCTATGTTAATGTTGCTAATATAAATATTAATGACCAGGGAAAAAAGATAATCTATACCAATGTTTACCTAATCTCCTATAACCAAGACCCGGCGATCACCACGGCCGATATCTTGGGGCAGATTATTAAGAATTGGAAATTTAATATTGAATTAGAAGAATCGGCGGAGACCATGGCTACCTGTTCTATCTCTAGTCAAGTATGTGCCAAAGATGATGATTGTGGCTCAGGGCAATACTGTGCTCAGAGCGGCGCGGGAGTTAATACTTGCCAGTTAGTTAATGAGCAGAATTGTTATTTAGATTCAGACTGTTCTAAGGGCTTCTTTTGTGATAGTACTAAGGCTAAGATAATTAGAGACATGAAGCGTCTAGGAAATGTGGCAGAGATTATTGATGCTTTAGGTAGATATAAAAATACCTTTGGAACTACTCCCCGGCTTAGCTCAGGAAGCTATTTGGCTGGCCAGAGCTTGTCAGTTTGGCCTAGTTGGTCAGCTAATTTTCTTAAAGAACTGGCCTTGCCAGCTAATATTATTGATCCAATTAATCGTTTAGGCTATTGCGATGGCTATGACCTAAAGACCTGCTGGAACGTAGAGAAGAGTCAATTTTATGAAGCAGAAGACTCGCAGTCACGAGCCTATCTAACTCTCCCAGCGGGAAGCTATGCCTATATTTATGGCACTGATGATCGAGTCTCAATGAGTGGCCAGTCCCATTATTTCTGCTCCACCCTAGAGTCTGAGCAAGCCACTACCAATTTAAATTATGAGTTTTCTCCCAGGATTACCGCTAATTGTGTAGTGGAAGGGGGAGGAAATACTCCACCACGATTAGTGGACTATCGTTTGACGGGTCAGGCCGGACATGAATTTACTGGTTGGCTGGAATTTATTGATGATGAAAACGATTTTATGGATTGGCAGTTTAGACTAATAGACACCGCTAGGTCTTGGGATAGAGTGCCCACTCTCTTAGATACTAATAATCCTAATTTAAAAAAAATATATTCAATTAAAGCTGGTCTTCCGGGGGAGTATTTAACTGAAGTTAAGGTCACGGATAGCCAAGGAGCAGTTACCACAGAAAGACTGACAATAACAATAGAGAATGACCCGCCAGTTATTGAAGCGGAGAATTTTAGCTTTATTTTAAACCCATTTAAGAATTTTACCTACAGCTTTTATTATTCAGATGACAACTTAAACCCTAACAATCCAGAGCGAGCCTTTACTGTTAGCGGTCCACCAACAGCTCTTAAAGCTACCCCAAGCAAAGTTGAAGCGGTTGCTCCGGGAAAGTATAAGGTAAGCTATGACTACCCAATACCAAAGAGTAGTTCGTTTTCAACTAATAAACAGTTTGAATATACTATCAAGGTAACTGATAATTACCAGTTATCTACAGAAAAAAAGGTTAAGATAAACTTTATTAACATTCCTCCCAAGCTCAACTTCACCTGCCCTACCACAGTTCGTTATGGGCAAGAGTATTCTTGTACCCTAGGGCCACGATTACAGAACGAGGCTGATGGGGGACAGAATATTAACTATACGACCAATTTAGGTAGAATTGTTTTTGAAAATAATTTAGCAGTTTTAAGATACACCTACAGCACTCCAACTAGCAATAGCAATGTACTTATTAGGTCTAGTAATGACTATGGGGCAGTGGATAGTAAATCCTTTAAATTAACGGGACAAAACTTCTGTGGTGATGGCATTAAGCAGGAGCCTAACGATGAGGGACGAGGGGGGTTCTTTAATGATGGTTACGAGGACTGTGACGGTACAGATGGAGTTGCTATCGGGAGAGATAGAGTTAAAGAAAGTAAAATAAATAATCAATATGCTTGTGCGACCTTTGATGGCAATACTCCTTACCCAATTCCTAATAATAAATATTGTGTTTATCGGTCTCCTGTTCAGGGTGGAGGGTATTGTGGTGATGGTATTTGCCAAGTCCTAGACCATGAAGGGAAAAATCTAGAATCTTATGAAAATTGCCCTCAGGACTGCGCTCACTTTTGTAAGCCTCAATGTGATAAGAATACCTGTGGAGATGATGGTTGTGGCGGAGTTTGTGGCACCTGTTCAGTTCTTGGAGAAGACTGCTATGACGGACAATGTCGTGAAAAAATAGGAACATTAGCAATAACTATTCCCAATGATTGTCAATTAATTAGCGAAACTGGAGCGTATTATTCTAGTAGTAGCGCCCGGATTCCAATTCATTTTAATGGCAAAGTGGTGTATCTGGGAAATAATAATAACGGCACCTTTACTACAGGCGTAGAGGTAAGTCATGAAAAAAATGTTTTAGCAGTTCAATTTAAGTGTGACGACATTAAGGCGGGACAAGGAATAATTGCGCGTTTAACTCAACCCTTGGGCAAGGTGCCTAAAAGTATAACAGCGATTGCAGAATCAAGTAGTAATAATCCAGCAATATCACCGAGTAATTTGGAATTGATTAGATGTGTTAACTCAGTGTCAGGCAATGGTTGGCGAGGAATGAATTTTAATGATAGTAATTGGGCTGCGGCTAATTTAGGCTTTTGGGAAGGTCAAGCAACTAACTGGGCTAAGGACTATATTAATAAAAGCGTAAGTCTCACTACTAGTTGTCGGTACACCTTTTTTGGTGATGATGCTAAGGTGAGAGAATATGTGAATATAACCGATCAAGGTAAAAATTGTGGAATAGTCAGTGGAGAAACTCAAGGTGGTTATACTATTTCTAATCCTTATGGAAAAAATTACCGACCCAATGACTGTGCGGCAATCAACGGAGGCAATGCCAATTTTAAATGTGTAAATAACGAGTGCGCCTGCACTCCTAAAGATTGTTCGGTTTTAAGTGGCGGCAAGGTAGCTGGTTCCTTGGGGGCGGCTTGCGGAGTAGTTGACAATGGCTGTAACGGAACCACCACTTGTCAGGTTAGCAACGATAACTATTGTCAAGATGGTTATTTCTGCAATTTATCTAACACAGACGACCCTAATTACAGCAAACATTCAGAATTTATTAACAGATCCTGTGCTGCCGGTAAGCCGGTTAACACTTGTCAGAAAAAATGTTGGTTTGTCCAAGAGTCTAGTAATGATCATAAGATTACGGTTAGAGAGGGGGATATTGTTAAAGACTCTTGTGAGGTAGTGGAGGTGGTAATTGGCTCTGGTCATGGATGGGGAACCCCCGAATGTCTCAAAGGAAAGGCGCCATACTGTCCATCCGGTTGCCCTTATGTAGGGGTTAGTAATAATAAGGGAGGGTCATGCTATGAAAGTTATAAAAATATATTTTCTTGGGAGATTCGTTGGCCAAGATACTCCTGGACCTGTTCTTCTCCTTTAAACAAGACAGTATTTTATCAAGATGCTTGTAGCGGTACAGAAACCATTCAAGCTGATGGTAGTTGTGGCACTTGTGAGAAGGATCAGGATAATGGAGTCTGTAAATTAGATCGTTGTGGAGGCTTTTATTATGGCACCTGTAGCAATGGAGGAGTTTGTGATCGAGGGGTATGTATGACTGGAGAAATAACAACAAGTAACCCCGATGAAAGATGTGTAGACGCTAATACTCACCAGGAAAGCGAATATTGCCAAGGATTTGAACAAGCAGTCTGCAAGGAGAGCTCTAATGGTAGTTGTGTTTTGGCAATTCCAGAAGAAGCAGTGGAAGAAGATGATGAAGAAGATGATGATTACAATTACAGCCCTTGTCCCAACTCAATTAGTTATGGAGGAGAGAATTATGGTGTAGTTCAAATCGGGGACCAGTGCTGGTTGAATAGAAATTTAAATATTGGCAATGAGATAAGTAAAGGAAATAGTCCAGCCAATAATGGGATTATAGAAAAATACTGTGTTGGCGGCAAAAGTGTTTCTCCTTCTTGTTCGGATCTAGGTGGACATTATTCCTGGAATGAAGTTACTAATTGGAACACCAGCACCAAACAGGGAATTTGTCCAAATGGCTGGCATATTCCAACGAGCAATGAGTTTTTTTCCTTAATTAACTATTTAGGAGGAACGTCGGAGGCAGGGGGAATGTTAAAGGAGGCGGGGGTAATGATAGGGGAAGATAATTATTTATTAAGTAATCAAGGGTATGTCTTGCGGTGGAGAAGTCCCAATGTGGTAGCAAGCTCTAATGGGTCTGGCTTTAATGCCAAGCCTACGTTTATTAGAGAAACAGGTTCTATTGCGGCGAATGGAGAATATACAGGATTTTGGACATTTGAAGGACGTGCAGTTATTTTGAAATATATTAATCCTTTTACAGATATTATCTCTCATAGCTCATCTAATAATTATGAAGCCAGTCTCCCGGTCCGCTGTGTTCGTGATGAGCTAGCTGTCCCAGAGTTTAGAGTGACCTTTAATGCTGGAAGTTACGGAAGCATAAAAACTAATAATATTTCTGCGAGAAATAGTATAGTGTTTACGGTTAAAGAAGGAGGGAGCACAGAACCAGTAACAGTTGTACCTGATTCTGGGTATGAGTTTAATGGTTGGGATATTGAACCTTTTTATTCTGCCTCCACTAGCAATCCCTTAGCTATTATTAAAGTTGATAAAAATTATCAAGTAGATGCTGTTTATAATAAGGAATTAAAAAATGTACCAATAGGCGGGGCATGCCATCCTATAATTGGAAGCAAAGGAATAACGCCAATGCCAGGGTTTTGTGAGTCTAAAACAAGTAAAAATGCTTGTGAAAAAGGCCAAGGTTGTTTTTGGCGTCTGCCTTTAAGTTATTAAATTATTAAATTATGTCTAACAAGAAAAAGAATTTAGTCATTTTATTGTCAATCACTGGACTATTAGTGATATTATTAGTAGTATTAGTGTTAGTTGGTAGAAATAGTTATCTAGAGATTCTGGTAGATAAAGAAGTATTTGTTCCTGAGTTTATGTCAGAGGAAGAAAAGGCATCTTTAGGTATTTCTGAGGATGTTAATATTCAAGTTATGGGTCGTCAGGAGGATGGAGAGGTTTCAGTATATAAAGTGTTGCAAGCTGGCGAAGAGGCTGTAGATTTTCGGAACCTGGGACCGATTAGTCCCCGAGAGCAAAAAATAGATTAATTTATTTATTAGATAAGTTTTTGATTATCTAGGGATAATTAATGACGTTAATAATTTAAAAGTATATGTTCAATAATTTAAATGATCAAAAAGGAGACAAGATTGATGACATCTTTGCTGGCACTGATGGGGTGGGGGCAGAGACTCCTCAGGTAGAGACTAGGCAGGTAGGACTTAGTTCAGCTAGTCCAGGAGAGAGCTCAGCTCCTAGTGGAGGACTAGAGGAGATGAGTCAACAGCTACTAGCGAGCGAGGAGAGCTTGGAAAGACAATCATCTTCCGGAGGAGGAGATAAGGGTTACTTAAAATTAATTATTATAATAATAATTATTTTAGCTCTAGGAATAATTGCCTATTTGACCTACATTAATTTCTTTGCCAAAAATACCGATCCTGTTCTTGAGACTCCGGAAGTTAATGTGACCAATCAAGAAGAGGTAATAGACAGGGAAGATGACTTTGTTCAAGTGGTGCCTGAGGGGATAGCTAACAGACTAGAAGAAGAACAGGAAAATGATCTAGACCTAGACCTAGATGAGGAAATTAATAATGACTATGATGGCTTTTTGGGGGATAACCAAGAGGAAGACTTTATTATCCCAGGATTTGAGACAGAAGAATTTTTGGAAGAAGATTTTCAGCCATTTATTGACTCCGATGGTGATGGCCTTAGTGATGAGGAGGAGTTATTGCTAGGGACTGATCCTTATAACCCGGATACGGATGGAGACGGATTAACTGACTATGAGGAGGTGAGAATTTATGGCACTGACCCTCTTAATCCAGATACTGATGGTGATGGCTACCTAGATGGTGAAGAGGTCTTATCGGGACATGACCCTTTGCGGGGTGACGGGGCTAAATTGCCAGGATACGAAGACTAAAGATATTTTAGTTAAATAATGCTTTAATTTATTTCTTTTCATGGCTAATGATAATAGTTCAGCTAGAACTAATCAGGGTGAAACAGCCGCGAGTTCTAAGCAGAAAAAACTACTCTTAAATTTACACGTGATGCCTAAAACCGTTACTAAGCAGTGGCGAAAATGGTTAGTTTTGGGTATTAGTATTTTTATTTTATTACTACTGGCTTCATACGCCTTATATTACTACTTCCTTTAGTCTATGTTTAGTCGCCGTCAGAAAAAACTTAATGAGGATAAGTTGTCTCAAGCTCAGGAACTAGAGCAGCGAGTATCACAAGATTTGAGGGTTCATAATATGCCCAATCTAGCTAACACAGATTCATCTGCTAAAACCTTTTCCACGGGGAGACGATTAGAGTTAGGGTTAGATGGCGAAACTAGTCAAGAAGCGAGGCAGTATCAAAAAACAGGACTAATCATTATTATTGGCGGAGCTATATTAATTATCACGCTCTTGTTTTTAGGTTACCAGTTTATGATTAGGCCAGCCCTAAATCCTCCTACAGCGCCCTCTGGACAAGCTGTCGTTTTACCCAAGGAAGAAATTGAGCTCGCTGATAGGGAGATAGTTGAGGAGGTGCCAATAGCCGAGGGAGAACTAGAGCTAGAAATAGTGACAGAAGAAGAGTATTTTGAAGAAGAGCAGCCCGAAGAAGAGGTGGAGCTAGATATTGATGCTGAGATGGCCGAGGAGTCGAGCTTATTAGAGACTTATGATTGGCCACCAGTCCTAGATTCAGATGGCGATGGTCTAACCGATGAAGAGGAGCTCGTTCTAGGCACGGACCCTGATAATGAAGATACTAATGATAATGGGCATTCAGATTTAGTAGAGATACTTAATAATTATGACCCAGTGGGAACAGGCTCACTAGAGAGCAATCAGAACTTAGAGTGGTTTATTAACGAAAGCTATAACTACTCCCTGCTCTATCCTAGAAACTGGTCTTTGGTGACTACTAATCAAGACAGCATGCTGTTCTTTTCTTTGCCGGATGAGTCTATCATTCAAGTAGTCGTACAAGAGAATCAAGATAACGGGGATATTATCACTTGGTATGGGCGCTCTTTCCCAGGAGAACCTTTAAGTTATAGTAGGCTGAAAGTCAAAGAAACTTGGGAGGGGATAGTTAGTGATAATGAGCTAAATGTTTATTTAATAGATACTAGTCAACAACTCTTTATTACCATGTCCTACATTCCTTCAGTTAGTACTCGGCTAGCCTATCCCAATATTTTTAAGTTAATGTGGAATTCTTTGCAGATCAATTAAATTAATTTAGTGATGAGAAGGTTTTTAACAAAAAAGATAGCCAGAGGCTATCTTTTCTAGTTAATGGTTTAGAGAGAGAGTTTATTTGATTATTTTATCAACCAAGCCGTAAGCCTTAGCTTCTTCAGCGCTCATGAAGTAGTCGCGGTCGCTATCTTTTTCTACAGTGGCCATTGGCTTGCCAGTGTGTTTGGCTAAAATTTTATTCATCTTATCTTTAACCTTAATAATGTGTTCAGCATGAATTTTTATATCAGAAGCCTGCCCTTCAGTCCCGCCCATCACTTGATGAATCATCACTTCACTATTAGGGAGTATTAGGCGTTTGCCGGGAGCGCCGGCAGCTAAAAGCACGGAGGCCATAGAGGCAGCTAGACCAATGCAAATAGTGGTGACAGGTGACTTAATGTATTGCATGGTGTCATAAATGGCTAAACCAGCGGAGACTGAGCCTCCGGGAGAATTGATATAGAATTTAATGTCCTGGTCACTGTTTTCAGCATCTAGGAACAATAGTTGGGCGATGATGATATTGGCGGTATGATTAGTGATCGGCTCGCCTAAAAAGATGATTCGATCCTTAAGTAGTCGGGAATAGATATCATAGGCGCGTTCAACTTGCCCTTCTTTTTCAATTACAGTAGGAATTAATGGCATATTAATTTAAGTTAGTTAATTATTCATTAAAATTATAAAATAAAACCAGATATTTGTAAAGCTAGGGGATAAAATAGCTTGATTTTTCTTTCTAAATGACCTAAGATGCTAATGAAATTCAGTTAGATATTTAAATTAACTTAATTTACTAGATTTATAAATTAAACAATATGTCTTTTGTGCAAAAATTTTCTCAACTGTCTAGACGGTCTAAAGCGGCCTGGGTGTTGGGGGTGATAATTATTTTCTCACTAGCAATATTTATGTTAGTGGGTGGAGGATACTATAATCAATTAACCGATAGAATTTCTCAAGGAACCAATGGGGTAGTTTCTTTACCCAAGGTTACTGATCGGCCTTTTAATTTAGGACTAGACCTCCAAGGAGGTAGTCACTTAGTTTATGAGGCGGATGTTAGTGGAATAGCGGAAGGAGACCGGGCTAGTGCGCTAGAGGCGGCCCGAGATGTTATTGAGAAGCGAGTTAATTTTTTTGGAGTTAGTGAGCCGATTGTGCAAGTTAATCAGGGTATGGGTGGTGAGTCACGGGTGATAGTTGAGCTAGCGGGGATTAAAGATGTGGAAGAGGCCATTAAATTAATTGGCGAAACTCCTATTTTAGAATTTAAAGAAGAAGCTGAGCTACCTAGTTCTACTAACCAAGAAGAGCTAGTCCAGGAAGAAGTGGTAGCTGAAGAAGAAGTGGTTGAAGAAGAGGAGTTGTCCCTAGAAAACGAGGAGGAGCTTGGGTTGGGGGTAGATTATTACGATGAAGCGGACTTAGGCTTGAACTGGAAAAATACAGAACTAACCGGTCGCCACTTAAAGAAAGCGGCCCTACAGTTTAGTCAAAACGATGGTTCACCAGAGATTTCTTTACAATTTAATGATGAGGGGGCTAAGTTATTTGAAGAAATTACTGCTCGTAATATTGGCAAGCCAATCGCGATATTCTTAGATGGTTATCCCATTAGCGCGCCAATTGTTAATAGTCGTATTAGTGGGGGCATGGCTAGTATTTCTGGTCAGTTTACTATCAGTGAGGCTAAGCAGTTAGTGACTAGACTTAATTCAGGGGCCTTGCCGGTGCCAATTAATTTAATTTCTCAGAAAACTGTTGAAGCGGGTCTAGGCTCAGAGTCAATTGCCAGCAGCTTACGAGCGGCTCTAATTGGCCTATTATTAGTGTCACTGTTTATGATTATCTTTTTCCGTCTTCCTGGAGCCTTGTCAGTGGTTTCTTTGTTAATTTATGGCCTAACAGTATTAACCTTCTTTAAGTCTATTCCTTTAGTGGCCGCCTTTATCTTAGTGGTGGTGATGATTGGTTTAATTTTTTACACCTTTAATGAGTTAAAGATATTTGATAGCAGCTTAGCGATTCTCTTTTCCCTAATTGGCTTACTCCTATTTTTCTACGCCCAACAAGCGATTACCTTGTCATTATCAGGGATTGCCGGCTTAATTCTGTCCATTGGTATTGCGGTTGATGCTAATATTCTTATCTTCTCTCGAGTAAAAGAAGAGATTAGGGCAGGCAAGACTGTTTCTCAGGCAGTGGATGATGGCTTTAAGCGAGCTTGGACCTCAATTAGAGATGGTAACATTTCCACGATTATCACTTGTTTAATTTTAATGTTCTTTGGAACTTCAGCGGTCAAGGGTTTTGGAACAACCTTGTTTATTGGAATCGCCGTCTCATTATTTAGCTCCATTGTTATTACCAGGTCCCTAACTATCCTGTTTTTAGGGGATAAGTTGAATAATAAGACTTGGCTAATTGGAGCCCGACGAGCTAAAGTTAAAGAAGAGTCTAATAATATTTAATTATATGAAACTTAAGATTGTAAAAAATAGAAAAATTTTCTTAGCCTTCTCCGTAGTCCTAATATCAGTGGCAGTTTATGCGCTAACGGCCTGGGGCTTAAATTTTGGGATAGATTTTACGGGTGGCAATCTATTGGAAGTTAAATTTGATAACTATCAGCCCAGTGTGATGGAAATTCAAGATAGTTTAGCAGACATTAATCTTCCTAGCCTAACTATTCAGCCTACCGAGAACTCAGTTATTCTCCGTTTTAAGAGTGAGGCCGAAGATACTCGCGCCCTAGTGATGGGAGCACTAGAAGGCCTAGCCGGAGAACAAGAGGGAGCTCAGGTAACCCAGTTGCAGTTTGATAGTGTCGGGGCCTCTATTGGTCAGGAACTGAAGAGCAAGTCATTTAATGCCGCCTTGATTGTCTTTATTATGATTATTCTCTATATCTCCTGGACCTTTAGAAGTGTTTCTAAGCCAGTTTCTTCTTGGAAATATGGAGTGACCGCTATTTTAGCCTTAGTACATGATGTTATTATGATGCTAGGAGTCTTTGCTTTCTTGGGTCATTTTACTGGCTCAGAAGTTAATACTCCGTTTATCGCTGCTATTTTAACAGTGCTAGGCTATAGTGTCACTGACACCATCGTGGTTTTTGATCGCGTTCGGGAGAATCTACCTAAGAGCAATGACAATTTTGCAGACACAGTTAATCGTAGTATTAATCAAACCATCTCTCGCTCTTTGGCCACCTCCTTTACCTCAGTGCTGGCCCTCTTAGCGATTCTCTTTTTTGGAGGCAGTACGATCAAGGACTTTGCCTTAGCTTTGGCGATTGGTATTACGATCGGAACTTATAGCTCACTATTTGTCGCTTCCCCGATTTTAGTAGTTTGGAACAATCTTAGTCAGCGCCGTAAATAATGGTTAGTCAAATTACCGCTCCTTTAGGGGGCGGTTTTTTATTTAGGTTAAAAGTATTTTTCTAAGTTTTTTGCTATAATCCCTATATGAAGCTTAAGTTTAATAGAGAAAAAAATACTAACTGGCTGGCTTTTGGTGCAGAGTTGATTTATTTGCTAATAATTTTTATAGTCCCCCTTTATTTTTCGGTCGCTTATCCCACCTATAATGTTTTTGAGTTTGGGAAATTAGCGGTCTTTAAGGTTTTAAGTCTTTGCTTGTTTGGTCTAACGATTATTCGCTTGGGAGTGGATAAAAGCTTTGCGGCTTTTTGGCGACAGAGTTTAACTCACCAGAATTGGCGACGGCAAATTACCATCCCCCTAATTTTTGTTTTAGGCTTAGGGTTAAGTGTCGTTTTGGCTAAGTCTAGACAATTAGCGCTCTTTGGTTCTTATAGTCGCCAAGCAGGGTATCTAAACTATTTATATTATTTAGGATTCTTTTGGAGTCTAATTCTTAATTTAGGGGCAGGCGAGCTAGGAAAAGCCGAGCTAAGTCAGAAAAGATTTAATAATCGGCTAAAGCGGAGCTTGGTGGCAATTAGTTGTTCAAGCGGACTAGTGGCGCTTTATGGAATTTTGCAGAGTCTAGGAATTGATTTTCTTACTTGGCCAGAAGATCCCCTAATAACTGGGAGAGCCTTTTCTAGTTTAGGACAGGTTAATTTTTTAGCTTCGTGGCTGCTCTTAGCTATTCCAGTTAGCCTGTATCTGGCCCAACAGGCCAGGTCAGGTCTAGGGCGCTTCACTTACCTGCTCCTAGCCAGCTGCCAACTCCTAGCCCTTTATTTAAGCGCTAGTCGGGGAGGATTAATTAGTGCGGTAGTAGTGGGGGGAATATGGGGAGGCTATCTACTTAAAAAGCACTTTAATCGTCGGGGGCGCTGGGTGGTGATCTTGCTAGTTGCTTTAGGACTTAGTCTTATAGTAGGTAGTCAATTAGATCGTTGGCAGGAGCTAGTGAGCTTAAAAACGGGTAGCCCAGCTGCTCATCTAGATATTTATCAGGCCTCCTTATCTGGTTTAGCCTTAAAACCGGCTTGGGGTTATGGCTTAGATAATTTGCAAGCGGTGTTTATAAAATATTATCAACCGGAATGGGGGATTCATTCTAATCTAGGAGTTAAGATAGACCGTGCTCACAATTTAGTTTTAGATATTATATTACAAGGAGGAATTTGGGCCCTGGGATTATTTATTTTGCTATATTATTACTTTTTCCGCCTAGCTTATTTAGCTAGAAACCGACAAGCGGGTTTAAGTATGTTTTTAGCGGGAGGAGTCTTGGCCTATTTAGGTTCACTAATGTTTAGTTTTTCTTTCTCAGTGGGGGATATTTATTTCTTCCTTTTTTTGGCCTTAGTAGGACTAGTGGCAACAATAGACTACTCTATTTCTCCCGAAACTAGCCTTAAGCCAGGACTAAGGCGAGGGGCAAGATTAGTGATAGTATTAGGGGTAGTGGGGCTGCTAAGTGGGGCGCTGGTAGTGGAGCTAAAGAATTGGCAGGCGGATCATTATTTCTGGCAAACTTATAAGGCGGCGGCCTTAGCTCAACCAGAGCTAGCTTGGCAGAACTTCAAGCTAGCTGAGGCGGGTAGTTTAGATCCTGTTAACCAAGAGTTCTATCGTCAGTATGTTAGCAATTATTTAAATCATCTTTATTCCCAAACTAAATTAACAGAGGATAGGCAGATTCTAACTGCTAGGCTTAATGAGCTTTTGCTCACCCTAAGCGATGAGGGGCTAGATGCTTGGCTAGCTAAGGGGGAAACTAATTTAAGTTTGGGTAACTATGACTTAGCTAAACAGGATTTTAATCGTCTAGTTACAGAGTCCCCATATTATCCTGCAGGTTATCTAGGTCTAGCGAGAGTTTTAGCGTCTGAGGAGAATTTTCCTGCCGCCATTGCCTATTATCTAACGACTTTGGAGATATTGCCTCAGGCTAGTGATGAGCGCTTTAATGAAGAGCATCGACAAGTACTACTGGCTTATCAGCAGGGAATTTTTGAGTCCTTAGGGGAGATTTTTCTTAAATTAGGTGATTACCAATTGGCTCAGAACTATTTCAAGCAAGCCTACGAAAGCAATCCCCAGCAGTCAGGACTGCTCAAGAAAATTGCTGACACTTATTATCTCTTAAATAACCAGGCGATGGCGATAAAGTATTTACAGCATGGCTATAGTCGTCAAGCCGGTGACTATGCTTGGCCCCTTAGCTTGGCGCTAATTTACCAAGAGCAAGGCGAGCGGGAATTATTTGAAGAATATTTTAATCAAGCCAAACTACTAGCCCCAGAGTCAAAAGATTTGCTACAATTGATAGGCAGGGAATAGTTAATTAGTTAATTATGGATCTAGAGGTGATATTATTAATTTATGTGATAATTTTAGGGCTAATGGTTGGCAGTTTTTTAAATTGCTTAATTTGGCGCCTGTATCAAGGAGAGTCTATTTTAGGACGCTCCTATTGTCCCCGATGTCGGCAGAAAATTAACTGGTTTGATAATATTCCCGTTCTGAGTTTTATAATCCTGCGAGGGCGGTGCCGTGCTTGTCAGCAAAAGATTGCTTGGCAGTATCCATTGGTGGAGCTGGCTACCGCCGGCCTATTTCTCTTAACTTGGCAGAAGCTCGGAGCAGATCAGTGGCTAGCCTTTAAGCTAGGGCAAGCTTGGTTATTAGTGATAGTGGCCGTGGTGGTATTTGTTTTTGATAGCCGTTGGCAACTTATTCCCCTGCAATTAATCTGGCCAGCTAGTGTCCTGGCGCTGCTAATGAGTTTAGTTACCGGAGCTAGTCTTATCACTTTAGCTTGGTCAATTCTTCCCTTGGCGGGGACCTTTTTATTAATCTATCTAGTTAGCCGAAAGAGGGGAATGGGTGAGGGAGATATTTGGCTCGGACTATATTTAGGGCTTAGCTTAGCTAATTGGCAGCTAAGTTTGCTTACGCTCTTTTTAGCCTCAGGCCTAGGGGCACTGGGGGGATTGATTTGGCGTCTTAGTTTAAAGAAACCAAGGGGGGCGAGAATAGCGTTTGGTCCGTTTTTGGTTGGAGGGGCGCTAGTTGCTTGGTTGTGGGGGGAGTTAATTATTAGTCAATATTTAGAACTTTTGCTAGGGGGCAGTTTGTTAATTTTTTGAAAATTCTGTATAATAATAACAGCAATTGTGAAGCATTAAATTGCTGGACTTTTGTTTAAGATTTAATAACTATGAAAGAAAATATTATTGCCGGTCTAGATATCGGGTCAACACAGATACGTTTAGTGGTGGGACAAAGAGTCGCAGTTCCTGGGGGAGAAGAATTACAGATTATTGGAGCGGTGTCTGTTCCTACGGCGGGAGTGAGTCGGGGGATAGTTAGTAGTATTGAGGAGGCGACCTCAGCTATTTCGGCTTGTTTAGAAAAAGCAGAAAGATTAGTGGGGATTCCCATTAATCGGGTTTGGGTAGGAATTAATGACCCGCATATTAAGTGCGAGCGTTCTAAGGGAGTAGTGGCGGTTGGCCGGGGTGATGGAGAAATTAGTGATACCGATGTGAGTCGGGCGATTGAAGCGGCTCGGACACTCTCAGTTCCCGTTAATTACGAAATTATTCATGTTATTCCTATTAAATTTACAGTTGATAATCAGGGAGACATCAAGGATCCGATTGGGATGAACGGAGTGAGGTTGGAGGTGGAGGCCTTAATTATCCAAGGCTTAAGCACACAGATCAAGAATTTAACCAGAGCCATTTATCGCACTGGTCTAGAAATTGACAACTTAGTATTAGGTCCCTTAGCGGCAGCGGAAGCGGTGTTAAGTACTAAGCAGAAAGAGTTAGGAGTGGCCTTAGTTAACCTAGGTTCAGCAACGACCTCGTTAGCTATCTACGAAGAGCGTAATTTGATTCATGCCGCCACCTTGCCAATTGGCGCGGAGCATATTACCTCAGACATTGCGATTGGTTTGCGCTGTCCAATTAATCTAGCGGAGCGAATCAAGGTTGAGTATGGGCAGGCAAAAGTGGTGGACAAGGATGAGGAGATTGATATTAGTCAACTAGTTAAAGAGGAGGAAATTAATGATGATATTTCGGTAATTTCTAGAAAGTATATTTCGGAGATTATTAACGCCCGAGTGGAAGAGGTTTTCAAGAAAATTGATGGTGAGTTTAAAGCAATAGATCGTTCAGGAATGTTACCCGCAGGAGTTATTTTTGTCGGTGGCGGGGCTAATTTAGATAATATAGTAGACTTCGCTAAGCAAGAGTTACGGTTACCAGCTGCAATTGGTCAGGCTAAAAATATTAATGTCGTGATTGATAAGGTGAGAAATCCCGAGTTTTTAACCGCCTTAGGCTTAGTGATTTGGGGTAGTCGCCTGGAGGAAGGTAGTTTAGTGGGAGGAGGAATGATCGGTAAGAAGGTGGCTAATATTTTAGATAAAACTAAGAAAATATTCGGGAAGATAATGCCCAGATAGTAAATAACTAATTAATTAATAATTTTATGGCGGAAGTAAAACCAGAAATAGAAACATTTGCCAAAATAAAAGTCATTGGAGTTGGTGGTGGTGGAGGAAGTGCGGTTAACCGCATGATAGACAATGGTATTAGAGGGGTAGGCTTTGTGGCAATTAATACCGATGTTCAGGCACTACACTATAATCGAGCTAGTGAAAAAATTCATATTGGCAAAACCTCAACTAAGGGTTTAGGGGCGGGAATGAACCCAGACTTAGGCAAGGCCGCTGCCGAGGAGTCGCAAAATGAAATTAAGGAGGCAGTTAAGGATTGTGATATGGTCTTCGTTACTTGCGGTCTAGGTGGAGGAACAGGCTCCGGCGCTTCACCAGTCGTGGCCTCGTTAGCTAGAGAGGCTGGAGCTTTAACCGTCGCCGTAGTGACCAAGCCCTTTGTTTTTGAGGGAGGGCAAAGAAAAAGTATTGCTGACCGAGCTTATACTGACTTAGCAGATAAGGTTGATGCTATTATTACCATTTCTAACGATAAATTATTGCAAGTGATAGATAAGAAAACCCCCCTGCTAGAAGCCTTTAAGATCGCTGATGATGTTCTTCGCCAAGGAGTACAGGGAATAGCGGAAATTATTACTGTTCCGGGTATTATTAACGCTGACTTTGCTGACGTTAAGGCGGTAATGTCTGAGGCGGGCTCTGCTTTGATGGGAATCGGTATTGCTTCTGGAGAAAATAAGGCGGTTAATGCTTCTAAGGAGGCAATTAATTCCAATCTATTAGATATGTCCATAGATGGAGCCCGAGGAATAGTTTTCACCATTACGGGAGGTCCAGACTTGAGCATGACGGAAGTTTCAGAAGCTGCTAAGGTAATTACCTCAGCGGCTGACGATGATGCGAAAATTATTTTCGGAGCAGTGGTTGATGAGAAGATGGAAGACCAGATCAAGGTAACGGTTGTCGCCACTGGCTTTGATGGGCGAGGTAGCAATCAGAAAACCGAAACTAGCAAGGCCTACACCCCCAACCCCTTTATTAGCGAGCGTGAAAAAGAAGCCGAGACTAGCAGTGAGGGCAGTGACAAGAAGACTAAATTTAATGTGTTTAAAAATATTCCTCCTAAGCCATTTCTAGATAAGAAGGCAGAAGAGGTAGAAGAAGATGAAGATGATTTAAATGTCCCGGCCTTTATTAGAAACAAGATCAAATAGTTAATTGTTAGTTAAAAGCAAAGCGTCAACAGTTGACGCTTTGTTTTGTTTAAGGTTTCAGGGCTTGCTTTTTGTCAATTAATTAGCTAGACTAGGAGTAATGAGAAGATTAGCGTTAAGGTTCTCAATTTCTACAACCCATTGCTTGTCCTGCCCCGTACGGGAGAGGATCTAAAAAGAAAAAGGCTTTCCTTTCTTTCCACTGAAGACCTTTTTCTTTTTTATAACCAGCCTAGCAAAAATCAACTGAGAATGCTAAACTAGTAATTAGCAGGAGTAGTCTGGAGGGATTTTTGTTAAGATTTAAGACTTGGCTAGTTTAGTCAAATTTAGCAATATGAATCAAATAGCAGTATTTGCAGAAACAACTTTTCGTAATGAATTTAAAAAATTCGGCATAAAAACTGACGATCGACGGCGGCATATGTATTTGATTGGTAAAACGGGTATGGGCAAATCTACCGTAATGGAAAATATGATTATCAATGATATTCGGGCCGGACAAGGGGTGGCAGTAGTTGACCCTCACGGTGACTTAGCAGAGAAGATTATTAGCTACATCCCCAAGGAGAGAATTAAAGATGTTGTCTATTTCAATCCTTCCGATATTAACTACCCCATTGCCTTTAATGTAGTTGAACAAGTGGAGCCTCATTTACGTCATCTGGTGGCCTCAGGGCTAATTGGAGTCTTTCAAAAGCTCTGGGCTGACTCTTGGGGGCCACGACTGGAATATATTTTACGTAATGCTATTTTAGCTATCTTAGATTTCCCTGGTTCCACGCTTTTAGGAGTGGTGCGGATGTTGTCTGATAAAAACTATCGTAAACGGGTGGTAGCCAATATTACTGACCCCGTGGTTAAGGCTTTTTGGGAGAAAGAGTTTTCGGGTTATGCGGATAAATTTGCCTCAGAGGCAGTTTCGCCAATTCAGAACAAGGTGGGACAGTTTTTATCAAGTTCCCTAATGAGAAATATTATTGGTCAGGTTAAGTCAGCGATTGATATTAGGGAGATCATGGATAGTGGCAAGATTTTGGTGATGAATTTATCTAAGGGAAGAATTGGTGAGGATAACTCAGCCCTTTTGGGAGCAATGATGATTACTAAAATTCAGTTAGCAGCTATGAGCCGGGTGGATGTTCCTGAAAATGAGCGACGAGATTTTTATCTTTACATCGATGAATTTCAAAATTTCTCCACGGATTCTTTTGCCAATATTCTTTCCGAGGCCCGTAAATATCGCCTTAATCTCATTTTGGCTCATCAGTATATAGAGCAATTAGGGGAAAAGGTAAAGCCAGCTGTTTTTGGTAACGTGGGAACCATGGTGGTCTTTAGAGTGGGAGCGGCTGATGCGGAAGAATTGGTTAAAGAATTTACCCCCACCTTTACCGAAGAAGATATTGTTAATATTCCTAAATATGAAATGTATCTTAAGTTAATGATTGACGGGATCGCTTCCTCGCCTTTTTCTGCCCGTGGCTTACCGCCCTTTAGTCCCGAGGAGGTTAGTGGCTATGAAGAAGCGGTGATTAACTATTCTCGAGAAAAATACGCCTCAGAGCGAGCAGAGGTGGAGGAAAAGATTATGCGCTGGCATCAAAGCTATAACGAGGACTTAACTACTCGGGACAAAGGAGCAAGCGCTCCCAGCAGTGGCCCGGGGCCAGCTAGACAAGCAGCTGAGCGAGGGCATCCAGCGACTTGTGCTAATTGTGGGCAAACAACCTATACTCCCTTCGTTCCTGATGGAGTTAGGCCAGTATATTGCCAGAATTGTTTAAGCAAACGCAAAGAAGAAAGGCAAAACCAGTTTGCCAGCCAGCCAGCAAAGCCAGCGCCTCAGAAAAAAAAGATACCAGAAAAAACTAAAACTCCCAGCCTCTCTCTAGCGGACCTAGCTCAGGCTGAGCCAATTAATTTTAGAGGCCAACCGGTGAAAAAACGAGAGACCCCGCCCAAAGCAACTCCTCCTAAAGTTAAGGAGAAAAAACAACCAGAGCCAGCTGCCCATGGCCTAATCTCCTCGCTCACTAGAGAAGAGAAAATTGCTCAAGAGGTGGAAGATATTTTTAATCAATATTCACAAGGAAGCACTCAGACTAAAGGAGAAGAAAAGGAATTAAAGGAAGGTCAGGAAGTGACGATTTAATTAAGGAAAAATATGTATTTAATATTTGATACTGAGACCACTGGTTTGCCAAAGAATTACCGAGCCCCCTTGTCAGATTTTGACAATTGGCCTCGCTTGGTGCAGCTCGCTTGGGAGCTGTATGATTTTGATGGTGAGAAGTGGGAGTCGGTCAATTATATTATTAAACCGGAAGGCTTTATTATCCCTGAAGAAGCTACGAAAATACATCGAATCTCTCATGAGCAAGCTCTTCAGGAAGGGGTGCCGCTTAAAGAGGCTCTGGCCCACTTTATTCAAGAGGTTAATAGCGCTGAACAGGTGGTGGGGCATAATATCGAGTTTGATGAAAATATTGTTGGGGCGGAGCTATTGCGCCTACAAATGGACAATCCCTTTCTGGACGCTAAAAAGATTTGTACTATGAAACAGGGAACGATGATTTGTCGCATTGATAATGGCCGGGGAGGATTTAAGTGGCCTAATCTATCAGAACTACATAAGACCTTATTTGCCGAAGACTTTGTTGATGCTCATGATGCTCTAGTGGATGTTCAGGCCTGTGCTAAGTGCTTGTTTGAGCTAAAGAAACGCGGCCAGCTAAGGGTTTAGATTAGGGTTAATAGTTATGAAGCTTGATTATTTAAAAGTAGGGAAGGCCACCGAACTAGCGGGGCGAGATCGACGAGTCTATCGGCTTTTAGAAATGTTACCAGGAGTAGTCTCCTTGGCCACCCTATTAATTCTCTTAATTTTTTCTTATTTTAAGCCAGTTTGGGTGGCTTATTTTATTATCCTCTTTGACGTCTACTGGCTCTTGCTAGTGATATTTATGGCTATTTTGCTAATTAGCTCTTATCGCCAACTGAAGAAAGGCTTAAAGACGGATTGGCAAGAAAATTGTGAACTATTAGCCAAGCAAGAGTTTGAACAAATAGTTGAACCAGTCGCTAAGCAAAGCTTAGCTAAACAAGGCTTAGTTTGGACAGATTTACATCAGTTAATAATCTTTCCTACCTATAATGAAGATGAGGGAATAATTAGGGGGGCATTACAATCCTTGTTAGATGATGGCTATCCGCGAGATAAGATGATAGTGGTTTTAGCAATGGAAGAGCGGGCTGGAGCCGAGGCGAGAGACCGGGCTAAAGTAATAGAGAAAGAGTTTGCTAATGTTTTTGGTCGCTTTATGATAACCTGGCACCCTGACGGAATCGCTGGAGAGCTAAAGGGCAAGGGCTCTAATCAAGCTTGGGCGATTAGACAGGTTAAGGAGCAGATTATTGACAGAGAACAGTTAAATCCTCAGCATATTTTAGTTAGTGTATTTGATATAGATACCGTAGTTAGTCCTGGCTATTTTTATGCCCTTAGCTTTAAGTTTCTTTCCGTGGCGGACCCTTATCGGGCTAGCTATCAACCAATTCCCGTTTATCATAATAACTTATGGCGAGCCCCATTCTTCTCCCGGATTACCGCTTCTTCTAATACCTTTTGGCAGATGATTATGCAAATTCGCCAGGAGAGTTTAGTTACCTATTCCTCTCACTCCATGACTTACCAGGCTCTAGAAGAGATTGGTTTTTGGTCCACTAAAATGGTTAGTGAGGACTCCCGAATCTTTTGGCATTGCTTGCTTCATTACCAAGGAGACTATCGGGTTGAACCCTTATACTACAAGGTGTCTATGGATATAACTTATGATCAGAATGCTAGGCAGACCGCCATTAGTTTGTATAAACAGCAGCGACGTTGGGCCTGGGGTTCAGAAAATATTCCTTACTTAATTTTTAATACCGCTAAGCGCTGGCAGACCATAGATAGAAAGAAGCTACTAGGTCACATCCTTATTCAAATTCATGGCTTTTGGTCTTGGTCCACTAATGCCTTGATTATTGCGGTAATTGGTTGGATGCCAATGTTGTTAGGCGGGGACCGGTTTAATACCACTGTCTTATCTAGCAATTTACCGATAGTGACTAGAAATTTAATGAGCGTGGCGATGGTGGGGTTGGTGTTATCAGCCGTAGTATCCTCACTACTACTACCTCGGCGACCGCAGAAATATGGCTTTCTTAAAAACTTACAATTAATTTTTGAGTGGCTCTTTGTTCCAGTAACTATCGTTATCTTTGGAGCCATTCCTTGCCTAGATGCTCAGATTAGATTGATGCGAGCTAAATATATGGGCTTTTGGGTGACTCCTAAGTCTCGCTAACAGCTGGGGAGAATAGGGCTGATTTTTTATTTAATCGGTTTATGCTATAATTTAAAAAGTTATGGTAAGCAAAAAAAATCAGTCACGAGTGATTAAAACTCATGACCTGCCTAGTCCCAATAACTTTATTTATCGCTTATTCACCAATCAGCGGTTTTTGTTATTACTCGCTTTAATAGTATTAGTTTTGATGATAATTCCCATCTCGAGAACTCATACCCAAAAGTTAGTGGTGGAGAAAGAGATTAATGACTTGCAAAAAGAAATAGAAGAGTACCAAAGGTCTGATCAAAACCTTAGTCAGTTGATAGAATATTTAAATACCGATCAATCCCTAATTGAGCAAGCCAAGACTAATTGGAACCTTAAAGAGCCAGGCGAGCAGGTAGTGGTGATTAGAGGGCGCGAGGCTAGTCAGCCAGCTCCAGCTTCGTTGGAGGGGACTGAAGAGTTGATTAGTAATTTGAATAAGTGGTGGCAGTATTTTTTTCTAGCCAATCCTTGAGCCGAAGAGGGGACTTGAACCCCTGACCTACGCGTTACGAATGCGTTGCTCTACCAACTGAGCTACCTCGGCAAAGAGAGAGCGGGTAAGCGGAATCGAACCGCCGTCCTCAGCTTGGGAAGCTGATATAATAACCACTATACGATACCCGCCTGGATAATAATCCTTAAACTATTATAGGGTTAAAATAATAATTAAGTCAATTTATCAAACAGTTAAAAACATGAATAAGACAATTAAACAATCTTCAAAAATCATTTTCTGGCTCCTTGGTCTCGTTTGGCTCATCCCTCTAACTGGACAGGCGGCTACGATTGAATTTAATAGCGAGGGGATAATTGGCGGGGTAATCACTTCAGCCAATAGCGAGCCTAATGGCCTGCCTTGGGACAAGACGCCCTTATCACCAGTTTATGAGTATGCTCTAGAGAACCCCTTTAGATATGACCCCGCCTATCCCATGGAGGTGAGAATTTACTATGATAAGACTAATCAGGACCATAAACAAATCTTTATAGCCGATGCTCTCTTTGGTCAGTGGGTACCATTGCCCACTCAAGACATCCCTCAAGAGAGTTATGCTAAGGTAACCCTTACCGTACCTATGGGGCGAGTAGTTTTGCTTAGTGATCCTCAGATAATGACCGTAGGGGACGCCTCCTGGTATCGCTTTAAGGGAGGAGACTTTGCCGCTTCTCCAGACTATCCTAAGGGTTCAGTGCTTAAGGTAACGAATTTAGATAATAACAAGACCGTAGAGGTGACGATTAATGACTATGGTCCAGATAGGAGTATTTTTCCTAACCGAGTGATAGACTTAGATCGAGTGGCCTTTGAAAAGATTGCCTCGCCAGCTGCCGGATTAGCGCGGGTTAAGGTTGAGCCAGTCACTACAATCAAGTCAGAGGAAGTGGCTAAGCAAGAACACTTTAGCGAGAAACCACAAGTCTCCGCTAGCTCGGCGCTCGTCTACTGGGAAGAGGGTGATAAAGTATTACTGGCTAAGAATGAGGATGTCGTTAGGCCTCTAGCTAGCCTAACTAAATTAGTAGCGGTTAAGGTATTTTTAGAACAACAGCCAAACTGGCAGGAAGTGGTTAGCTATCAGGTAGCCGATGAGAACTATAATTATCAGGCCTGCACTGACTGTGCTCCAGGAGAGATCGCTAAATTAGCTCTTCGGGCAGGGGAGACAGTGAGAATAGAGGACCTGCTCTATAGCACGCTAGTGAGTTCAGCTAACAATACCGTGGAATCTTTAGTGCGCGTTAGTGGCCTTAGTCGACCAGAGTTTATTGCCCGGATGAATGATTTAGTGAAGTCTTGGGGAACCAAGCAAACTTCTTTTGTTGAGCCTAGTGGCCTTGATGTTAGAAATGTTAGCTCCGCTCAAGATTATGCTATAATAGCTAGAGAGGTCTTTAAGGATGAGGCGATTGAACGTTTAAGTACCACTAAAAACTTTTCCCTAACTACTTTAAATACTCAAAAGAAATTGATAGTTAGCAATACTAATCAACTCTTAAGAAACAGTGAATTTAAGATAGTGGGCTCTAAGACAGGATATTTAGATGAGGCGGGTAATTGTTTGGTGACTAAAGTTAAAACAGCTCAGGGAACCCTGATAGCTATTAATTTAAACTCTGCCGGCAAGGATAATAGTTGGGCAGATAATGAGCAGTTAATTAAATACGGCCTAAGCCAATTAAAAAAATAGTTATGATAAACATTTCTCATGTTTATAAATCATACGGGCAGCATAAGGTTTTACAAGACGTTAGCATAGACATTCAGCCCGGCGAGTTTGTCTCCATTGTTGGTAAATCCGGAGCGGGCAAGACTACTTTAGTTAGAGTGCTCACTGGTGAGGAGCGAATCGCCGAGGGAGAAGTGAAGATCGGCGATTGGAATATTACTAAAATTTCTAAGTCTGAAGTCCCCTTTCTGCGCCGACAAATTGGCGTTATTTTCCAAGACTTTAAATTATTACCTAAAAAAACCTTAGCGGAGAACGTCTCCTTTGCCTTAGAGGTTTCTGGTAGCAGTTATCGCAAGATTAAAAAGATAGTTCCTAGTGTACTAAAGATCGTGGGCCTGGAAGACAAGAAGGATCATTACCCCAATGAGGTCTCAGGAGGAGAAAAACAGCGAGCGGCGATTGCTCGAGCGCTAGTTCATCAGCCCAAAATCTTATTAGCTGATGAGCCAACTGGTAATTTAGATGCAATTAATGCTCAAGAAATCATTGACCTACTACTGAGGATTAATAAGTTTGGCACGACCGTTATTTTAGTCACTCACAACAAGGAAATAGTTAATCGATTAAATAAACGAGTAGTCACTATGGAGGATGGGCGGGTGATTAGTGACCAGGCTCATGGTAAATATATTTTATAATCATCTTTTATGCTTTCTTTATATCGAATAATTAAATTTAGCCTCCAAGATATTACTCGTAATATTTGGCTAACCATAGTGACCATCACGATTCTGCTATTAGCCCTATTTTCAATTAATACCCTAGCGACAGTACGAGTGATTAGTGATAGTGCAATTGGAGCGATAAAGGAGAAGATCAACATTAATCTCTATCTGGAGTCAGATGCCTCAGAGGAGGAGATTATGGCCCTGAAGAGTCGGTTAGATGAGTCAGAGCGAGTTCGGTCAGTTAGCTATATTTCCAAGCAAGAAGCTTTAAATACTTTTAGAGAGAAGTATAAAAATAATCAGGAGGTACTATTAGCTCTTAAAGAGCTAGGTCGCAACCCCCTGTCTCCCAGCCTAATCATTACCCCTAGTGATCTTGATAATTCTAGCTTGCTCATTAGTGAGCTAAGGGCCCTAGAAGACCCAATTATTGAATCACGGGACTTCTCTGACAATGCCACAATTTTAAACAAGATTACCAGTATTACTAAGAAGACTAATGAGATAGGGCTAATGGTTATTATTATCTTTATCATTACTAGCCTGCTAGTAGTCTACAATGCCATTCGGGTCGCTATTTACACTCATAGACAAGAGATAGAGATAATGAGACTAGTGGGAGCCTCTAACTTCTTTATTTACCTCCCCTATCTAGTGTCTGCCTTTATTTATTCATTAATTAGCATGTTGATAGTGGTCTCTGTTTTCTATCCCTTCCTCACCCTTCTTCAACCCTATCTCGAGGTCTTCTTTACCGGCTACAATGTTAATATCCTCACCTATTTCGTGGATAACTTCTGGACTATCTTCGGCTCTCAGTTTATCGTCATCATCCTCATTAACCTAATTGCCACCCTGTTTGCCGTCAAGAAGTATTCAAAAGTCTAGGAAAAATTGACTTTTTTCTAATTTTCTAATATCATTTAATAAAGAATTCAAAGAATCAAAACATTCGGGGATCGTCTAATGGTAGGACAGCAGGTTTTGGTCCTGCTTATCTGGGTTCGAATCCTAGTCCCCGAGCAAGTGGGAAAATAAGCCTAACGGCTTATTTTTTTATAATTTGGTATAATATAATTATAAAAAAGAAAAAATAATAATCTTGTTATTTATCAAGTAAAGAGTGGAGCTATTGAGCTAAAAGCTGATCTTAAAAGAAAAACAGTTTGGGACACCCAAGCTAAAATTGCTGAAATTTTTACTATTAACCCATCGTCTATCAAAAAATTTAATTTCCCTTCAAAATTTTTTACAACACATATATTATATATAAAAAATAATTTTATGAATGATAAATTAATAGAAGTAGAGCTAAGAGCTGAAGTTCTAATGGACGATGTAGGAAATTTAAAAAAAAGGCTCAGCGAGATTGGTAAAGTTGTATCCAGAACAAGAAGGCTTTCTGTTATGTTTTTTGGTATAATCAACGGGCAAAAGACGGACATAAGGACTAGAATAACTAATGGAGAATGTGAGATTGCGGTAAAATTTGGCTCATTTAGCTCTCCTGATAGACTAGAGTTATCTCAAAGAATTGAAAAAGATCAATTCTTTGGAATGGTAAAAATATTTTCTCAATTTAAATTTAATACTGAAGTAGGAGAAAGAGAAATCATTAATTATGAGTTGCCAGGAGGTATTGCTACCTCTTTGGTATTAGCTGGAAATATTGCTTATATTGAACTTGAAAAAATGTCTTTAGATTCTGAGGTTGTTGATAATAAAATAAAATTACAAAAATTAGCAGATGATTTAAATTTACAAATATTAGACGAAAATAAATTTGATATTCTCTGCCGAAAACTTAGCAAATCAGTTGACTGGACGTTTAATGGCTCAGACGAAGAATATTTAAAATTAGAAAATATTTTCAAAACTTATATTAAAAAAAGCTGAGTAACTTTTACTTAGCTTTTTTTGAAAATGATTCTTTCAATTTCTTTGAAAGTTTTATCCCAGCTTTTTTCAGAATAATTTGTGTAAACAAAATTACACTTTAGTGCTTTTAGTTCGCTTGTATATTCTTCTAGGGTATCTGTTCGTTTCTTTATTTCTTCAATTGATTGAGAATTACGATCCATCAAACTTTTGGCTAGCCAACTAGGATCATCTGGTAATATGGTTATTATAGCTGACGGATACACTTCTTTTATTTTATTACAGCCATTTGGAGTAAGGCCTAAGCCATGTTTCCAATCTTATTTTTTAAACTATGACTTTTTTTGATTTTCAACAACTTAACAGCGAGGATTCAATAAAGGAACGTATAGAAAAAATAAAGATAAATACTTTGCAAGGCAATGGAAAATATCAGTTTGTTGAAGACATTAATGAAGTATTAAATTATTTTAAAGGTAATAGGAGGCAGTTAAAAATTATTACTGAAAAAATTAAACAACAAAGGAGTGCGGAAGCTCTTGTTGATGTCATAGCGGAGCTACTTGTCGCACATGAACATTTAAATAATAACGTTAGATTTATTAAGGAGAGAAGGAACAAAACTCCTGATATTAAAACTGATAAATACTTAATCGAAGTAAAGAGAATTAGATTGTCTGATAGTCAGATAGAGCTTTTGGATGAGGTAGCATCTAAAAAAGGTGAAATAACGAGCTCAGGATCAGAAATTGGAAATTCAATAAACAATGACAAGTCTGAGGCGTTAAATAAAAAAATTAAAGAAAAAATAGATAAGGCAATAGGGCAGATTGGTAATAAAGAGGGGATAATTTATATCGTATTTAGTTTAGATCCCCTGGGTCATCGTAAAAGCATGCATTCTAGAAAGGAAGATGTTGAGCGCTTTTGTTCTGACTATCTCGGTTCTAAACAAATAAAAAATATCAAACTATTTACCAGGTATTTAGATGGTATGATGCAGTATAAAATTAATTAAGAACAAGTTGTAGTAGACTTATTTTTTAAACAAACAGAGTGGCAGTTAAAGTTATTAATTAAAAAAAGTGGTAGTTTTAATTTATAAATAAATTTAAAGTAATTATTTTATAAATTGCTAAATTGAGCATTTTTTGGTAATCTAATGTTAGAATATAAAAGTTATTTTTTCTAAATATTATAATAAAAAGGGGGTAAAAATAAGATTATATTATTATGGCTAATAAAAATCTCTCAAAAGCTAAAAAAGCAAAAAATGATGAATTCTATACTCAGTATATAGATATCCAAAAAGAAGTAGAGGCGTATTTAGAGTATGATAAAAACACCTTTAAGGGGAAGGTAGTGTATTGTAATTGTGACGACCCTTATGAGAGTAATTTTTTTAGATATTTTGTTTTAAATTTCAATAGATTGGGTCTTAAGAAGCTAATTACCACTAGCTACAAGCCATCTCCAATGGCCGATATTCAGCTTGAATTATTTGGAGATAATAAAACCTTAAAACAAACAAGGGGACAATCTGACATTCCTGCTACTAGATTTATTATTACTGAGGTAGGGGATTATGATGGTGATGGAGAGTTTAATCTAAAGGATATAGCCAAACAATTAAGAGATAATAAAAAGAACGAATGGTCACCACTTAAAGGTAAAGGAGATTTTAGAAGTGAAGAAAGTATTGAACTGTTAAAGCAGTCGGATATCATAGTAACCAATCCTCCTTTTTCATTGTTTCGTGAATATGTGGCTCAATTAGTTGAGTATAAAAAAAGATTTTTGATTATAGGGAATAAAAATGCAGTAACTTATAAAGAAATATTTCCTTTAATAAAAGATAATAAAATATGGTCTGGATCGTCTAAATGGTCGTCTATGTATTTTGTGGTTCCAAAAAAAGAGGAACTGGTAAGTACTCCAGCTATTTGGTTTACCAATCTAGACCATGGTCGTCGTCATGAACCATTGTCTCTAATGACGGGGGCTGAAAATTTAAAATATAATAGTAAATTAAAAAAGAAATTAAATGGAGCTAAAGATTATCAAAAGTATGACAACTATGATGCAATAGAGGTGCCTTTTACCGATGCTATCCCCAGTGATTATAAAGGAGTGATGGGGGTCCCGATATCATTTTTAAGCAAATATAACCCTGAGCAATTTGAAGTTTTGGGAGCAACTCAGAGAGGTTGCCATGATGAAGTTCCTGACACAAAAAAATACGATGATTATTGGGAAGTGAGACAGAGTGGTAAAAAAACAGGATCATCTGGCAGAAAAACAAATGAAAATGCCAATTTAGTTGCAAATGACGGGAGGAATAACTATTTTATAAATAAAGAGGGTCGAGTTATTCAGTCTGCCTATCAAAGAATATTTATAAAGCATAAAAAAGCTAAGTAAGAATAACATGAAAAATAAGGGAATAATTTATTTAATGACCACTTCTGTATCTGGATTGATAAAAATAGGTAAAACCGGCTCAAGCTCTTTTGATTCAAGGATGAGATTTTTAGAATCAAATGGTTACTATAATGTCAGTGGGTTAAAAAGATTTTTTGCTATAGAACTTTCAGATTATTCAGACAAGGAAAAGTTATTGCAGGATATTTTTAACATGCAAAGAATTGCTAATAGTGAATTATTTGCTATAGATGTAGAGCTTGTGAAACAACTACTCCTATCCTTTGAGGGAAGAGTTATTTTTCCTAAAAATGTTAATAAAGAAAAGGACTTTAGTATGATTTCCAAAAGTCGAGAGCAAGGGAAGTTATTTTCTTTTTACAAAAAGGGAATAAAGGATGGCGAGGAGATAGTGTTTATAGACGATAAGAGCATTGTGGCTAAGGTGGTAGGAGAAAGAGAGGTTGAGTATGAAGGTCAAGTGTGGAAATTATCTCCTCTAGTTTATAAAATTTATGAAACTAAGGGAAAGCTAAGTCCCAGTGGGGCTTACCAAGGGGCTGCTTATTTTACTTACAAAAATAAGAAATTAAGAGACTTAGAGGATAAAATATAAATACATATGAAAACAATATTAGAGACAGAAATAACAGTTAGAGAGATTTGCGATGGCTTTGTTTATAACGAACTTGAAGGGAAAGGCCTCTTTGGCTTATCAGGGAAGCTTACCATTCAGCCAGAATACCAAAGAAATTATATCTATGCCTCTGATGGAGGAGAAAAGGAAAGAGCGGTTATTAATTCTGTGCTCAAGGGGTATCCGATAGGATTAATCTACTTTAATCAGGTGGGAAAAGATAAATTTGAAATACTAGATGGACAACAAAGGATCACTAGTCTAGGAAGGTTTGTGACTAACAAATTTGCCATTAAAGATGAGAGTAATCATGAACAGCTTTTTGATGGCCTGGCTAAAGACAAAAAAGATAAAATTTTAAACACCAAACTCTTAATTTATATTTGCGAAGGAGAGGAGAGTGAAATAAAGGAGTGGTTCAAGACTATTAATATTGTTGGAGTACCACTTAACAATCAGGAGCTGCTTAATGCTGTTTATTCTGGGCCATTTGTTACACTGGCCAAGGAGGAGTTTAGTAATAGTCAAAATTCTAATATTCAAAAATGGAGCTCCTATGTAAAAGGAAGTGCGACAAGGCAGAATTATTTAGAGGCAGCGCTTAATTGGGTTAGCCGAGATAATGCTGGAGAGTACATGAGTAAGCATAGGTTTGACAGTAATATCAATGAGCTAAAAACATATTTTAATACGGTTATAGACTGGGCTGATGCCGTCTTTTTGGAAGTGGAAAAGGAGATGCAAGGATTAGACTGGGGGACTCTTTATGAGAGGTATTATAAAAAATCTTATAACCCAGCAAAGGTTTCAGAAGAGGTGAAGAGACTTTATGGCGATCCTTATGTTAAGAATCGCAAGGGGGTGTTTGAATATATACTAGGAGGATCTGTAGACACAAAGCTTCTTAATATTAGAGTTTTTGATGAAGCAACAAAAAGGACGGTTTATAAGGAGCAGACGAGAAAAGCAAGAGAAAAGAATAAATCAAATTGTTCTTATTGCGCCATAGGGCATGATGCTAATAAAGATAAAATATGGGAATTAGAAGAAATGGATGCTGATCATGTTTCAGCCTGGAGTAAGGGTGGAGCAACAGATATTAAAAATTGTGAAATGTTGTGCAAGGCTCATAATCGATCAAAGGGGAATCGTTAGTCTTTGGGCGATTTCCTTGAAATATAGATAGAATATTGAAAAGTATGTTTTTAATTGATAAAAATAAAAAAAAGATAAAAAAAATAGGCTCTGCTACATTTTACGAGCTAGGAATTAGCGAGCGCTATGATTTGCAAGAGTGGATATCTGATAACCCAAGTATCTTCGGGGAAGAGCTTTTAATAATTCAAAAAGAGTTTGATGGCTTTGAGGAGACTAATGAAAGATTGGATTTATTAGCTTTAGATAAACAAGGAAATTTAGTTATCATAGAGAATAAGCTAGATGACTCTGGGCGAGATGTTGTTTGGCAGGTTTTGAAATATGCCTCGTATTGCTCAACTTTAAAAATACAAAATATAAAAGAGTTATTTGATCAATATTTAAAAAAAGAAGGGAAGGAGGATAGGGCAGAAGATTTGCTGTTAGAATTTTTCGGAGATGATGACTATGAAAGTATTGTTAATATAGGAAATTCTCAACGGGTGATTGTAGTTGCAGGAAAATTTAGAAAAGAGGTAACTTCAACGGCGATATGGCTACTTAATTATGGCCTAAGAGTCCAATGCTTTAAGGCTTCAGTGCACAAACATGAAGATCAGTTATTTTTAAACTTAGAGCAAATTATTCCTATGAAGGACGCTGAAGATTACATTATTAGTATGGCTAAAAAGAGTTTTGATGATTTTAGTAATCAAAAAGAAGTAAAAAATAGGCATAGTAAGCGCTTTCAGTTTTGGATGCAGTTTTTAAAAGAGATTAGTAAAAAAAGTAATCTGTGTGACAATACAAGCGCTAGCAAGGATTCATGGATAAGAGTAGCTCTAGGGATGAGTGGGGTTAGTCTTAATTTAGTCATAACACAGAAGCATGCTCGTTCGGAGGTATATATTAATAAAGGAGAGCAAGGAGAGAATAAAAAAATATTTGATTATTTTTATAAATTAAAAGTAGAGATTGAAAAAGAACTTGGCTTTAAGTTAGACTGGAAAAGAATGGATGATAAAATTACCTCGAGAATCGGCATTCAAATAAATGAAGTTAATGCTTTTAATCCTGAGGATTGGGAAAAGATAAATAAGTTTTTAATAGAAAGTGCAATAAAAATGGAAAAAGTATTTTCTGGTTACATTCAGGAATTGAAAAATTGATTAAGCAAAACAATGAAGGGGTTGAAAAAATGCAAAACATCATTAAGTCATAAATTGTCTCTAGTTTTGATCTAATTTATGACTTTAGATTTATACATTATAAGAAGTGGATCAAAAGCAAGCTACAATAAGCTTGTTTTGTGTTAGTTAGGGTGGTTTTGGTTGACTATAGTTATACGGGTCTGGGCTAGGGGATTGTTCGCTTTTTTGTCAATTATGTTTTAGGCCAATAGTCGTGTATAATAAAAGAGTTAGGGATACTTCCTTGGAGGGTTGATTAGTGGGTTTTAATAATAATTTATTATAAATTAAAAATAACCTTAGGTGCATTGTGGTATGATAGAAATAAAGTTATGAATAAATCACAAGTAATTGCTAGTTTAGCTGAAAAGTTGAATATAAATAAGATTTATGCGCAGCATGTTTTTCAGGTTGCTAATAAGTCCAAATTATTTGAAGATGCTGCTTGGATAGTTGGGGAAAGGCCAAAGCCTTTTGTAAAATGGGTTGGTGGCAAAAGACAACTTCTTAAGCAATTTAATAACCTGAGACTATATCCGCCAGATGACTTTAATCCACTGACAAACACATATTTTGAACCATTTGTCGGTGGGGGAGCAGTCTTCTTTGATCTGCTACCCAAGAAAGCAGAGCTCTCAGATTTAAATGGCGAATTAGTTACTACTTACAGGGTTATTAAAAAAGAGGTTGAAGCTTTAATCAAGTCCCTTAAGCAGCATAAATATGATAAGGAGTATTATTTAAAGATGCGAGCCAAGTCTCCTGAAGATTTATCAGAGATAGAAAGAGCTTCACGATTTATTTACTTAAATCGTACGGGCTTTAATGGGATGTATCGCGTTAACAGTCAGGGAAAGTTTAATGTTCCCTTTGGGAAGTATAAAAATCCATTAATTTGTGATGAGGAAAATTTGCGCAAGGTAGCAAAAGCCTTGAAGGGGGTAAGCATCAAGAAGCAGGACTATAAAAAGGTTTTAAATAAAGCCAAGCAGGGTGACTTTATCTATTTTGATCCACCGTATTATCCGGTTAGCAAAACAGCTTCGTTTACTTCATATACTTCGGAGACGTTTTTAGAAAAAGAACAAGAAGAACTGCGAGATACTTTTGTTGAGCTACATCAGCGGGGCTGCTTTGTTATGCTTTCTAATTCTGACACGCAGTTTATTAATAAAATATATTCAAATATTAAGGGGATAAAAATAACTAAGGTGAAGGCTGGTCGGGCAATTAATTCCAAGGCCTCGGGACGAGGAAAGATTAGTGAAGTTTTAATAACTAATTACTAAATAGATGAATAAAGAATTTGCCAACTTAGTAGGTAGTTTTAAAAATTCTATTAAAACCTGGGATTATTTTATAAATTGGGATAAAGTTTCAGCTAATACTTCAGCCTTAGAAATATCACTTAATAAGCTTAATTATTTACTAGGTAAGGATAACTTAAAAGAAGAGTTTGTTAAATTATATAAAACGAATCCTGATATTATTACTGCTTTGCCAGTTTTATTAGCGGTGCGGGATAATAACTTAGAAATTTATAACCAAGACACAAAGGAGTCTGAGTTTTTTGATTTTACTAATAACGATAATGATGCAGATAAATATTTTAAATTTCTTAAAGAGTCAGGACTAGTTAGATTGTTTCAAAGGGATGGTGTTAAGAATCTAGTTGACTATGTTATGGGCGTTGAGGTGGGCTTAGATAGTCATGGACGTAAGAACCGAGGCGGAATGATCATGGAGGAGATAGTAGAGCCCTATATCAAAAACTTTACTAAAAAACGAGGATACGAGTATCTAGCCCAAGCTCGCGCTACTAACATTAAAGAGCAATGGGGCCTAGAGATTAAGGTTGATAAGTCTGAAAGAATTTTTGACTTCGCTATTTATAATCCTCAAACAAGAAGTATTAAATTATTGGAAACAAACTTTTTTAATGGCGGGGGGACAAAAATAAAAACAGTCTGTGGTGAATTCCGGGGGTTGTATGACGAGCTAAAGAAGCAAGGGATAGAATTTATCTGGATTACCGATGGTTTTGGCTGGCAGTCAACAAAGCGACCACTTGAAGAAACTTTTAATAATAATCAAGGAAAGATATTTAACTTAAACATGCTTGAGGAAGGGATTTTAGATAAATTAACTTGGTAAAAATGACCAAGAAGATAACACTACATCCAGAAGAGTTTGCACTTGAGTGCACGACAGTGTGGGCCTTTCCGCGGCGAGGAAACTGGGCCACTCATCGGTCAGATTGGCGAGGCAATTGGGCACCAGAAGTTGTGCGGAATTTAATTCTTCGTTATTCCAATGAAGGAGACGTTTTACTCGACCCCATGATTGGCGGAGGAACAACAGCGATAGAGGCTAAAATACTTAATCGTAATATTATTTGTTCAGATGTTAATGATGCAGCTCTACAGAGAACGAGAGAAAGCTTGAAGTTTCAGGTTGAAAATAAGTCTTGGCAAAAAGTTTTAAAGCGAGATGCCCGTAATCTTAATAAAGCTAAAGATGAGAGCATTGATCTCATTCTTACTCATCCTCCTTATGCTGATATTATTAAATATAGTGAAGGAAAAATTAAGGAAGACCTCTCCAATATTCATAACCTAGAGGAATTTGCCAATGAGATGGAAAAAGTAGCAAAAGAACTTTACCGCATTCTTAAGCCAGGAAAGTTTTGCGCTATTTTAATTGGTGACACTCGTCGTCAAAAAATGTATCAACCATTAGCCTACCAGGTCATGGATCGCTTTCTTCGGGCTGGTTTTAAACTGAAGGAGGATATTATAAAGCGACAATATAATTGCCAAGCCACTGGGTTTTGGGTAGAAAAATCAAAGCAAAGCAACTTTTTGCTCATTATGCATGAGCATTTATTTGTGTTTCAGAAGGTTTAGTCAATTTGTTATAAACAAATGGGAAAGGTATAATAGAAAGGTAAT